>JBGCFC010000221.1:0-26460 GCA_045106715.1 Sandaracinaceae bacterium
GCGATGGCCATCGTGCGGCTGGCGGACTCCCGCCGGGATGCGCGATGGCCGTCGTCCGCCATGCTCGCGATGGCCATCATCGGGGTGGCGGCTCTCGTGCAGGCTCTGGGATGTCCATCGCTCAGCCTGCGTGGAACGCCATCAGTCAGGCTGCTCGGCAACACACAGAACCGTTGAGGTGCGCACGCGCTTCGCTGTCCTCATGCCGGCTGCCACCGTAGCCCACCTCCGATCCAATCCTCGGTTCGCCGCGCGGCGCGGAAGGGCGATACGATGGGCCCATGGACCCCCGCGTGAAGTTCCTCCGCCCGAGCCGGATGCCGAGCTCGGAGCGCCGCGTCTTGGCCGTCTTCGACGGGGGCAACGCGCCCGGCTATTCGTCGGTGGCGGTGGCGATCACCGAGCAGGGCATCCGGCACGGCTACGAGGTCTGGGCGGCGACGCAGGGCTTGCGCTCGCTCACCTCGGACAACGTCTCCGAGCTCCCGTTCGAGCGCCTGATCGTGGATCGAAAGGAGCGCTATCGGCTGCTCGCGAAGGGGATCCCTGCGCGCTCGATGGGGCGCCGCGTTCAAGACCCCGGGAGCGACTTCCGCTCCGAGCGGTACCGCCGGTTTCATGACGTGGCGCGCCGGGTTGAGGCGGTGGAGAGCTTTCGCCGCCAAGGGTTCACTCACCTGATCTGCGTCGGGGGGAACGGCACGCTCGACGCCACCAAGGCATGGATGACCGACTTCGGGGACAACAAGCCCACGGCAGGTTTCATCAATGTGTCGGTCGACAACGACGTGGCGAGCGACCGCGCCATCGGTTTCTTCAGCGGCATCGAGACCGGGGCGCGCGTGGCCCGTGGGCTCTACGAGGACGCATTCACGCACAAGCGCGTCTACCTGCTCGAGATGATGGGCAACAAGAGCGGTCGGCACGCGTTGCACTGCGGGGTCGCGGCGCGGGCGCACTTGATCGTGCTGCCGTTCTTTCACTTCCCGGAGCCGGTGCTGGCCGAAATCGCGCGCGCGCTGTCCCACACCGACATGGCGCTCGTGGTGGTCGCCGAGGGCTACGAGCGCGAGGCCCGTGCGGCGATGGCGAACCCGCCCTCCGCGAGCGCCTACTTCATGCAACAGCTCGCAGCCCACGGGCTCACGGACGCGCCCGAGAAGCGGGTGATCGCGGAGCCCTTCTCGCGCTACCTGCGGGGCGTGCGGCCGGGTTTCGCTGACGTCTCGGCCGCCTACCTGAAAACGTCGCTGCTGTTTCAGGCCTTCGAGCGCGGCGACACCGAGGTGATGCCGTACATCCTCGGCGCCCAGGACGTGGGTGTGCGTCCGTTCGACGCCATCACGCGAGACGACCGCGTGGAGCGCTCGTTCCTGCCGCTGTTGGACCGCTTCGAGTTGCCCCAGCTGCACGCCTGGATCGACGCGAACTTCACGACCAGCGACCGCGTCGTGTGAGCACTTCGGTTCGTTTCGCGTTTGTTCCCGCGTCGAGCGTGGTTCGGGGATTCAGCGTCGTGGTGCGCTCAAAAGGCAGACGGTGCGGGCGGGCACCGCCGTGGCGCGGCCGACCCGACAATCACCCGGGGCAGCGGAGCGTGACCGCGCTGAACCGGTTGTTGGTCTCGTCGCATTCGGAGTGTGAGCCTCGTCCCGTTCCGTCGTCGTCGGCCACGATGGTGATGCTCCCGTCGCCGAGCCCCGACGTGGGGAGATCCAGGTCGAACGCCACCCACTCAGCGGCCCCCGGGACGAGCGTACCTGCTGTGGTACCGGTTCCCACGAGCGTCCCGTCTCGCGTGTACGCCGCCACCTGGAGACCCGCGGCGACGCCACGGGCTCCCCGTTGTTCGACCCTCGCGCGGATCCGCGCCGCCCCGCAGCCGGCGGACGTGGCCTCGGCTGCGGTGATCGCGAGGTCCGGCGCGTAGGTCGCGGAGCGAGCGTCTGCGAGTTGGTTCAGTCGATAGGTGTTGTGTCGCTCCCAGCTACGCGGCGGGTCACGAGGTACGCGGCCGTTCTCGTCGATGTTGTCGATGTGAAACGCGTGCTGGTTCCATACCGTCCGCGTCGACACCCAGTTGTCCAGTCGGTCCCGGTACACGCGCACCCCTCGGTTCGGGGGGATGCCGGAGCGACTTCGCCGGCCACAATCGAAGATCGGATCCGATCCCGGAACGATGTTGCTGACCGCCACGAGCTCGGCGTTCCCATCGCCGTCGACATCGACCACGACCGGGTATTCCAGCACCGTGCCGCTGGGGCTCAGCGTGTCCCAAATCGTCCGGCCGGTCCGGCCGTCGAGAATCTGCAGGCGACACTCGTCGCCGTAGACGACCTCGGCCGACCCGTCGGCGTCGAAGTCGAAGACCGTCGACCCCACCGACCCGGTCGAGAGGTCCTCGCTGCGCACGCTCC
Organism: Sandaracinaceae bacterium; assembly: GCA_045106715.1. GTDB lineage: Bacteria > Myxococcota_A > Polyangia > Polyangiales > Sandaracinaceae. Next base: position 2,418 of record JBGCFC010000221.1, read on the forward strand.
ACAAGGTGTGCGTTGGCGGCTCGTTCAGGTCGAACACCAGGTACCTCCGCTCTCCCGCCACGCCGATCTCCGGGAGGCCATCGGCGTCGAAATCGGCGACGGTCGGCGGGCCGGCGAGACCGGCGCTCCGTTCGTAGAAGAGGGGGCCAAACAGGCTGCGTCCGGTTGCTCCATCAAAGACCTGGAGGCGGTCGCCGTTGACCGAGACGACCTGGGGGCCGGTGGAGCCAGAGGTCTCGATGATGCGCGCGACGACGGCGTGTCCGTCCGGGACGGGATCGCTGCGCCACAGAATGTCCCCGTTGTCATCGACCGCGAAGTCGCTCGCGGCGACCTCGAGCCGCCCATCGCCATCGAGGTCCGCCACCGCGTGGGCCGAGGTGAGCCCGTTGAGGGCCTCGACGCGCCACACCACCGTCCCGTCGTGACGAAGAAGCGTGCCCACCGCGAGGATCTCCACTTGGCCGTCGCCGTCGAAGTCCGCCAGGTTGATCGCCCCATACTTCGTATCCCCCTCGACCGGGAGGCGACGTATCAACGCGCCGTCGTTCGAGAACACGCCGATGTCGACTTGGTTGTCCGTGCTCAGTCGACACAGAGACCCCGCTTCGGCGATGACCGCCACGATCTCGATCGCGCCATCCCCTTCGAGGTCGGCGGCCGCCAATGTGGTGAACGGGCACACGGTCACGTCGGCGCCGGTCTCCCAGAGCACACGCCCGTCGTCGCCAGACAGCGCGACGATGCTCGTCGGGCCGTCGTACTGGTCGTACGTCGCCACGACGACGTCAGGCGTGTCGGCGGCGTCACGGTCTCCGTCGCGATCGTCGTCCGTGAGTTGAACGATGATCGGCATGCTGATGACGTTGTGGTCTGTGTACTCCCATTGGATCTCGGGGCGAAACTCGCCGACGGGAGGTTCGAAACGGCACCCTCGGTTCGGGGGAACGACACAGCGCCGGGTCAACGGCTCGCACAGGAGCCCTTCTCCGCACTCGCGGTCCGTCAGGCACTCTCGCTCGGGAACCTGGCAGCTCCCGTCGGACCCGCAGAGTTCCCCGTCGAGGCAGCAGACGCCGTCGCAGGTGGCGAACGCGCAGCTCGGAGCACATCCGGTGGCTGTGCAGCTCTGGGTCGCGCTGCACACGGTTCGGTTGCCTGCCCTGTCTTGGCAGGCGAGCGAACAGCACCCGGCGTCGTCTGGTGTCGACGCGTCGACGGCCGGCGTCGACGCATCCAGCGCGGCATCCACTTCGGCGTCGGGCAGCGAGATGCGGCGCTCGTGAGACAGGTAGCAGCCGGTCCCGACGGATGCGCTCAGCAATACCAACAGGGCGTAAGCCGCGTTACGCCGAAGCGTCACGACCGTTGCGGGCCACGGGCGGAGTTCCGGTGGGAGGCGTCCCGAAGGGAGGAAACGAACCAGCATGCCGCGGTGAGCTGCACCAAGAGTGCCAACTCAGTCGCACCCCCGGCCACCACGCGCGGGAACCTCCCGAAAGACGAACGGCGGCGCCCCGTGAGGGACACCGCCGCCGTCGAGTGGAGCTGGCGAGATGCTACTTGCGAGCCTCTTCGCGCGCCTTCACCTCTTCGCGGACCTTCACGACGATGTTGTTCGGGACCGGGGCGTAGTGGCTGAACTCCATGGAGAACTGACCACGGCCGGACGTCGCCGAGCGGAGGTCGCCGATGTAGCCGAACATCTCGGACAGCGGCACCTCGGCCTTGATGCGGATGGCGGTCGGGGTCTGGACCTGGCCGCTGATCATGCCGCGGCGACGGTTGAGGTCGCCGATGACGTCACCGACGTTGTCCTCCGGAACGAAGACATCGACCTTCATGACGGGCTCGAGCAGCTGCGGGCCACACTTCGGCATGGTCTGGCGGTAGGCCGCGCGACCGGCCGCCTCGAAGGCCATCTGCGAGGAGTCGACCGCGTGGAAGCCGCCGTCCGTGAGCGTGACCTTGAAGTCGAGGAGCGGGAAGCCGATGAGCGGGCCCTTGTGGAGCAGCGCCTTGAAGGCCTTCTCGACCGAGGGGATGTACTCCTTCGGGACGCGCCCGCCGGTCACCTTGGACTCGAACTCGAAGCCGGAGCCCGTCTCGAGCGGCTCGACCGTGTACTCGATCTTCGCGAACTGGCCCGAGCCACCCGTCTGCTTCTTGTGGGTGTAGGAGTCGTCGATGGCCTTCGTGTTCGTCTCGCGGTAGGCGACCTGCGGCTTGCCGAGGTCACACTCGACGCCGTGCGTGCGCTTGAGGATGTCCACCTTGATGTCGAGGTGGAGCTCGCCCATGCCCTTGAGGATCGTCTCGCCCGACTCTTCGTCGACCTCGACCTGGAAGGACGGGTCCTCCGCGACCATCTTGCCGAGCGCGGTGCTCAGCTTCTCGCTGTTGGCCTTGTCGCGCGGGATGACGGCGACCGAGATGACCGGGTCGGGGAAGACCATCGGCTCGAGCGTCGCGGGGTTCTTGACGTCCGCGAGGGTGTGACCCGTACGCACGTTCTTGAGGCCGACGATGGCGATGATGTCGCCCGCCTGGCAGCTGTCGACCATCGAGCGGTCGTCGGCGTGCATCTCGACCATGCGGCCGATGCGCTCGTTCCGTCCGGTGAAGGTGTTCACCAGGGTGTCGCCCTTGTTGATGGTGCCCGAGTAGACGCGCACGAACGTCAGCGCGCCGAAGCGGTCGTCCATGATCTTGAAGGCGAGCGCCCGGACGGGGCCCTCGGGGTCGACGAGGGCAAACTCGCCGGTCTCGTTGCCCTCGAGGTCGATCTCGGGCTGCGGGTTGACCTCGGTCGGGCTGGGCAGGTAGTCGACGACCGCGTCGAGCACGTTCTGCACGCCCTTGTTCTTGAACGCGGAGCCGCAGAACGTCGGGAAGAAGGCCAGGTCGCGGGTGCCCTTGCGGATGCACGCCTTGAGCTGCTCGACGGTGGGCTCGGTGCCCTCGAGGTACGCCTCGAAGATGTCGTCGTCCTGCTCGATGGCCGTCTCGATGAGCTCGGTGCGGTACTTCTCGACCGCTTCCTTCATGTCCTCGGGGACGTCCTGGATCTCGAAGTTCTCCGGGAGGCCCGTGTCGTCCCAGACGATGGCCTGACGCGTGAGAAGGTCGACGACGCCCACGAAGTCCGCCTCGGTGCCGATGGGCAGCACCATGACGAGCGGCTTGGCGGCGAGGATGTCCTTGATCTGGCCGACCACGCGGTAGAAGTCGGCGCCGAGGCGGTCGAGCTTGTTCACGTAGATGATGCGGGCGACCTTCGAGTCGTTCGCGTAACGCCAGTTCGTCTCGGACTGGGGCTCGACGCCGCCAGAGCCGCAGAACACGCCCACGCCGCCGTCGAGCACCTTCAGCGAACGGTAGACCTCGATGGTGAAGTCGACGTGCCCGGGGGTGTCGATGATGTTGAGCCGGTGGTCCTTCCAGAAGCAGGTCGTCGCCGCGGACTGGATCGTGATGCCACGCTCCTGCTCCTGCTCCATGAAGTCGGTCGTGGCGGCACCATCGTGGACCTCACCGATCTTGTGGATCTTGCCGGTGAGCTTGAGAATCCGCTCCGTCGTGGTCGTCTTACCTGCGTCCACGTGGGCGAAAATGCCGATGTTCCGGTACTTGCTGAGGTCCTTCATCGCCGGTCCCATTCCGTTGAGCTGGAGCGTTGAGCTGGAGCCCACAGAGGGCTCGGGAGCGCCGGTCTTAGTGAGTAAGCGACCACGCCGCAAGCCAACGCCCGCCGATGGCGTGAGTTGTCGGAGTGGGCCGGCGTCCGCACCGTCGTTTTGGGGGCCGCGGCCTCACCCGTCGTTGCCGAACAGGCGGCCGTGCGGGGCGGAACGATGGCAGCTCATGCAGGTGCGGTTGAGCCCCGACGAGGTGACCTGCCCGTCGGCGTCGATCGTGGCGTACACCCACCCTGCGTCCGTGCGGGCCCCGGCGCCGACGTACCGCATCACGTAGAGGCCGCGAAAGGCGCCCGCGCCGGTGAGCTGGCCGGACTCGTCGTGGATGGGACGGTATACATTGCGGCTGGTGCCGCGTCCCTCCGCGCCGAGCATCGCAAACCCGGCGCCTTCGGACGTCTCGGGTGCGCCTGGGATGGGCAACGCCGTCCAGCCGGGGCGCGCGTCGAGCTCCGCGGCGTCCACGGCGCGGGGAGAGAACGCCTCCTTGACGACGGTGAAGCCGATGGGCGGCGTCGCCGTTCCGCCGCGGGTCAGGCCGACGTACGCGGCTCGGTCGCTCGCGTAGACGAAGTAGACCTTGCGGCCGTGGGGGCCCGCCGCGGCCTGACTCACTCTCGCCGCGCTGGGCATGGGCAGCCGGCAGAGGAAGGGCGCCCAGCGCAGCTCGTCGTCCACGCGCCCGAAGGCCCGGTACTCGGAGACCAGCTCCTGCAGCCATCGGGGCCCTTGCTGGGCCTCGGCGAGGTGGGCCAGAGCGCTGAGCAGAACGAGCGCGGTGCAGGCGAGCGCGAGGCGGCGGGCGCGGCGAAGGGCGGCGGGGAGACTCATGCCTTCACCCTGACGCGCGCCCGGCCGCGGGGGCGTAAAGGCTCTGCAAAAGTGCTGCTCTCTAGGACACTGCGGCACAAGCCGCCACGCGCGCCTCGAGGGCGGGGCGCCGCGCCCAACCCGCCAGTCGCTCGCCCGAAGTGCTTCAGCATTTCGTCCTCGGCCCGGCGCGCTGGACACGACGCCGCGCTCCACGATCCATCACGTGCGTCTGCGCCGAAGTGTCCTAGGGTCTCCGCTCCGCGAGCGCGGGGATGGAGAGGACCTTGTCGTCGTCCAGCAGAGGCCACATCACGCCCTCGGGCCGCGGGTGGTCGCGCTCGAGACGCAGGACGCCCTGTTCCGTGGCGACCCAGTCGAGAGAGATGTCGTGCGCGGCCATCGGTACGGCGCCTTTCGGCAGCAGCTGGCTCGAATGCACGGTGCTCACGATCGGGGTTGACCCGTCCACCACACCGAGCTCTCGGAGGAGCGCGTACTCCAGGTCGCTGTAGCCGCCGCCCTTGCCGAGCCGGGCGCCGTCCCGTCCGACGGCGACGCAGCCGGTGACGATGAGGTCGATCGCGCCGACCTGGCGCTCGTCGACCGGGACCCCCACCTCGCCGGCCCCCTTGATGCTGCTGGCGTGCCAGAGGCTCTCGAGGTCGGCCGGGTCGAGGCGGAGGAAGCACTCTCGCGCAGCGAGCTTGGGCACGGCCATCAGCACCGTCTTGCCTGCCTTGAGCGCGGCATGACGAACAGGGCGCTGCGGGGAGTCGGGGTTGCACTTGAGCACGTTGGCGGCGCGAAAGACCTCGGTCTCCGCGAGGGCCAGGGCGGCCGCCTCGGCGCCCACGAAGTTCGGGATCCGCCCTTTGACCCCTGGGAAACGCGCGGCCCCCGCGTCCCGAATTCCCTGCCAGCGCGCTTCGCGGAGGGTGGCCTTCACGTCCTGCATGGCGCCCAGGCTGTCAGATCCCCGCCTCGTTGGCGACGGCGTCCAGCAGCGTTGCGGCCTGGCTGCGGATCGCCGACAGGTCCTTCCTTCGGTCGACGTTCTTGAGCTGCAGCGTCATGCGTCGGTTGCCGGACAGAGTCTCCCGATGGCGTGCGAGAAAGTCCCAGTAGAGCGTCGTGAAAGGGCACGCGTCATCGCCGGTGGCCTTCGCCGGATCGTAGCGACATCCCTTGCAATGGTTGCTCATGCGCTGGATGTACTTGCCCGTCGCGCAGTAGGGCTTTGTGCCCAGCACGCCTCCGTCGCCGTATTGGCTCATGCCGAGCGCGTTGGGGAGCGAGACCCAGTCGATCGCGTCGATGTACATCGCCATGTGCCACTCGTGGAATCGGAGCGGGTGCACGCCGGCGAGCTGTGCGAAGAGCCCCAGCACCATCAGTCGCTGGATGTGATGGGCGTAGCCGTGTTCGATCACGTTCCGCATCGCGTCGCGTACACAGGCCATGTCGGTCTCGCCGTCCCAGAAGAACCGCGGCACGTCCCGCTCCGGGTCGCACGCGAGTGCGTTGAGTCCTGCGTAGTCCGGCATGTGATGCCAGTAGAGGCCGCGCACGAGCTCCCGCCACCCGAGGATCTGCCGGACGAAGCCCTCCACCGCGGGGATCGGGGCTCGGCCCTCGACGTAGGCCTCGACCGCGCGCTCGATGCACTCGGCTGGGGTGAGCAGGTGGAGGTTCAGCGGGAACGACAGACGGGAGTGGAAGAGAAAGGACGCGCCCTCCCACATCGCGTCCTGGGTCTCCCCGAAGCGCGAGAGCCGGTGCGTGATGAAGTCGTCGAGGGCGCGCAGCGCGTCGGCGCGCGTTACGGGGAGGTCGAAGTGGGCGAGCGAGCCCGGGTGAGAGGCGTAGCGCCGCTCGACCAGCGCGATCACCTCTCGGCTGACGGTATCCGCCTCGAAGGGCTCGACGTCCGGCACGAGTCCGGGGCCTTTGCGGCCGAAGCTGCCCCGGTTGTCGGCGTCGTAGTTCCACTGACCGGTGACCGGCTTGTTGTCCTCCACGAGGATGCCGTGCCGCTTTCGCATCCATCGGTAGAAGTGCTCCAGCACGACGACCTTCCGGTCTTGCATCCACGTCTCGAAGTCGTCCAGGTCGAGGTCGAAGTGCGGATCCGGAAGCAAGGTCAGCGGCACGCCGAGCGCGTTCGCTGACGACTGGAGCGCGCTTCGCACGCGGTGGTCTCCCGGGTGGAGCATGCGCAGCTCGCGTGGCTTGATGCGTGTCACGTCCAGGGCGAGACGCTCGGAGAACGTGAGGGCCTCGTCGTCCTCCGCGCCCTCGGTCAGCTCGGTGTAATGGACCGTCCATCCCGCCGCTTCGAGTGCGTCACGGTGATGCCGCATCGCGGCGAGGAACCCGGCGATGCGAAGTTTGTGACACCAGACGTGCGTGGTCTCCTCGTCGACCTCCGCCATCCACACCGCGTCCAGGTCGGGATCCAGGCCAGCGCGCGCCGGCGCGTCGAGGTCGAGCTGGTCCCCGAGCACGAGGAAGAGCGTTCCGGTCGTCATCTCCACCGGACCTTGGGTCGCGGCCGCGCCTGCGCCATGGTGCGGCCATGCGCATCCACCACGTGCAGCTGATGATCCCCCGAGGCCAAGAAGCCCGAGCCCGCGCGTTCTACGGCGATGAGCTCGGCCTCGAGTGCATCCCCAAGCCTTCCGACATGCCGAACCCCGAGGGCGTCTGGTTCCTTCTCGGCGATCAGCAACTTCACCTCGGGGTGCAGGATGGCCCACCGTCTCCGACCCGAGCGCATGTCGCCTTTGAGGTACCGGAGCTCGACGCGCTCCTCGACGCCCTGGAGCAGGCGGGCCACGCGGTGCGCTACTCCAACGACGTCGGCGGTCTCCGCCGCGCGCACGTCAGCGACCCGTTCGGAAACCGCCTCGAGATCATGGGTCGCTGAGGCTCATCGACGCGCAAGCGCGGACGCGCAGCGCGAACGCACGAACGAAAGCTCAGTCCCAGCGGGAGCTGACCGTGAGCGTGTAGCCACGGAAGACCCCGTCGCCACGGCCGCCCACGTTCTGGATGAGCAACTCGTAGGTGCCGTTGACCGCGTCGTCGCGGTAGATGCCGCGGTCGACGAAGATGCTCGGCATCGGCCCGGTCATGGTGGCGCCGTCCCAGAGCGTGACGGGCTCCTGTCCCGTCGGCGGCTGGAGCCCGATCCAGAGGCTCGAGGGGTCTTCGTGGGTCAGGTCAAGCTCGACGAGGATGTCCTCGGGCACGCTCGCCTGCCCGAACACCGTGACCGGGAACGCGGTCGGCTCCGCCATCCCGACGGCGGGGAGCGAAGCCTCGGTTTCAACGACGAAGGTGTCGCGCATCCAAGCCACGGCGCAGTAGCCCCGGCTGTAGACCGACGTGCCGATGCAGATGCCGTCCGCGCAGTCGTCGTCGGCCTCGCAGTCGATGCCGGCGAGGTCGTAGTTGGCAGTGTCGCGGCAGCGCCCGAGCGTGCCGCCGTACGGCCGCCCCTCGCATCGCGTGCCCGGCCCGCAGTCGTCGTGGGTCTCGCAAATGGCGTCCTCGGAAGGTACCGCCACGGCGGCCTTGAGGTGCTCGAGCGTGGCCGTGCCGACCCAGTAGAGGGAAGCCAGCGTCTCGAGGTCGGCGATCGGGCGGCCGTCGAGGATGGAGGTCACGGCGCGGCTGGGGACGCTGACGGCGCGGAGCTGCGTCGAGGAGGCCTCGTTGCTGAACGCCAGCACGGACTCGGCCTCGAGGTAGGTGAAGTCCACCCGGTCGTAGCGGCCGTAGAAGGTTTGGTCGCCCGGGACGTAGTCGTTCTCTCGCGCGAACGCCGCGAGCCGCTCCAGCGCGCTCGGCCCGACCCAGCGGACCGCGTCGACCTCGGCGATGGTGTCGTAGAGCTGGTCGTCTTCGGTGCCGGCGGCGCCGTCGGCGCCATCCCGCTGCGCGATCAGGTTCTCGGCCGCGCGGCGATCGAGCCCCACGGCGTCGTCGAGAAGCTCAAAGCGGGTGCCCTCGACGTCGTTCAGGAGGCGCAGGACCCCGTCGCCCTCCCGTGTGCCCTCGAGCGCGAGCGCCGCCGAGTCCGCCTTGCCGCCGATGCCCTCGGACTCTTCGTCGAGACCCGGGGAGACGCAGCCCGCGAGGGCGAGCAAGCTCAGGACGGCGATGATGCGGCGCATGTCGGGCTCCAGCGCAAGTCGTGTTCCGTCTTCTCAGAAGCATGGATCGCGGGCGATTCTGGCCGGTGCTCGTGCGGGGGCCCGGCTACGGGGCTGGCCGGTGGCGAGTCCGGACGCCACCCCGTACGTTGCGCGCATGCTGCGTCGTCTCTCGCTCTCCGTTCTCGTCTTGGGTCTCTCCGCGTGCGGCGGCGCCGCCGAATCGGAAGACACAACGTCCACCACGGTGACCACCTCCTCAGGCGGCGAAGCGACCGCGCGCCCGCCCGCGGAGTAAGAGCCGGAGCCGGCGGCGCCCATCGTGATGCGCATGACCGTGCCCGTCCCCGTGCCGCAGCCGGCCGTGCCGCGCGATGAGCTGAGCCCCGCGCTCGAGGCGGTGTGGACTCAGGTCGAGGAGCAGGTGCAGATCAACCGCCCCGAAGGCCCCGAGGAGAACACCATGGAAAACGTGCAGCTCTGGGCGGAGGGGCCGTTTCAGGAGTGGATCGAGCAGCGCCGCACCGCCCTCGAGCAGACCCGCGCTCTGGTCGCTGAGGTCAGCGCCGAACCGCCCTACGAGCGGGCGATCGCGCTGGCGCTCTTCGCGTACGCGTTCGAGGACTTCGGGGCTCAGATCGGAGGCGCCCCGGTGCCGGATGAGATCGCCAACGACGACGAGCTGCGCGGCATCTACATCGAGTCACTGAACCGGGCGACGCTGCCTCTCGGCCATCGGATGATCGAGTTCTACGCCGACTGCCAGACGCGCCTCGAGTCCCTCGGGAACGAGTCTGCGTGGCTCCCGTGGCGCGCCCACTGCGTCCAGCGCGGGCAGGCCGTCATCGAGGGTTACGGGCTCGCGCCGGAGCCGGCGCCCGAGGAGGCGCCGGAGTCGTCCGCGCCGCCGGAGACCAACCCCTCCGACATGTAGGACCGATCACTTAATGCGCATGCGGTGTCCGGCAATGTACGGAGCCGCGGCACGCGTTGCCGAGTTCTCCCCCGCCGGCGGCTGTCCCGCTGTTTGCTGAACCTCCGGATGAAGAGGAGAACGAAATGAAGCAAGCACATACCGGCGCGTGGCGATTTCAGGTCTGGGTCTCGTTTGTGGTCTCGAGCCTGCTCACCTCGTTGGGCATCGCCTACTTGCCCGTCGACGTCTGGACGAAGGGATTCCTCGCAATGGGCCTGCTGTTCACGATCGGTTCCTGCTTCAGCTTGGCCAAGACGGTGCGCGACGAGCACGAGAACGCGCGACACGCGCCGCTGGACGTGGAGAGGCGGGCGGGGCCGTTCCGCAACGCGGCGTGAGTTGCGCAGAGGGCGGGGCGTCGGCATAATTCCGAGGCAGGTGCCGAGGGGCGCCTCACCGCCGAAAGACCACGTCACCCTCGAGGCTCGAATAAGGTTCACGCTGACGGAACGCATCGCGATCCATCGGCTCCTGGGAGCGGGACGGAGTCGAGAGAGGCATCACGATGACCGATCCCGTCGAGGTGGCGCGCTTGCACGCGCGCCGACTGCACCGCCGCGCCCAGGCCGCCGAGCCGGACGCGCTGACCCTTCTCCGCGCGCACCCCGAACTGCGCGCGCTCCCGCTGGATGAGCTCCCCTCCGCCGTCAAACGACGGCACGCGCTCGCGCGCATCGCGGTCGCGCTCGGTTGCCGGGGCTGGCCGCATCTCAAGGCCGTGCTCGAGGGCACGCCCGTCGCCGACAAGGGGCGGCTGATGTACCGGGAGAGCGCGGCGTACTGGAACGTGTGGAGCGCATCCTACGAGGAGGCTTCCCGCATTCGGGCCGAACATGGCGGCTTCCTGCTCCCGTTCCGTCGCCAGTTCTTCGTGGCGGAGGCCCCCTACGTACGGTGGATGGGCGGCGAGCCCGACGCCGAAGAGTGGAGCGCGCTCGGGCGCGACTGGGTCCAGTCGACTTCGGGGCGGTCGACCCCGTGGCGCCGGCTCACCTCGCGCGTGCTGGAGACCCGGCTGAGGCAGGCGCTCCCCGTCTGAGCGGAGTTCGCGGCCCGGCCCTCGATTGACGGGGGTCGGGCTTCCGCGTAGGCACGCGGCATGGCGGCGCGACCGGACCGGGAGATTCGGCTCGCTGCCGTTGCGCTCTGGCTGGCGGTCGCGTCCGGATGCACGCCCGAGCGCGAGACCGTGAGTGTCTTTGCTGCGTCGTCCTTCGCCGATGCCGCGCTGAGCCTCGAGTCCGGCTTCGAGGCGCGTCACCCCGCGCTCGACCTGGTGCACGCGAACGGCGGAAGCCAGGTGTTGCGTCTGCAGATCGAACAGGGCGCGCCCGCGGATGTGTTCGTGTCCGCGAACCGCGAGCACGTCGACGCGCTGGTCGCGGCGGGCCGGGCGGAGGACCCACGGACGGTGGCCGAGAGTGAGCTCGTGATCATCGTCCCCCAGGACAACCCGGCGGACGTGCGGCAGTTCGAGGATTTGGCGCGCGCGCCGCGGTTGGTGGTGGGTCATGCGGCGACGCCCATCGGGCAGTACACCGCCCACCTCTTCGAACGGGCTGCTGCCGTCCACGGGCCGTCGCTCGTCGCGGCGATTCGCGCGCGTGTCGTCTCCGAGGAGAGCAACGTGCGGCGCGTGCGGGCGAAGGTCGAGCTCGGCGAGGCTGACGCCGCCATCGTCTACCGCGCGGATGCGTCTCCCGGCGTGCGCTTGGTCGAGCTCGCGCCCGCGCTTCGTGTACGTGCGACCTACCACGCGGCGCAGGTCGCTGGTTCGCCGCACGGTGCGGTTTGGCTGGACTACCTCGCCGGCCCCGAGGGGCGAGCCGCCCTCACGCACGCGGGCTTCGAGTGACGCGGGCGCGCATGATCGGGGTGGCGCCGGGCGCGCTGCTTCTCGCGCTGCTCGTCCTGCCCTTCGTCGCGTTGTTGCTCGCATCCGGCCCGGCCGGCCTCTGGGAGGGCGCGCAACATCCTCTGTTCGTCCCGGCGCTCTGGCTGTCGGCGCGGACCAGTCTGTTGAGTTTGAGTGTCGTCGTGTTCACGGGGACCCCGCTCGCCTGGTGGATGGCCACGTCGCCCACGCGCGCGGTGCGCCTCGTCGAGCGGTTGGTAGAGCTGCCCGTCGTCGTCCCACCGGCGGTCGTCGGGATCGCGTTGCTCTCGCTGTTCGGTCGGCAGGGACTCCTGGGACCGGCGCTCGACGCGGTCGGTGTTCGGCTTGCGTTCACGACGTCCGCCGTCGTGCTGGCGCAAGTGGTGGTGAGCGCCCCGTTCTACGTGCAGTCCGCCGCGGCTGCGTTCCGACGCGTGGGGCCGGAGACGCTGCTCGCCGCGCGCACGCTGGGCGCGACCCCATGGGTCGCGTTCTCGCGGGTCGCGGTCCCCATCGCGCGCCCCGGAATGATGTCGGGAGTGGGGTTGAGTTTCGCGCGGGCCATCGGCGAGTTCGGGGCGACGCTGCTGTTCGCGGGCAGCCTGGAGGGCGTCACCCAGACCATGCCGCTGGCCATCTTTCAGGCGCTCGAGGTGGACGTGCGCGTCGCGGTCGCGCTGTCCTTGTTGCTCGCCGCCGCCGCGCTCTTGGCGCTCCGGTTGATGCAGCTCGGCCGGGAGGAGTCGCGATGAAGAAGGTCGCGCTGTCGCTCCGGGCGCGTCGCGGCGCGCTGCTCTTGGACGTCGCGTTGGAGTTCGACTCCGGGCCGGTGGCGCTCGTCGGGCCGAACGGCGCCGGCAAGACCAGCCTGTTGCGATGGATCGCGGGAGACGGCTTTCCGGTCGAGACCGCCCGCCTGGAGGTCGGCGACGCGCTCTGGGCGCGGTCGCCGGGGGCCGTCCATGTTCCTCCCGAGTTGCGCCGCGTGGGGTATGTGCCGCAGGCCGGCTCCCTGTTCGGGCCGCTCAGCGTGCGCGAGAACGTCGCGTTCGGTGTGCGGGCCAGAGGCGCGTCGACGGCGGAGGCCCGCGCCGCCGCCGACCGTGCGCTCGCGCGATGGGACGCGGCGGACCTCGCGGGTCGCCGCCCCGACACGCTCTCCGGCGGGGAGCGTCAGAAGGTCGCGCTCGCGCGCGCGATGGTCACCCAGCCTCATGTGCTGCTGCTGGATGAGCCGACCGCCGCGCTCGACCCTGGCGCCCGCCGCACCCTGCGCGCCCAGATCGCCCAAGCCGCCGAGGGCAGGCCGACCCTCATCGTGACGCACGACGTGCGCGACGTCCGAACGCTCTGCACACTCGTGGTCGTCCTGGAGGACGGGCGGGTCGTCCAGCAGGGCTCCGCCGACGCGGTCGCCAGCGACCCAGCGACCCCGTTCGTGCGTGAATTCTTCGAGCCGCTCCGCCTCCCGACCTCACCTGACTGAAACCCCGATGAGCGAAGAACAGCCCGACAACCTGATGCACGGGGTCACCCTCAAGGCGCTCCTCGAAGACCTCGTCGAGCGGCGAGGGTGGGCCGAGCTCGCTGATGAAGTGCCCATCCGCTGCTTCGAGAACGACCCCAGCCTCAAATCGAGCCTCAAGTTCCTTCGCCGCACCCCGTGGGCGCGGCAGAAGGTCGAGGCGCTCTGGATGCAGGACGAGCAGCATCGTCGCCGCCGCGCGAAGAAGAACAAGCGCCGCAAGGCGATGCGGCAGCGGCGGGCGGAGAACGAGGACGACTAGATCAGAACTGAACCGGGACCTGGCGTTCCGTTCTCGACTGACGATGCCGATGACGTGTCCGCAGCCGGCTTTCGGGTTCTCGAGAGGGCGGGTTGACCCCGACGCAGCTGCTCGGGATAGTCACCCAGTTCCACCTGTCGCCCATTTGCAACCGTGCGCCCCGTGGGCAGCACTACGGAGTGCCATGTTCCAACTCGTCGGGGTGAACTGCACGGTATGTCAGGAGCGAATCCGCTCCGAGGCGGGTTCCGGTGGGTGTCTGGACTGCGAGTGCGCGTTCCACCAACAGTGTGCTTCGGAGCCCGAACGCTGCCCGCGTTGCAACGAGGCGTGGCGTGAACCGTGGAGGCGGGCGCACGCGGAACAGCAGCATCAGAACGATCTGGGCCGTTACGAGGAGGAGCGGCGAAAGTCCCGTCGTCGCGTCGGTGTCAGCACGCTGGTGTTTGGTGGCTCCCTGGCTCTGGGAGCCCTGCCGGCGAGGGAGGCCGGGCCCATACTAAGGGGCCTCATGGTCGTGGTGGGATGCTCCATCGCGCTGGTGGGCGCGGTCGTGCTCATGGTCTATCGGGACCGGTACTGACGCTCGACCCACACTGATGTTCTTCCTCCAGCCACCGACCAACGAGCGCATCCGCTCTCTTCTCGACTCGCTGCGCGACGCGCCGTTCACCCACGACTCCGTCGGCACAACCGAGCGCGAGCTTGACGCCGCTCCCCCGGGCTTCTTGCTCGATCGCTACGGGACCGAGCTCGGCGAGGGCGAAGCGGTATTCGAGAGGGCGCGCGCAGCGTTGACGCGAATCGAGAACTACCCGCCTTCGTTTACGCGGGTCGTAGCGCCGCCCTTGCTCGAGCCGGGCGCGCTCTTCGCGACGGTCGCGCGCCACCTCGGGTTTGTCTCCGTTCACCCGTGCCGGGTGATCTTCGTGCACGACGCGCCGGGCTGCTTCTCCTTCGGCTTCGGAACCCTCCCTGGACACGCCGAGAGCGGAGAGGAGCGGTTTCGGGTGAGCCTCGAAGCGGGTCGCGTGAGGTACGACGTGCAGGCGTTCTCTCGCCCGCACGGCCTCCTTTCGCGGCTCGGCGCGCCCGTCGCGCGCCACTATCAGCTTCGCTTTCAGCGCGAGACGATGGCCCACATGCGCGCGCTCGCCGCCGGCTGAGCACGCTATCGGGGTTTGCGACCGCTCGCGACGTACATGACGAACCCGCCGCTGAACGCGTAGGTGCCGGCGTCGAGCGCTTCGAGGGCGGCGCGCTGGTGCAGGAGCCCCTCGGCCCACAGGGCCTCGAACGCGTTCGGGTCGCCGCCGCCGGCTTCGAACAAGCGCCGGGTCGTGGCCTCGTCCCCGATGCCCGACGTGCCGCGCGAGATGGCCACGCGCAGCATGTCGATGGCGACCTGATTGGACGGCGGTTCGTACGGCGGCAGCATCGTCGCCGTCGACTCGTTCGTCGCGATCTGCTGGTCCTCCAAACCGAGCTCGAGAAGCAGACGCGGCAGCGCTTCGCCCACGGTGCTGTCGCCTTGGCCCAGCTCGGCCTTGCCGCGGAGGCAGGTCACGTCGAAACGAGCTTGTCTGAACAGGGCGTCGTCATCCATTCCGGGCTCAGCGAGACGCTTGGTGATGGCGTTGACGAGGTTGTTTGGCTCACACGCGAGCAGAAGCCCGCCCGGGCGAAGCACCCGCACCATCTCGCGGAGCGCGGCACGCGCGTCCGGTACGTGCATCAAGACGGTCTGGCACGTCACCAGGTCGAAATGGTCGTCCTCGAAGGGCAACGCCTCCGCGGTTGCGACCCGGTAGTCGAAGGTGCTGGGGCGCTGCTTCGCCCGCTCCCGGGCGGCGTCGAGGAAGCCCGCCTCGTGATCGACGCCGGTGATCCGTGCCTCCGGCCCCAGCAGCGTCGAGAGGCGGTGACCCCAATGCCCCGCCCCGCAGCCGACGTCGAGCACGGTCCGCGCGTCGGAGAAGCCGAGTCGCGTGGAGAGCAGCTGAAGATAGTCCTGCCTCCACCAGGAGTCGCGCCAGTCCGAGTCGAACCCTGCGAGGGCAGCGTACTCCTCGGCGTTCCATCCGAGGTTCTTCGTGTTGTCGTCGGCCATCGAGTGGGGGGTAGGGCGGCCGACGCCCCACTTCAATGCCAAGGCGCGGACCGATAGCTAATGTGAACGCATTCATGAATGACTTGCATTCAAACATGAATGCGTTCACTTTGTCGGGGTGAGCCTACGTGAGCGAAAAAAAGAGAAGACCCGCCACCAGATCCTGCGGTCCGCACGCCGCCGCTTCGAACGCCGTGGCTTCGCCGCGACGACGATGGCGGCGGTCGCGCGCGACGCGCAGGTCGCGACGGGCACGCTCTACAACTACTTCACCTCCAAGCAGTCGCTGCTGCTCGGCCTCTGGGACGACGCCACCCAGCACGCGCTGGCGCAGGCCGACGAGGTCGTGGCCGCCGCCGGTCCTGACGTCGCCTCGTCGTGTGCCGCGCTGCTGCGTCTGTACGTGGAAGCGTCGACCTTGTTCTCGCGGCCGGTCATGCGCGAGGTGATGACGAGTGCGCTGTCATCCACGGAGGAGGACTTTGCGAGCCTCGACCGCCAGATGCTCGCCCAGCTCATGCAGCACCTCGAGGCATGGCGAGACGCCGGCAGGCTGGCGGAGGACACGGACCTCGAGGCAGCGGCGGGCTTGCTCTACGGGGTCGCGACGTCGCAGATGCTGGTGTTCGTCTACAGCGATGACGTGCACATGGAGGACGCGCTCCGCAGCGTAGACCAGCAGGTCTCGATGGTGTTCTCGGGGATTGGCCGCCCCTCACGGGGCGCGAGGAGGTCGCGATGACGGACGCCCAACTGCCCTTGCTGATCGCGGGAGCCGGCCCCGGCGGGCTGACGGCCGCGCTGACCGCGTTGCGGTGTGGGATGCCGTTTGTGGTCCTCGAGAAGGTCACGCGGCAGAGGCTGTTCTCCGATGTGGGCGGCGGCTACGACATCGGGGCGAACACGCTGGCGATGCTGGACCACCTCGGGGTCGGTCAGGGGGTGCGCGCCACGGGCACCAAGATGCAACGGGTGGTCTCGATGCGAACCGACGGAACGCCGTTCGACGTCATGCCGCTGCCGGCGGATCTGGACCTCACGTCGAGCCGCCGATCGGACCTTCAGCGCGTCCTTCTCGAGGCGCTTCCAGCCGAGAGGCTGCTCTCTGGAGACGGAGTGGCAGAGGTGCGCCAGGGTCCGCGGAGCGTCGAGGTCGAGCTCGCTTCGGGGACCCGTGTGGAGGGCTCGGTCTTGATCGCCGCTGACGGCGTGCACTCGCGCACGCGACACGCGGTGTTCGACGACGGGCCGCCTGGCTTCTGCGGCCTCACCTGTGTCTGGGGGCGTGTTGGCATCGATCGACTCGACGTGTCGGTGGGCGAGCAACTGCCACGGCTGAGCGGCGTGAGCTGGATGGGCAGCGGCGCTGTGTGCCTTGGCGGTCGAATGGCCGACGAGTGGCTTTGGAGTGCGTTCTACCGCACAGCGCAGTTCGAGCGCAGCCCGGACCGCGAGACTGCGCGCACCCGTCTTCTCGATCGGTTCGAGGGGTGGTCTGAGAGCGTCACGCAGCTCATCGAACGGACCGACACGGCGCGCATCACCGAAGTCGGCATCTGGGATCGTGACCCGGTGCCGAGTTGGGTGAGCGGCCGTTGCGCGCTCATCGGCGACGCGGCCCATCCCATGACGCCGTTCCTCGGCCAGGGGGCAAACGCCGCAATGACGGACGCCTTCACGTTGGTGCAGATGCTGTCCAGACGCCCGTTCGAAGAGGCACTTGCTGTCTTCGAGGAGCGCCGCAAGGAAGCGGTCGAGGGAACGGTTCGTTCCGCGCGTTCGCTCGCCAACTGGATGACCACCGAGAGCGATGTCGGCGGCTGGGTGTTCCGCACCGGGCTGCGGCTGGCGCCCATGCCGCTCATCATGCACGCGCTGCGCGCGAGCGACCGGCCGAACAACGTGAAGGACCTCCTCTCGTGAACACAAGGCGAGGGTCTTGACGGGCGGGCTCAGCGCCGAAGGGTTGGGCGTGTGATCCGGTAGGTGCGGGAGATGTCGTACGTCCGCTCCCGTCCGGCGCTTGGCGCGCCCCAGCCGCTGTGCTCGATGACATGTGCTTGGCCGCGGGCGCGGTCCTGCCAGCCGACAAACAGAACGCTGTGGGTGCCGACCGGGGTGCGGTCCGGGTGGTTGACGATGTACAGCCAGTCGCCGGGGCGGACCTGGTCAAGGCTGGCGTAGGGCCCGTTGCGGTTGCCCTGGTACACCGTGCGACGGTTCCGCCAGCCCGAATGGCCTGCGCGGTCGTACACCTCGGAGAGGTATCGGTAGCAAGACCCGCTCACCACCTCGCGTCGCGCCATCATCCCGCGCGCCGTGAGGATGACGTGCATGCCGGGGTCGGGGTGCAGTCGGGGGCCGGGCGCGGGACGCGGAGCGCGGTTTCGACGGGCAGGTCTGGCGGATGGGACCCGCTCCTCCGCTTGCTCGACCTCTTCGGCCTCCTCGTCCAGCGGCTCCAGGTCTCGGGGCATCATCGTCAGGGGCCCGATGCGGAGGCCGGTCTGCTCGTCGACGATGTCCTGGGCGTTGGCCGCCACCGCGATGGCGAGCGGGTCGCGTGTGTCGGGAAGCGGTACCGAGACGGGCGAAACGGCGGGCGGAACCGGCGGCGGGATGGGCTCGACGCGGGGCGAAGAACTCACGATGGGGGCGGGGGCGGCGGCGCGTTCGGCCGCGGTGCGTTCGGCGTTGGCCCCAGCGTAGAGGCTGCCGAGCAGGGTCGCCCCGATCGAGCCGGCCAACATCACCATGCGAATCGCGTCCACGCCCAGAAGAACAGCACATCCCGTGCCGAGGCCGGTATCGATGGGGATCGACCTGTGCGGCCGCGAATCGGATGCCCTGCGATGCGAACTCAGGTTCACACAGCCTGTCCCCGTTCACGGTCTACTCCAGCGTCGCCGCCATCAGGTTGATGATGTACATGTCGTACGAAGGCCACTCCGTCTGGAAGGCCTGCCGAAACGCGTCCGGCTGGAGCTCCGCCTCATGGATGGGTTGCGCGCGTTCGAGGTAGCCGATCATCTCGCGGATGACCTCGGGCCCGCCCGGGGCGCCGTGGCCGGCCAGCACGTGCCGGACGTCGGCTTCGTCCTCGTAGCCGCGGAGCACCTCGATCCAGTGAGGGATCATTCCCGTTGCGGTCCAGGCATGCACATCGTGCGCAACCAGGTCTTGCAAGATCAGCACGCCCGCAGTCGGCACCCGAACGACCAGTTGGTCGTTGTCCTCGGCGTTGTACGCGCGCTCGAACTCGACCCGCACCCCGTCGAGCGTGTACGGGCCCTCCTCCATGGCGTGCTCCGGGATGACGGCGCGCTCGGCGACCGCGTCGCACTCGGCTTCGCCCACCCGGTGCATGCGAATGTGGAAGCGTTGGCGCTGGCGGATGTCGGCCTGGGTCTCGGGGAGCGCGTAGTGGGGTGCGTCGGGAAAGAACTCCAGGCCGAGGTAATGGTCGGGATGCCCGTGCGTGATCACGACGCGATCCAGCGGCTTGTCCAGCCCGTCGACGTACCGCCGGAGTGCCTGGGCGTAGCCTCGGTAGAGTTGCGCGTCGATGAGGATCAAGCGGTTCGGCGTTTCGATGATGTGCGACGTAACCCATGCGCTGTTCGCGGGGGCCGTGAGGGTGTGAACGACGACATCCGGGCCCTCTGCGCGGGTCACCGCCAGCGGCGTCGAAGTGTCGACCGGCCGGCACGTGACTGCCGCCGTCGCGTCCCGCGTCCCAGGGCCTGAACCCGCGCTCGCACCGCCACAGCCGACCGCCAGAACCAAGAGAGACACCATCCACCGGATTCGAGGCATGTGCCGAGCCTGGGACTTCACGCGATGCAGTCCACGGAAGGTGTGGACCTTCCTGCAGCGCGCACCGCCGGACTCGCGCGAACGACGCGGCGAGCGGAGGTGGCCGCTTCTTCCTGAGGACCGCACGCCGACTGACGTGTGTCAGGGGAGTCGATGCGCTGCCTTGCTATCCTCTGCGTGTGCACAGGCTGGTCGTACACCTCGACGACGAGGCGGCCTCGGTGGCTCGCTTTGGGCCAGTGCTCTACGTGGTGTGGCGCAAGCCGGAGACGCCCATCGCGGTCCCGCATATGGACGCGGCGGCCGACGCCATCCTCTCCCAGTACGGAGGCGGCCGTAACCTGCTGTACGTTCACCGCACACCCAACATGCCGAGCGTCGCGCTTCACTCCGATGAGACGTACGAGGCGGTCATGGCGCACTTCGACCGGACCGAGAGGCACTCCCGTGCCGCCGGTCTGGGCCTGGAGGTGAGCGGCTTCATCGGGGCTGCGGTGCGCGCCATGGTTGCCGGGGTCCTTCTCGCGCGCCGCAGCGAGGTGAAGACCAAGGCGTTTCGTGACGCGCGCCTCGCGGTTCGCTGGCTCGCGCAGCAGACGTCGATCGACGCGCCCTTCGATCCGGACGCGCTGATCGACCAGCTCCGAGGCCACGAGCTCTGTCGTGTGGTGGGGTTCGAGCAGGACTTCCGCTGAGGGGTCGCTCAGCCGAAGAGACTGCCCAAGCCCCAGAGGGCGCCCAAGCCGAGGCCGTAGAAGAGAAACACGGGCAGCAGGACCGAGAGCACGGCGAGGCTGAGTCCGGCGCCGACGAGCAGGTAGTCGAGCACGCCGGCGCTCTTCTTCGGGTCCGTGCGGTACTCCTCGATGATGTTCAAGTTGCGCCGGTTGCTGCGCCAGACGACATCGAACGCGTCGCCGGCGACAGGAAGGAGGCCTCCCACGGTGTCCACCAGGATGTTCAGCACCATCTTCCCGATGGCGACGGTGGGGATCCCCTCCTTGAGCGCGAGCAGGAGCAGGGTCACCGAGCCGGTGCCCGTGATCGCGTCGCCCACGCCGGGCACCACGAAACCGGCGATCGAATCGAGGCCGATGTGGATGTTCGTGCCTGGGATGCGGATGACCTCGTCGAGGCCGCGGACGAGGTTCTCAGCCCACGGAGCAACCAGGTCCGTGGCGGCCTTCTTGAGCTCCGGGGAGCCGTTTTCGCCGAGGGCGCGCTCGACCGCCTGGCCGGCGGCGCGGCGTGAGCGCTCCGCGAGCAGGTTCTTGGCGAGCATGCCGGGGGTCGGCGGGGCAGCGGTGAGGGTCATCGCGGTCGTCGTCATGGGGGCTCCTCCTCGAAACTCAAGGAGCACACGACTTCTTACGCGTTTCTGAAGCTCACACGGTCTTGATAAATCGCGCCCGGGGCAGCCGGATGCGCGGCCCGTACACGCCGCCCGCTCCGCGCCGTCCCGCGCTGATCACCATCGTGACGATCGCGTCGCTCCCCAGGCCGAGGATCTTGCGGATGCGGGCCTCGTCCATGCCCTCCATTGGGCACGTGTCGTATCCGGCCGCCCGAAAGGCGAGCATCAGATTCTCACACGCCAGCGCGCTGGTCTTGATGGCCCAGGTCACCAGCTCGGCGCGATTGGTGGGCCCGCGCGGAATCGGCCGGATGAGGCCCACGGCAGAGATGAGCGCCTTCTTCGCCGGGCCCAGCAGGCCGAGCGGCCCGTTGTCGTAGGCAAGCCGCGTGATGACCGAGTAGTAGGTGTGCATCGATTTGGGCCACGACCACGCATCGTTTTCGAGGATGCGCTTGATGTCCCGCGTGTTCTTCTTCCAGGTGTCCACGCGGGCGACCGCGACGAAGAGCTCCGGCGCCGTGCTGGCGGCCGGCTGGCAGAGACACGCCTCCACGACGGCCTTGCGCTTGTCAGGGTCACACACCCGGTAGAACTCCCAGCACTGGAGGTTCGAGGAGGTCGGCGCGAGCAGCGCGAGATCCAGGCAACGCTCGACCACGGCGTTCGGGATGGGCTCGTCGGTGAACCGACGCACGCTCCGTCGTGACTCGACGACGTCCACGAAGGCCTCGAAGTCGGTCTCTCTCGCGGGCTCGTCGTACTGTTTTACAGAGGGCTTGTTTGACACCGACGGACCATAGCGAGCCAGTCGACCGCGTCGACGGCCGAAGCTCACTCCAGGTCGACGACGCGGATCCAATCGAACGCGACGGCAAGGCTCCTGGGATCGCCCGGCGGGCGGTGAAGATGGCCGAGGTAAAACTCGAGCACGTTCTGCTCCCCGGCCGGGCGGAATGCCGAGGAGGGTGCCGTCGCGGAGTAGATCCGGGCCCGGTTGTCGAGTTCGAACGAGGTGAGCAGCGTGCCGTTGAGCAGCACCGCCATGTCCTGGGTGCCGTCGGGGAGCGCGATGGGCCAGCACCGCACCGAGACCACGCGGTCGCGCGGTGCCTCCACCTGCAGGCGGACCGCGGCCTCGTGGTCCACCGCCCACATGAACGTGAGTCGACCGCTCCGCTCGGGCTCGCCCCAGCCAGACACGAGGTCGGGGACGGCCGTCTCGTCCATCTCGATCGAGCGCGACACAACGCCGGCCGGGGGCCAGAAGAGCGCCACGAGGAGGACGGCTGCGACCAGCACGTAGATCGGGGCGTCGCGCCGCAGCGGGTTTGGCCTGCCTTCGGTCATGGCTCGACATTCTCCTCGATGAAGCGAGCCAGGGCGCGCCCCACGGCGGCGTTCCCCCGGGCGTTGAGGTGGGTGTCCCGAAGGTGGAAGAGATGGCGCTGCCCATCGGGGAGCGGGTCCTGGTCTCGGAGGACGGGCAACAAGTCGAGCGTGGGCACGCCTCGCTCACGCAGCCAACGCACGACCCGTCTCTCGGCCGCATCCCGTTCGATCGGAACCCGGGAACGGGCTTGGACTTGCGCCCAGAGCCCGTCCTCGACCTGTACTTCCGAGGGGATCAACATGAAGAGGAGGCGGTCGCCCGCCGCTTCGAGCATCTCTGTGAGCGTGTCGAAGAACGGCCCCCAGGCTTCGTTCGCCGAGCCGAGCACCCGCTCGGCGTTCTCGGTCTGAACCGTTAGGTAGGTCTCGGTGGAGAGGCCGGGCGGCTCCCGCGTGGGATCGGACAGCCAGGGGAAGCGCTCCTCCAGGGTGCCCCCGGCCTGCGCTTCGGGGCCGCGGCCCACCGGTCGGCCCGTCGCGGCGCGCTCCATCGACCACGCCAAGAGCCGTGAGCCCACCAGGTAGACGCGGCGGCGCTCGCGCGCGATCCACGGCGGCGGTGCGTCGATGCGTTCGACATCGTGCACGTCATTGAAGAGGTAGAGGTTGACCACGATGGCGTCGGGATCGAGCTGGGGGGCGCGTGTGCGCAGCAAGTACAGGTACTCGGGCGGCCCGATGCTCGAGGCCCCCATGTTGTAGACATCGCAGTTCCCCGCGGCCTCCGCGATGCTGGTGAAGTGGTACGCCAGCGGCACCACGCCGGTCGAGAACGAATCGCCGATGGAGACGACGCTGCACGCGTCGGCCGGCAAGACCCGGGGCGGATCCTCGTGGTCGCCCCAAGCGTTGATCCGGTCGCCCAAGTACGCGCTGCCTGGCTCCCGCCGCCGCCACTCCCAGACGGCACGCCCGCGGGCGTCGCCATCCATCGAAAGCAGGGGTGTGTGCATGAACGCGCTGAGGACGACGAGCCCGAGTTCGAGACCGACCAAGGTGAGAGCGACGTTGGTGAGCGCGATGTCGAGCGCGTGCACGAGTCGCGGGCGTGCCTTCGAGAGCGGACCCAAAGAGGCCCAAGCGACGACGGAGAGCCCTACCACCGCCGCGGCCCAGGTGACCGCCAGCGCCCGGTCGAACGGGCTCAAACAGAGCGCGGCCAAATAGAGAACGGCCAACGTGAACGCGCCTCGCGCCACCGCTGTGGGACGCCACAGCGGAGCGGTTCGAGCCCGGGCCGGCTGCACGAACGAAAGGCCTCCGAACAGCACCAGGACCCTCGCGATCCACCCGGCGGCGCGCCCGACGGAGCCGGGTTGACAGCTCATCCAGCTCGTGTGGGTGTCGCGCAGGCCCAGCACCGCCAGCACGAGGAGTGCCAGAATGACCCAATGGGCCGCGCGTTGGGGCGGGGGGGTGGTGGCGGTAGCGCTCACGGCGCGAACAGCATCGGCGAGGTGAGAGGCTGCGGCAGGCCCCTCACCGTGGGCTCCTCACGCGCGTCGGTCCGAGCATGACAGCCAGTGTAGTCGGTGACCGCGCTCCCAGGGGACTCCCCCCGCGGGGAACTGCGGAGGCCGCCTACTCGATGTCGACGCAGCTCGAGACCACCACGTAGCCGTTTGGGTAGACGCTGGTCTCGGACGTCTGCTGGACATAGCTCCAGTCGTTGTCCCGTGCGACGTGGCCGCGCGCGTAGACGAGGTCGTACGTCCCGGGAACGATCAGGCCGTCGACCACGTCGGTGCCTTCGACGAGGTAGCGGCTGAAGTCTCGGTAGCTCGGCTGCGCGACGTACTGGCGCTGCCGGGTCCATCTCGGGACCAGGAGAAGGGAGAAGCCGCCCCCGTGGTCTCCCGGCAAGGTGGGCTGGAGTGACTCGCCCGCCACGGTGAGCGGCCGCGCGACGCTCACCTGCGGGACGTCGACGTTCAAGGTGTTCGCGCCCGCGCTGACGACGACGCCGGACGTCAGGACGACGTATCCGTTCGGGAACACGCTCGAGTCGGAGGTCTGCTGGACGTAGCTCCAGGCGCCGTCTCGCGCGACGTGGCCTCGACTGTA
>JBGCFC010000222.1:0-23717 GCA_045106715.1 Sandaracinaceae bacterium
TCGCGTCGCGAGCTCGATCGCCCGGTGCCGCATCTCGAGGTACTGCGTCATCGAGGGCACCCGCGGGTGGAGCGTGCCGAGTCCTTCCCCGAGCGCCCGAAACGCCCAGAACATCGCCGCGCCCTTGGGCGTCGCGAACCATCTCGCGTGGGGCAGGCCGAGCCGATGCCAGACGTACGCGGTGTAATGCGCGGTCGGCGCGATCTTGTCGTCGTGTCGGCTCATGCGGGGGGCGTCTACGCGACGCGCTCTATCGGCGAAAGTCGACGCGCCAACGCACGGGGTCGCCCAAACGCTCGTTTCGCACCGTCACATCGACGTGCAGGGTCTGTCCGTCCGGCTCCGTGGAGAGCAGGCGGCTCACCGACCCGTCGTCGCCCTGAAACACCTGCTCGAGCCAACCGCCACGCACCCGCTGCGTGACCCGTCGCATCTCGCCGTCGCGCCCCCGCATCCGCGTGGACTCCCCGAGGCGCGTCTCCACGGTCTCAACGCGATCGGTGTGGTTCACGACGCGCACGCGGTCCCCGGTGGTGGTGATCTCGATGCGCTCTACGGGGTGCATGCGCTCCGCGATCCGGCTCTCGACCCGCCCGCGAATGAACGACGGGATGTTCTCGAGCCGGGGTCGGAACGCCGCCATCGCGATGTCGACCGCTCGGTCCGGTGCGACGCTGCTGCGCCACTCGCCGTCGAGCGTCTCCGGGAGGCGCGGGGCCTGCGCGGAGACCAGTCCAGCGAGGGTCAACGACAGGACACTGAGAGTGAGGCAGGCGCGGCGCATGAGGCCAGCCTAGGACCAACCTCGGCTGTGGTCCTCTCCGGAAACGAAACGCTACAGAGAGTTGGTCGTTAGTCCGCGCAGCAGCGGAACCCGACGCCGCCCTGCTGGCGCATGCGAGGCCACCGCAAGTTCTGCCCCATCGCGCAGCGCAGCCCGTGGTTCTGGTGCTCGTAGCTGCCGCCTCGGATCCGGCAGGGGGAGTCCGGCTCTTCGCCGTCGCAGCCGTTGTCCCACTCGGCCACGTTTCCGCTCATGTCGTAGACCGCGCTGTAGTTGTCGTCGGGGGAGTGACATCCGTCGAGCGAGCCCACGTCGACCCGGCCGTAGTTCTGGTGGATGGGGTCTTCGCCGTCTTCTGCGTCGGCTCCTCGGCAGGTCTGCGTGTTGAGCTCGTCACCGTAGGTGTATTCGTACGTGCCACCCGACGTACACGCGGCGTGCCACTCGCTCGCGCTCGCATCGTCGTACTGATCGAAGCTGTAGCCGTCGCCGTCGCCGACCGCGCCGCAGAGACGCTTGCCCGCGGCCTCGCAGAACGCGCGCGCGTCACACCAGTCCACACAGACCGCGGGCTGGTCGCCCTCGCTGTCGCAGCCCGGCTCGAAGCTGTCGTTCTCGGAGCACGCGCTCGGCTGACCAGCCGCACTCGGGTCCGTCGCGAGCCAGGCGTCGTACTGCGCCCGGGTGACCTCGGTCGTGTCGATGCAGAAGCCTTCGGGCAGCCGGACCATCTCGGGGCCAGAGCCGGTCGTCGAGGCGCCGGGCGGGCAGTCTTCCTGGCCCATGTTCTCGTGCGTCGGCTCGGGGGTGATCTCGGCGCGTTCATCGCGGTCGTCCGGCCACGCGAGCATCAAGAGGGCACCCGCGGCCAGCGCGGCGCCGACGAGCAGGGCCCAGCGTGTCTTGTTCATCGTCATCACCAGAACACCGGGCTCGAGTTGCGGTACGGAGCGTCGTCGGACATCGGGAAGTGCGCCTCGATGTCGTCGCCTTCGGGGAAACCCGTCTCGGCCTCGCGGTTGAAGCTGTTGCCCTCGGCGAGCCCCGCGACGTTGCGAATCTGGTAGCGAAGCCCGGACTCGCGGTTGACGTGGTTGTCCTCGAGCCGCGTGCACTCCAGCCGGAAGAGCAGCATCAGGCTGTTGTGCACCGTGTTGTTCGAGATGTACTGCAGCCGGTTCCAAGAGTCGTGCACACCGCAGTCGAAGAAGGTGTTGCCCGCGATGAAGTTGCCGACATCGTTGTTGCGCACGGCTTCTCGCTCGTTGGGGTAGCCGATGAGCCCCCAGAGCCCGTTGGAGCTCCGGCTGGTCATGCGCACACGGTTGTTGAGCACGACCGTGTCGGTGTTCTGCCAGAGCACGATCGGCCCGTCGCTTTGCCCGGCCCAGCGGTCCTCGTCCGGGTCCGTCTCGCACGGGAGCGAAGCGTCGAACTCGCCCGCGTCGTTCACCTGGCATTGCGTCATCGTGTTCTCTTCGAGCCAGACATTGCGCCCGGTCGAGGTCACGAAGTCGCCGCCCCAGTTGTCGTGGAAGTTGTTCCGGAAGATGAGGATGTCGCGGTCGGTGCGCCCGGCGCCCTCGACGTCCACGCCGAACTGCGGCGCGGTGCCTTGGATGTGGTGGATGTGGTTGTTCTCGATGACCACGTTGTGGCCGCCGACCACCGCTACGCCGTTCCGCCGGTTGTGGTGGATCTCGTTGTTCCGGATGGTCACGTGCGTGCTGGGCACCTCGGGCTCTTCGTCGGTGCCGCGTGAGCCCACGATGAGCACGCCGTCGCCGGTCAGCTCGGTCAGCTCGGTGTCCTCGATCAAAACGCGGTTGGCGCTCGTCCAGACGCACACGCCGTGACCCTCGTCATGCGCGGTGTCGCCGACGTACATGTGGTCGGCGCGGTCGCCGCGGATCTGCCCGCCCCGGATGGTGATGTTCTCGTTGCCGTCGACGCTGATGACGCAGTAGTTGTGGCGGTCGTTCGGCGCCATCTCGATCACCGCGTCGTCGGCGAGCTCGAGCGTCATGTCGCCCGGCAGCTGGATGCCCGCTGAGTAGATGTCGTTGGTCAGCTCCCCGACCAGGTAGCGCCCCGAAGGCACGATGACCTTGTTGAAGCCGTTGTCGACGGCCCACGCGATGCCCTCGTTCATGCGTTGCCGGGTCTCGACCGGGTCTCCGCCGTCGTTGTCGATCATCCAGCGCTCGAGCTCGAGCGTGTACTCGTTGTCGTGGACGGGCGGGAGATCCGCGGTCGGGCGCTCACCCACCTCCCACGCGCACTCCCCCTCCGCCGGGATGGGCGTCAGCGTGCTCGCGTCGCTCATCGCGGCGTCTGGCGACGTCCCGGGCCCGCCGTCCGGCATCATCATGGAGCCGTCGGGGTTGTCCTCGCCATCGCAGCTGCAGCCCGCCAGCCCGAGGGCCAAAAGGAACAGCCAAGCGCGTCGCCATCGACCGTCGTGCATGCTCCGCAGCGTAGGCGGAAGCACGCGAG
Organism: Sandaracinaceae bacterium; assembly: GCA_045106715.1. Lineage (GTDB taxonomy): Bacteria > Myxococcota_A > Polyangia > Polyangiales > Sandaracinaceae. The sequence continues at coordinate 3,281 of JBGCFC010000222.1, forward strand.
GGCCGAAGGCGGAGCCCGGCGTGTGATCGAGCCGAAGCAGGATCCCTCGGAGGTTCTCGCTCGTACAGCGTCCGATTCGGAGGCGCCGTTCGAGCACGGCGCACGCCGTAGGGTGGCGCATGGCGCAGTTCGGGCCTCAGCCGGAGCGCGACCCCCAGCGCGTCACCCGCACGCGCCGTCGACACACAAGGCACCCGTCCCGCCGCAGTCGATGTCTTCTGCACAGGGCGGCGCACTGAGTACGGCGCGTCGGATCTCAGTGGCGCTCGCCCAGAACACGAAGCCGCCCCCGAGAGCGAAGGGCACGCCCGCTTCGATGCCGTCCGAAAGCGGCAGAACGACATCCAATTCACGCCCGATGCGGGTCGGCGCCCGGATGAGTCCCCGCTCCGTGTCGATGCGGTAGACCCAACCGCGATGGAGCAGCTCTTGGGGGATTCGGTCCCCGAGCTCATCTCCCTCCGAAATCACGATCGAGCGGTCTTCGAAGTGACTGTGGATCTGGCCGCCCTCGTGAAGCGCCAGCATCACCTCTTCGTCGACGCCGACCACCCAGCCTCCGGCGCCTCCGATCGTGCGAGGGGAGCCGACGAACGTGCCGTCCTCACGCGACACCACCCAGACCCGATTGTCTCCGAAATCAGGGGCGGGACCGCTCCCCGACACGGCAACCCGTGTTTCTGAGGCAACGACCTCATCAAACGAGCGCCCGTCCGCTGCCGCGAGGAGCGTGGGTGTGCCGGCCGTGCTGATGGAGGTCGCCCAGATCCCTGCGATGGCGTCCTGTGTCCCCGTCAAGAACAGGTCATCCCCCGCGCTTGCGACGTCTTCCAGGTCGAAGTCCGGGACGATCGATTCGACCGCTGCGGTCTCCGTGTTCGTTCGGGAGATCCTGACCCCGCCCACGACGCTTGCCATCGTGACGACGAAGTCTCCGGCGGCGCCGACAATCTGGGTGATCCCGCCGCTCGGCATCGCCAGCTCGACGACCTCTTCCGGCGCGCCGCCCGGGATGGACTGCTGGAACAACGTGGGACCGCTGCGCGGATTGCCGAGGTCGTCGGTCCGAGGTGCGGCAATCCAGAAGAGCGTTCCGTCGCTCCACCAGATGGACTGCACGTTCGCCGTGGTGACGACACAGTCCTCCAATCCGTCGCAGGGTTCGGGGGGACCGCCATCGACGCTGGCGTCACGCGAGCCAGAGTCCGAGCGGCCGGCGTCGGTGCCGCCGGCGTCGGTGCCGCCGGAGTCCACCGCGCCCGAGCCCGAGTCACCTCCCCCCGCGTCCAGCTCCGTGCTCTCGGCGCAGCCTGCGAGAGAAACAGCAATGAAGCAGCACGCCACGACCGTAAGTCGACGTGTCCAATAAGAAAAAGTCATGTCTTTGACGTACCACAGCTCGCGAGTTCGAACACGGGCGCCGCTTGGCGCGCCGTCGGGTCCGAGGATGCTGCGCTGCGCTTCCAAGTGCGGAGCCGCGAGAATCCGTCAGAGGGGTGTGTGCCCACCGGCGAAGCGCTCCCGCGCCAGCGCGGCCAGTTCGGTGACCATCGGCGCCAGCAGCCGGCTGTGCGGGTAGACGACATGGATGCCGCCCGGTTCCGCCGGCCTTTCGAGACATCTCCCACGCGCCTGTCGCGCGCGTGTGGATCTGGTACATGCAGGCGATGGACGTGAAGCGTCAGGCGGAAGACGCTGCGGCTCTCTTGGAGGCGATTGCCGAGGACCGGCGCCTGCTGGCGGATCTCGACCCTGATCTGCGTCAGCGCCTGCTCATCTCGGCCGGCCGGGTGAGCAAGCCGGACAAGGGCGCACGTCGGGCGCTGGCCCGGGAGAAGAGACGGCGCGACAAGGTCGAGAAGCGAGACACGGACCGTGCGCTGCTCGGTCGGACGGAGATCCGGCGCCTCCGGGACAACCCCATCTTCGAGACCCCGCGCCGACGGGGCGAGCCGCTGGTCGAGGAGCCGGAGAGGCGCCCACCGCTCGGAAACGTCTCGGACCCGCGCGTCTGCTACGTCTGCCGCGAGCGCTACACGACCGTGCACTGGTTCTACGACCAGATGTGCGTGGCGTGCGGCGACTTCAACCACGACAAGCGCGGGCAGACCGCCGACCTCACGGGCCGTGTTGCGCTGGTCACCGGAGGCCGGGTCAAGATCGGCTACCAGTCTGCGATCGTGCTGCTTCGGGCCGGCGCGCGCGTGCTCTGCACCACGCGCTTTCCCGTCGACGCGGCGGAGCGGTTCTCCCGCGAAGAGGACTTCGCCGACTGGGGCGACCGTCTCGAGATCCACGGCGTCGACCTGCGTCACACGCCGAGCGTGGAGGCCCTCTGCGCCCAATTGGTGGCGAGCCACGCGCGGCTCGACTTCATCGTCAACAACGCCTGCCAGACCGTTCGCCGGCCGCCGGGTTTCTACGAGCACTTGATGGAGAAGGAGCTCGGCGCGGGGCCGAGCAGCGAAGTCCACGCGTTGGTTGCGTCCCAGCGCACGGCTGTGCCGGTTCCGTCTGCGGCGTTGTCCCAGCTGCGCCTGCTCGAGGAGGACCGGGTCGACCCCACGGCGCTCTTTCCGCTCGGCAAGCTCGACGCGGACCTCCAGCAGGTCGATCTACGCCGGGTCAACAGCTGGCGCCTCAAGATGCACGAGACCTCCACGGTCGAGCTGCTCGAGGTGCACCTGGTCAACGCGGTCGCGCCGTTTGTCCTGAACGCGCGCCTCAAGCCCCTGATGATGGCCGTGCCCACCGCCGACAAGCACATCGTGAACGTGAGCGCGATGGAGGGGCAGTTCTACCGAACGTACAAGAGCGACCGGCACCCGCACACGAACATGGCCAAGGCGTCGCTCAACATGATGACCCGTACGTCGGCCGCGGACTATGTGCAGCACGGCATCCACATGAATAGCGTTGACACGGGGTGGGTGACGGACGAAGACCCGGCCCACCACGCGGCGCGCAAGCGCGCACAAGACGACTTCCACCCGCCGCTCGACATTGTCGACGGTGCGGCGCGTATCCTCGACCCCATCCTTCACGGGATCAACTCGGGCGAGCACATCTGGGGGCAGTTCTTGAAGAACTACGCCCCCACGGACTGGTAGATCAGGAGGACAACATCGCGAAGCTAGGCAGAAACGACCCATGTCACTGTGGGTCTGGAGACAAGTACAAGAAGTGCCACCTCAAGGCGGACGCCGCCGCGAGGACGGCGGAGCTGGCCGCCGAGCAGGCGACGGCCAAAGCCGCTGCGGAGGCTGCGCGCGCCGCCGAAGAGGAAGAGGGAAGCGACGCGTCCAAGAAGGACGCGAGCAAGGAGAGCTTCGCCAAGGGCACCAAGAAGCGAGGCGGCAAGCCCGCGCACGCCGCGCCCACCGCGCGCCAGATCCGTCGGCGCGGGATCGCGTGATCGCGCGGGGCCGTACCTCACCATGAGGGATCCTGACTGATGGTTCGGGCCCACGATGCCCCCGCATCGCGTCGTGCCGACGAGAACCAGCCGCGGGTTCGATCAGCAAGACTGAATCGGTCCCATTGGTGAGGTAGTAGGCTGTCGGGCATGTCCACGCGTCGATATGTCTGCCTTCTCGCGCTCGCCCTTGTCCTCGCCGCGTGCGGTGAGGAATCTGGAGACGCGGATGGCGGGCCTCCTGATGCGGCCGTCGCGACGGATGCCGGAGCGCTGGACAGCGGCTTGGTCGATGCGGGCTCGGTCGATGCGAGCTCGGTCGACTCCGGGTCGTCGGACGGCGGCCCGGTCGACTCTGGCTCGTCGGACGGCGGCCCGGTCGACTCCGGCTCGGTCGACTCCGGGGCGGCGGACGCCGGAAGCGACGCCGGTGCGTGTGGGTGCATCGAAGCGACGCTGAGCTGGCGCTTCGACGGCGGCTTCGTCCCCAGTCGCGCAGGCTCGCGGATCGACGTCTGTCGTGACTTCGCGTACGCGCGCACGGTCGGAACCGGCCCCACGGTCATGTGCGAAGACGAGGTGCCATGCACGGGGGACGAGGTGACCATTGGCGATGTGAACCGCGCCTTGGCCGACCCCCAGGTTCAGTTGGCGCTGACAGGCACCCCCGTCTTCTACGGCCGCGACACCCGGCCGTTCGACGGTCGCATCTTCATCATCGAGTACCGCGGTCGCGAGATCATGGTCGGATCGTCCTGCGCAGGCACGTCCGATTGCACCCCGGTCCCCGCTGGGATCGAGGCGCTCAAAGACCTGCTCGAGTCGCTCGAGGACGAGCGCCTCGAAGCCGAGCGGTGCGCCTCCGTGTTCCCCCCGACCTGACGCCGAACGCTCCGAGGAGGTCGTGGTCGCCGACACCTCCGACGCCGTCGTGTCCGGGCCCTTCATCTTGAGCTTCCACCTCGAGTGCAGCACCCCCGACTGCGGCTGCTGACGCGGACGCCCCGGCCCGGCTACTCCTGAAACGGAGGGCCGTCGGGGAACAGCACGCGCATCTTGTTGTTCAGCGCGGCACGGTACACTTCGTAGGCGGCCTCCACCTGCTGCGTTGCGGCCTCGCTGAGCCCCATCTTGGCGGCCATCCCGTAGATGCTCTTGCGCTCGCCGTCCGCGAGCTCCCCGTCGGCTTCACAGACTCGCAGGGCATCGAACACGAGGTTCCGCGCAGCGGACGCGGCGGTGCGTTCATCGCCACCGAGTAGGTCCATGATCTCGTCTGCGTTGCCCTCCCACGTGTCGACCAGGTCGATCGTCGCCCGGCTCGCCCCCGTGTTGGAGAAGTAGCCGCGGATCCACTTTCGCTCGTGGGGATGCAGTACGCCATCACCCTTCGCGCAGAGGATCATCGCCTTGGCGTAGATCTCTTGGACTTGAGGCTCCACCTCCGCTTCGAAGCCGACGAACTGCTGCAGGAAGAAGCGCCGGGCTTCGGTTTCTCGGTCGTCATTGCTCATCGCTGCCTCCGGTTTGCTCCGCATCAGAGAGATTCGGAGGAAGCCGGAGTGGGCCCCCCGACATGCATCGCCGGCTTCCTCCACGCGCAGTCTCGGGTCGAGGTTGGTCTGCCTGCTTGTACAAAATGGTACGCGGTCTCTTCTTGTCGGCGCGGAGGCCGAGTGGCGGAGGGTGCTCGCGTGCCGTACACCGTTCGGCCCATGGAGCCGTTCGACTTCGACGCGTACTTCGCGAGCAAGCCCGCGATCCTCGCCCCGATGGAGGACGTGAGCGACCCGATCTTCCGTCAGATCTGCCGCGACCGCGGCGCCGATCTGTGCGTCACCGAGTTCGTGAACGTCTCGAGCCTCCTGCGCGGATGCAAGATGGCCAAGCGCAAGCTCGACATCCACGGCGAGGGCGACCACCCCACCGCGATCCAGATCTACGGCTCGGACGCGGCGCTGCTGGCGGAGGCGGCGACCATCGCGGAGTCGGCCGAGCCCGTGTTCCTCGACATCAACTGCGGCTGTTGGGTGCCTAAGATCGCGCGCCGCGGCGCTGGCGCGGGGTGGCTGCGCGACCCGGCCGCGATGGTCGAGATGGCGCGCATGGTCGTCGAGCGGGTGGCGCTGCCGGTCACCGTCAAGACACGCATCGGATGGGGACCCGAGTCCGACATGCCGATCGTCGACCTGGCCCGACGGCTCGAGGACGTGGGTGTGCGCGCCATCACCATCCACTGCCGGACCGCCAAAATGGGGCACGGCGGCGAGGCCGACTGGACCTGGGCGGCGAAGACCCGCGAGGTCGTGGACATGCCCGTGATCGTCAACGGCGACGTGAAGGTTGCAGAGGACGCCAAGCGCGCGATCGAGGAGACGGGCTGCGCCGGCGTCATGGCCGGCCGCGGGGCGATCGCGCATCCTTGGTTGCTCGGGGAGTGCCGCGCGCTCCTGGATCATGGCATTGAGCCCACGCCGGTGACCGTCAGCGAGCGCCTCGGGCTCTGCCGCACCCACCTCCGGGCCAACATCGACAAGCGCGGGGAGCTGCGCGCGCTCCGGTACATGCGGCGCTACTACGCTGGCTACCTCACCCCGCTGGAGGGCGGAGCCGAGCTGCGGCACACGCTGAACCGAACCGATGAGCTGCCCGCGGTCTGGGACCTGCTCGATGCGTTCGAGGCGACGTTCCCGGGCGAGAGCGAAGCGGCGTGACTCGCGTGGCCAGTCGAGTGGCGCCTTCCCCATTCCGCCGGCTGATCGACTGACCACCCGACGCGCCGTCTTGGCGACGAGTGGCGTGTGGAGGCGCGGATCGTGGGCTGGCACAATGCCTGCGTGGCGAGAGGGCATGAGCACCCGCATCCCCGTTCTCCTTTGTGTCGCGGCCCTCGCATGGGGCTGCACAAACGCTGACAGCGGTGACTACGACGCCGACTGGGACGCGAACGGCCCCGTCTCGGGCGGCAAGGCCGACGGCCTGTTCGACGCCGTTCCCGACCTCGAGATCGGGGGCTCGGCCACGGGTGACGTCGGCGCCGACCGGCTGGAACTCTACCGAATCCGCCTCCAGCGCACCGACCGCATCGAGGTCAGCATGACGGTGACCTCGGGGGATCTGAACCCGCACCTCTCGGTCTACTACGGCACGAGCACGTACATCTCGAGCGAGAGCTGGGACCGCACCGGGGCGACGCTCACCAAGGTCTACGAGGCCGACGACGCCGGGACCTACCTCCTGGCCGTGCGCGCCTACCGCGAAGAGGGAGACGGTGACTACGAGCTGAACGTGCGCTGCGTCGGCGGCCCGTGCGCTGGCGAGTTGCCCCCGCCGGAGTCCGAATACGACGTCGGCGAGGCCTACGAGTGCATCAGCCAGGCCCGCGCCTGCGCGTTTGAGCGGCTCCCTCGCTACAACGGCCGCGTCGGTGAGGCGCGTGCGCAGCTCATCATGCAGGGCTGCCTCGAGGAGGCCAGCCTCGACGACGGCACCGGGTGCACCGCGGCCTGCGAGTGGACCAACGAGGACGACGAGTACGACACCGCGAGCTCGCTCTGCGACGCCATCGTCGGCACGCTCCCCTTCTACGCCGACCAGTCCGAGGCCTGCCTGGGCACGGTCACGAGCTGCATGGACGACTGCATCGACGCGGCCGACTACGGCTACGGCTGGGATGACGGCGAGCTGTGGTCCAGCCCCGAAGCGCTCTGCTGGGAGAACGGCTTCAACGGCACCTGCGACGGCTACGCCCGCGCCACGGCGGCGTGTGGCGGCGAGCTTCGCCCCGAGTCCGCCGGCGAGTGCACCGCGCTCTGCCACTCCACCACCGGCGCGCACATCGATGACCTCGACACGCTCTGCTCCTCCGACCATTGGTGCGAGGAGTACTGCGACGTGGACATGGCGGCGGCGCAGGAGGAGTGTGGCGCGCCCACCGAGGCGACCCGCGACTGCTTCGAGGGCTACTTCGACGACAACTCGGCGTGGATCTGCGAAGACACGCTCGACGACGCCATCGAAGCGGCCGGCCCGGTGTGCACCTGGGGCTCCGCGCTCGGCGACTCCAGCTCGGACCTCGAGGCGCTCGGTGCGCAGCGCGGTGAGGTAACGGCGTCCAGCACGCTCACCGACCTCACGCAGCGGCAGATCATCGCCGCCGCGGCCCAGCTCGGGTTCGTGGACGCCGACGCCAGCCTCGAGGCGGCGTTCGACTCCTTCGACGAGGGCACCGTCTACCTCTGGGACCTCTCGTCGGGCGGCTTCGGCTACGAGTGGGTCAAGGCGTACGCTGGAGACACGGAGATCGGCATCGTCTTCGCGGCCGGCACGACGAACGTGGTGGCTGAGGTCTCGGACGGCGACCTCCGCGGCTGCCGCTGATTGCGCCCCACCTCGGAGCCGGCATGCTCTGCAGGTGAGTGAGCCGGACCCCGATCGCATCCACAACGACCACCGCCTCGCGGCGACGTTCCTCGGCCTCTTCACCCGGCCGCGTCGAACGTTCGCCGCGTTGGCCGTCGTGCCCCAAGCGAGTCCGGGCGCGAGCGCGATCGCGCTGCTGGGGATCGTCTGGGGGATGCTCTGCCTGCTGCTCTGGAACGGCGGACACGAACCGCGGTTCTTGCTCGTCCCGGCACCGCCCGAGCATTGGTATCTCATTCAGGGGCTGCTCTCCCTGCCGCTGCTCACCGCGCTCTGGTGGCTCTTTTCGGAGGCGGCGCATCGGCTGGCAAGGGCGGCCGGTGGGACGGGCGCGGAGCCCGGGGTGCGGGCCGCGCTGGGCTTCGCTTACGCGGGCCCGATGCTGCTCCACATCGGCGCGGAGCTGGCGGGCTTTCTCGCCGGAGGCATGTCCGGACTGAGCGCCGTGGCGCGGATCAGCATGCCTGTGGCGGCGGTCGCGGTCTGGGTTCTGTCGACGCTCGCGCTGATGGAGTGCCACAAGCTGCGCGTACTCCCCGCGACGGGCGCCGCGTTCGCGGGGTTGCTGCTGCAAGCCCTGGTCGGGGCGCTTGTCCTGCGCTGAGCGAGGCCATCTGCTCAAGGCGAGGCCCCGCGCTTTCGGATAGGATGCACCATGGACGGGGGGTGGCGCGCATCGGTCCGACACAGGCTCCTCGGAGGCGGCTTTCGCCGCGGGGACATGCTGTTCTGCGTCGCGTTCCTCGGCCTCGCGTCGCTGCTGCCGCTGGCCGTCGGAGACCTCTATCCGTTTACGATCGCGCCGATGTTCGCCGAGCGATTTCAGCGCTTCTGCGCGTACCGAGTCCTCGCGCCGGACGGAACCGAGTTGGAGCTGACCGCGTTCTCCCTGCAGCACAACCACGGCGGGAATCCGCTTGGCTATCGCGGTGGGTTCGAAGCTCCGGCGACGCTGCACCCCTTCGGAGTGATCGGGAGCGAAGGCGACGTCCGTCGCCACGTGCGCGCGCGACTCGCGACCCGACGTGAGACCTTCGTCACCGTGATCCAGACGACCGTCGCGCCTCTTCCCGATGGATCGGTCGGGCCGGTGGAGGTGCGGAGGTGGCGGGTCGCGAGGGCCGGCACCGATGATCGATGACCCATCGAGAGAGCGCGGACTGCGGACCCCACAGTTCGGCCAAGTGACCCTCTGGGTTCTCCTCCTCGGCTCGCTCTACTTCGTCATCAAACTCGAGAGCGTCGTGGAGATGGCCGCGGGGGCCCGGCTGGATTCGCCCGCGACCGTCCTGTTCTGGGTGCCGGACTCCGTCGTGGCGACCCACGCGGTGTTCGACGTCGCGGTGGTGCTCTACCTGATCTGCGCCGCGGGCTGGTTCCTCAACGTGCTCGTACCGTGGTGCAGCTGGGGAGCCGCGATCGCCTTCACCGTGCTGGGGGCCTTGGCGGTCGAGAACCTTCCGGGCGGAGGGCACGCGTTCAACGCGACCAACATGTTGCTGTGGGTTCACGCGTTTTGGGTGCATCGCCGACGTGCCGAGATTCGAAGCGCGCTGCGCGAGGAGCGCTACTGGACGACGCGGCTGTACCCGCAGTGGGTGTTCTGGGTGAGCCTCGCCTATCTCGTGCTCTTTCACGCCGCCGCGGGGTTCACCAAGCTCGCGTTCAGCGGGCTGTCCTGGCCGGACGGCGTCACGCTCCAGCTCTGGGCGTTCGAGCGGGGGCGGGCGACGCTTCCGCGGTTGCCCATCGCGAACCCGTTCTCGGCGGTGCTGATCCATCACCACTGGGTCGCGCGGGTGGCCGGCGTGTCGGTGCTCGCGCTCGAGGTGGGGAGCGTGTCGGCGCTCTTCTCCTCGCGGCTGCGCTGGGTCGTTGGCGTGGGCTTGCTCGGCTTCTACGGGATCAACTTCCTCACGTTCGACTTTGGGGCGATGTTCCTGCCGAACGCGTGTCTGACCGCGCTGTTCTTTCTGCCGGTGTCGCGCGCGTGCGCGGTCGGAGCGGAGGGCGCGAGCCGCGGCCGCTTCCCCGCGCCCAAAACCGCCTTGGCTCGGTTTCTGGTTCGTCGATTGGACGCGTTCGGGTGGTTCGCGCGTCGCTCGTAACGCGCGCGTTCTCGCTCGGCTCCACTTCATCGGAACTTCCTCACTCGGGCGCGGTCTTTGGCCGAGGAGGAGAGAGTGATGAAGCGAGCAACTCTGACCGCCTTGGCGGCAATGGTGACCCTCGGCCTCGGTATGCCCTCGACGAGTGAGGCCTGCATGCACATCGTCGAGTTCTCGAAGGACGACGCGGTCGCCGCCGTGGCGCAGGCCGACCGCATGTTGTCCGAGGGGCGGGCCACCCGCGCCTACCAAGCGGCCCGACGTGCCCGGCGCCGGCTCGAGCGGCACATGCGTGCCAACGGGCGCGACGCGGCGACCGAAGCGGTCGTGGCGCGCGCGCGGCGCATCACGGCGCTGGCGGCGGTGCGGCTCGACGGATACACGCCGGTCTCGGCGCGAACCGCGCGCCGCCATGTGCTGCGCGGACGCGCCGAGCGAAGCTTGCGTTGGGCGAGAGAGCGACTTCGTACGCGGGCGGAGGCCCGTCCCGAGGACCTCCGGGCGCAGATGCACTACGCCGAAGCCTTGGCACGCTTGCCGGACGGACGCGCCGAGGCCGCCCAGATCCTCGGCCGCCTCGCCGAGCGCGACCTGATGCCTGATGCGCACGGCTACGCGGCGCTGTTGCGGGTGAGCGCCCCCGGCTCACAGAGTTGGAACCGCGCGCTGACACGCTGCCAGCAGATGGCTCCCGACGACGCGTCCCGGATCTGCCCCAGCGCGTCGGCTCCCCACTCGTGAGCCACCCGGCGCGCTGGCTCGCGATCCTCGTCCTGTGGGGCTGCGCCGAGCCGAGCGCAGCCCCGCCGGCTCCGGCCGAAGAGGTCGCGGTCGCCCCGGCCCAAGCCGATGCGGCGCGCGGCCACGAGCGGATGGCGGAGCTCCAGTGCCAGCGTTGCCACGAAGGAACCGCGCTGCCGGTCGTGTCCCAAGCCCAGCGATGCGTCGGCTGCCACCAAGACATCCTGGGCGGCGACTTCGATGCGCCTCCAGCCAGCGTGCGCGCGTGGCGCCATACCCTCGTCAGTCTCAACCATGCGCCAGCGCTCGACCGGCTTGGAGCGCGCTTGCGGCCGGACTGGATCGCGCGCTTCCTGCGTCGGCCGCACGATGTGCGTCCCGGTTTGCCCGCGACGATGCCGCGCCTGCCTATGACCGAGGAGGACGCCCGGGACATCGCGGCCGCGCTGACCGAAGACGCGGCGCCGCTCGCGTCCCCGCCGCCCACCGAGGAGAGCGTTCCGACCGGGCTCGCGCTCATCGAGGGCCGCGGTTGTTTGGGGTGCCATCGGTTCAGCCAGGTGCGTGAGAGCACCCCCACCATGGGCGGCGCCGCAGAAGCGCTCGCCCCCGATCTACGGCACACGCGTGAACGCATGAGCGAGGCGATGCTTCTCCGTTGGCTGGAGGACCCGTCGGCCGTGCACCCGGGCACGCTGATGCCCTCGCCGGCGCTCGAGGAGGCGGAGCGGCGCGCGGTGGCGAACGCCCTGCTGAACGCGCCTCTTCAGGCCACGTCGCCTCCGCGCGTTCCCGAACGTCTGCCCGTGCTGGAGCGGCCGGTGCGCTTCGCGGAGGTTTCGGAGCGGGTCTTCTCGCGCACCTGCTGGCATTGCCACGCCGACCCTGACTTCGCGCGCGGCGATGGCGGTGCGGGCAACACCGGCGGCTTCGGCTATCCGGGCCGTGGCGTGAACCTGATGGACTACGCCGGCGTCAGCTCGGGATACCTCGACACCGAGGGCGAGCGCCGTTCGATGTTCGCCGACGACGACGGAACGCCGCACCTCGTGCGCGTTCTGATGGCCCGCCACGCCGAGGAAGCCGGCTCCTTCGACGACGCGGTGACCGGCATGCCTCTCGGCCTGCCTCCGGTCTCACTGGAGGAGATACAGCTCGTCGAGACGTGGATCGCGCAGGGCCGCCCGAACTGAGGCTTCGTCTTCGCGGTTGCGCCCCGATGCCTTTCTCGGCGCTCATGCTGCTCGGCCCCCCTTGGTGGACCTACTCTCCCAGCATGCGACGTGTCCTCGCCTTCACCCTCCTCGCCCTCTCCCTGACCGCCTGCGGCCCCGACGCGGAGGTGGTCCCCGCCGCGCAGGCGCGAAGCGAACTGATCAACCGAAACTGGCTCGACGTCTGGCCCGAGGCCGCGGACGATTCCCTCAAGGTCTACCGGTTCACGCCGTCGATGGGCGGCGGGGTGTTCCAGGACCGGACGGTGTTCGAGGGCAGCTTCGAGCTCTTCACGTTCGACGCGACGCACGATCGGCTCACCATTCGTTTCCCCGGGCGCGACGAGGTTCACGAGACGGATTACCGCATCGAACGGGTCGAGGGCCCTCACCCGTTCACGCGACGTCTCGTGCTGGAGGACGACCCGCGCGGCCCTGGAACCTACTACGGCTGGGACGAGCACCAGACCGCGGCCCCGTTCCGCACGCTGCGCTGAGGCCACGATCAACACTGCTTGCGCACCTGTGTGCACGCAGTGCAGGGAGCTGCGTGCCACAGCCTACGAGAATGCCCCCCGACCCGCGGCACGCGCGTTGCGCAGTGTGGAGGCATGCGACGCATCGGCTTCTCCGCGACCTGGCTCGCGACCCTGTTTGTCATCGGCGCCTTCGTCTCGGCCTGGCTGGGCTGGATCGAGCTCCGCCTCGCGTTCGATATCGGGCTCGGCGCGGCGGGCCTCGGTCTCTTGTGGCTCGTCGTCTGGCTGCCGTGGGATCTCTACTTCGCCGCCCGCAAGGTGAGCGTCGACCAGGACGACAGCGTCGCGGCGGGCATCGAGGTCCCGGAGCGGGATCGCCGCGCAGCCCGTCGCATGGCGCCGCGTCTCTTGGCGCTGTGTCTCGGGCTGCACATCTCCGCAGCGAGCGTCATCGCGGCCATCACCTGGGCCTCGGAGGGCCGAACAGGCTACTACTTCGCGGGCTTTTTCCTCCTCGCGATTGGGCTGCGTCCTGTCGGCGCGCTCTACCAGCACGCACGCGCGCGGCTGCGTGAACTCGGTCAGCGGGCGCGCTACCCACGTGAGGACGTCTTTGCGCTCCGGGATCGGGTCAACGCGTTGGAGGCGGCGCTGGCCACCGAGCGGGAGCGCGTGGCGACGACGGAGACCACGCTCGCACGACTCGAGACAGACACCCAGACGCGCATGCGCGGGTTCGACGGCAAGGTCGATCGTGTCCTGGGGGAGCTGGAGCGCAGCGTCTCGCGGCTGACCGCGGACCGCGAGCTCCTCAACGGCATCCGCGCGTTCGTGCGGGTGATCCGCGCGAGCTGAGCCGGTGAACCGTCGGCGACCTGCGCTCGATGAAGGGTCAGCGCCGCCCGCAGGTCCAGGTGCCCTCGGTGGGCTGCTCGCCGGTGTCGATGAGCATACCGACCGCGGCCGGGATGAGCGGCTGTGGGAGCGTGGCCGAGCAGCGCTGGTTGCCGAGGAACAGCTCACACTCGCCGCCGCGCTCGATCGGGGCGCAGCTCAGGCGCGTCTCTTGGCCATCGATCGTCTTGCAGACGCGCAGGGAGCTCCAGTCGTTGCCCATCGAACGCACCCAGCCGGCAGCTTCCACGCCGCTCTCGGTGCCGCGTGTCGGGCCGTTGGCGGCCACGCCCCACTGGTCTTCGGGGCAGCTCGGGATCTCCACCGGAACGGGGACCGGTTCAGGCTCGGGCTCCGGCGCGACGATCTCGTCGGCGAGCTCTTCTTGGGGCGGGGTCGACTCGGCAGGCTCTTCCGCGCCGCACGCGGAGAGGAGGAGCAGGGCGAGGACCGAGGCGAGACCAGTTCGGGCAGTCATGGTCGCGGAGAGTATCAGCCCGCGCGGCGGCGCCGCCGCCGAAGCGTCACGAGGGCCAACGCGAACATCCAGTGGAGGCCCGAAGCGGGGCTGCCACCCGCGGAGACCGCGCAGCCCCCGTCGCTCGTCCCGGTTCCGGCGTCCTCCCGGCTGGCTCCGGCGTCCGTTCGTGGCGGTGGCGGTCCACTGTCGGTCCCTCCGCGGACACCTGCGTCAAACGGGGGCGGGCCCGCGTCGACGCTCGGATCGCGGTATTCGTAGGCGCCGGCCGACGGGGGCGTGGCTCGCGCATACCCGTCGAGGTCGTGCGTGACGCCGTCCACCGAGACCCCGGCGCCCACGACGGCCGAGCCTGCCGAGGGCCGGAGGTCGTCCCCGAGCCCGGCCGCGTCCCGATCGGCGAATGTCAGGTTGTTCGACGCCGTCCAGTCGACGTCCCCGCCTGCCGTGATGCCCTCGCCCGGTCCGATCAGCACGTTGGAGTGCGCAGAGCTCGCGCCGAACACGGTGATGCCCGCGCGGTCCCAGCCGACGATGGTATTGAACGCGTAGCGGTACCGTGCGCCCGGCACGCGCTCACGGTGGTTGGCGTAGATGCCGTCCGCCATGGTGAAGCCGCGGATCATGTTGGAGTGCACGAACGTGTCGCCCGCGCCGAGCATGATGATGCCGTTGGCCGGGCCGTCCTCGATGACATTGCCGAAGATCTCGCACGACGAGTAGTCGCCGATCTGCAGGCCCTGCTGTTGGAACTCGACCCGGCGGATCCCGACGTTGCGGATGGTGTTGCGGTAGATGCGGCATCCCACGCGCGCCATGCCGACCTGCATGCCGTCCCAGCCGGTGTTCTCGATGCGGTTGTCGTGGATGTCGATGCCGTCGAGGAAGTGGGGGAAGCGCGTCTCTTGGTTGCCGTCGCAGGTGATGCGTTGCCCATTGGCCTGCGTGCTCCCGACGTAGAACCCCTCGCCGCCCGTGTCGTGCACGTAGAGGTGGTGGAGTCGCGCGTCTTGCTGCACGAACACGTCCTGGTCGGCGGAGCCATCACAGACAGGGTCGGTCTTGGCGCTCACACCCGCGAACCCGGTGTCGTGGATCTCCATGTGGTCGGCTTCGTAGTTCGTGGACCGTCCGAGCAGCCAGAGCCCGATGCCGGGGTAGGGGTCTTCGTCGGGGGCGGAGATGTCGAACCCGTAGGTCAGGCTCTCGTCTCCGGTGCCGGTCACATGGAAGTGCTCGCTGTCCTCCTCGAACACGAGCGCGTACGCACGGTCCTCGTTGTGGATGCGGACGAGGCCACCGCAGTTGAGGATCGTCACCGGGGCCGCGGCGGTGCCCTGGACGTGGCGAAACCGGAGGAACTCGCGCTCCCCCGCCATGACGCAGATGCGGTCGCCCGGAGTGACCGGCGTCTCCCGTCCGTCGAACACCGACGTCTCGAGGGGTACCTCGTGGTCGCAGTCGCAGTCTTGTGCATGCGCGCTTCCCACCCCGAACGAAAGCACCAACGTGGCGAGGAAACGACCATGCATGCCAACACTCTACGCCGGACCGCGCGGCTTTCCGATAGTCTCTCGGGTGCGGATGGTGGGGTTGACGAGAACGGCGCGCTGGGGGGCCGGCTTGGCTGTCGCGCTGGGACTGTGGGTCAGCGCGCCCGCATCCGCGCAGGTGCAGCCTCAACCCGAGGTCTCGCTCTCCTACGAGAACGTGTTCGCGGCCCGCGTCAATCCGCTCGGGCTGGTGGACATCGCGCGCTTCAGCTTGCGCATCCGTCTCTACGAGAGCGACTCGCCGATCCTCACGCAGAACTACATCGGCTTTGGCATCGTGCCCGCGGTGAGCGCCGCGTGGGGTCGGGTCGGCGCGCTCGTGGAGGTTCAGCCGCTGAGCATTCTCCGGCTCTACGCGCGCTACGACTTCATGGGTTACTTCTCCACCTTCAACCTGTTCTCGTCGTTCGAGAGCGCGAACTCCGAGTTCAGCGACACGGTGGTGCGCGACCGGACCGAGATCGCGGGGATGGAGAACTACGCGACCTACGGCGGGATTCTGACTGCGGGCGCCACGCTGCAGATCGCCCTCGGGCCGTTTGCCGCCCGCAATCTGTTCCGCGCCATCTACAGCAGCTACGACGTGCGCGACGGAGACCGTGTTTTCTACGATCCCATTCTCGACGTCCTGATGCCCAACGACAGCTGGATCGCCATCAACGAGGTGGACGCGTTGGGGCTGTTCGACGTCGACGACTTCAGTTTCGCGCTCGGGCTTCGCTGGAGCTACGTGCACGCGTTCTACGACGACGGGCACTACGCGCCGGGAGAAGACCCGAGCGACCCGCCGGACAACGACATCCACCGCCTCGGCCCCATCTTCGCGTGGACGCTCATGCGTGACCCCGGCGCGATGTTCGACCAGCCGCAGATCATCGTGCTGGCGCAGTGGCACCTCGTTCACCGCTACCGGACCGGCGCGGACGTGAACATCGGAGTGCCGTACCTGGGCCTCGCCTTCAAGTTCCAGGGCGACCTGCTCGCCGATCACTGACCGAGGCAGATCACCGGCCTTACCGGTCGAGCCCCATTCGCGCGCGCAGCGTGGCAAGCGGCAGCGCGAGCGCGTCTGCGTAGTCGAGTCCAGCGCCGTACAGCGTGCGTTTGCCACGCGCGGCACGGAAGGCCGCGAACACGCGCCGGGGAGCGAGCACCAGGCCGAGCGCCACCGCCATGCCGTTGTAGACCCAGCCGACCATCGAGGGGCAGCCGGCGCGGAGTTCGAACACGCCGATCTCCGCTTCACCCACCAAGTCGGTGCCATAGCCCGTCGCCACGTGATGCAGGTCGTGCCAGCCGACGACCTTCTTGCGCCCGGCAGTATTGGGTAGGTGAACCGTAAGGGGGCCGATCGGGATCGCGACGGTCGGGGCGTCGTAGTCGTCGATCGTGAAGCCGTTGTCGTCGAGGAAGTCGGTCAGGGCCTGGCGGACGGTGAACATGCGGTGCTCCTCTCTGTCTGCAAGGAACATGGGTCCGCGGATGGCTGGTTTGCATTCGCGTTCCGTCGCGGATAAGTGGCGTGGTTTCAGGGGGTTGCGAGTGGGCTCGCGGAACCCTTCGCTTTTTTGGCTATCGTCACGTGATGACGGACGACTCTCGCCGCAAGAAGCCTCGGCAGGCGCGGAGCAAGGCGACGGTGGACGCGATCGTCGAGGCGACCGGGCAGGTGTTCACCGATGGCGGGTTTCGCCGCACCAGCACGACACGGGTCGCGGAGCGGGCCGGTGTGAGCGTGGGGTCGCTCTACCAGTACTTCCCCGACAAGAAGGCGTTGATCGCCGCCTTCTTCGAGCGGCGGCTCGAGCAGGAGGCCGTGTGGGCAGAGCGCATCGCCGCCCGTGACGATCTCCGTGCCTCGCCCCGAGCGCTCATCACGGGCGCGACCGAGGAGATGCTCCGGCTCTATCGTGAGGACCGTGCGCTCTACCGCGGCGTGGTCGAGGCGCTGCCGCTGATGGAGCAGACCCCCGAAGTGCAGGCGGGCCTCGCGCGCATGGTCGGCCTGATCGCCATGTCGCTGGCCTCGTTTCCCGACATGCTGCGCGGGCGTGATCCGGAGCTGCTCGCGACGATGGTGTTCCACGGACTGCGCGGCGCGATGAACGCGGTGCTGGCACGGGCGCCCGACAAGCTCGACGATCCGCACCTGTTGGATGTGCTCGTCGGCGGAGCCCTGGGCATGCTCGGTATCGACGACCTCGCGTGAGACGTGGCAGGGTGAGGAGATGCGCCGCTCCTCGTTGATCCTGGGTTTCGCCGTCCTGCTCTGTGGCCCTGTCGGATGCGGAGACCCGGACCCCGAGCCCGACGCGTCGGCTGACGACGGGGGTGTGCCTCGAGACGCGGAAACGGGACGCGACGGCGCCATCGGGGACGGGGGATTCGACGGCGGGACAGGGGACGCATGCGTACCTTCCTGCGGGGCGCGCGCCTGTGGCGACGACGGCTGCGGTGGGGTGTGCGGGACGTGTGGCGACGGACTTCTCTGCCGCGACTCGGGGCGGTGCGAGCCGTCCTCGTGCGAAGCGGGCTGCACGGTGGACTGCGTGCAGGGCTGCTTCGACCTCGGCGCTTGCGTCGGCGACGCCGGTACGCTCGACCTTCACGCCAACGTGCACACGCTGGGCGTGCTCGCCGATGGCGCGGACCTGGTCGTCTACTACCGCGAGGCCGGGGCGTCGACGTGGTGGCGCGCGCCGGAGTCCGCCGCGATCCCCGGCGGACAGATGGCCACGTCGCTCTTCGCTCTCGCCCCGGACACCGCGATCGAGCTTCGCGCAGAGACCGGCGGCGCCGTGTCTTGTGCCAGCGCGCGCACGCTCCCGCTCACCCCGGTCCATGAGACTCGTGCCACGGTGCACGTCGCGCCAGGCGGCGCCGGAGACGGCAGCATGTCCGCGCCGTTTGGGTCGATCCAGGACGCGGTGGACGCCGCCTCGCCCGGGACGGACATCCGGGTCGCCGCGGGCGTCTACCACGAGGCGGTGGACGTGGATGTTTCCGGTGAAGCGGGCGCGTACGTTCGCTTGATCGGCGACGAGGGGGCGGTCCTCGACGGAGCCGATCCCGACGTGCTCGCCACCGGTTTGTCGTGGACCGGTGACGGCGAGAGTGTCTATCGCGCTGCGTGGGCGGGGGACCCGCGGTACCTCAACCGCGACGGCGCGCGCCTCTATCACTTCCTCTCGCTCGACGGACTGCGCAACGGCATCGGCGACGACGGGGAGGCGATCGCGGAGGGCTTCTTCGTCGACGGGGGTCAGCTCTATGTCCGGAGCGCCACCGATCCGTCGGGTCACGTCTGGCAGGTGCCGACGATGAACAAGGCGTTCTTCCTCGATGGGCAGTCCTTCGTTTGGATCGCGGGGTTCGAGATCCGGAACTATGGCGAGGGCGGCTTCCCGATGGGGATCGACGTGCGCGGCTCGGACGACGTCGTCATCCGGGACAATCACATCTGGGCCACCCCGTCGCCGGTCAACGTGCGGCGGGGCGCCAACCGGGTCCGCGTCGAGGACAACCTGCTGCACCAGACGCGCAGCGCGGACTGGCCGTGGCCGGCCGTCAAGGGGACCGACCACGAGAACTCGGCCGTGTCGCTGTCGGGTGGGCGCGGAGCGATCGTCGCACGGAACACCATCCACACCATCTTCAACGGCGTCGTCTCGGGGAGCTTCTCGGACGACGAGAACACCGACATCGCGTTCGACATCGACGTCTACGAGAACCGATTGGCGGACATCGGGGACGACGGCCTCGAGCCGGAGGGGGCCTGCATCAACAACCGCTACTGGTCGAACGTCGTGGATCGCGTTCTCAGCGGGGTGTCCTTGGCGCCGATTACCTACGGGCCCGTGTGGGTTTTGCGAAACCGCTTCACGTCGTACGACGGCAGCGGCTTCAAGGTCTCGAACGACTCACGCGGCCGCGTCTGGATGCTTCACAACACCTGCTACACCGATGTGGCCGACCAGAACGGGATGGGGGTCTCCGGGCCGTTCACCAACATGGTCTTCCGGAACAACATCATCCGCGGGACGCGCTACGCGATCGAGATGAGCCGCGCGGCGCTCCCCAACGACCTCGACTACGACAACCTCTTCACGCCCCGCGGCGCCCCCGTGATCAAGTGGAGCGACGTGCGCTACGACTCCGTCGCGGACTGGTGCGCGGCCGACGGACTCGAATGCAATGCGCAGTCGGCGGCGCCCGGCCTCATCGATCCCGCGGGCGGCGTGTTTGGCCTCTCCGCGTCCAGTCCCAACGTGGACGCGGCGCTCCGGCTCTACGGGATCAACGACGCCTACGCGGGCGCTGCCCCGGACATCGGCTACGCCGAACAAGGCGGCACAGAGGTCCCCCCGCTGTAGCCGTGTCACACTCGGCGCGTGTCCCTTGAGCTCGACCGCCCCTCTGCATGGATGCAGGCCGGCCTTCCCCTCGCGTTTGGGCTCGGCTGCGTGCATCTCGTGAGCGAGACGATGGGGCTCGGGCTCCCACACCCCCTCGAGTCGGGCCTCGTGGTCCTCGGCCTCACGGCGGCGGGGATGGCGTGGCTGGCGGTGTCGGCGCTGCGCGCGCGAGGGGCGCATCCCGACCGGGCGGCGCGACGATGGCGGGAGTTCTGGCTCGTTCCCTGCGCGATGGCCCCGCTGTCGATTCTGAGCCCGTGGACGATCGCGCCTGGCCACTTCGGCCTGGGGTTCGGGGGGGTGAGCTTCTTCCTCAATTGGTTGACGCGCTACCCCACGCTCGGTCCCGTCAACGCGGAGGTGGCGCTGGGCCTGGGCGCGGTTCTCGGCGCGGGCGCGGTGCCGGCCTTCTTTGCGCTCTACGCGATCCGAGCGCGAAGGCTGAGCCCGCGTGTCGTCGCGCTCTTCGTCGGCCTTCAGCTCCTCGCGTATCTGCCGGTGTGCGTGCGCCTCGACGTCGACCTGTTCTTGGCGCCGCTGCTGCTCCCGACCCCGCTCGCGTTGACCTTCTCGGCTGGGGCGCTCGGTCGGCTCCTCGCCACCCTCGCGATGCTCGGGTGTTGGGTCCACGCGGTCCGGAATCCGACGCGCTCCGTCACGTGGGAGTAGGGCTCGCGTCTCTGGGACACTGCGGCGCGGACGCGCGTGATGGATCGTG
>JBGCFC010000223.1:0-33974 GCA_045106715.1 Sandaracinaceae bacterium
GCCGACGAGGGCGAGCCGGGCACCTTCAAAGACCGCCAGATCATGGAGAAGGACCCTCACCGCCTCATCGAGGGGTGCATCGCCACGATGTGGGCGATCGGCGCGCACGTCACCTACATCTACGTGCGCTGCGAGCTGGTGAAGTCCATCCGCCGACTCGAATCTGCCATCCAGGAGGCCCGCAAGAAGGGCTACTTGGGCGACCGCCCGTTCGGCAAGTCCTTCCCGATGGAGGTCTACGTACACCCCGGCGCGGGCGCGTACATCTGCGGTGAAGAGACGGCGCTCCTCAACTCGCTCGAGGGCAAGCGCGGCGAGCCCCGACTCAAGCCCCCCTTCCCCGCCATCAAGGGCGCGTTCGGCCAGCCGACGATCGTCAACAATGTGGAGACGATCGCCGCCGTCCCGGACATCCTCGAAAAGGGCGGCAAGAACTGGTCGGACATCAGCCTGCTCCCGGAGTCGTTCCGCGATGGTGGAACGCGCCTCTACGGGGTGAGCGGCCACGTGAAGACGCCGGGGGTCTACGAGGCGCCCGTCGGCATCACGCTGCGTGAGCTCATCTACGACTTTGGCGGCGGCATGCTGCACGCCGACCGCAAGCTGAAGGGCGTCATCCCAGGCGGCAGCTCGACGCCGGTCCTTCACCCGGACCACACGGTGCACGCGCCGAAGGAAGACGACCCCATGCACGCGTGGCACGGCAAGTCCCACATCGACGTGCCCATGGGCGTGGACACGATGAAGGGCCTGGGCACCATGCTCGGAACCTGCTGCGCCATCGTCATGGACGACTCGGTCAACATGGCCGAAGCGGCCCGCAACTTGATGAAGTTCTACAAGCACGAGTCTTGCGGTCAATGCACTCCCTGCCGTGAGGGCTGCGGCTGGCTGCTCGATGTGCTCCAGCAGATCGGCAAGGGCGCGGGCAAGAAGGAGGACATCGATCTCTTGGTCGACATCTCCAACAACATGATGGGCAACACCATCTGCGCTCTGGCGGACGGCACCGCGATGCCGATGCTGGGCTTCATCCAGAAGTACCCCGAGGACTTCCACCACGCCGTCGAGAACGGGATGGGGTCGTCCACCCGGCTCGACCTGGCCGTGCGCGGCCTCATCAAGAACCGGAGCGCGGCATGAGCACCGGCGGTGAAATCGTCTTCCTGATCGCGGGCCTCTCCGCGCTCGTGTGCGCGGTCCTCACGGTCAGCCTGCGCAGCCCGCTCCGGGCGGCGATGGCGCTGTTGGCGCACATCATCTCGCTCGCAGCGCTGTACCTCAGCCTGCACGCGCACCTGTTGGCGGCCATCCAGCTGCTCGTCTACGCCGGCGCAGTCGTGGTGCTGTTCATCTTCGTCATCATGCTGATCGGCCCGGGCGCCATGCCCGAGAACGAAGACCAGCGCGGCCTGACGTTACGGACCGCCATCGCCGCGATCATGGCCATGGTGGGCGGCGGCTTGGCGTTCGGCGTGGCGTCCATCGACCGCGAGTACGTCGACGTCAACGCCCTGTGCGCGGACGGCTCGGCCGAGTGCGGTCAGTTCGGCGGCGTCGAGGGACTCGGCATGGCCATCTTCCAGGGCGCCGCGGTGCCCTTCGAGCTCATCTCGGTGCTGCTGCTCGTCGCGATCATCGCGGCGATCGCGGTCGCCCGGGGACACTCCCCTGAAGAGAAGCGCGCCCTCGAGCAGCGGCGCAAGGAGCGGCAGGGGGCTTCGGCCTCCGCCGCCAAGTGAGGACGCCTCATGGAGATCGGCCTCGGTACTTTCCTCGCGCTCTCGTCGGTGCTGTTCAGCGTCGGCGCGGTCGGGTTTCTGACCCGGCGCAACACCCTCCTTCAGCTCATGTCGATCGAGATCATGCTGAACTCGGTCAACCTGACGCTCATCGCGTTCAACCGATGGAGCCCCGGCTCCAGCGGCGCCTGGGATCACCAGGGCCAGGTGTTCGCTTTCTTCGTGATCGCCGTCGCCGCCGCTGAGGCAGCCGTCGGTCTCGCCATCGTAATCAGCCTCTACAGGCTCAGGAAGTCCGTCGAGAGCGATCGCGCGGACCTCCTGAAGCACTAGGCCAGGACGAGGAACAACCATGTCGTTCGACGTCCAGAGCATTCTCCTCCCCATCATCCTGCTGCCGATCTTCGGCGCGCTCATCAATGGCCTGACCGGCTACCGAGCGGAGAAGCAGGTCGTCACGCTCGTCGCGGTGGGTTCTGTCGCCCTTGCGTTCGTTCTGAGCACGATCGGCTTCGGATTCCTGGTCTCCCAGGGCCACGACGGCACCCAGGTCCTGACCCACGACGTCTACGAGTGGTTCAGCATCAGCGTCGGGGGCCTCGACGTCCCGATCCGCGTCCGGTTCGTCATGGACCACCTGAGCGGCATCATGACCGTGATGGTGACCGGCATCGGCACCCTCATCCACGTGTACAGCATCGGCTACATGAAGGAGGACCCGGGGTACTGGCGGTTCATGACCTACCTGAACCTCTTCATGGCGTCGATGCTGATCCTGGTGCTCGCCAGCAGCCTCCCGCTCATGTTCGTGGGCTGGGAAGGCGTCGGCCTCTGCAGCTACCTGCTCATCGGCTTCTGGTACGAGAACGAGGACTACGCGAAGGCCGGCCGGAAGGCGTTTGTCGTCAACCGAATCGGCGACTTCGGCGTGCTCATCGGCATGTTCCTGCTCGTGGCGGCCGTCGCGAGCATGGGTTCGCCGGAGGCCTTCGAGTTCACGGAGATTAACGACGTTGCGGGCCGCCTGGGCACCCGGGAGCTCACCTACGGCGCCAACCAGCTCGGCTTCTCGGTGGCGACCGGCGCGGTGCTCTTCCTCTTCCTCGGGTGCACGGGCAAGAGCGCGCAGCTGCCGCTCTTTGTCTGGCTTCCTGACGCCATGGCGGGCCCGACGCCCGTCTCCGCGCTCATCCACGCGGCCACCATGGTCACCGCTGGCGTCTACCTGCTCGTCCGGCTCAGCCCGGTCGTGGTCGTGTCGCCCTTCGCGATGTCGGTCATTGCCATCATCGGCACATTGACCGCCCTGATCGCGGCCAGCGTGGCGCTGGTGCAGAACCAGATGAAGAAGATCCTGGCGTACTCCACCGTGAGTCAGCTCGGGTTCATGTTCGCCGCGGTCGGCATGGGCGCCTTCGCGGGCGGCTTCTTCCACGTCTTCACACACGCCTTCTTCAAGGCCTGCCTCTTCCTCGGCGCAGGCTCGGTAATGCACGCCATCCACGCGCACGGCGACGCCGACATCCGGTACCTGGGCAACCTGCGCAAGTACATGCCGAAGACGCACATCACCTTCGCGATCGCGACGGCGGCCATCGCGGGGTTGCCGCTGCTGAGCGGCTTCTTCTCGAAGGACGAGATCCTGCTCGGTGCGATGGCATGGGCGACGGCGCCGTCGGAGCTGTCCGGCAGCGAGTTCGGTTACGCGCAGTGGGTTGGCTGGTTCGTGTTCGTGGGGCTGACGATCGCCGCCACGATGACGGCCTTCTACATGTTCCGCCTCTACTTCCGCACCTTCTGGGGCGAGTACAAGGGCGGACACCCGCCCGGTGAGCACGCGCACGACGGCCACGCGGACGACGAGCACGGCCACGACGAAGATGGGCACGACGGCCACGATCACGGTCCGGTCATCCCGCACGAGTCCGAGCTGCCGATGACCATCCCGCTGATGGTTCTCGCCGCCGGTGCTGCGCTCGTCGGCTACCTCGGCATGCCGCACCTCTTCCATCTGCCGAACTGGTGGGCGGACTGGCTGACGCCGCAGGGCCATGCATTCTCCGAGGCGCTGGCGACAGCGGTCGGGTCCGGCGCAGCCGAAGACGTCGCGATCCGCGCCGCCACGCAGGCCGCCCGCGAGGTGAGCTCCGGCGTCGCCATCCTCCAGTACAACGGTCAGATGTGGCACGCCCCGAGCTGGGCCGCCGCGCTGGCGATGGGTGTGGGCACCGCTGCCGCCGTGGGTGGCGCGGGGCTCGCGTTCTTCTTCTACAAGGTGCAGGACGGCGAGATCCCCGGCCGCATCATGAAGTCGGTCGCGCCGCTCCACCGCTTCCTGATGGACAAGTGGCGCATCGACGAGTTCTACGGCGTCATCATCGTCTCGCCGATGAACCAGCTGGGCGTGTTCGCGGCCAACCTCGACCGCTACTTCGTCGACACGCTGCTGACCAAGGTGAGTTCCGGCGCGATGCGCGGGTTGGGCTTCCTGGTGACGCGCACGCAGACCGGCGTCATCTACGCGTACGCCGGCCTGTTCGTGCTCGGCCTCGCCGGCCTCGGCTGGTGGTTCACCTACCCGCACGCCGACGTCGAGTACGAAGCGACCGTGGGCGAGGTGACCTGGACCGCGTCGAGCGGGCTCGGCTACGAGTACCGATGGGACTTCGACAGCAACGGTGAGTTCGACACCGAGTGGTCGGCCGAAGCGACGTCGACGCACAACTACCGAGGCGCAGCGTACTTCGGCCTGGTGGGCATCATCGAAGGCTCGCGCGACCCGCTCTCG
This sequence comes from Sandaracinaceae bacterium, assembly GCA_045106715.1. GTDB lineage: Bacteria > Myxococcota_A > Polyangia > Polyangiales > Sandaracinaceae. The sequence goes on from JBGCFC010000223.1 coordinate 4,531, forward strand.
ACCGAGAACTTGGAGATCGTCGTGGCACCCGGTGACGACCCTGAGAGCATCCCGAGCGACGTCCTCGGGCCAGGCTGGTCCGCGGAGCCGGGCGCCATTCCGCCAAGCATCGCGTACGAGGACGACCAGCTCGTGGTCCGGATCAACGGCGCGAACATCCCCGACCGTGACGGTCCCGAGGACGGCCGCGTGGCACTCCGGCCCGGACAGACCCTCTCTCTCGGGTCTGGCCTGACCTTGGTGGTCGGCGTCCGCGTTCGCAGCAAGCTCGAGGTCCGCAACGGCTTCGGCAACCTCTCCTCGCACACCGAAGAGATCACCCTCCGAGTGGCCCGGCCCACCGCCGCGAACGCGACTGCGTCCGCCCACCCCACGCCGTCCAACGGTGTCCTGCCGACCGACAGCGTTCTTCCGGGAGCCGGCCGATGACGGACGTGTTTCAGACCCTTCTGATGTGGCCGCTCGTGTGGGTCCTCGTGACCCTGCTGGTCGGCCGACTCGCTCCGAAGCTCGGCCCGCTGGGCTACGTCGGCGCGATGGTCGGCGCCGTCCTGGCGACCACCGCCCTCTTCGGCGCCCCCAGCCCTGACGGCATCCTCAGCGCCATCCTCGCTTGGCCGCTTCTCGGCGCGTTGATCGTGCTGTTCCTGCCGCGGCAGTGGTCCGACGGCATCCGGCGCTACGCGAGCGTCTGGCTCTGGGCGGGCTTCGCCCTGTCCCTCTACCTCCTCGGCCCGGTGGTTCGTGAGGCCCTGGCGCCCGACGAGGCCACGCTTGTGGCGGCGCACCCGTTCGTTCGCTTCTCGTGGGAGCACCTGCTCGCGCCGTTCTTCGGCGTATTTGGACAGGACCCGAGCTTCTCGTTCGCGAACGCGGGCTACCGCTTCGTGGAGGACGTCACCTGGATCGAGAGCTTCGGCATCTCGTACAAGCTGGGCATCGACGGAATCAGCCTCTGGCTCATCCTGCTGACCACCCTGCTGACCCCGATCGCGCTCGACGCGAGCTGGAACTCAGTGAACACGAAGGTGAAGGAGTTCGCGTTCGCGTTCCTCCTCCTCGACGTCGGCATGCTCGGCGCCTTCGTCGCCCTCGACCTGTTCCTCTTCTACATCTACTGGGAGCTGATGCTGGTGCCGATGTACCTCATCATCGGCATCTGGGGTGGCAAGGACCGTGTCTACGCGGCGGTGAAGTTCTTCATCTACACCTTCGTGGGCAGCCTGCTCATGCTCGTCGCCATCCTCTACATGGTGATGCAGTTCGCGGCCGTGCACCCCGAGGGCATGATCACGTTCGACCTCGAGGCCATCAGCTTCCTGATGCTTCCGCGGACCGAGCAGCTGGTGTTGTTCTTCGCGTTCGCCCTGGCCTTCGCCATCAAGGTTCCGATGTTCCCGTTTCACACCTGGCTGCCGGACGCGCACGTCCAGGCGCCGACGGGCGGCTCGGTCATCCTGGCGGCGGTGCTGCTCAAGCTCGGCGGCTACGGCTTCATTCGGTTCGCGATGCCCCTGTTCCCGTGGGCCAGCCGGTACGTCGCGCCGAGCATCGCCATCCTCGCCATCATCGGCATCATCTACGGCGCGTACTGCGCGTGGGTGCAACGCGATGTGAAGAAGCTGGTCGCCTACAGCTCGGTGAGCCACCTCGGCTTCGTGATGCTCGGCCTCTTGAGCATGACGTCGGGCGGCATCGCCGGCGGCATTCTCCAGATGGTGAGCCACGGCATCTCGACCGGCGCGCTCTTCATCCTCGTCGGCGTGCTCTACGACCGACGACACACGCGTGACCTCGCCGACTTCGGCGGCATCGCCAAGGTCATGCCCGTCTACACGACGCTCTTTGTCATCGTGGCGATGAGCTCGGTCGGCCTGCCCGGCACCAACGGGTTCGTGGGCGAGTTCATGGTGCTCAGCGGCACCTTCGTCTCCCAGAACTTCGGGATGCACGCCAAGGTCTTCACGCTGCTCGCCGCGACGGGCGTCATCCTGGCTGCCATCTACATGCTTCACGCCACCCTGAAGATCTTCTGGGGCCCACTGAAGAACCCGGCCAACGAGAAGCTCGAAGACCTCACCGGTCGGGAAAAGTGGATCCTCGCGCCGCTCATCGTGCTCATCTTCTGGATCGGCATCGTGCCGAACTTCTTCCTCAACCCGATGGAAGCGTCCATCGACAGCACGATGTCCACCTGGAACGCGCGCGGGATCGTCGCGTTCCAGAACGACGAGCTGCGCATCCTGCCTGGCGGGCTCGAGGCTGCGCGCACGGCGGCCAATGACGGTGCGGCCCCCGCGGCGCCTGAGGCTCCGGAAGCGGCCGGCGACACGGACGAGGCCGCCGCAGAAGCGCCAAGCGAGCCGGAAGCGCTCCTGCAGCCTGGGCCGCAGCCCGCGTTCAAACCGGGGCGCCTCGCTGCGCTCCAGCCGTCCCCTGATCAAATCGAAGCCGGCGCGGTCCTGGCGGGAGGTGTGCGATGACCGACACGATGATCCTGGTCGGCCCGCTCCTGATCGTGGCCGTCGGCGGGCTGGCGATGATGCTGGTCGACGCGTTTACCGAGCAGAAGGCGGAGCTGTCGATCGTGACGGCGGTCATTCTGGCCAGCGCGGCCGCGATGTCGCTCGGGCTCTGGTTCAACGGCCCCGAGGTCGAGTCGTCCGGCATGATCGGGAGCTACCTGGCGTACGACAAGCTCGCGCACTTCCTGGACCTCGTGATCTGCTCAGGCTCGGCCCTCGCGTCGCTCCTGGCCGGTGGCTACCTGCGTGAGCACCGCCTCGAGCGCGGCGAGTTCTACGTGCTGCTCTTGTTCTCTGCGTTCGGCGCGATGGTGCTGGGGCGGGCGACGAACCTGCTCAGCCTGTTCATCGGCCTCGAGACGCTCTCCCTGGGCATCTACGGCCTGGTCGCCTACCGGCGGGCCAGCCCCCGCGCGGTCGAAGGCGCGCTGAAGTACTTCCTCCTGGGCTCATTCGCCTCGGCCATTCTCCTGTTTGGCATGGCGCTGCTCTACGGCGCGACCGGCCAGACGGGCCTCGCGGAGATCGCGGCGGGCGTCGCAGAGATCGCCGACGGCGGCGCTGAGTCCGCCGGGGAAGCCAACCTCCTGTCCGTGGCGATGCTGCTGATGGTGGTGGGCCTGGCGTTCAAAGTCAGCGCGGTCCCGTTCCACGCGTGGGCGCCGGACGCGTACGAGGGTGCCATCACGCCTGCCACGACCTTCATGGCGGTGGTCGTGAAGGCCGCTGTCTTCGGCGTCATGATTCGGGTGTTCCTCGAGACCTTCGCGCACGACGCGGTCGCGAACGCCGACTCCGGCTGGCCGCCGGCGCTCGCCGCGCTGTCCGCTCTCACCCTCATCGTTGGCAACCTCGCCGCGCTCGGTCAGAAGAGCGTCAAGCGCATGCTGGCGTACAGCTCGATCAGCAACGCCGGGTTCATCTTGATGGGCTTCGTTGCGGCTTGGAAGCTGGACGGCGGCATCGGCCTCAGCGCGGTCCTCTACTACCTCGCGGCCTACACGGCCGGCAACGTGCTGACCTTCGGCTCCCTCATCCTCGTGGGATCTCACGGCAAGGAAGCGGTCAGCTACGAGGACCTCGCCGGCGTCGGCCGACGTCACCCTTGGGTCGCTGTTCCCTTCACGCTCGGCATCCTGTCGCTGATGGGCTTCCCGCCCACGGCCGGCTTCTTCGCCAAGTACTACGTGATCCTCGCGTCGGTGAACGCGGGCGGCGGCATGCTGTGGCTCGCGGTCCTGGCGGTGCTCTCGAGTGCGGTGGGCGCGTACTACTACCTCAAGGTCATCGTGTTCCTCTTCATGAAGAACCCGGAAAAGGACGGTCCCATCGCCGTCCCCATGCGCAGCGGCTACGTCGTCGCCGTGCTCATCGCGTGCTCCTACTTCGTCATCCGCATGGGCCTCACTCCGGACAACTACCTCGCGCTGGTGGACCTGGTGGGTGAGACCGGCGGCGAGAACGCGGTCGAGTGGACCAGCTTCCTGATGGACGCGGGCATCGCCATCGTCGCCGGCGGCGCGGGCGCGGCGCTCAGCGGACTCAAGAGCAAAGCCGACGAGTCGGACCTGGAGACGATGTCAGCCTGAGCCCCGATGTCAGCCTGAGCTCCGATGTCCGCCTGAGCCGGGCGAACCGAAGCCATCGATGAGCCCTCGAGACCCCGGTCTCGGGGGCTCTCTTCGTTCCGGCCGGCGCCCATCGAGGCAGCGCAAACACGCGTCCCACCGCCAACGCCGTTGTCGCCCGTCTCCCCTTTTCCGCCACCCCGCGGCGCGCACGCGACGTGCTAAACACGGAGGCGATGCGTGCCCTCACACGAACCGGCCTCGGATTTCTGCTCGCGGGTCTGCTCGCGGCCTGCGGTGGCGACGAGTCGACGCCCTCCAACTCTACGCCCACGCCCTCGACCGAGACTGCAACGACTGGCACCGTGCGCGGCATCGTCCGACTGGCCGAGGGCGCGGAGCTGCCCCGCTATCCAGAGAACCCGGTCGTTCCGACCGCGAACCGGCCCCCGATCCCTGAGACGTGCACGCCCCCGTCCGACGCCGACGCCCAGCCCGTTCAGCTCGGTGAGGGACGCGGCCTGGCCGGGCTCTTGGTCGCGCTGAGCGAGTTCGAGGGCACCCCACCGCACGAGCCCGTCACCCACGAGTTGAACATCGACGACTGCCGGCTGTCCCCTCGCCTGCTCGCGGCCACGCGCGGCGACACGCTGCACATCACCAACAACACCGACTACCCGTTCCTGCCCGACCTCGGATCCGGCCTCATGCAGGCGCTGCTGCACGAGACCTCCCGCGACCTCGAGATGGACCGGGGAGGTGTGCGTTCACTCACCTGCGGTTTTGCCGCCCCCTGCGGGCGCGCCGAGATCGTCACCCTCTACCACCCGCTGCACACGCTGAGCGAAGACGGCGGCGTCTTCGTCATCGAGAACGTGCCGGCGGGCGAAGGCATCCATGTCAGCGCCTGGCACCCCTTGTTCCGTGAGGTGAACGAGACCATCGAAGTCACCGCCGGCGAAACCACGGAGGTCGAGCTCGTCCTGTCGCCCGCGCCCATGCCCACCCCCGCGCCTCCCGCCCCCGAGCGGGATGGCCCGGCCGAGGACGACCCGAGCCAGCTGTTTTAGACAGCGGAGCCGCGTCCAACTCAGCGCCGCGTCGCCGTCCACCGCCGCCGCAACATCACCAGGCCGAGCAGGGCCAGCACCCAGACCGCGTTCGGGCTGCCGCTGGGATGCACTGAACAGAAGCCGCCCACGACGGTTCCGCTCGGTCCAGGGGGACCGGCGTCTGCAGGCCCTGCGTCCACGGGGTCCTCGCTCTCGCACGTCGCGCTGCAGCCGTCGCCGTCCACGGTGTTGCCGTCGTCGCAGGCTTCCCCCTCGCTGAGGGCGCCGTCGCCGCAGAGCGCCGCGCACACCGAGGGCTCTCCCGCGCAGGCGAAGCCGTCTTCGACCGTGCATGTGGCGGAGCATCCGTCGCCCGCCGCCGCGTTCCCATCGTCGCAGCCTTCGTCACCCACGAGGGCGCCGTCGCCGCAGTCGGCGTCACAGACCGACGGAGCGCCGACACAGGTCCAGCCGGGCTCCTCCGCGCAGGCATCGCAGCCGTCGCCCGACACGTCGTTCCCGTCGTCACAGCGCTCCGCGCCCACCGGGATTCCGTCGCCACAGGCGGCCGCGGCGCACACCGACGGCGCGCCCGGACAGTCCCAGCCGGCCTCCACCACACAGGTCGCCGAGCAGCCATCGCCCTCGACGGTGTTCCCGTCGTCGCAGCCTTCGACGCTGGCCACGAAGCCGTCGCCGCAGACCCCCGGCTCGCAGACCGAGGGAGACCCGCCACAGGTGAACGCGTCCTCGATGACGCAGGCCGCGTCGCAGCCGTCCCCCGGATCGGTGTCTCCGTCGTCGCACTCCTCGAGGCCCGCCACGATGGCGTCACCGCACCGTTCGGCCACACACATGGAGGGCTCGAGCGTGCCGCAGGTCCAGCCGGCATCGGTCGCGCAGTCCGTGCAGCCGTCGCCGGGGGTGCCGTTGCCGTCGTCGCACATCTCGGTCCCTCGCAGCAGCCCGTCCCCGCACGTAGGCACGCACGAGGAGCCGACTGGGCAGGTCCATCCGGTCTCGACGCCGCATGCGGCGCAGCCGTCTCCCTCGTCCCCGTTTCCGTCGTCGCACATCTCGCCGCCCTCGACGGCCCCGTCGCCGCAGCGCGGCGCCCGCGTCTCGAAGGTGGCGAAGTCGTTCGCCTCGTTCGGGTCCGCGTTGCCCGCCTGGAAGGTCGGCTCGACCCGGAGCGTGCTCGGAACCGTCGCGCCAGGCGCGAGCGCAAAGTCCACGTCGAGCCGGAACACGCTGACGTCACCGCTCGTCATCGGGGTGGTGCGCGTGCACTCGATCGCCTGTGGGCTCTCCGCATTGGCCTCGCAGCCCCAGCTCCCGCCATCGGCGCCGCCGACACTCAGGGAGCCCGCCGACCCGCCGAGCACGCTGGCACCTTCGGGGAGCGGATAGGTCACCACGGGCGGCGTGCCGCCGTCGGGGCCCAGGTGGGAGATGGTGACGTCCACCGGGTGGGTCGAGCCGGACACCGCGAACGCGGGTCCGGTGACCGCGATGCCGAAGTCCGTCGACGTCGCCACCGCGACCTGCACCGAGTCGAGGAAGATCCAGTTGGAGCCGCCACCGGTCGGGGTCCGCGCGCGGAAGCGAAGCCGGCAGGTTGCCGCGTCGGCGGTGAAGACTTGAACCTCCCGAATCCACTCTCGGCGGCGAGAGAACGGCAGTCGCAAGGTCTCCGCCGACTCGGAACAGAACTCCACCTCGAACCACGCGTCCTCGGTGTTGGAGCCAACGGCGTCGGTCATGATGTACCACTCGACCGCGTACGCGACGCCGGCCGTCAGGCCGGCGATCTCCTTCTCGATCGTCTCTCGGGTCCCCGGGTCGCCTCCGAACTGCACCCCACCGCCGTACGCGTTCCCGTCTGGAGGCTCCAAGTACATGTGTGCGCCGAGCGACCCGCCCACGGCGATCACGTCGTAGCTGCCGACCGTGTTCTCCCAGCCGTCGTCGACGAAACGCGGGTCCATGTCGTTGTCTGCCGCGCTGGAGATGATCTGGGCGTGGACCGGGGACACCGCCCCGAGGCTCATGAGCAAAGCGAGCAGAGACCGCATCGGTGCACGGTAGCGGCTCTGGCCGGCGGAGCCGAACGGACCGCAAAGAACGACGGGGGACGGGCTTGTCAGGCAGGACCGCATGCGCCTTGCCTACGACACCGGTTGACTTCAATCAATCGATTAATTAATAGCAGCCCAACCGATGACCGCTCCCGCTCCGTCCGCCGTGCCGGCCCCCCGCACGATTTTCCCGCTCGGGCTGAAGCTCGCCGCGATGGCTGCGCTGCTCAGCATCGTGCCGCTGACGGTGTCGGGCATCGCGCTCTACGGCGTCAACGCAAGCGCCGTCGAGCAGCTCAGCCGCGAGGTGCAGCTGCTCGCGCTCGGGGACCTGTCTCAGGCCATCGATCAGGAGTTCGTGGAGGCACAGGACGCGCTCGACATGATCGGCGCGCTCTTCACCAACGACGCGCTCGACGACAGCGCGCGGCTGACCGTGATGCAAGCGATGGTGCAGGGACAGGAGTCCATCGACCACGCCGCGCTCTACGACGCGGGCGGGGTGCGGCTCGCGGTGGTCGGCGAAGAGAACCTCAGCCTCGACGACATCGACCTGCCGGAGACGCTCGAGCGTTCGATGCGCGACGAGGTCGAGGAGCTGCACGTCGGCACCGGCGAAGTGGAGCTCGCGCTCGGAGAGCCCCGCGTGTTGCTGGTGGTGCGCATCCGGGTCGACGATGAGACCACCGGCTACGTGGCGAGCCGCATCAGCCTCGAGGATGTGCAGCAGCGGGTCGAGCGTCTGGCAGCGGCGCACTTTCCGGGGCACGCCGACTCTCTCTTCATCGTGGACCCGAACCTCCGGGTCGTCGCGCACGCCAACCGAGAGCTCGCCGCGGAGATGCGCTCCGCGCGTGGCGAGGGCATCTTCGAGGGGGTCGAGGCGGGCGCGGTCAGCCCCACCTTCAGCCAGGCGGGCGAGTTCGACGCGGCCGACGGAACGCCCATGCTGGGCTCGAGCACCGCGCTACCGAGCCGGAGCTGGGTCGTCGTCGCGCAGGTCCCGCAGTCGATCGCGTATGCCTCGCTGAAGCGCATGCTCGTCATCGAGGCCGTGGTCTTCTCGGTGGCCTTGTTCGGCGCGCTGTTCATCGGGCTCCTCGTCGCCCGGTTCATCTCGAAGCCGGTCAAGCGCCTCACCCAGCAGGCCCACGCGCTCGCGGTGCGGAACTTCACGGAGCGCGCCGATGTGTCTACGCGAGACGAGCTGGCCGTGCTCGCCCACGGTATGAACCACGCCGCTGCCGCGCTGCAGGCCTCGGAGGCACAGCTCAAATACGAGGCCGAGGTGCGCAACGACCTCGGACGCTACATCCCCGAGCAACTCGTCGACCAGATCGTGCGACGGGAGCGCGACATGGGGCTGGGCGGCCAGCGCCGGGTGATCTCGGTGCTCTTTGCGGACGTCGTCGCGTTCACGCCCCTGACCGAACAGCTCGCGCCAGAGCACGTCGTGACCATCCTGAACGAGCTGTTCACGATCCTCACGGGCATCGTCTTCGAGCATCACGGGATGGTGGACAAGTTCGTCGGGGACTGCGTGATGGCGCTCTTCAGCGTGCCCGAGGACGACCCCGACCATGCCGCGCGGGCCATCGAAGCGGCCGAAGACATGCAGAGCTGGCTCGAGACGGGAAACCGCCGATGGGAGGAGCAGTACGGCGTGCGCATTCAGCTCGCCATCGGCATCCACAGCGGTGAGGCGATCGTCGGCAACGTGGGCTCGGAGCGACGCATGGAGTTCACGGCGATCGGCGAGGTCGTCAACGTCGCAGCGCGGCTCGAGGCGATGGCACGACCCGGGCAGATCCTCATCACCGAGGCCACTCGGCAGGCGGCGGGGCCCGACTTCGACTACGGCGCGCTTGGCCAGCACGAGATCGCCGGCCGGACGAAGAGCGTGCAGCTCTACGAGGTGCGCTCGTGAGCGAGCAGGACGACCACCCGGGCGGCGGTACGCTTCCAGGCGGGGCGCAGGTCCCGGGAGCCCGGCTTCCCGCGGGCACCCTCCCCGGCGGTGCGCGCGTCGCCCCGCAGCAGGCTCCGCCGCCGGCCGCCCCGATGCCGTCGGTCATCGCCGGACGTTATCGACTCGACCGTGTGCTCGGCGAAGGCGGGATGGGCGCCGTCTACGAGGCCACCCAGCTTCAGCTCAACCGGCAGGTCGCCATCAAGGTGATGTTGCCGCACGTCAGCGCCGACGAAGAGGCCCGCCGCCGCTTCGAGCGTGAGGCACGGGTCTCCGCCGCGCTCCGCCACGACCACGTCGTGGAGGTGTTCGACTTCGGCGAGGATCAGGGGCGGCTCTTCCTCGTGATGGAGAAGCTCGTCGGCATTCCGATGGACGATCTCGTGGGCAAGAAGCACCCGCCCCTGCCGCTGCCGCGCACGCTCTCCATTCTGGAGCAAGTGTCGAGCGCGCTCGTCGCAGCCCACGCCATCCAGCTGGTGCACCGCGACCTCAAGCCCGCCAACGTGTTTCTCGAGAAGCACCGCGATGGCGGGGACCGCGCCGTGGTGGTCGACTTTGGGCTCGCCTTCATCGCCGAGCGCGAGGACGCGGAGCGCCTCACGCAGGCCGGCATGATCACCGGGACCCCCTCCTACATGTCCCCCGAGCAGATCCGCGGCCAAGACATCGCGCCGCCTTCCGACATCTACTCGCTGGGCTGCGTGGCTTACGAAATGATCACGAGCAGGACGCCGTTCCAGGGCCACACCGGCCTGCTGATGTCGAAGCACATGTTCGAGCGTCCGGTTCCGCCGAGCCAGATGAGCGTCAACATGTACGTGCCCACGGCGCTCGACGAGCTCGTTCTGCGCATGATGAGCAAGCAGCGAGAAGCCCGACCGACCGCGGTGCAGGTGCACGCCGCGATCGCCGCCATCCGAGGCGGGCTCAACGAGCGCGAGCGCTCCCGCGGCGCCGAGTTCCTCGGGGGTCGCGACGGTCGGATGGTGGACACGGCGTCCCCGGCGCCGGTGGCCGCGCCCGCGGGTGACGGCCCCGTCGTCGCCATCGCAGGCCAGGTGGGGGACGAGATCCGGCTCGGCCTCTCGAGCAACGGCATCACCGCGCTGGTGATCGATCAGCCCGTGCTCCCGCCGGACACCGCGGTCGTCTACGTACCCAACGCGGAGCCCAACGCGCTCGCCGCCTGCCTGCCGCTCGGCTGCCCGGTCATCACCGACGCCGATGTGCGGAACGCCGCGTGGGTGCAGCAGCTCATGGCCATGGGCGTCAAAGACGTGCTGCCCCAACCCGTGCAGGTGGAGCAGCTGGCACAGAAGATCCGGCGCGCCGCGCGGCGCAGCCGACGACGGAGGAACCGATGACCGGCCGACTGATGGCGCAGGCTGCGCTCACCGCTGTGCTGCTGATGCCCCACGGTGCCGTGGCGCAGGAGATGCGCGACTACACGGTCCGGGAGGGAGACAGCTGCGGCGCGATCGCGCAGCGCGTCTACGGAAACAGCCGTCGCTACGACCTCATCCACCAGCACAACCCGGAGCTCGGCGCGATGCCCCACCGGCTCGAGGCCGGGACGCAGCTGCGTCTGCCGGTGGTCGAGACCAACAACGGCGCCGACGCGACCGTGACCTCGGTCCGTCGGCGCGTCGGCTCGCAGCCGCCGCAGGCCAGCGACTGGGGGCGGGCGCGCGTCGGCCAGGAGCTCGAGCAGGGCTGGCGCGTCAACACCGAGGAGCGGTCCCACGCCGAGCTGACCTTTCGGGAGTCGTCGGTCGCGCAGGTTCGGGAGCAGACGCTCGTGATCATCTACGGCCAGGGCGTTCGACGCGTGCGGCGGGAAGGCGCGCGCGCCGTGCTGCTCGAGGGCGGGCTTCTCAGCCGGATCGGGTCGCTCTCGGGCGGGCGCTCGCTCGAAGTGGAGACGCCGAGCTCGCTGGCGACGCTGCGCGGCGGAGAGTCGTCCATCGACGTGGAGGAGGACGGCACCACGCGCGTCGCGGTGCACAGCGGCGAGGCCGCGTCCGTGGCGCGCGCCAACGGCTCGGCAGAGATCCGCGTCCCGGTCGGAAGTGGCACACGGGTGCGACGCGGACGCCCTCCGTCGAGGCCGCGCCCCCTCCCCCGCGCGCCAGAGTGGACCGCGGCGCAGCCCGATACGTTCCTCTCGGTCGGAAGGCAGGGCGGCACGATAAGAGGCGCATGGGAGCCGGCGCGCAACGCGGCGCGCTACCGGGTCGAGGTCGCGCGACGGCGCGACGGACGCGAGCTGCTGGTCAGCCAAGAGGTCGGCGCCGAGGTCCGCGAGCTCGAGTTCCACCGCCTCCCGCCCGGCACCTATTTCCTTCGGGTCATCACCCTCGACGAGGAACGCTTCGAGGGGCGCCCCAGCCAGCCGGTGGAGCTGACCGTGCACGGGATGGACGTGCGAACGCCGGGAGCCGCCGACTACGCCGTCGTCCCGCCCGCCGATCCCTTCGGCTTGGAGACCCTGGACGAACCGCTCCCAGACGAGGCGCTCGAACAGGACGCGCCGGAGGTGCATCAGATCCCCATCGGCAGCGCCGTTCGCCTGCCGTCCTCGATGCGCTGCCGGCTCGGTGAAGGGCCCGTCTCGAACGAACTGACGATCCGCGAGCTCGGTCCCGCGGAGCTCACCTGCGAGGGGCAGGTGGCCGCATTTGCGCTCGAGCGTGTGGGCGTGACGGCCGAGGCGTTCGGCGACGACGGAGTGTCCCCGCCCTCGATCGCCGCCGACGGGACACCGAGCCCCATCCGGGTTCGCCTCGCGGGCCTCGGCGATGTCTCGCAGCTGGTGTTCAGCTCCCCCGGCGTCGAGACCGACGCGGTCGAGACGGTCGAGGACGGCGAAGCACGCGTGATCCTGCGCAGCGTCGCGACGACGGACGCCCCAGCCGATATCACGGTCCGCTCAACGGACGGACTCGACTTGGCACGCATTGCCGTGCCGCGGGTCGGCGCCGGTGAACAGCCGGAGCCCGTGGTCGCCGAGCCGGAACAGGACCCCGGGCCGCATGGGGCGCAGGAGGCCTTCGGCCTGCCTCTCTACGCAAGCTGGGTAGGCTTGGTTGACGAGCGCCGGCGCGGCAGCGGTATGCACGCGGCCATGAGCTTCACGAGCGCGGAAGAGGGCGACGCCGACCCCACCGTGCGCGTCACCGCCGGGCTTCGCGCGGCCTTCTTCGACGATCGTCTGCGGGTGGATGTGGCGGTGCCCGTCGACGCGCTCGGCGGCACGGAGCGGACCGCGCGCCGCGGCTCTCGGGACGTATACGCGGCGGTGTCGTCGCTCCTCCTCGAGGAGACCGAGGAAGACTCGGAAGACGGCTTTGGTCTGGCGGCCGAGGCAGGGGTCTTCTTGCCCACGGGCGAAGCCCAAGGACTCGATCGCGTGCGACTGCGCGTGGCGGTGGACGGCTCGCTCCGGGTGCTCGACGAGCGCCTGGTTCTCCGCACCAGACAAGCCGGTCTCTTCGACCTCGACGACGTCGGCTCACGCCTCTGGGCTTCGGCGTACGGCGCGGACGTGTGGATCGTGGGCCCGTGGAGCGCGGGCGCAGAGGTCGCGCTGACGCTCGGTGAGGAAGACGGCCAAGGGGCCGCGGCGGCGGGGGTCGGCTTGGCGACGCACCTCGACTTCGGGGCCATCGACGTCTCGCTCGGCGGACGTGTCGGCTTCGGCGACCCGAACCTGATGGGCTTGATGACCCTGACGCTCGGCGTGCGCGGCACGATGGACTTTGGAGCGAACCCGTGACCCGCCTCCTTTCCCGTTTCTTCGCGCTGCTCTTGTTCGTGTTTCCCGCCACGGCTGCGGCGCAGGTCCAGCTCGAGCAGTATCGCGCCGCCCCGACGCCCGACGACGGCTTCGTGCTCGAGCGACCCACCGAGGCCGGGCACCTCCGCCCCTCGTTCTCGGCCCACCTTTCCTACGCGCGCGCGCCGCTCTCCTACATCCCGAACGACCGTCCGACGGAGCGCGTGGCGGTGGTAGAGAATCAGCTTTCTCTGTCCGCGCTCGCTTCGCTCGGGCTCTTCGACCGCTTCTTGGCCTACGTCCGCGTGCCGGCGGTCCTGCTGATGGACGGATCCACCGTGACCGGCGCGCCCGAGGCGGACGGAGCGGGGCTCGGCGACATCTCGCTCGGTGCGCGCTACCTGCTGCACGCCACCGACGATGACGTCTTCCGGCTTGCCGTCTCGCTTCAGGCGGGCTTGCCCACGGCCCAGCTCGCCAACGAGGTCCAACAGCTCACCGGAGACGGCGGCGCGTCGTTCTCGCCGCGCCTCGTGGCCGAGGTGCGTCCCCTGGAGGTCCTGCACGTCACAGCCTCGGTAGGAGGACGCTTCCGAGAGGACTCGCAGACACCGCTGCTCAACATCGGTCACGAGCTGACATGGGGCTTCGGGGTGGGCGCGGACATCGTGCCCGAGCTGCTCGAAGTGCGCGCCGAGGCGTTCAGCGCAGTCAGCCTCACCCGGTTCGGCGAGGCGGGAACGATGCCGCTCGAGGTCCTGCTCGGCGCGCGCACCCGCCCCATCGAGGGGTTGCAGTTCGGACTCTCGGGCGGGCTCGGCCTGAGCAACGGCTACGGCAACCCCGTTTTCCGCGGCGTCTTCACCGTGGGCTGGATCGGTGAGGGCGAGCCGCTGCCCACCGCGGACGGCCGTACGTCGACGCAGCGGAGCAGCACTCCGAGCGACGAAACCGGGGCGCCGGATGTCACGGTCGACCACACGCCGACGAGCCGAGAGGACGGAGGCACCCTGGTCGAAGGCCCGTCAGGCTCTGAAGGCGTGGCCGCCACCGACCGCGCGCCGACGCCGCCCGCGGGCGCGCCGACATCGGAGCAACCGCGGCTCGCGCAGATCCCGGCGGCGATCGCCCGGACCGCAGGCCGCCAGAGATCCGGCGACACCGTAGCGCGCCAGGCGCCAACGCCGCCCGCCGACCCTCGCTACCGCACGCAAGACCGAGACGGCGACCGCGTGGTCGACGCGCTCGACCGCTGCCCGCTCGATCGCGAGGACTACGACGAGATCGACGACGAGGACGGCTGCCCCGAGGAGGACGCGGACGACGACGGCCTCGCGGACGCCACCGATCACTGCCCGCTCACGGCCGGTTCGGCCACCGAAGACGCCTGCGCCGGGTGTCCGGAGCGGGCATGCATGGCCACGGGCGGCACCATCGACATCGGCGAGCAGGTCCGCTTCACGCTCGGCACCGATGAGATCCGAGAGGAGAGCGTGCCGCTGCTGACCGACGTGCTCTCGATCCTGGAGACCAACCCGCAGATCCGCCGCGTGCGCATCGAAGGACACACCGACAACGTCGGAGACCCCGAATCGAACCAGACGCTGTCGCTCGCCCGAGCGCGCGCCATCGTCACGTGGCTCATGGTGCACGGCATCTCGACGGGCCGGCTCGAGGGCTGGGGTTGCGGACAGGACCACCCCCTCGTCTCCAACGCGCGCTCCGCCGGTCGGGCTCAGAACCGGCGCGTGGAGTTCATCATCGTCGAACCGTCGAGCGGCCGCACCTTGCGTGAGGGTTGCGAGCGGTCGGGCGGCTGAGGCGTGGGTCGAATCGCCAATCAGCAGGCCTCCGAAACGCGCGCACGGGTGCTGGCGGCGGCGCTGTCCCTCTTCTCGGAGCACGGGCGGTCAGGGGTCTCCATCCGGGCGATCGGCCGAGAGGCCGGGGTGACGCTCGGGACCGTGCACCACCACTTCGGCAGCAAGGAGGACCTCTACACCGCCTGCATGGAGGTGATGTACGAGGGCATTCGCCAGCTGCGGGACAGCCTGCTCATCAAGGTGGCGACCAAACCCAACATCGAAGACGCGATCGAGGAGATCATCCGCGCGTCGTTCGCCTTCGGCCTCGAGCACGACAAGACGGCGCGCCTCGCGCTGCGCACTGTGCTCGACCAGGGGCACCTCGACGACGCCTACCGGGAGGGCACCCAGCGGCCGATGATCGCGGAGGTGGGGCAACTGCTCGCCGGTCCCACGGGGCACGACCCCGCGACGGTGCAGCTGGTCACCCAGAACCTCATCTACCTCGTCGCCCGGAGCGCGATCGCCTCGGACGCGGAGCGCATGCTCGCGACCGGCCTCGACGACCCCGAAGTCGCGCGCGCGAAAGTGGCCGAAGAGCTGGTGCGGACGGCGAAGTTGCTTCTGATCCGCCGCTGAGTTCGGTCGCGCGCGGCCTACTTGGACTTGTGCCCGACGCGCTTCGGCACCGAGACGCGGTCGCCGTCCCGCACGGCGACGACCTCGCCGTCGAAGACCTCACGGGCCTCCGCCACGAACGGCTTGGTCGAGCCGTAGCGCTGGGAGAAGTGCGTCAGGACAAGCCGGCGCGCGCCGCTCTCCTTGGCCACCTGCCCTGCCTGCCGGGCCGTCATGTGTCCGTGGTCGCGGGCTTCGCGCGACTCCGTCGAGAGGTACGTGCTCTCGCACACCATGAGGTCCACGCCCTCGGCGAGCTTGAACGCGCCGTCGCAGAGGCGGGTGTCCATGATGAACGCCATGCTCTGGCCGGGCTTGTGCACGCTCACGTCCTCGAGGTGCACGGTGTTGCCGTCGACCTCGATCTCGCCCTCGCGAATGAGCTGCTTGATCATGGGACCACGCACGCCGGCCTCGTTGAGCTTCTCCGGCAGCATCGTCCGGCCGTCACGCTCCTGGAGCCGGTAGCCGAACGTCTCCACCGCGTGGTCGAGCCGCTCGACGCTGAGCTGGAGCTTGTCGCTCTCCCACTGCAGGCCGGGGCCCGCGATGGGGCACGCCTTCACGCGCGAGACGTCGTGGTAGATGGACGCCCGCCGGAGCCGGTCGTAGTACTTGCGGCCGCTCTTCGGGAAATAGACCTCCACCTCGTGGGGGACGCGGTCGAGGCTGATGCGCTGGCTGATGCCCGCAAGACCCAGGCAATGATCGCCGTGAAAGTGCGTGATGCAGATCTTCGTGACCTGCGTGACCGTCGCCTCGGCGTAGATCATCTGCCGCTGCGTGCCCTCCCCCGGGTCAAACAGCAGCCCCTGGTCGTCCCAACGGAGCAGGTATCCGTTGTGATTCCGATACCGAGTGGGCACCTGGCTGGAGGTGCCGAGGACGATCAGCTCGCGCGCAGACATGGTGAGGCCGTGGGGTTGGGCGCGTGAGGGTTGTGAAACCCACCGACGCAAGGCTTGACGAAAGGGGGCGACAGACGAACGATCTCGTGGAGCGGGGGCGCAACATGACGGGACGAGACGTCCCGCGCCACCCCCCAGGAGACGACAGATGCAACTCTCACAGCCTCAGGCCAACCGCCCCGGATTCGCCGCGATCGACGCGTCCGTCGACGCGCGCGCTGGCTTCCTGGTCAAGACGTACCTCCACCTCGTGATGGCGATCTTCGCGTTCACGTTCCTGGAGATCGGCATCTTCCGCACGGGCTCCGACGTCGTGTTCATGAACGCGCTGAACACGTACCTTCCCGGTCGGCTTGGGCAGATCGTGGTGCTTGGCCTCTTCATGGCGAGCGGATTCGTGGCGAACCGCTGGGCCCGAAGCAGCACGAGTCCGGCGATGGCCTACGCGGGCCTCGGGCTGGCGGTAGTGGCGTGGTCCATCATGTTCATCCCCATGCTGTCCGCCGCAGTGCACTACACCGATCCTGGATTGCTCCCAAGCGCGGCGCTGACCACGCTGGTGCTGTTCGGTGGGCTCACCGGCATCGTGTTCCTGACGCGAAAGGACTTCTCCTTCCTTCGCGGGATCCTGGGCGTGGCCACACTCGGCGCCCTCGGAACGATCGTCGCGAGCCTCGTCTTCGACCTTTCTCTGGGAACCCTGTTCAGCGGCGCCATGGTGGTCCTGGCGGGCGGCTACGTGCTCTACGACACGTCCAACGTCCTCCATCACTACCGCACTGACCAGCACGTGCCGGCCGCCTTGGCGCTGTTCGGCTCGATCGCGCTGATGTTCTGGTATGTCCTCCGCATCTTCATGAGCCGCGACTGACGTCACTCAGGGAGCCCCTAACGACACCATGGCGTCCCGCCGCCTCGACTCCGCGCCCGTCACCGATCCCGTCCGCCTCGAGGTGGACGGGGACTACGTCCAGGCGCAGCGAGGCGAGCCGGTCGCCATCGCCCTGGCCGCGGCCGGACGCATCGTCTTCGGGCGGAGCGTGAAGTACCACCGGCCGCGCGGACCGACCTGCTTCCAGGGTCGCTGCGACGGATGCCTGATGCGCGTCGACGGCGTGCCCTCGGTGATGACGTGCCGACTGCCCGCCGCGGACGGCATGGTCGTGGAGACGCAGAACGTCGTTGGAAGCGCGCGACGGGACCTGCTCGCCGCCACGGATTGGTTCTTCCCGTCCGGCATGAACCACCACGAGATGTTCACGTGGAACGCCGCGCTGAACGCGGTGATGAAGAAGATCGCGCGTCGCGTCGCGGGCGTCGGCGAGCTGCCCGACGAGGTGCGGGCGCCCTCCCCCATCCTGCAGCATGAGGTCGACGTCGTGGTCATTGGCGCGGGCCCCGCGGGTCTGGTCGCCGCAGAGAACGCCGCCAACGAAGGAAGCCGCGTCTTCGTGCTCGAGGAGGCGCCTCAGGCGGGCGGTCACCTTCGGTACTGGCCGGGCGACCTCCCCACGTCGGACGGTGCCGTCGGCGCACAAGCCCTCGCAGAGACGCTCCGTCAGCGCGCCGAAGACGCGGGCGCAAAGCTGATGCTGAACACCGCGGCGGTCGGCGCCTACGACCCGCACGAAGACGTCGACGGAACCGACGGCCCCGCCCCCGGCCACCGCAGCCGGCCCGCGGTGATCCTCGCGGACGCCCCGGACGGCGCGCATCGCATCTCCGCCCGCCGCGTCGTGATCGCCACCGGCCGGCAGCGTAGCCCGCTCGCGTTTCCCAACTCCGATCGCCCGGGCGTGTTTCAGCTGGAAGGCGCGTGCGCGCTGCTGGCGTGCGGGGTGTTGCCGGGCAATCGCGTGCTCATCGCGGGAGAGCATCCCGCGGTCTCGCCGCTCGGCGAGGCGCTACGAGAGGCCGGCGCCGAGGTCGAGTGCGTCGCCGCCGACGCCGTGCTGGAAGCGAGCGGCCGGCCGGAGCTGGAGCGCTGCGTCGTGCGCGACGGGGAGTCGACCCGCACGGTGGCGTGCGACGCCCTCGTCATGGCCGGCCCCAGCAGCAGCGCCTACGAGCTCGCCGCCCAGCTCGGTGTGCCGGCGCGCTTCGACACGACGGGCTTCGAGCTCGGCGCGCCGCCGCCGGATGTCGAGGTCGTCGGCTGGGCACGAGACGGGGACCTCGGATGAGCGACAAGGTCATGCTGTGCCGCTGTGAGGACGTCACCCGCCACGACGTGGAGGAGGCGGTCGAGCATGGGCACGACGACCTCGAGAGCGTCAAACGCTACACCGGCTTCGGCACCGGGTGGTGCCAAGGCAAGCAGTGCGTGGCCCTCGTGGCGCGGGAGCTCGTGCGCCTCGGGGGCACCCGGCCCGACAAGCCCATCACGCCCCGTCAGCCGTATCACCCGGTCCCGCTCGGACACCTCGCCCGGCTCGTCGAGCCGGCTCCGACCGACGCCGACCCCACAAAGGAGCACTCGTGAGCGCCGTCTCGAGCATGGCGCCGCTCCCCGCGAGCGCGGACGTCGTGGTGGTCGGCGCCGGCATCATGGGGCTCTCCGTTGCCCACAACCTCGCCAAACTCGGCGTCGAGCGGATCGTCGTGCTCGAGGCCAGCTACCTTTGCTCCGGCGCCTCGGGGCGCAACGGCGGCGGCGTGCGCGCGCAGTGGTCGAGCGAGACGAACATCCGACTGATGCGGCGTTCAATCGAGCTGTGCCAGGCGTTCGCGACCGACATGCGCATCAACGTTTGGTTTCGGCAGTCGGGCTATCTTTTCGTGGCGCGCACCGAAGCCCGCATGAAGCAGCTTGCCACGTCCGCCGCGCTGCAACGGGAGCACGGCCTGCCGACCCGAATGCTCGACCGGAGCGACATGCGAAAGCTCGTCCCCGAGCTGGACGTCTCGAACCTCGTGGGGGCCAGCTACAACCCGGACGACGGCGTGGTCTTCCCCTGGCCGTTCGTTTGGGGCTATGCGCGCGCGTGCGAGCAGCAGGGTGTCTCGATCCACACCCACACCCGGGCCACCGCGCTGGAGACCGAGGGCAGCCGCATCACGGGCGTCGTGACCGCACGCGGCACCATCGAGACCCCGCTGGTGATCTGCGCCATGGGAGCCTGGAGCCCGGAGTTGACTCGGACCGCAGGAGTCGATCTGCCGAGCCGCCCGCATCGCCACGAGATCTGCAGCACCGAACCGCTCAAGCCGTTCCTCCAGCCGCTCATCGGCGACCTCTCCTCGGGCCTGTACTTCTCGCAATCGATGCGCGGCGAGCTCGTCGGCGGCATCTCGAACGAAGCCGTGCCGAGCGGCGCCGACCAAGGCAGCTCGCTCCGCTTCCTCGGTCTTTATGCCCGCGCGCTGACCGAGCTCATGCCGGTGCTGTCCGAGGTGCGTGTCCTACGACAGTGGGCTGGGTGCTACGACATGACCCCCGATGGGAACCCCATGATCGGGAGGGTCGACGAGCTCGATGGCCTGATCCTGACGAGCGGATTCATCGGACACGGCTTCATGATGGCGCCGGTGATGGGAGAGCTGATCGCGCGTCATCTCCTGTTCGACGAGGAGCGCGAGCTGTTCGAGCGGTGGAACCTGCGACGCTTCCGCGAGGGGCGCCTGCTCGAGGAGACCATGATTCTGGGGTGATCGGCCTGGCCGCTCAGGCCAGCTTTTTCCGCCCGATGGCGAGCTGCACCACCTTGCCGTCGCGACGTCGAACACCCGTGCTCAGGCCCCACGCGCGGTCCTTCGGAAGCTCCGCCGGCTCGGTCCGTACGCCTGCGGCCGCCTGGCACGCGGCCTCGACGAGGTCGGAGATGGGGCTCATTTTCGGGACGACAAACGCGGCGTTGGCACGGTCACGCGGTGTCATGTCGGCCAGCGTCGCGCTCGCCGACCAGAGGCCGGCCGGCACCGTCGGGAACTCGCGAGCGACGGCCTCGAGGACCTCGAGGCCCGACATCGTCGGCATCTGCATGTCCACCACGAGCACATCGAACTGCTCGCCGGACCGCAGGCGGTGGAGCGCCGCCTCGCCTGAGTCTGTGGACACGACGTGGAACCCCGCACGGCTGAGGAAGCGGCCTGCAGAGCGCCGCATGACGGCGTCGTCATCGATCATCAGCAGCCTCGGTGCGACAGGAGTCACAGCCGGTTCTTCCGAGTCTTGGTCATGCTTCTTCATGGGGTCCTCCGTACGCTCCATGACGACTGCAACTCACGTGCCGTGCGCCCCCATTACAGTCTGGGGCCTTCATCCGGAAATTTCCAGTCCTGGCTGTATCGCGATGGAACAGCGCGCCCGCGCTGGCGCACCAAACTGGACGGGCCACAGGCCTTCCACCTGCACGTTCCCGTCTGCGTGCACGTCCACGTGCACGCTCCCGTCTGCTGCACGTCCCGATGGAGCAGCAGACTTCACGTCTTTAGGTGAGCGCCGGCACTCCGCTACGCAACGACCGAGAGCGTACGACGGGGCCGGGTGCTGGGCAGCGCATCGAAGGCCTTCTTGTAGGCGCGGAAAGAGCCCCCGGCGTACGTCGCGGCCAACGCGGCCCGCCCCTCGGCCCGCCCGCCTTGAGCGAGCACCCACTCCACCCAGGCCCACCGCGCGCTGGTTGCGCGCAGATCCACGCGTCCACGCAGGCCCTTGCGCAGCCGCTTGAGGCGCGCCTCGACCGGCTTGATCCCGGTGAACTCGTGTCCGTCGAGCGGTGTGTTTCGCTTCGCCACAAAGGGCGCGATCCCGAGGCTGAGCGGAATCACCTTCGAGATCCGCGTGGCCATCTCGATCAGCTCGTCGATGTCGTCGTCCACCTCTTCGGGCAGGCCGACCATCATGTAGAGCTTGAGTCGCTTCATCCCGTGCGCCCGCGCGAGATCGGCCGCGCGCTCGAGGTGCTTCTCGCGCGCCTTGCGCTGCATCATGTCCCGGAGCCGCTGGCTCGAGCCGTCGCTCGCCGTGGTCAACGTGCGGTAGCCCCCCCGCTTGAGCGCCGCGACGAACCGGTCGTTGAGCCGGTCGGGCCGCAGAGACGAAAGCCCCACCTCGCACCCTCGGTCGGCGAGCGTCTCCACGATGTCGCAGATCTTCGGATGATCGGACACCGCCGCCCCCACGAGCCCGACCCGTTTGGCGTCCTCGGGGATCAGCTCGAGCACACGGGGCGCCTTCACCAGCCGCATGCCGCCGTTCGTCGAGCGACGCATCACGCAGTAGGCACACTGGCGATGGCAGCCGCGCTCGGCCTCGAGCAGGAACATGTTCGACAGCTCGGTGTTCGGCGTGCGGATCTGGCCGTAGGCCGGCAACAGGTCGACGTTGCACTTCGCGATGTCGGGCATCAGGTCGCCGTGCAGGTCCGGCACGAAGGCCGACGGGATCGCGTCCGCGATGGCTCGCTTGATGCGCTCCTTGTCGCCGTGCTCGAAGACGAGGTCGAGAGCGTGCGTCAGCGTCTCGTCCGCCTCGCCCATGAGGATGACGTCGGCGAACGGCGCAAGCGGCAGAGGATTGCTGAACGTCAGCGGGCCGCCCATGATGACGAGCGGGTCGCGCGGCCGACGGTCTTCTGCGAGCGGCGCCATCCCCGCCAGCTCGAGGGTGTGCACCACCCCGGGGATCTCCAGCTCGAAGGCGACCGACATCCCGAGCACGGGGTAGTCGCCCACGGGGCGCCCCGACTCGTAGGTGAACAGCGGCGTGCCGCGGTGCGCGTCGACGTCGTCGGGCAGAAACGCGCGCTCGGCGACCCGTCCGGGCGTCTCGTTGATCAACCGGTAGAGCTGCTGAAACCCGAGTGAGCTCATGCCCACGCGGTAGGGGCTCGGGTACACCATCGCGACGCGCTCCGGCGCGTCCTTGTAGACAGTGCCGATCTCGTCGTCGAGGCGCTCGCGCGCGATCTGCCGGGGGTCGTGGGCCAAGGCCGTCAGTCTGCACCGGTGCGCGCAGACAGCAAGTCGCGTGCGTCAGTCGATGGCGCGGAACATCCGGTTCCAGCGGACCTCGCCGTCGTTCGACCAGTAGATCGCCATCGCCCGCCCCTTGATGCGGTTCGACGGGATCATGCCGATGTCGCGGCTGTCGTTGCTGCGGTCGCGGTGGTCGCCCATGACGAAGATGTGTCCGTCCGGCACGGTGACGAGCGGCTCCGACGAGGGCGGGGTGAGCGGCGAGTGCGACGTGTGCCAGTCGTGCTCGCCCAGACGCTCCTCGGTCCACTCGCAGTTGGGCTCGGTCATCCCGTCCCGCATGCAGGTCAACCCCGAGCGCGACATGATGGCCTCATCGTTGACATAGACGACGTCGTCTCGGACCTCGACGGTGTCGCCGGGGAGGCCGATGACACGCTTGACGATGTCGATGTTGTCCGCCGGGCTGTGCACGATGACCACGTCGCCGTGATCGGGCAGCCCCCACGTCAGCACGGCCTCGTGCGTGAACGGCAGGAACAGGCCGTAGACGAACTTGCTGACCACGACGCGGTCGCCGTGCAGGAGGCTGGGCTCCATCGAGGGACCGTCGATCTCGAACGCCTCGAAGAGCACGATGCGAATGAACAGCGCGAGCAGAACCGCGCCGCCAATGGTCTTGAAGTTCGCCTTGTGGCGCTCCCAGCGCTCGTCATCAGGGGAGACAACGGGCTTCTTGGAAGATGTCTTGCTCTCGGACGGGGAGCTCATCCGTGCACCGTGGGGCCGAGGGGGA
Source organism: Sandaracinaceae bacterium (assembly GCA_045106715.1). Taxonomy (GTDB): domain Bacteria; phylum Myxococcota_A; class Polyangia; order Polyangiales; family Sandaracinaceae. The sequence continues at coordinate 27,607 of JBGCFC010000223.1, forward strand.
GTCGCTCGACGACGTCCGCTTCCCGTTGGGCGAGCACCGCCAGACGGGAGCGGGTCGCCTCAGGACCAAAGAGCTCCTCCGCCAGGCGGCAGAAGAGACGATAGTGACGCGCTTCGCTCTGCATGAGCTCGGCGTAGAACGGGCGGAGTGACGCGGGCTCGAGCCGCTCGGAAAGGAGACGGAACCGCTCGCACGAGCGCGCCTCGATGAGCGCGTGGATCAGCAGGCGGTCGAGCAGCGGCGGGATGCCGCCGTGGTCTTTGCGGCAGGCCTTCCGAAGCGAGCCGACATACTCGTCGGCCTCCGGGATGCCGAGCGCGCCACCGCGGCCGCTGATGTGCTCGTGCACCGCCTCGAAGTGCTCCGTCTCCTCGTGCGCCAACGCGAGCAGCGGCTCCACGATGCTGGGCGCCTCGCCACCGAAGCGGGCCACCAACGCGAGCGCGGACTGCGCCGCCTTGAGCTCGCAATGCGCGTGGTCCGACAGCAGCGCGTCGAGGTTTCCCTCCACGGTGTCCACCCAGGCGGGATCGGTCGGTGTGAGCAGTCCGAGCATGGGTGGGGTTCAGGCCGGCAATCGTAGGCGGGAGGGCGCGAAAGGCTAGGCTCCGGGCCCCACGGGGTCAAGGACGCCGGGCCTCAGAGGAGAACCAGAAGCCCGCCGACGACGGAGAACACAAAGCAGCCGAGAACCATTGCGCTGAAAAGCAGGATCGCCTTCAGCAGCAGCGCGGTACGGAGGAGGCCAAGCCCGTTGACGAGCAGATGGCGGCGCCCGGGGGCGGCGAGCACGCGTCGAAACGAGTTGGCGGCGGCCAACAGCCACACGCTGAGCGCCGAAGCGAGGATGCCCACGACGACATTGACCACGCTGGCCGGGCCGGTGATGTAGCTGAGCCCCGTCAGCATGCCGATCGCCAGAGTCACCAGACCGCAGAACGCGACCCAGCGGCTGAGCGACCGAAGGAGCTTGCGGCCCGCCGCGTCGAGTGGGACGTCACCGGGGTCGAGCGACTGGCGCGCCTGCTCGGGGAGCGCATCCGGCGGAAGAATGTCGTCTTCCTCGTACTCGAGCGCCAGCTCCAGACGCTGCCGAGCGGAGGTCGACATGTGGGGGATGCCGGGCGGCCGCGGGCCCTCCTCGTCGTCGTCGTACTCGAGCGCGAGCTGAAGCCGCAGCCGCGCGGATTCGGTGATGTTCTTAAGCCCGCGCGGTCGCTTGTCAGACGAGGTCGGCGGCTTCTTGCGCTCGGACTTCTTGGGAGGCCGAAACCGGAGGCGGGCGGTCGACTCCTCCGGCGGGATGCCGCTCGGCCGCTTGTCGTCGAGCGCCTCCTCGGCAGCGCTGGCCGACTCGAGCGCGTCCGCGGGCTCGTCGATCGAGGGCTCGGCCATCAGACGCCCCACCCCGCGATCGTCGCCGCGTACGCCGCCCCCGCGAGCGCCAGCATCAGCAGGGACTCCAGGATGAAGTAATTGCGCAGCCTCCGGACCGCCTCCTCCAGGCTGGCCGCGTCGAGCTCCGCCTCCTCGGACAGGGATTCGAGGTCTTCCGCCCCCGAGATGAGCAGCATCCCGCCGCGCAGAAACAGGAGGCTGAAGCCCACCACCACCGCCACGATGGCCGCGATCACCCCTTTCTTCACCTCACCGATGCTGATGAGCGGCGCGTCCGCGCCCGAGGCGATGGCCGGCTCGATCACCTCCGCAGTCGTGACGACGCCCGTCACGCCCAGCAGCACGACGAAGAGGAACACCGCACCGACGATCTGGAAGCGGCCGAGCAAGTTCATCCAGCGCGCGAGCCCACGGAGGACACGCGCCTCGCGGGGGTCGAAGAGGACCGGGCGGGTGAGGCTGGACATCGGAAAGAGAGGATCGCCCCCATTGTACGATGAGGAGCGGGGCGTATTCGAGGCGACTTCATCCGCCGACGACATGAACGGCGTGTGAGGGCGCCGGACGCAGCGACCTGCTATCGAGCGCGTGTGCTGCTGCTCGCACTCGACACGTCCACCGAGCTCGGTTCCGTCGCCCTCGTCGCGAACGCGGAGCTGCGCTCCGAAATCAGCGCCCGCGTGAGGTCACGGCACGGCGAGACATTGCTGCCCTTGGTGCAGCAGGCGCTCTCTCTGGGCGGCGCGGACAAGGCCGAGCTCACCCACCTGGCCGTCGGCCTCGGCCCGGGCTCGTTCACGGGCACCCGGGTGGGCGTCGCCACCGCCAAGGGCCTCGCCGTCGCGCTCGACCTGCCGCTGATCGGCGTGGTGTCGCTCGAAGCCATCGCGCTCGGCGCGCCGTCGACACGCGTGAACGTCGTGACCGACGCACACAAGGGTGAGGTCTACGCAGCGTGCTACCGGCGTGAGGCGGGCCGTGTGCTCGAAGAGGTCGAACCTTTCCACGCCGCCCCCGAGGCCGCGCATCATCGGCTGCCGAGCGTTCCGTCGGTGGGCTCCGGAACGCGGCGCTACCCGCACGCCTTTGTGGACACGCTCCCCGCCGTATTCGACCACGTGCGCGGCAGCATGGTGGCGCGCGTCGCGCGTAGCAGGATCGAGGCTGGTGAGACCCACGACCGGGCCGCGCTCGAGCCGCTCTACGTGCGCGCGTCAGACGCCACCCTGCCCAAGACGCCGCTCAAAGTGAGCTGACGTCCGAGGCCTCGCCGGACGCTCAGAGGTTCGTGACGCTCGTGTAAATGCGCTCGTAGAGGTAGGCCGCGCGCTCCCAGCTGTGGTCGCCGCGCATGGCACGCGCGCGCAGCTTCTCGAAAGCGCCCACCTTGGAGTAGGCCCCCACCGAACGTTGGACCGCGCTCAGGAGGCCGTCGTCGGTGGCCTCGTAGAGGAAGCCCGTGCCGCTCTTGAGGTCCGGCGCACAGTCGACGATCGAGTCCGCCACCACCCCGGCACGCGGGCCGATGGGAAGCGCACCGTAGCGCTGCGCGCGGATCGCCATGGAGTCGAGCGTGGCTCCGGGCGGCAGCATCACGAGGTCCGCTCCGGCGATGCCGCGGTGGATCATCGACGCGTCACCTTCGAGCGAGAGCGCCATCCGGTCCGGCCAGCGCTTGGCGTGCTCACGCAGCACCGCGACCAGCGAGTCGTCGTTGGGCGCGTCGGCTTCGACCAGCACCGCGAGCTGGACGTCCGCACGCATCACCCGGCTGACGGTGCGCGCGAGCGCATCGAACCCCGACTCGGCGAGCAGCGGGCCAAACGCGACCACGAGCGGCACATCGTCCCGGACCGGGAAATCCAGCTCTTCCTGGAGCGCGGCCTTGCAGGCGCGCTTGCCGCTCCGGTCCATCGGATCGAAGCGGGTATCCAGATGCGAGTCCGTCGCGGGGTTCCAGACCGCCGCATCGACGCCGCCCATGATGCCCACCAGCTCGTCTTCGCGCGTCGTCAGCACCTCGCTGAGCGGCCCACCGCCTCGAATCTCGGAGGCGTACGTCGGAGAGATCGTCGTGACCCGGTCAGCGTCCTGGACGCCCGCCCGGAGCAGACTGACCGCGCCCTCCACCTGGAGCGCGTCCTCCTTCGCGAGCGGACCGAGCCGCAGCCGCTTGAGCGTCGCCGTGTCGACGGCGCCGAGGTTCATCGCGTCGGGGTTGGCGTCGCCGTGCAGCGTCAGGACCGTGCCCATCGAGAGGTCGAGCTCGGCGGCGATCAGCGGCACCATGGCCATCGGCCAGCCGTGCGCGTGGATCACATCGAAGCCCTTCTCGTCCGCGCGGGCCACCTCGACGGCGGCGCGGCAGAAGGCGCCGTAGCGCAGGCCATCGGGCACGTCGGGCACGTCTCCGCCGGTGGCGCCGAACAGCTCCTCCTGGCCGAGGAACATCATCTCGACCCCCGCTGCGGTGCGCGCGTCGAACACGGTGAACGCCACCGTCTCGTCGCCCGCCAGCGTGGCTTCCACCTTGCGCAGGCGACGGCCGAGCCCACGCGCCGAGGGGTCGACGTGAGCGTACAGCGGCGCGATGACCATCACTTCGTGGTCGTGGCCGATGAGGGCTTTCGGGAGGGCGGCCGAGAGATCGCCGATGGGTGACGTGCCGGTGATCGGCGTGACGTCGGGCGTGATGAACAAAAGACGCATGAATTCGGCGCGACCATACGCCTAGACCCCGCGCCGCGCCAGGCTGGCTCGCGAGTAGCGGAAAGAGCGTCTCCGGGGTCGTCCCCATCGTGGGCAAGAGATTTGCGTGGTGGGCCGCGATTCGACCCCAGGCTGCTACCCTCCCGCCCGACGTGAGCGGCAAGAAGGCATGGCTCGGATGGGCGCTGATGGCCGTGGTCGGCATCGGCGGCTTTGGCGTTTGGCAGTCGAGCCGCCGTGCCGACGAAGAGGCCCGCGACGAAGCGCGGCAGACCCGCCGAATCGCGCGCGAGGCACGGGCTGAGCAGCACTGGGCCGCCGTCCAGGAGGAGAGCGCCTCGCTCATGCCGGCGCTGCTCGAGGGCGTACGCCTGGGCTTGAGCCGTCAGGCCTTGGAGTCGGCGCGTCCCGGCGCATCGATGGTCGCCGGGCAGGACACAGGTGAAGAAGGCCTCACCATGCTCGAGGAGCGCTTCGGCAACGGCGCGCGGGCGGCGTACCTCTTGGACGACGAACACGACCGCCTTCAGCGCGTGCAGGTCATGAGCATGCTGCCGGCCACCAGCCACATCGGCGCCCACCTCACGGCGATGAACGAGCAGTACGGAACCCCCACCGGCGTCTGGGACTGCCCGGACACCGGCGGCGTGCCCACCCGGCGCTTCACCTGGCGCCACGGCCGCACCACCATCGCCGACATCTTCCTCGTCTACGACGGCCGCGTCAGCGTCACCCTCTACATCGCGCCCACCGGCGTCATTGGCGCTTCCCTCCAGCGTGCGCGCTGCCAGCCGGTCCCGCGAGAACAGCTCAACGCCTTCCCCGTTACACAGCCGGCGCAATTGCAGGAGGGAGTGCAGTAGCATCGGCGGCCATGACCCACCGTGCGCTCCTCGCCCTCACCTTGTCCCTGAGCCTCGCCGCCTGCGGTGAAGATGCCCCCGACCCTGCCCCCTCGCCCGCCCCTGGCCCCGCCGAAGTCGCCGAAGTCGAAGAACCGGCGAGCCCCGAGCTGACCGCCCCCGCCGACCCCAACGAAGCCTGCGCGCGTGTCGTCGTCGTCGCCTGGCAAGGCGCCATGGCTGCGGGCGACGAGATCACCCGCAGCGAAGAAGACGCCCGCGCCCGCGCCGAAGAGCTCCGCGGTCGCCTCGAGCAGGGCGAAGACATGGCTGCCCTGGCACGCGCTGACAGCGACGCCTCCAGCAGCGGCCCCCGAGGCGGCCTGCTCGGCACCTATACCCGCGACGACTTTCCCGCCGTGCACACCCCCATCCGCGACGCCGTCTTCAACCTCCAAGTCCACCAGACCAGCGAAGTCGTCCGCGCCCCGTACGGCTTCGTCGTCGCGCGCCGCTGCCCCGTCGAGAAAGTCACCACCCGGCACATCCTGATCCGCTACGCCGGCGCCCGAAACGCCGGCGACGACATCACCCGCACCGAAGCCGAAGCCCGCGCCGAAGCCGAGAACCTGCGCACCCAAATCGAGGAAGGTGCGGACTTCGCTGACATCGCGCGTGAGCATTCCGAAGACGGCAGCGCCGACAACGGCGGCCTCATCGGCAGCACTGGCCGCGGCCTCCTGCAGCCCGAGTACGAAGAGGCCGCCTACGCCTTGGAGATCAACGCCGTCAGCCAGGTCGTGGAGACCGCGTTCGGATTCCACCTCATCCAGCGCCTCCCAGACGAGGGCTAGACGGCGTCCGTCACGAACCGCTTGACAGCGGAGGGGGCGTCAGTAAATTCCGCCTCCCTTTCCGGATTAGCTCAGTTGGTAGAGCGATCGGCTGTTAACCGATTTGTCGCTGGTTCGAGTCCAGCATCCGGAGCTATACCGAACCGCCCCGCCTACCAGCGGGGCGTTTTGGTTAACTCGGTGGGTGGCGCCCTTCCCCCGTGCATTTGGGCCTAGCCCGCCAGTCTCGGGGCTCTTCGCAGACGCGAGAAGCTCGGGCGGACGGAGAGCACGCGGGGTCTGCGGAGGGCGCTCTGGGGCGCGTCTGGGCTCAGACTTGTGCAGACCAGACGCTAGGTGGTTGATAGGGGTGTTAAACGGGGGCGCCCGCCTCGAGCATCTCGTCGAGGGCTGTGGTCCAGGCACCAAGAACCTGCTCATCCCCAGCGCGAACGATTGCGGTCCACTCCTCGAGAAGCCGCGAACGTCTGGTCGTCGCTCACGATCGCGGTCTCCGCCGAGCTCATGGGTGCGTGCCCTGTATCAGCTCTGCGGACGCCTCGGTCATGTGCCCACGCAGCAGGCC
>JBGCFC010000224.1:0-5586 GCA_045106715.1 Sandaracinaceae bacterium
TCCGTCTATCTCCGCAGCGTCGCCACCGGCGTCTACTCGCGCCTCGAGAGCTTCGGATTCACCGGCTCCAGCTCTCCCTACGACTGGTTCGAGGCCTCCAGCACCGACCGTGACGGGGTCATCGATCTGCGCGTACTCCCCGGCGTCTACGACGTCGTCTACCGCCGCTACAGCTCCCGCTCCGGCGACATCATCAACACCCACGTCGAGGACGACCCCTACGCCCAGGCCGAGCACGTCCTGCAGGCCGGCGTCAGCATCGGCGGCCCAGCCCAGAGCTTGGACGTCGACCTCGGCACGACCCACGTCACCGGCGACTTCCTCTTCAACGGCGCGACCACCATGCCCGCGGCCGTCAGCGGAACGTCCGGTTCCGTCTATCTCCGCAGCGTCGCCACCGGCGTCTACTCGCGCCTCGAGAGCTTCGGATTCACCGGCTCCAGCTCTCCCTACGACTGGTTCGAGGCCTCCAGCACCAACCGTGACGGAGTCATCGACCTGCGCGTGCTCCCCGGCGCCTACGACGTCGTCTACCGCCGCTACAGCTCCCGCTCCGGCGACATCATCAACACCCACGTCGAGGGCGACCCCTACGCCCAGGCCGAGCACACGTTGGGAATGTGCGTCACCGTGCCTTGACGCTGCCCTCATGCTCGACCCGCGCACGCTTCATCGATTTCTTCGCGCCGTGCGGCTCCGGCGGGAGTCCGTCTCCAGCTTCGAGGAATATCCCTTCTCGATCCCCGCGATTCGGCAGCTCGGCGAGCTGGAGCTGGACCCCCGGCTCACGGTGCTCGTCGGCGAAAACGGCAGCGGCAAGTCGACCTTGCTCGAGGCCATCGCCATCGCCGCGGGCTACAACGCCGAGGGCGGCACCAAGAACCTTCGCTTCGAGACCCGCGCCTCGGAGTCGGAGCTGCATCGCCACCTGATCCCCGTGCGGGGCGCCGCGCGCGAGAAAGGCGGGTTCTTCCTGCGCGCCGAAAGCCTCTACAACGTCGCAACGGAAGCGGAGCGACGCGGACTGACAGCGTACGGGTGGGACCCATTGCACGAGCTGTCCCACGGCGAAGCCTTCCTCTGGCTGCTCGAGCACAAGTTCCACCCCGAGGGTCTGTACTTCCTCGACGAGCCCGAGTCGGCGCTCTCCCCGCAGCGCCAGCTCTCGATGCTCGTACGCATGCACACCATCCTCGAGGGGGGAGCGCAGCTGGTGATGGCGACGCACTCGCCCATTCTCATGAGCTACCCCGGCGCGCGCATCCTCTCGCTGAGCCGCGAAGGCATCCAGCCGGTCGAGCTGGAGGACACCGAGCACTTCCAGGTGACGAAGGCGTTCCTCACGAACCGACACGCGTTCCTCCGCCACCTCCTGGAGTCGTGAGCCCGACGCGACGGACGGGTTCGTCCTACGAATCGAGGGGCGAAGACGAGGCGATGCGCTTGCTCGGTGGAGGAGAGATCGAATTCACTCGGTCAGGGGACTAGGCTGTCGATCGTGACTCGCCTTGCCCTCCCTTCGCTCGTCTCCGCTCAGCTCGCCATGCTGCTCCTCGCCTGCTCCGCGGCGCCGGGAGGCACCCCCGGGCGAGACGCCGGACAAGGCTCGGACGCCGGCCGACGAGATGCGGGCGGCGGCGACGGACTCGACCCCTGCGGAGACGGGCTCGACGGGGACCGCGATGGCAACGTCGACGAGGGCTGCGCGTGTGCCCCGGGCGAATCTCAAGCCTGTTTCCGCGGCCCGCCGGAGCTCGCCGGAATCGGCGGCTGTGTGATGGGCACACAGTATTGTGTGTCGGACTTCGAGTTCAGCGAATGGGATGTCTGCCTCGGGGACGGAGAGGCGAGCGAAGAGGTCTGCGACGGGGTCGACAACGACTGCGACGGGGAGCTGGACGAAGGGTGCACCTGCACCCCAGGCACGACGCGCGGTTGCTACTTCGGCCCCGCCGGCACCGAGGGCGTCGGGGACTGCCGCACCGGCTCGGAGGAGTGCCTCGAGACGTCGGGCGGCGGGGCGGGGTTCGGCGCGTGCGGAGGCTGGTCGGGGCCCGAGATGGAGGTCTGCGGCGGGGGCGACGAGGACTGCGACGGGCGCGTCGACGAGGGCTGCACCTGCACGCTCGGAGAGACGCGCTCTTGCTACGGCGGTCCGCCAGGCACGCGCGACGTGGGCGTCTGTCGAAGTGGAACCCAGCGCTGCGAGTCGACAGGCAGCGGCACCGAATGGGGCGCCTGCACGGGCGAGCGCGGTCCCTCGAGCGAGGTCTGCACCGGCGGGGTCGACGAGGACTGCGACGGGACCATCGACTGCGCAGACACCGACTGCGGCGCGACGTGCTGCATGCCGTACGACGAGTCGGTCCCGGTGGTCCCCGCCGAGGGCGAGCTGCTGTTCGTGGTCGACCGCTCCGGCAGCATGCAGTGGCCCGCGGTGGGCACGAGCGCCTCGCGATGGAGCGAGCTGGTGGACGCGATGGGCGCGGTGCTTCCCGGCTTCGACGGTTTGCCGATGGGGCTGATGACGTTCCCGCGCGTCACCGGCGACAACGAGCAGCTCAACTGCATGGTCTCGAGCGGTGCTGACGTCAGCATCGGTCTCGGCACCGGCTCGGCGATCCTCTCCCGCCTCTCGGCCGCGGCGCCGCGCGCGGGGGACACGCCGACGCCCGACGCCATGAACACCGCGAGCAGCGTCTTGTCGGGCACCTCGAGCCGCGAGCGGTTCGTGATTCTGGCCACGGACGGACTGCCCGAGCCCAACTGCGGCGCCACCGTGCCGGCCACTGTCGACGCGATCCGCGCGCTCCGCTCGCGTGGGGTCGACACCTTCGTGCTGGGCATCGTCGGGCCGACCCGGAGCGGCGACACCTCCGGCATCCCCGCGCTCCAGGCTGCCCTCAACCAGTTCGCCGACGCCGGTGGCCGCCCGCGCCCCGGATCGACCCGCTACTACGAGGCCGTGGACGGTGCCGCGCTCACCTCGTCGCTCCGCGCCATCGTCGCGTCGGCGACCAACTGCCGCTTCGAGCTCCCGAGCGCGCCGCCCCGACCGAGCCGCGTAACCGTACGGCAGGACAGCACGACCGTGCCTGGGAGCGGCTGGACGCTCACCGGCCGCACCCTGACCTTCCGCGGGACCTACTGCGACCGCATCCGCGGCGGAGGCGTGAGCCGGGTGTCGGTGACGGACGGCTGCTAACCTGATCGTCATGCGTAGGCTTTGTTCGCTTCTCCTGCTCCTTTCGCTGGCCGGCTGCGATGGCGACCCGCCCGAGATGGACGCAGGCCCGGCCGACAGCGGCCCGACCGACAGTGGTCCGGGCGACAGCGGACCGATGGACGCAGGCGCGCCCGACGCCGGTCCTGCCGACGCGGGGCCACCGGATGGCGGCCCGCCGGACGCAGGCCCCGAGGCGCTGTCGCTGCGCTGCGTGAGCCCCGAGCTCGCCGGCACGGTGCGTGTCGACCCTGGCGAAGAGGTCCGCGTCGTCGCCCTCGTCGCGGGCGGCGCCAGCTACACCATGAACGGCGAGGCCCGGACGCCGGACGAGGTCGGCCTCATCGAGCTGCGCGTGCCCGCGCGTTTCGGCATCAACACAGTGCGGGTCGAAGGCGTGGACACGGCAGGGCGCCGTGGGAGCCAGCTTTGCACCTTCGTGGCGGCCCCGCGCTTCGTCGGACAGGACGACACGGTGTCCAACACGATCACGGCACGCTTCCTTCAAACGGCGGTCGCCGGAGGGGTGGGCGCGGCGACCGGAGGCACCGGCGTCACCTCGTTGCCGGATGCCCTGAGTAGCGGGCTCGACGCCCTGTTCGCGACGAACGCGCTCCGCTTCATCCTGCCGAGCGGCCCCCAGTCGGTTGACCCCAGCTACTGCGGCGAGTGTTTCGCCATCGTGGATGTCGTCGAGTACCTCGGCCCACCGACCCTCGTGAACGAACGGCGCACCCTCATCGTGGAGCCGACGGGGGACTACCTGCTGACCATCGACGTCGACACGATCACCTTCCCGATCCGAGTGGAGACCATCGAAGGGGGCGAAGGCTTCTACGACGAGACGGGCGAGCTGACCGTGCCCAGCGTTCAGGTCGTCCTGCGGATCGTCCCCGAAGCCGGCGGCAGCCAGTTCCGTGTCACGAGCGTGATGTTCACGATCGGCGGCCAGATTCTCACCGACCTCGAGCTCGGCGCGTCGGCCGCCGAGATCTACTTCATGGACAGCAACAACGGCGTGGGCATACCCGGCCCGGGCAACCTCGCCGCGCTGCGCGACACGGGGCTCGACGACGCGATCCTGAGCATCGTCAACACGGCGCTCGGCGAGGCCAGCGGCGCGCCGATGGGCACGCTCACCCTGCCTGGCGTCTCGGGGGCCGACGTGACGGTGGAGGTCGAGACGGTGGTCACGTCGCAGTCGATCGGCGCTGACGAGATCGTGGTGCGCATCGGAACGCGCTACTACGTGCCCGGCGTCGGCGGCATCGGGCCCCTCGACCGCGGCATTCCGCTGTTGGAGGCTCCCGCGCTCACCCCGTACGCGGGCACCGAAGGCGTCGGTGTGCAGGTGCAGCCGGCCGCCCTGAACCAGGCGCTCTTCGCGCACTGGGCCGCCGGTGGCACCGCGGGCATCGTCGCGCCCGACATGATCGTCGCGCCCGACATGATCGTCGCACCCGACATGATCGTCGCACCGGACATGATCGTCGCACCCGACATGATCGTGCTCGAAGGCACGCTGCCTCCGGTCACCCAGATCGTGGACGGCACGATGACCGTCATGCTGGGCGGCATCACCGCGACCGTCGGCGGCGAGGCCCCCTACGGAGACGGGGTCCGGGTGCAGATGGCGGTGACCGCCGAGGCGAGCCTGGTGGACGGCACGAGCGCGGACCCGACATGGGAGGTGGACCGTCTCACGGAACTCACCGTGGGCTACGCGGCGGGGCCGAGCGACACCGACGCGGCCACCCTGCGTGGCTACGCAGCCGTGCTGGGCAACCACCTCGCGACGCTCGCGCTGAACGACTCGCTTCCCGACCTTCCGCTCGCCAGCCTCTCCCCTCCCGGCGAGGTTCCTGTCGGAGGCACCCCCACCTCAACCGGATTGGGGGGCACTCAACTCGGCCTGGCCGCGCCGACCGTCAGCCTCGGCAGTGGCTTCCTCCAGGCGACCGGTCCGCTCGACCGCCTGCCCTGATCACGCGACTTGCGGAAGTCGTGATGCGGATCGACGAGCGCGACGTCCGTCGAGGACATCGAGCGGTGCATTGGCGAGGAGGGACGCGCTGCAGCGGGGCCCGCTCCCGCCGCCGAGGCGCGTTGCGACCTCCGCAGAGGACATCGAGATGGCTGAGGCGGAAGTCGTGATGCGGATCGACGAGCGCGACCGGGTCGCGCTGTGGTGCGGCGCGACGAGTCGATGCGGTGCATCGGCGAGGAGCGACGCGCCGCAGGGGGGCCCGCTCCCGCCGCCGAGGCGCGTTGCGACTTCCGTGGAGGGCATCTCGGACACTGCGGCGTAGACGTGTGTGATGGATCGTGGAGCGCGGCGTCGTGTCCGCAGTGTCCCAAGACTC
>JBGCFC010000225.1:0-43666 GCA_045106715.1 Sandaracinaceae bacterium
CTTTGCTGGGTGAGGTTCCGGAAGCTCTGTCCGCCGCGCACGAAGATCTTGGACTGGTTCGGCAGGTCGGCGCCGGCCGACTCGATGAGGTTGATGCTCGGCAGCCCGTTCTGCTCGGCGATCTCCTGGAGTCGCAGCGTCTTGGTGACCCCGAGTTCGCTGATGGCGCCGCCCTTCACCGTCGCTTCGCTCGCGCTGATCATGCACTCGACGCCGCTGACGACGCCGATGCCGCCCACGATCGACGCGCCCGAGGCATGGCCGCGCACGCGATGCCCCGCGAGCGGCGCCACCTCGAGGAAGTGTGCGTCCCGGTCGAGCAACAGCTCGATGCGCTCCCGCGGCAGGAGCTTGCCCTTGCTTCTGTGCCGCTCGACGTACTTCTCGCCGCCGCCCTCACGTGACTTCACGAGCGCGTCGGAGAGACTGCTGACCAACTCCTGGTTGGCGAGTTGGTTCTCGTGGAAGTCGTCGCCGCCGAGGTCGATCTTGCTGCGCAGGACGGGGTAGCGCTGCTGTTGGGTCATGCGCTGGCAGTACCCGCCCACCCAAGGAGCGTCAACAAGAAATGAATGGCGATTCAGCCTGGAAGCGGCACGCGGCGCCCGCCCGGACGGCGCGCGGGTTCACATGCGACGGCGTGTCCGGTGAGGCGGGAGGTCCAGTCGTCCTCGAGCGTCGCGCTCTGGCCTCGGATGCGTCCATCGGGGAGGACCTGGATACGGTAGCGGTCGAGCGCGAGGTTCGACGTCGAGACACGCGTGCCGCGCACCGTGATCCGGTCGCCGTCGCGCGTTCCCGTCACGAATTCCTGCCCGATCGCCCCGTCCGTCTGCGGATGCCAGGAGACGTGCTCCTGCCGCCACGTGAACTCCCCGCTGACGCGGGTGTTGCCGCGGCTGATCAGCCGGAGTCGAAAACGAAAGTGCTGCTCGCCCGGAGGGCCGCTCTCCCGCCACTCGCCATCCCAGCACTCGGCGCGCGCCGGCCCCGCCATGGCGACATCGGGCTGAACGAGCCCGGACAGGAGCAAACAAGCCAGCCCGAGCCCGACCCCAATCCACCAGCGCATGAGGTCAGGGTGACCGCGCCGGGGCGGCTCGTCCAGGGAGCTTGGCTGCCTGGAAAATGGTACTGTGACGGGGAATCCCCGGCGCGTCTGCGCCCTCTCGCGATGCCCGCCGCGGCGCCATGACCACCGTCTCCATCAGCACGAGTCACTTCGACTCCGGCAACCACTCGATCGAGCTCACCCCGATCGAGAGCCCGCTCGGGCGGTTCGGCGCCGACTACGTGCTGCTGCGCGAGATCGCGGCCGGCGGAATGGGGCGCATCTACCTGGCTCGCGAGGTCGGCCCTGGGGGGTTCTCTCGCTACGTCGCGCTCAAGTGCATCCACGACCACCTGGCCGACCAGCGGCCCTTCGTGAAGATGTTCCTCGACGAGGCGCGCATCGTCTCCCGGATTCAGCACGCACAGGTCTGCAGCGTCTACGACTTCGGTGAGGTCGACGACGTCTACTACATCGCGATGGAGTTCCTTCGCGGCCAGCCCTTCTCGGAGGTGCTGCGCGAGCTTGGCCGCTCCCCCCCAGGGCGGTCGTCCGACCGGTTCGCCCAGGGCGCGTTCTTGCTGGCGCAAGCGTGTGAGGGGCTGCACGCCGCACACGATCTCCGGGACGATGCGGGTGCGCTCCTGAACGTCGTCCACCGTGACGTCTCGCCGCACAACCTCTTCGTCACCTACGACGGCTCGATGCGAGTGCTCGATTTCGGGGTGGCGCGCGCGCGCGGGCGGCTCGCCGACAGCACGACGGGCCGGGTCAAGGGCAAGCTCGCATACATGGCGCCCGAGCAGGCCATGGGGAAGTCGGTCGACCGCCGAGGCGATGTCTTCGCGCTCGGCGTGTGCCTCTGGGAGCTGCTCACGCTGCAGCGCTTGTTTCGCAAGGACAACCCCGGGGAGACCGTGCTCGCGGTGATCCAGAAGACGCCGGACCGTCCGTCCAGCTTGGTTCCTGGGGTCCCGAAGGCGCTCGAGGATGTCGCCATGCGGGCGCTCCAGCGTGACCCCGACGCGCGCTACCAGACCGCACGCGAAATGGGCCGTGACCTGACGCGGGCCCTCGGCAGCATGGGGGTCGCGTTGAGCGCCCCTGACGTGACCGACTGGATGGACGGCCTGTTCCCAGGCATGCGCGAGGCCTCGCACGATCTCTTGCTGTCCGCGGACGCCGCGATGGAGAATGTGTCGGAGCTGACCCCGACGCACACGCGCGCCACCACGCGCAGCGTAAGCCCACGCAAACGCGGCGCGCTCCCGTTCATGATCGTCGGCGGCGCGGTGCTCGGCGCGGCGATGGCGGTCGGTGGCATGTGGGGGTTCCTCTCTCGCGAGGAACCGACCGCCACCCTCCCCTCCGTGAGCGAAGTGCCGCCCCAGGCGGCGGCGGTCCCCGACCTCGAGCGCGAGGCGGCGCCGACGGATCCGTCGGACGTCGATATGGTCATCGACGAGCCGCCCGAAGCCCCCGTCGAGGCGACGCCGGAGCCTGCGCCCCCTGCGGCGCGGCGTCCGCGTCCGGGGCGCAACCGCCCACGCCCTCCGGTCACCGCACCGCGTCCCCGGCCTGCGCGCGGCGGGACGGGTCAGGTCCGACTCTCCGGGCCGAGCGAGCTGTGGGGTGCGCGCGTCTTCCATCGGGGGCAGATGGTCGGCAGCGTGCCGGGCACCGTCCGCCTGCCCGCTGGACGGCAGCGCGTCGACATCGTCATCCCCGGGCAGGCGCGGCGGCGCGAAACGGTCAACGTGCCCGCGAACGGCGTGGCGCGGCTGGTGCTGCGATGAGGCACACGGGGCGGCTGGCCGTGCTGGCGTTGGGCCTCGCCGGCTGCAGAGCGCTGTTCCCTTTCGACACGGGCGAGGACGGCTCCGACGGAGGACGGCTGGACAGCGATGTGGGCGACGCGGGCGAGCCCCCCATCGAGGGGGGCCCCCAGCAGGATGGAGGCCCGCTGGACGGCAGCGTGGACGCCGAGGTTCCACCGGGGGAGTCGGACTGGCTCGACCTGGCGCTCGGCCAGGACTTCACGTGCGGCATTCGGGCCCCGGGCGACTTGCTTTGCTGGGGGTTTGGCGCCTCCGGGCGCCTCCTCGACCCGAGCGGCGCCGACCGGGCCGCTCCGAACTCCGTATCCCTCGGCGGACTGGTGCAGGAGGTCGAGGCCGGTCCGAATCACGCCTGTGCGATCGCGAACGTCGACGAACTGCGCGTCTACTGTTGGGGCGTCAGTACCCGGGGCCAAGCCGGCCGGGAGTCCGGCGTCGTCGACACCCCGGAGTGGGTCGAGTTGGCTGGGGCGACCGGCATCCCCCTTCAGCTCGCGCTCGGGAACCAGCACTCGTGTGTCCGGATGGATTCGGGCGAGGTCTGGTGCTGGGGCAGTGACCAGCGGGGCCAACTCGGAGACCCCTCGACGAGCGCGTCTCGTGTGGAGCCGACGCGCGCCGAGTTCGACGGCGTAGCGCAGGACCTGAGCGCAGGCGATGACCATACTTGCGTTCTCCTGGAGGACGCGACGCTTCGGTGCTGGGGCAACAACAGCCACGGCCAGGTGTTGCTTTCCGACGGTGGGCCGTTCGAACACACCCCCACGGTGCCAGCCGACTTTCCCGCGATCTCGTCGACGTGGAGCTGGGGGGCAACCTGACGTGCGTGGTCGGGTCGAGTGGCGACGTCCGCTGCTTCGGCCAGTCCTCCTCCGGCCAGATCCCGGAAGCGTCGGGGGCGCAGGGCGTCACCACGTTGAGCGTGACCGACACACGGCAGCTCGCGGTCGGGTCGCGGCAGGTCTGTGCCCTCGACGGCAGCGGGGTCACGCGATGCTGGGGGGAAGGCGGCTTCGGCGCGCTCGGGCGCGGACCGGCCTCGGGGGTGCTCACGCCTGAGCCCATCTCCGTGCCGAGCGGCGGCGCGACGTTCGTCGCCACGGGCTTCCGTCACACCTGCGTGGCGCAGGGCGATGAGCTCTACTGCTTCGGCATCGACGGATCCGGACAGGTCGGCGCAGGAAGCGCGCTCGTTCAGCGGACGCCGCGCCGGGTCTCCCTGAGGGACCAACCCACCCAGGTGTCTGCAGGTCAACAGAGCACATGTGCTCTGCTGACGAGCCAAGGGATCGAGTGCTGGGGCGAGGGGAGCTTCGGCCGCCTGGGGTATGGTTCTGCGACCGACTCCTCCGCGCCCGAGACGGTCATCGACATGGGCAACCGTCCGCTCTTGGGGATGTTCGACCTCTCCGTCGGACAGCGCAACGCATGTGCCCTCAGTGCCACCGCGACCCTCTGCTGGGGCAGCGCAAACGTCGATCAGCTCGGCAACAGCGTCTCGTTGGAGAGCAACTCGCGTGCGATTGCCGTGGGCACACCCGGCAGCTGGACGGACGACGTCGAACTCGGCGACCGCTTCGCGTGTTGGCTCACGAACAACGGCGAAACGGGCTGCGTGGGCCGGAACAACGACGGGCAGCTGGGGCGAACGTGCACATCTCCCTGCGGAGACTACGCGTTCGCAACCGAAGCCGGCATCGCGTCTCCGACGTTCCTCGCCGTGGGAGGTCGACACACCTGCATCGCGAACAGCACGGACGTCGAGTGCTGGGGCAGCTCGATGCGCGATCAGGTCGGGGCCGGGAGCTTCTCTCTGGGCAGCCTGATCGTCAGCCTCGATGCCGGCGTCGATACGACGTGTGCCGCGCTGGAGGACGGCTCGGTGGCGTGCTGGGGAGACAACCGGGGGCGGCAAGTCCTGAACACCGAAGTGACGGGGGTTTCCGTCGCGACTGCTGTCACCGGCGTCGAAAGCGCATCGGACGTCGCGGTCGGAGACCAATTCGCATGCGCGCTCCGGAACGACGGGGTGGTGGTCTGCTGGGGAGACGACACCTTCGGGCAGCTCGGGCGCGCAAGCCGGGCGTCCGGAGCCGCCGCCGCTCCGGTGAGTTTGCCGAGCGGTGCGAACGCCATCGCCCTCACCGCCGGGGACCAGCACGCATGCGCGATCGTGGAAGAAGGCGGGATGCGCGCCCTCTACTGCTGGGGCTCGGACCGACACGGCCGGCTCGGCATCGAGCGCGAACTCGTCTTGCCCGACCCGACTCTCGTCCGCGTCCCCGGCGACCCCTGAAGGTCGTGCAGCACACCGAAAGCGCCTGTCACCCCGCGGATGACACCCTCCGGGGCAGAGCCGGAAAGGCTCCGGGCTCACGCGCCAAAAGCCCAATGATTACGTAGCGCAACACATTGGATCGGCCCTTGCTGTGAGTAACGGCGGAGGTCGAACTGATGTCTCGAACGAACCGCTGCTCCCGCGCTCTTGCCCTGCTCGTCGCCCTGTCCGCGGGCTGGGTCTCGACGGCCGAGGCCACCGTGATGGTGGAGGTGCCGCTCGACGAGATGATGGCCACAGCGGACGCGGTCGTGGTCGCCCGGGTGATCGAGTCCGAGTCCCGGCTGGTGCTGGACCCGCAGCGCGGCTCCGAGCCGCACACGTTTACGACGCTCCGGGTCAGCGAATGGCTGGTCGGCGGCGGCAACACGACGCTGACCATCGAAGAGATCGGCGGCACGCTGGGCAACGAGACCACCCGCATCGACGGCGTGCCGGAGTTCGAGCCCAACGACGAGATCGTGCTCTTCATCGAGCAGCGCCCCGACGGCAGCCTGCGCACCCTGGCCATGGCACAGGGGCACTTCGTCATCCGACGCGGCGTGGGCCAGACGCCCGACAGCGTCGTCCGCGACCTCGACGGCATCGCCTTCGCGCACTTCAGCGCCGGCGGGATGAGCGTCGGGCACGCCCACGACGAGCCGGCCATCGAGCTGACGGTGTTCCTCGACACGCTCCGCGGCCTCGCGCACACGCTGGCCTCTCCGACCCCCTCCGCGAGCCCCGTGGGAGGTGCGCTGTGAACCGCGTGCGCTTCGTCTCGGCCCTCGCGCTGACCCTCGCCGTCGCGGCCCCCGCCTCCGCCTGGGAGCCCATCGCGTCCTCCCGCCCCGTCTGGCCGGGCACGGTCCACTTCGAGCTGAATGACCAAGGCTCCGACGACCTCGACTTCGCCACCGTCGAGACCGAAGTCCGACGCGGCATGGAGGACTGGACGACGGTCGCGTGCACGAGCCTCACCACGCAGTACGACGGTGTGGTCAGCCGGACGCCACGCGGCGGCGACGGGAACTTCACCATCGGCTGGTTTGAGAGCGGCTGGGGACACAGCTCGAGCGCCATCGGCGTCACCGGCTCGCGCTTCACCTCGGGCACCATCGTCGAGGCCGACATGGAGATGAACGGCGTGCACTTCACCTGGACCACGGCGTCCGGGTCGGGCTCGAACGTCAACATCTACTCCATCGCACTGCACGAGGGCGGTCACTACATGGGCCTCGGCCACTCCGCGGACCGCAACGCGTCGATGTACTTTGCGTACTCGGGCGGCATCGGCGCCATCGGCAGCGACGACGAGGCGGGCATCTGTGCGCTCTACCCCGGCAGCGGCGGCGGCGCGACGGACTGCACCACGACCGGCTGTCCGAGCGGCGAGGAGTGCGTCAGCGGCGCCTGCCGTCCGGTCGGCGGCGGCACCCCCGGCGGTGGCGGAGACGTCTGTGAGCCGTGCAGCTCCAGCGCCTCGTGCGGCGATTCAGGCGACTCCTGCCTGGGCTACCCCGACGGCCGCGGCTACTGCGGCATGGCGTGCGGCTCGAACTCGGACTGCGGCAGCGGCGAGCAGTGCCTCACCCTGTCCAACGGCTCCCGCCAGTGTGTCCGCTACGAGGGTGGCTCGCCGAGCTGCGCGGGTGGCGGTGGCAGCACGGGCCCCGAATGCACCAGCGACTCCCAGTGCGAGACCGGTGAGATGTGCGACGGCTCCGGCACCTGCGTCGCGACCGGCGGCAGCGCGCCCATCGGCGCCAGCTGCACCGAGCACACCGAGTGCGCGTCGGGGGCCTGCATGAGCGGCACCTGCACCCAGACGTGCGATTGGCCGAGCGGGGCCTGCCCGAGCGGGTTCTACTGCGACGGGGGTGCGACGGGCGCGTGCGGCGCGGGCGTCTGCCAGCCGGGCACGCAGGGCGCGGGCGCCATCGGGGACAGCTGCTCCGGCCCCACCGAGTGCGACTCGCTCTACTGTTTCCGCGGCCAGTGCGCGGAGCCTTGCGTGCCCGGGGTGGTCGGCGCGTGCTCGGACGGCGCCATCTGCGCCGTCGGCGACCTCTCCTGTCGGGGCGCCTGCGGGACCGCGGGCAGCCTCGGCGACCCGTGCGGCGGCAACGGCGACTGCGCGAGCGGCCTCTGCGCCGGGCAAGATGGAGCGAGCTTCTGCACCGCGCTCTGCGACGCGAGCTCCCCCTGCGGCGCCGGCTACTCGTGCTCCAACGAAGGCCCGGTCTCGGTGTGTGTGCCCGACGGCGGCGCGCTCGGCCAGAGCTGCGGCGGCAACGCGGACTGCGCCTCCGGCATCTGCGCCCAGGAGGACGAGCGCTCCTACTGCACGCGCATCTGCGACACAGCGGCCCCCTGCGGCGGCGCGATGGCGTGTGTGCCGAGCGGCACCGAGGGCATCTCGGTCTGCCAGCCGACCAGCAGCGGCGGTGGCGGCATCCAGCGCCCCGGCATGGCCGGGGGCTGCAGCGCGAGCGGAGCTGGGCAGAGCCCGGTGGCTGGGCTGCTGGTGTTGGCGCTCGCGGGGCTGTTCCTTCGGCGGAGGGTTTCGTGAACCGCACGTGCATCGCTGCGACGCTGCTGCTGCTCGCTGGCTGCGAGGGCACGCTGTACGTCACGCCCGCCGAAGGCGGCGGCCCGCCGAGCATTCCTCAGGTGCTGGTCGACGGGGGCACAGCCGACGCTGGGCCGGGGAGCGACGGCGGAGGCGGACTTCAGCTCTGCACGCTGCCCCCGGCAGGCGAGTGCGCCGGAAACGTGGCCCGCTGGTGTGAAGGAACCTCCACGCGTGAAGAGACCTGCGCGAATGGCTGCGCGCTGGACACGACGCTGAACCGCTACGCCTGCAGCACCGGCGGCACCGAGCCACCGGTCGAGCCCCCCGTCGAGCCGCCGGCCGAGACGGGCTGCGAGTCCGCCATCGAAGCCGAGGAGCGCACGCTGACCAATCAAGCGCGAGCCGAGAACGGACTCGGCGCGCTGAGCTGCGACGTCGAGATGGGCCGGGCCGCGCGCAAACACAGCCAAGACATGTGCGACCAGGGCTACTTCTCGCACACGGGCTTGGACGGCCGGTCCCCGTTCGACCGCATGCGGGACGAGGGGGTCAGCTACGGGACGGCGGGGGAGAACATCGCCCAGGGGCAGACGTCACCGGCCCAGGTGCACAACTCCTGGATGAACAGCTCGGGCCACCGCGCGAACATCCTCAACGGCGCGTTCGGGCGCATCGGTGTCGGATACGTCGAGTGCGCCGGTCGCCACTACTGGACGCAGGTGTTCGCGGACTGAGCTCTCGTCCGTTCTTCAACGGGGGCTGCTAAGGAGTCCACATCGGGCCGCCGACGCCGCGCCCCGCGGTTGCGCCGATGACGATGCCCGTGATGACGCCGATCAACACCGCCGCTCCGACCCCTCCGAGAATGGCTGGCAAGACAAAGTCGGTCCCCCCACCGTTCCCGTTGAGGTCCTCCGCGGAGGCGCGCCGAGCCTCGGCCGTGTCCATCACCCAGCCACCGGGCCCGTACGCGATGGCCTCGCAGACGACCTCCGATTGAGTACCGAGATCCACATCGTGAGCCTCGGTTCGCGCGAGTTCGTCGCCGCCCGAAGAGCACACCAGCTCGGTTCGCTGGGTCAGGCCGCCCGGGTCGTCTCCAAGCCGGAGGCGCGCCCGAAGTCCGCCGCCGTCGTCCGCATCGATGCGGACCCGGATGTTCGGGGGCCCCGAGACACGGTTGCGCGCCCGGCTCAGTCGCGAAGCGAGCTGGCGCGGCATCGGTCCGGCCTCGCGACCGTCCAGCACCGCCGCGAGGGCGACCAGGTCGCGCCGCACCGCGCGGTCCCTACCGAGCGCCACCCCGACCACCGCGCGCAGCCGCAACAGGCGCGCCACGGCGTCGCGGTCCAGTGGCCCCTCGCTCTCGGAGAGCTCCGACAGCGTCTCCGCTGCCTGCTCGAACTGCGCCTCCTCGAGCTGGCGCTCCGCGCGGTCGAGCGCGTCCTGCGCCGAGGCCGAGGCCGGAAAAAGAAGGAGGCCCAGCGTCATCGCCACCGCGAGACCGCGCCGTTGTGGACACGTCGCCACACGCGGAGGGTAGCAGTGTGGCACCCTGGAGATGGAATGTTGCGCACTCCGACGTGGTGCAGGCCGCTTTGCCTCCTGTTCATGGCTGCGATGGCCCTCGCGGGATGCAGCGAGCAACCGTGGGTATTCGAGAACGGCATCGGCATGCCCGAGGGGCCGCCTGACGCGATCCTCGCGCAGGCGTACGTGGGTGGCGAATGCGGATTCGCGTGCCAGCCACCGGGGGGTCTGGCGTACTGCGCGAAACTGCGCGGCGACGAACAGGGGCCGCCGCCCGATCTGGAGCGCGGCCAGCGATACTGCTTCGTGGGTGTCGCGACCGACGCCAGCGGGACCCCCACGGGCATTGGTTGCACGGTCGCCACCGCGGGCACGGACGCCCCCATCGAGGTCGTGTTCAGCCCCGTGGACGGCATCAACCGCGCCACGGAGTGCGCTGTCGATCCTGACCCGCCTCGCTTCGACGCCGGGCCGCCCCCCATGGACGCCGGAACGCCCGACTCCGGTCCGCCTCCCGTGGACGCCACCGTTCCGGACGCCGGACCGCCGCCCCAAGACGCCGGACCGCCGCCAACCCCGGACGCGGGACCACAGGAGGTCAGCCTGAGCACGACGATCGATTCCGGCGGGCGTGTGCTGATCCGCAACGAGACGGGGAGGGGCTGGGACGTGCCCGGCGGCGTGACGTTCGAGATCGGAACGCTCTCGGGGCGCCAGTACACGGTCACCGCCAATCCCACCGCGCCGTCGGTGTTCGTGCGCTTCGAGGGTGGCGGCTGCGGGACCGAGAACCCGTGCACGGTCACGGTGACTGAGAACACCGCCTTGCGCGTCGTGTTCGGTCCAGGGAGCTGAGCTCAGCGGAGGCCGTGCTTGCGCAGCAGGCGGTGCAGGTACGGACGCGCCATCCCCGCGGCGCGCGCGGCCGCCGACACGTTGTCTTGATGCAGCAACAAGAGTGCCTCGACGTAGTCGCGTTCGAACCGCGCCAACGCCTCGTTCCGCGCCTCGGCGTACTCGAGCCGCGCATCCACCCCGGAGCTCCGCGGCGCGGCGGCCGCGGAACCCAGCGGGGTCAGCTCACCGAGCACCACGTAGCGTGCGAGGTAGTTCTTCAGCTCGCGCACGTTTCCCGGCCAGCGCCCTCGATGAAGCTCCTCGCGCAGCGCCCCGCTGAGCACCTCGGGCACACGATGCGGCTCGACCCCGATGCGGTCGAGCAACACGGACGCGAGCCCATCGATGTCCTCCGGCCGCTCCCGGAGCGGCGGGATCCGCACGTGGAACACGGCGAGTCGATAGTAGAGGTCCTCCCGAAAGCGACCCGCGCTCACCTCTTCACGTAGGTCCCGGTTGGTGGCCGCTACGACACGCACGTCGACCGGCCGCGTGATCGTGGCGCCGACGCGGCGAACCTCCCGCGCTTCGAGAACTCGCAACAGGGCGGGCTGCATGTCGAGGGGGAGCTCCCCGATCTCGTCGAGGAAGAGCGTGCCGCCGTGGGCCATCTCGAAGATGCCCGCGCGCGTGCGATCGGCGCCGGTGAAGGCCCCCTGCTCGTGCCCGAACAGCTCGCTCTCCAGGAGCGTCGCCGGGATGGCCGCGCAGTTCAGCGTCTCGAAGTTCGACTCGGCGCGCTTGCTGCTCGCGTGGAGCGAAGACGCGGCTTCTTCCTTGCCCGTGCCGGTCTCGCCTTCGATGAGCACCGTGGCATCGCTCGGCGCGATCCGCTCCATGACCGCAAAGAGGCGTCGCATCGCCAGCGACGTGCCGTACATGGACCCGAAATGGTCGCGCGGGCTGATGGCGATGCGGTTCTGGCCACCGAGCACCTGAAACGAGAACACGGTCTTGCCGACGCGCACCGTGCTGCCGTGCCGCAGCCACGCACCGTCGACCCGCACGCCGTCCACGAAGGTGCCGTTGCGGCTCCCCATGTCGCGCACGTACGGGCCGCGGTCGCGAACCTCGATCTCGGCATGAAACCGGGAGACCGTCGGGTCTTTGACGACCAGGTCGTTCCGATCGTGCGCCCCGATCGAGGCGCGGTCTTCGGTGGACTCGTAGCGCGGCGCTGGCTGCCCAGCCTTGGCTTTGCCGACCAGCGCGAACCGGCGGATGTCCACCCCCAGCATGCCCGCTTGGGTGGCGTCGGAGGTCCAGCGGTCAGGGTCGTCCCAGCTCGAACTGCTCATCGGCGACGATGATACCGCGAAGGCGCGGCGTTGCCGGTCTCATCTCTTCGCGCATCCCACGGCGTGCCGTTCGGGAGGGAATCACCCTCGCTGGATCGAGAGGATCGTCACGGGCTCGAGCGGCGCGTCCTTGCTGAACGGGCCCTGCGCGCCGGTCGGCACGCCCTGGATGGCATCGACCACGTCCATGCCGTCACTGACCTCACCGAAGACGCAGTAGCCCCAGGCGGGTCCCGCCTTGGCGGTGTGGTCGAGAAAGTCGTTGTCGACGAGGTTGACGAAGAACTGCGCTGTCGCGGAGTGCGGATCGCTCGTGCGGGCCATCGCAACCGTGCCGCGCAGATTCTTCGAACCATTGTCCGCTTCGTTCTGCACCGGCGACTGCACTGGCTTCTTGTTGTAGTCCCCGTCGAAGCCGCCGCCCTGAACCATGAACCCCGGGATCACCCGGTGGAAGAGTGTTCCGGTGTAGTGGCCCACGTCGACGTAGCGCAGAAAGTTCGCGACCGTCTCGGGCGCCTTGTCGGCGGAAAGCGAGAACGTGATGCGGCCACGGGAGGTCTCGAGGATGACGGTGTCGCTCATGCGGCGCACTGTACCAAAACGCCAGCCTCCCGCGGGTTGCCGAGGGCGCCTTTCGCCCCGCTCGCGTGAGCCGGTCCGCCGGGGTCGCACGTCGGACCCATTCGCGGTGTCTCGCGTCAGCACGTATACCCGTGGGGGGATGTCGATTCGGGGAGCCAAGGCCGCGGCGGGCGCGGTGTGCGCGAGCGGGGTGCTGTTGGCCGCCTTTGCGGCACACGCGCAGCCACCCACACCGCGGCGCGAGCTCGCCGAGGAACGCACGCGGTTTCGAGAGCGCGAGCGCGCGTACCAGGCGAGCCTCCGGCAGCACGCGGCGTTTCGAGATCGCAGTCATGACCGACGTCTCTCGGTTCGGTATGCGCCGGCGCTCCTCGCGGAGGCGCGAGCCGCGACCGAGGCGCGGGCCGAGGCCATCGCCGAGCTCGAGTCGTTCGTCGCCCAGCATCCCGACGACCCGCAGCACACCCCGGGGGCGCTGCTTCGCCTGGCCGAGCTCCGTCTCGTGGAGGCGCTGGAGCGCGCCGAAGGGACGCGTCCCCTGGATCTGGCGGTCCCTCTCGCGATCGCGCAGCGGGTGGCCCGGGAGTTTCGCAGCGCCCCGCATCGATCGCGCGCCGCCTACCTGGCGGGCTGGTGTCTGGCGGCCACGGATCGCGACGAGGAGGCGGCGGCGGCGTGGCGACGGGCCGTGTGCGACGGAGGCGGCGACGAATACACCGCGTGCCCTTCGGCGGACGGAGAGCTGGCCGTGGAGATGTTCCTTCGCCTCGGACGGCACCACGCCCGGCGCGGCGAGCTACGCGCCGCGCGAGGTGCCTACGCTCAGGTCGCCGCACACCCGACGCACCGTCTCGCCGCGCGAGGGAGCCTCGAGTCGGCCGCGCTCGCCCGAAGGAGCGCGGATGCGGAAGGTGCGCTGCGCATCCTGTCGCGGCTGCTGGAAAGACAGACCGCGGAGGCCGTGCGCTCGGAGGCCCTGGCACTCTTCGCCGCGATTCTGTGTGACGAGGACTGGGACCTCGACGGCCGCCCGGACCACGCCGCAGGGGGCGCCCACCCTCTGGAGCGCCTGGAGGACCGTCGGCTGTTTCCTCACGACCGCGACTGGACCGGCGACGTGTATCTGCGCGTCGGCCTTCGTCTCCACCGCGCGCGGCATCCCGACGAGGCGCGAATGGCGTGGCGGCTCGCGGAACGTCACGCTCCCCGGTGCGCGGCAGGGCTGCGGGCGCTGCGCATGCGCCTTCCGTCGAGCGTCGCTTCGGTCCGCGCCGAGGACCTCTGCGCCACGGCCCCCTGAAGAGCCGGCCAGGGCGAGACAGCGGTCTGCGAACGGGATCGAGGGATGCGTCGAGCCCTCGCCCTGCAGAGGAGACACGGCGTCGTAGACGATCGCAGTCGCACTCGCCCGGGGAACCCGGGTACGCATCCGCGTCCATGGGCCAGCAGCGCGGCTCCCGCATGGGTTGGCGGACGTCTCCGTTCTCTGCCAATGACGCACATGTCCGAGCACGTGGCGAGCATTCATTGGACCCGGGGCGACGCCGAGTTCACCTACGAAACCTACTCGCGTGCCCACACGGTCCGGTTCGCCAATGGTATCGAGCTGGCTGCATCCGCTGCCCCAGCGTTCCTCGGTGACGCGGACCGAGTCGACCCTGAGGCCTCCTTCGTCGCCGCGCTGTCCAGCTGCCACATGCTCACCTTCCTCGCGATCGCAGCGAGGAAGCGCCTAGTCGTGGAGGGCTACGAAGACGCCGCCATCGGATACCTCGAGAAGAACGCCGAGGGTCGACTCGCCATGACCCGCGTCGTGCTGCGGCCGAAGGTGGTGTTCGGCGGCGCGCCACCCGAGCCCGAACAGCTGAAGCGCATGCACGCGACCTCGCATCGCAACTGCTTCATCGCGAACTCGGTCACGACCTCGGTCACGGTTGAGCCAGCCCGGGTCGAGCCGGAGTAGGACGAGCAGCCTCGGGTGGTCCCGGCTACGCGGCCCCCCTCCGAACCGGTGCGGCGCTGGACCGGGCCGTCACCGAGCCGGTTGTCGATGGTCGAGGCATCGCACCTGGCCCCCGACCGGCGAGACGCCCGTCAGATGGAGGGCCGGAAGTTCACAGGGGCCAGCATGACCGCGCAGTCACCCGCGCCACGCCCTCCGACAGGGGTGGCCTCGACTTCCGAAGCGACATCGAGCAGGCACGCCTTGAGCGATTCGGGGAGCGACTCCTCGATGCCCGCCTCCATCACCTCGCCTCGCATGTTCACCTGGATCCGCAGGTGCACGGACACCTCCAGCGTCGGGTCGGTCCGGAGGGCCCGTTCGTAGCAGTTGCGCAGATCGGGCGTGACTTCCTGAAATGCCGTGAGCGCGCCGCGAGGCTCCAGTTCCGCCTCACATCCCACCAGCGCCGCGGTCGACCCGGCCGCCGAACGCCCGACCAGAGAAGAGTCGACCGGGGGCGCGGAGGCCAACGCCCCCGCCCCCGGACGGGCTCGACGCGCGGCCGGGCCCGCGGACGCGGACGCCGCCCCCGTGCCACCGCATCCGTGAGACAGAACCACAAGCAGGACGATCCTTCGCGTCGCGATCCACATCACAGGTCTGGTCTTCGAAGAGGAGCCACACCGAGTCGTGGCCTTGCGGGCCGCTCAGGAGGCTCGCCAAGTTCGCCAAACGGAAATCTACGACACCGCGCCACGGACCGCCACGGCGGAGCGCGTCGTCGGCCCCTCGCCAGAAAACCGCGCTTCTCTCGCGCACGGCGCCCGCCTTCTCCCGGTCTCCCCGATCCGACCGACGAACCGCCGCGCAGCGCGCAGTGTCTAGTGGCACTTGACACAGTACACGTCGGCACTCATCCTTCATGCATGGTCGACAAGCACCTCCCCGTGGGGGCCATCGATGTCACCGCCAGCGCGCTGGCCCGGGTGACGCCGCGCACGCTTCGGCCCCGCATCGAGCAGGCCCGGCACGATCTTCTGGCCTTGGTGGGTCGGCGCGCGATCATGGCCCGCACCCCCGGCCAGTCGGCTCGGGCGCGCAAGCCGCTGTCCGAAATCGACCCCGTGGAGCACCTGATGCCGACGTCGGGCATGCGCCGCCGCTACATCACGTGGCGGACCGACCTGACGTGGCTCGCTCGGGACCTCAGGGGCGGTCGGCGTTCTCCGGTGATCGAGGGCCGGACCAGCCGCTACCGATCCGCGCCCACCTCTTCGACGCGGGATGCGCTGCGGCCGCGCATGGTGCGCGTCGTCAACCGCATCGAGGAGACCCCCGACGCCGTCACCCTGGAGCTCTCCGCGCTCGAGGGGGAGTTCACATTCGAAGCCGGTCAGTTCCTGACGTTTCACGTCGCAGTGGAAGGAGAGACGCTGCGCCGAGCGTACTCGCTGTGCCGCGCGCCGGGCGAAGGCGTCGTCGCCGTCACCGTGAAGCGGATCCCGGGGGGACGGGTCTCCGGTTGGATGCACGCGAACGCCCATGTCGGTGCGCAGCTCGAGGTGCTCGGCCCCTCCGGCACGTTCTTGCTGCCCGAAGAGGAACACGAGCTTGTGCTGCTCGCCGGGGGTTCCGGCATCACGCCGATCCGCGCTCTCGCGAGGGCGGCGCTCGACCGCGGATGGCGGGTGCACCTCCTCTACGGAAGCCGCTCTCCGCGCGACGTCATCTTCGCCTCGGAGCTCCGGACGTGGGACGACGCGGAGTTTGTGCTCACCGAGGCGCTCGAGGAGGCGCCCCCGTCGTTCTCCGGGATTCGTGGCCGGCTCGGCGCCGAGGCCGTTTCCGGATGGCTCGAGCGGCTTCCCCCGCCGCGCGCGCCTCGCCTCGCCTATCTCTGTGGCCCCACCCCGATGCGCGACGCCGCCGCGGCCGCCCTGCGGGAGAGCGGCTTCGCAGAGAGCGCGATCCGGGAGGAGCGCTTCCAGAGCCCTGGGCAGCGCCCCCCGAACGGACCCGCTGTGGACCGCACCATCACGCTTCGTGTCGCCGGGCAGGACCGCCAGGTCGATGTCCCCGCGGGCCAAACCCTGCTCGAAGCCGGGCTCGAAGCGGGCGCCGCCCTCCCCTTCTCCTGCGCGATGGGCGGATGCGCCGCATGCAAGGTGACCCTCGTGCGAGGTCAGGTGGAGATGGACGAGCCGAACTGCCTGACCCCGGAGGAGCGCGCCGCCGGCGCCGTGCTCACGTGCTGCGCGCGCGCCGCCTCCGACGATGTGGTCCTCGAGGTGCCGTCATGACCGCGGCCGCACGCGCCGCGGAGGGCGACGCGCATCCCTACCGGATGAAGGACCTCTGCGAGCTCACCGGGCTCGGGCGCCAGGCCATCCACTTCTACATCCAGCGCGAGCTGCTCCCGCCGGGCAAGAAGACCGGCCGCAACATGGCGTGGTACGGCGAAGCGCACCTGGACCGCCTCAAGCTGATCAAGCGCCTCCAGCACGAGCGCTTCCTCCCGCTCAAGGCGATCAAGGCCATCCTCGATGACCAGGAGAGCAGCTTCACGCAGACGCAGCGCTCGTTCCTTCTGGGCGTCAAGCAGCACCTCGGAGCGAGCCTGGCCGAGGGCACCGAGGGCGCCGGCGAGAGCACCCCCGTGGACGAGCTGCTCGCCCGCACGGGGGTCAGTCGAGAGGACTTCGATCGCATGGTCGAGCTCGAGCTCATCGGCATGCGCCACGACGACGGGCGTGAGGTCATCGCCGCAGACGACGTGTGGCTGCTCGAGTCCTGGGCGGAGGTGCAGCGCCTCGGCTTCGACAAGCAGCTCGGGTTCTCCGTCGACGACGTCCTGTTGTACGAGGAGTTCGTCACGCAGCTCTTCCAGCGCGAAGCGCAGCTGTTGGCGAGCCGTCTGACCGAGGCCCTGCCCCCGGAGCGCGCGGCCGAAATGATCGAGAAGGCCCTACCGGTCGTGCACAGCTTCGTGACGGGACTGCACCGCACGAAGATTCGGAACTTCCTGGCTTCGTTCGGATGAGCGGCCGGAACACGTGAGGAGCGCGAGATGATCAGCCAAAAGGTATTCGAGAAGCTGCCCGCCCGAGTGCGGTCTCAGGTCGAAGGCTACGCCGACGCGGTGTCCACGCTGTTCGAGGTTCGGGACCCGCGAGTCCTGTCGAGCATCGGGCCGTCGGCGGTCCGGGGCAGCATCCTCAAGCGAGGCAAGCAGGGCATCCCGACGCAGATGCCCGCCAGCCACAGCGCGTACTTCGATTGGTCGTACCCGCACGACTTCCCACAGATGGCGGAGCTCTACGATCGCGCCAAGCGCGGGCAGTGGAACGGCGACGACCTGCCCTGGCATCTCGAGGTCGACCCGGAGAACCCGAACACCGGGCTGCTGCCCGACGACTTCTTCGCCATCGATCTGCTCGAGGAGATGCTGCACGTGCGCTTCTCCTCGAAGGAGCGGCTCCGGCTTCAGCACAGCTTCGTCGCGTGGATGCTGAGCCAGTTCCTGCACGGCGAGCAGGGCGCGCTGTTCGCGGCGGCACAGGTGACCGAGGCGGTGCAGTTCTTCGACGGAAAGCTCTACGGGTCGACGCAAGTCATGGACGAGGGCCGGCACGTGGAGGTCTTCCACAGGTACCTCGATTCGAAGCTCGAGAAGCTCTATCAGGTGAACGACAACCTCTTCGTCATCATCGACGCGCTGATGCTGGACTCGCGTTGGGACATGAAGTTTCTCGGCATGCAGATCATGGTCGAGGGCGTCGCGCTCGGGGCGTTTGGGACGATGTACCGCGAGACGCGGGAGCCGTTGCTCAAGGAGCTGCTCAAGAACGTCATCCAGGACGAGGCGCGCCATGTGCACTACGGCGTGTTGGCGCTCCGCGAGCACATCGTCGGCGAACTCGACGAACGCGACCGCCGGGAGCGCGAAGACTGGGCCTTCGAGGTGGCGCTGCTCATGCGCAACCGCTTCCTCGCCTACGAGGTGTACGAGGAGATGTTCGAAGGGCTGATCACGCGCGCGCAGTGGCGCGAGGTGGTCAACCGATCGCCGGGCATGGAGCGGTTCCGCCACGTCATGTTCAGTCGCATGGTCCCGAACCTGCGTGAAATCGGCCTGCTGTCCGACCGGATCCGGCCGCACTACGCACGGGTCGGGCTCGATCGGTACTTCGGGGGCCTCGCGGCCGACCAGCTGAGCGGAGACCAGATGCTGAACGAGCTCGACGCGCCGGCCGAAGCGGCCTGAGCCGGCCTTTCCCGCAGGTGTGCAGCGCTGGCGAGCGCCGAGCCTCCCCCAACTTGCTGCAGCGCCTGCCGTTTCCCCACCGGGAGATGAACCGAAGAACCGGCAGGCCGCTCTCCAAACGCCTCCTGGGCGCCCTCGTCTTGTTCACCTGCGGGGGCCTTCTCGCAGGCTGCGATGAAGCCCCTCCCTCGATCCCGACGGGTCGGGACGCCGCCGCCACGACGGATGCAGGTCGGCGGGTCGACAGCGGACGGCCTGGCGATGCGGGCCGCCCCGATGCTGGCCGCCTGGACTCCGGTCGAGGCGACGCGGCGGCGCTCGACGCGGGCGACTCCGGCGGGTGCGACACACTGACGATGGACGAGCCGACCGTCCGAGCGACCGCGTTCGTCTCCCAGGAAGACCCCGTCTCGCTCGCCGTGCGCTTGGACGGCGCGCTGGTCGCGTGGGTCGCCTTCGTGGACGGCGAGCCGCGTGTGTCGGTGCTGCACCTGTCCGCGGACGGCGCGCCGTCCGTGTCGGGTGTCGCCGATGACACCGCGTCCGCACAGCGAGACCCGCAGATCGCGGCGACTCGGGAGGGCTACGTCGTCGTGTGGCGGGACGATCGGGACGGCGACATTGAACTGATGAGCCGCGCGCTGAACCCCGACGGCACCCTCGACGGACCGGCGGTCGCCCTCACCGACAACGGCGTGGACGATCCGGCGGCCTCCGTCGGGCTCACCGGCGACGGCGGCGTCTTGGTCGCGTGGGCGGACCCCGACGGCGGAGCGGGCCATGTCCTTGCGCTGGGCGTGGATGGGACTCCCGGGACCGCGCAACGACTCCCCCTGGTGACAGGACTGCGCGGAACGCCCGTGCTCGCCCCGCTCCCCTCCGGCGCCGCCATCGCGTGGGTGGACGACGCGTCGGGTGGGGTGCGCGTGTTGCGGCTGGGGCCGAGCGGCACCCCGGAGCCTCCCGCCACGGCCATCGCGGCAGAGGCGAACGCCACCGGCGGGCTCGACATCGCCGGCTATGGGGAGGGCGCGGTGCTGCTCTACGACGTGAACGTGGGCGGCGCCGATCCCCAAGTGCGCTACCAGTCACTCGACGAGGACGCGGCTGCGGTCGGTCCTGAGCAGGTGCTGTCCGGGATCGGACGCCGGGCGGTGTCCGGGTCCTTCTCACGGTTCTCGAGCGGCTTCGCCGCGGTCTTTCGCAGCAACACTCTCGACGGAGAGGCCGAACTTCAGTTCACCGTGTTCGAGCCCGGAGAGGATGCGTTCGCAGTGACCGGGGTCGGTTCGCTCGAGACCCTCTCGGGCCCGCCCCCAACGCTGCGCAGCGCACCGGACGGGCGCTACGTCGCCCTCGCGTGGGCCGACGACGGGCGGGTCCTCACCACCCAGTCGGGCTGCGAATGACGCGCGCGATCGCTCCGTGCTGGCCGCGTCTCTTCGCGGCGCTCGCTGTGCTAGTCGCGCTGGTCGGCTGCGACACTACCGCGCCGGTGCCCGTTCGGCCGTTGGACCTCACCCCTCGGGACAGCGGCCCGCTGCGCGACGCCGTCTCCCGGCGTGCTGACGGGCCATGCACACGCCCCGAGGAGGGGTGCGCGTGCTCCGAGGATGCGCGCCCGACCGTCTGCTACGATCTGACGGAGGCGTCCGGCGAGCTGACGTGCCGACGCGGCACGCGCTGGTGCCGCGACGGCGTCTGGTCCTCGTGCGAGTCGCTGCGGTCTTTCGGGTTGGCACCGACGCTGGTCGGACCGGCCACCTCCTGCTCGGCATGCAACCCCGCGTGTTTCGCGTCCACCACCCGGCCCACGGACGCCGACCTCACACCGGACAACTCCGAGGATGTGGAGTACGACACCGTCCGAGGCGGGCTCGGTTTGCTCGACACCGCGCCCGAGGGATGGCGCGGGCCGGACCCGACCGTGTGCGGCGACGGCGTCGTCGAAGGCCTCGAAGAGTGCGATGACGGAAACACCACGACGCTCGACGGCTGCGAAGCGTTCTGCCGTATCGAGGACGGCTACGCCTGCCCGCCGGGAGGCGGCGCGTGCCACCTCACGACGTGCGGTGACGGGATCGCCGAGGGAGCCGAGGAGTGCGACGACGCCAACCTCGAGATCGGCGACGGGTGCACGCCCTTCTGTGACGTCGAGCCGACGTGCAGCGGCGGGAGCTGTTCCCCGGTGTGCGGGGACGACAACGTGTTCCCGGGCGAGGCATGCGACGATGGGAACACCCGGGACGGCGACGGCTGCTCTTCGACCTGCACCATCGAGCCAGGGTTCAGCTGCGTCCTGGTGACCGCCGCTCCGCCCTCCTCCATCGACCTGCCGGTGGTGTACCGAGACGTGCGCGCAAGCCACCCCAACTTCCAGAACTGGTGCTGCGGCAGTGACCTCGGCATGGTCGACGCGACCTGGGGACCGGACCGAAGGCCGGTCCCCATCATCGGGAGCGGCAACCCCTCCCTGACCAACGCGGTGGACTTCGACGACTGGTACAACGACACGCCGAACAACATGACGTTCGCGGAGACGCTGACCGTCACGAGGCAGCCCGACGGCACCTACGAGTTCGACGACACGTCGTTCTTCCCGTTGGACGATCGGGGCTGGACGCTGTCGGGCGAACCCGAGCCGAGTGGGCACAACTTCCACTTCACGAGCGAGGTGCGATTCTGGTTCCGCTACGAGCCTGGGCAGGTGCTCACCTTCCGTGGCGACGACGACGTGTGGGTGTTCATCAACGGCAACCTCGCCGTCGACATCGGAGGCGTGCACGGGGCCATCCAGCGGTCGGTCACCCTCGACGCGGCGACGGAAGGCGCCTTGGGGCTCACTGCCGGTGGGCTCTACGAGGCGGCGGTGTTCCAGGCCGAGCGGCACACCACGGGGTCGAACTATCGACTGACACTCGGCGGCTTCTTCTTTGGCCGTACCGAGTGCGAGTCCGTCTGCGGAGACGGCATCGTGACCCGCGACGAGGTGTGCGACGACGGCGTCAACGACGGCTCCAGGGACAGCTGCATGCCGGACTGTCGTTCCTTCCCTCCAACCCTGGAACCCGAGGGCTCCTTCGCGCGCCTCATCGACGCGACCACGACCTGCCGGTTCCCCCAGGAGCGTCCGGCTTGGGGCGACCTGACCTGGGACGTGGAGACGGGCGACGACTCGGAGATCGAGTTTCGCATCGCCACCGGCGACGGCCCCGAAGAGCTGGAGACCGCGCCGACCGTCAGCGTGACGATCCCCTCCGCACCGGACAGTGGCGCCGTCGACCTGACGGAGATCCTCCGCGACGCGGGGCTGGAACTCTACCTTTCCTGCCTGCGCGTGACAGCGGTGCTGCGCGTCTCCAGTGATGGGTTCACCTCTCCGCTGCTCCGGGAATTCGACGTCGAGTACGTCTGCACACCCACGGAGTAGCGCGCGAGGCACGCGAAAACGCCCTGCGCCCCAGATCGCCGCGGCCAGGGCCGCGAGTCGTCCTATGGTTCGCTCGTGTCACCTCCTACTGTTCTTCTCTTCGACATCGACGGGACCCTGCTGACCTGCGGCGGCGCCGGACGCGCGGCGATGGAGCGCGCGTTCGAAGCGCTCGTCGGGAGTCGCGCGGTCTGTGACTTCTCGTTCGGCGGGAACACGGACCGCGGCATCGCCCGGCAGGGATTCTTGAACGCGGGGCGCGAAGCCAGCGAAGACGAGATCGACCAGCTGGTGGAGCGCTACCTCGCGGCGCTCGCCGAGGAGCTTCCCAAAAGCGAGAACTACCGGGTGTTCCCCGGGGTCGAAGACCTCCTGGGAGCGCTCACCCCGAGCGCCGGACTGGCGATCGGGATCGGGACCGGGAACGTCGAGGAGGGTGCGCGTGCCAAGCTCCGTCAAGGCGGCCTGGACACGCACTTCGCGTTCGGCGGCTTCGGTTGCGATCACGAGCTGCGCACCAAGCTCGTCGAAGCGGGTGCGACCCGAGGCGCCTCACGGCTCGGCGTTCCGCGCGGCGACTGCCGCGTGGTGGTCATCGGCGACACCCCGCGCGACGTGAGCGCAGCCCGTGCCATCGGCGCCGAATGCCTCGTGGTGAAGACCGGGTGGAGCGCCATCGAAGACCTCGAGGCCACGGAGCCGGACCGCTTGGTGAACGACCTCACCGATGCCAGCGCGCTCGCGTTCCTGCTCGGCCGCTGAGGCTGCGCTCGCAAGCCTCCTCAATTGCAACGAGCGCCCCGAAGGACGCTCGTTGTGGGGACCGTTCGCTCAGAAGATGATCTGCGCCCCATCGGCCGGCACGACCATGAACACCTGCCGCTCGTCGACCTCGGTGCCCGCTCGACCCAGCACCACGATGGTGGCCTGGAAGACCTGCGCAGACGTGCCGCCCGGCTGGAAGTCGTTGTAGAACTCGGCCTCGAACACGACGCGCGTGGAGGGAGCGACGTTGTAGAAGGTCGTCTCGTCCTCGCTGTCGTAGCCCTCGGGCGCCGCCGGGATTCCGCGGAGCGGAGTCACGCGCGTCAGGAAGTCCGCCGTCGTGCGGCCCGCGGGGAGGCGCGACTCGGCCGTGTCCGGGTCGGTGCGCGTGGTGATGTCCTGACGGCTCGAACCGATGATCGCCGTGAGGGCGTCGACCACGAGCGCGGAGGTGTCGGCCTGCGCGCCCTGGAAGATGAGCGGCATCCCGTCGCCGTCGAGCGAGTTGGTGTCGGTCGCGAGCTGGGTGTACTGCGCCGTGCCCCCCTGGCCGCCCACCGACACACCGACGAAGAAGGCCTCCCGGCGCAGGATCTCGTCACGCAGCATCTCGTACGTGGGTGCCCCCGGGACGGACGGGTAGGCGTTGCCGGAACCCGGCGAGCCGTTGTGCATCGTCGCGTCGCTCATCAACACGATGACGGGCAGCCGTCCCTCGACGAAGCAGCCCCAGCCATACGGCTCCGGGTCGTCCGGCCCGATGTCGGGGCAGTCCGTCCGCGGCACCACCATGCGCGTGGGCGTCTTCGGGGCGCCGGGAGCGGGCGCTGCGCTCGTGCCATGCGGTGAGTTGCTGACGTACTCGGGGAACGCCGTTCCCTGAATCAGGCCGAACATCGCCGGGACCTGCGCCTCGGAGAAATCACCGCCGTTGTCGTGCGCGAGGTTGCTCGTCGCCGCCGCGACCGACGCGTCGTCCCGGGTCAGGTTGGACCAGATGGTGAACGCGCCGTCGTTGTCGGGCCCGCGGTTGGAGAAGTCCCCGTGCGACGCCAGGCCGTAGCGCGCATCGCCGTCTGCTCCGAGCGCTGCGACAACGCCCGGGATGATGGTGCTCTGCAGCTCGTTCTGCACGGACGCCACCGTGGCGCGCATCGAGCCGGTGGTGTCGACGAGGAAGAACACATCGGCCGACCGAACCTGGGTCGCGAACTCGAACTCGCGCACGGGACGCTCGCCCGTGGTGCCGGGCGGGTGGTACGGGATGACGACGTAGAGGGATCCGGGCGGCGGGCCACTGGTGGGGTCGCTCGGGTCGGATCCGGCGGCCGTCTCAGTCAGGTCGTCCACTCCGTCGCCGTCGGTGTCGGAGGACGTCACCGACGAGCCGGCGGCGATCTCTTCGGCGTCGGTCAGGCCGTCGTTGTCGGAGTCGAGGTCGTACGCGTCGGGGATCCCGTCGAGGTCGCTGTCGCGAGGCGCGCAGGGGTTGCCCGTCATCCCGCTCTCCTCGAGGTCGGAGATGCCGTCGCCGTCGGAGTCGGAGTCGTCCACGTTCGGCGTTCCATCACCGTCCGTGTCGCCGGTGCCCTCACGCTGGTCAGCGATGCCGTCCGCGTCCGAATCCGTGCTGTCGTCGCAGCCGCCTACGAATGAACCGTCCGGACGCGTGGTGGACCCGTCTGGCCCAGTCCCAACAGAGCCGTCTCTCGTGTCCGTGCCGCCGATGCCTCCGTCACAGCCCACAAGCCCGAGACCAGCACCCAGAACCAAGACACAACCCAACTTCGAGTACCAACGCATCCAGCCTCCAACCGACCCCACCCAATTGGAATACAGGTCTGCAAGCCCGATGTAAACGATCGGCCCGTGTGCGGGCCGGTCCCCTCAACGCCAACAGGCGCCCCGAAGGGCGCCTGCTCATGGGTCGAGAACGGCTCGTTCAGAAGATGATCTGCGCGCCGTCGGCCGGCACGACCATGAACACCGGCCGCTCGTCGACTTCGGTGCCCGCGCGGCCCAGCACCACGATGGTGGCCTGGAAGACCTGCGCGGACGCGCCGCCCGGCTGGAAGTCGTTGTAGAACTCGGCCTCGAACACCGCCTGGGTCGAAGGCGCGACGTTGTAGAACGTCGTCTCGTCCCGGCTGTCATATCCGTCGGGCGCCTCCGGGATGCCTCGAAGGGGCGTGACCCGCGTGAGGAACTCGGCGGTCGTTCGGCCCGGAGGCAGGCGGCTCTCCGCCGTGTCCGGGTCGGTGCGCGTGGTGATGTTCTGGCGGCTCGAGCCGATGATCGCGGTGAGCGCGTCGACGACGAGCGCCGACGTGTCGGACTGGGCGCCCTCGAAGACGAGCGGCATGCCGTCGCCGTCGAGTGAGTTCGTGTCCATCGCCATCGTCGTGTACTCGGCGGTGCCTGAGCGCCCCCCAACGGAGACACCGACAAACACGGCCTCGCGGTCGGTGAACGCGGTGAGCAGCGAACCACCAGTGCAGCTCCCGCCGCAGCCGTTGTAGCTGGGTGCCATCGGCACACCGGAGTAGCGGTTGCTGGAGGCGTTCGGCCCGTTGTTCATCGTGGCGTCGCTCATCAACACGATGACCGGAAGCCGACCCGTCACGAAGCAGCCCCAGCCGTACGGCTCGGGGTCGTCCGGACCGATTCCAGGACAGTCGGTGCGCGGCACAACCTCACGGTTGGGGGACGCCGGACGCTCCGGATGGGGCGCCGCCGTCATGGGATACCGGCTGCTCGACTGGTAACCCGGGAAGGCGTCGCCCTCGATAAGCGCGTACATCGACGCGACCTGGGACTCCGGTCCGTCGCCGCCGCTGCTCGCGGAGAGCATCGACGTCGCGGCGGCGACCGCGCTCGAGTCGGTCGTCAGCCCCTGGTAGATCGTGACCGCGCCGTCCTGGTTGGTGCCGCCGGAGTCGTAGTCCCCGTGGGCCGCCAGGCCGTATCGCGCATCGCCGTCGGCGCCGAGCGCCGCCGTGATACCCGGGATGATCGTGCTCTGCAGCTCGCTCTGCACGTCGCTGATGGTGCCGCCCATCGAACCCGTCGTGTCGACGAGGAAGAAGACGTCGGCCGAGCGAACCTGGGTGGAGAAGGTGAACTCCCGCAACGGGCGGTCCCCGACGGTGCCGGGCGGGTGGTAGGGGATGACCACGTAGAGCGAGCCGGCCGGCGGGCCGCTGGCGGGGTCGTTCGGGTCGGAGCCGGCGGCCGTCTCGGTGAGATCGTCGACGCCGTCGCCGTCGGAGTCCGAGGAGGTGACGGACGTTCCGGCGGCCACCTCTTCGGCGTCGGTCAGCCCGTCGTTGTCGGAGTCGAGGTCGAACGCGTCGGGGGTTCCGTCGAGGTCGCTGTCCCGCGGGGCACAGGGGTTGCCCGTCACCCCGCTCTCCGCGAGGTCGGAGATGCCGTCGCCGTCGGAGTCCGGGTCGCCCACGTTGGGCGTGCCATCTCCGTCCGAGTCGCCCGGACCCTCACGCTGATCGGCGATGCCGTCCGCGTCCGTGTCGGTGGTGTCGTCGCACCCCGTGACGGGATCGCCATCACGGAACGGAACCGACCCGTCGCGGCGACCGCGGAGGTCGCCTCCATCACAGCCGATCACGCCCAGCCCAGTGCTGAGCATCCCGGCGCTGAGCACCAGGGCCCAGCCCACCTTCGTATAGAGATCCCGCATCACGCCTCCGTCCGCACCCACCCTATGGAATTACAGGTCCACGGGGCCCGTGTAAACACGCTCACCCAAGTCGACGATAGAGCGAGGTGTAACCTTCCACTCGCTGCGGCCATGCCTCCTGCTCCGCGCGCTGCCGCGCCGCGGCTCCCATGCGTTGACGCGCCGCGTCGTCCGACAACAGAGACACGATCGCCTCGGCCAACGCGATCGGATCCCGGGGAGGGACCAAGCGCCCGCTCACCCCGTCCTCCAGCCGTTCAGCGAGGGCGCCCGCGCGGCTGGCGACCACGGGCCGGGCCCGCGCCATCGCCTCGACGACCGACGAGCCGTAGCTCTCGGTCCAGCTGGGGGCGACGAGCAGCTGCGCATCGTCGAGGGCGCGCGCCAGCGCGTCGGCACCGAGCCACCCCAGCATCTCGACCCCGTCGCCGAGCGCTTCGAGCCGGCGACGCCAGCGGCGCTCGGACCCGCGGTTGTCAGGCAGCCCGCCCGCGACGCGGAGCAACGCCCCGGGGATCGCGCCGACGACGCGCGGGAAGGCGTCGATGAGATCCGTCAGCCCCTTCACGTCGGCGAACCGTCCCGCGAACAGCACCACCGGGCGATCGGGCGGCGGGCGCGTCACCACAGGAACAGAGACGCCGAGCGGGAGGACTTCACCGACCCCGACCTCCTCCCGTGTGAACCGCGACGGACACACGACCGCATCCGCTTCGGCGAGCGCACGGACCTCCGCCTGCTCCCCCAGGGTGGGCGCGTCGAGACCGCGCAGTCGACGCAGCGCGCCCTGCGCCACATGAACGGAGAACACCCGCGGGCAGCGCACGGGCAGCACCTCGAACAGGCGCGCGTCGTGCACGTGCACGAGATCCGGAGCGAGCTCGGCGACGTGCTCGCGAACGAACTGGAGCTGAGCCGGCACGCGCAGCCTCATGACCCCGTCCTCGGGGGGCGCCGGGGGCGTCGCACGGCCGTTGTGACGGGGACGCCAGGCGTCGAACGAGACGACGCGCGCGTCGACCCCCGCGTCGCGGAGCGCCCCCACCAGCCCGCCCACCGCCGTGGACAGCCCCCCGTTGACCCGCGGGGGGAAGTCCCGCGTGTAGTGCAGGACCCTCACCCCGCCTCGCTCAATGCAGTGCCGCCCGCAACGGCAGCGAGCCGATCACGTCCGCTTCGAGGTCGAGGAACCGGTCGAGGCAGCGCGCGACGTCACTCTCGTCGAAGCTCGCCCGCGCCAGGCGAAGGTACAGCCCTTTGTGCCGCGCTTCGGCCCGCGCCAGGCCGCCGTAGACCTCACGGAGGGACGGGTCGGAAAGCCCGTCGGCCAGCATGGAGAAGCGCTCGAACCCACGCGCCTCGACGATGGCGAACAGCACCAGCCGATGGAGGAGCCACACCTCGCGGTCCCGATGGGACGTCTCCCGCCGAAGGCGCTTCATGTAAGGGTCGGGCGCCTCGCGGGACAGCGTCGCGCCCCGCTCCTTGAGCAGTCGGTACACCAGCCGGAAGTGGGTCAGCTCCTCGAGCGAGGTCTCGACCATCGCGTCCACCAGCTCGGCCCGGTCCGGGTGCTGCACCGCCAGCGTGAGCGCGGCGTTGGACACGCGTCGCTCGTTCGCCGCGTGGTCCTGAAGGAAAGGCACGAGGCGGGACTCCACCAGCGTCACCCACTCGTCCTCGGGGGTCGCGTGCCGCAGTTCGAGACGCACGCGAGCCGCATAGCAGCTGCGCCGGCGTCGAACCACCGCTCCGCTTCGCCCGTCCTGCGGAGGGACGGATGCCCGACTCTCACATGGACAGGTCCCGGTCGACGACCGCCGCAGCCCGATCTCCGCGTGTCTCGCATCCTCTGCACGTGGGGTACGAGCTGGCGCGCGGGCGCCATTCTACTGTTCGGGGGCAACCCGCTTTACAACTTCCTTCAGGCGGGGAACACACCCCAAGGCGGGGAGCCGGACTCCGGCAACCTCGGCGCCGGCATACACGAACACGACCGGGACCAGAGCGGCACCGGCTTCTGGTCCTTGCTCAGCTTCGAGGCCGAGGTCGTCGAATGCACGCCGTGACGGGAGCGGGCGCGCGTCACTCGCCGTAGCAATCGAAGAACGCGAGATTCTGCGCGGCGAGGTCGGCCCGCATCTGATGCATCGCCCACACCGCAAGCAGCTGGCTGCGGACGTCCAGGACCTCGGCGACGGTGAGCCCTGCGGGAGGCTCGGCTCGGAGGCGCTCCGTGGCCTCGTCGGCGTCCACGAGGCGCTCCCCCTCGGCATCGACGATTCCGATGGAGACGAGATGGTCGAACAGCGCGCCTGCTTGTTCGGTGTCCACACCGTTGATCCGTAGAAACCGCGCTGCCTCCAGCGGCACCTCGGGGACGAGCCAGTCGACCACCGGCCGCCCGGCCGCCGCCGCCTCGGCCACTTGCGCGCGCGCCATCGGCAGATCGCTGACCATCTCGTTCTCAACGCTCACGTGGAAGGTGGGCACGACCGGAGCGCCGAGATCGAACACGGAACGGCGCCACCCGGCCTGGTACATCGCCACCGCACGGATCGGCCGGGCCGTTTCGGTCGCCAAGTAGTGCGCGAAGGTCCCGACGAACGCTGCGCCGTTCGACATGCCCACGAGATAGAGCGGCGTCTCGGGCGACAAGCCGTGCTCCGTCAGGAGCGCGTCGATCCAGCGCAAGAGGCGCGCGATGTCGACGTTCTCTTCCGACAGTGCCGCGTCCCAGCGCCGCACGTCCATGCGGTCTGTGCTCTCGGTGGCGGCGATGCCGTACCCCGCGGCCAAGAACCGCTCCTGGAGCTCCACGCTCTCCACCTTGTTGGCGAAGTCCGCCGAGCCGCCCGTGCCGTGAAACATGAGCACGAGGCCACGCGCGTCAGCGGGGACCCGTGACACGACGTCGAAGCCCTCGAACTCCGTCTGGGTGTACGGCACCGCGGGACGCACAGGGGCGAACGTGACCGCGGGCTGACCCTCGCCCGCCGCAGCACACACAGCCGGCGGCCCCGCGTCGGGCATGCCGCCGTCCTCTGCGGGCTCGGCCGTGCCGCACGCGACCGCCAAGGCGAAGAGCAGCAGCAGGGAACGGGACTCCATCGACGCAGTGTAGGGCCGTTCGCATGCTGCTACACAACGCGAATGAAGACGGTCCCCTTCGGCAACACCGGCATGCGCGTCTCGGCGCTCGGCCTCGGCACGATGAGCTTCGGCGGGGACGCCGACCGAGAGACGAGCGCCGCTCTCTTCGGCGCGGCGCGGGACGCCGGGGTCACCTTCTTCGATTGCGCGGACGTGTACGCAGGCGGGCGGTCCGAGTCGATCCTCGGCGAGCTCATCACGGACTGCCGAGACGAGGTGGTGATCGCGAGCAAGGCGTACTTCCCGACCGGCGACGGCATCAACGATCGAGGCAGCTCCCGCTACCACCTGGTGCGCGCGGTGGAGGCCAGCCTCAGGCGGCTCGGTACGGACCGCATCGACGTCTTCTATCTCCACCGGCATGACGACGCGACGCCGCTCGAGGAGACGCTCCGCGCGGTCGAGCGGCTCGTGCAGGACGGCAAGGTGCTCTACCCGGCGGTCAGCAACTTCGCCGCGTGGCAGACCGTCCAATCCGTCGGGATCGCGGATCGCCGAGGCTGGTCTCCGGTCGCGGGCGTGCAGCCGATGTACAACCTGTTCAAGCGCACGGCCGAGATCGAGATCCTCCCGATGGCCGCGTCGCTCGGGCTCGCGGTGACGCCGTACAGCCCGCTCGGCGGAGGGCTGCTGACGGGCAAGTACGGACGCGAGCGACGCCCCGACGCCGGGCGCATCGTCGACAACCCCATGTACACCGCGCGCTACGGCGACCCGCGCGCGTTCGCGCTCGCCGAGTCCTTCGCGGAGCTCGCGCAACAGCACGGCGTGCACCCGGTGACCTTGGCCGTGGCGTGGGTTCGCGCGCACCCGGCCGTCACCGCGCCCTTGGTGGGTGGGCGCAACGTCGAGCAGCTTCGACCGGCGCTCGAGGCCGCGTCGTTCGAGATGGACGACGCCCTCTACGCCGCCGTGAGCGCGCTCTCCGAGACGCCGCCTCCGGCCACGGACCGGAACGAGGAGGCCGGCGCCCACCACTACGGCGCCGTCCTTCGACGCTGACCGTCCCGGCCACAACGCGGGTGTCGCTTCAGGGCCGCTGGCGCTATGGTCCGCGCGTGAACTCCCTTCCCTTTCCGTCGCTCGTCATCGCCGAAGATCGCCTCGTCCCGCAGGGCAGCTTCGCGGAGGCGCAAGCCGAGTACCTCTCTCCCGACGCGGGCGTCGTGAAGGAGCTGGACGCGCTGCTCGCCGAGAAGAAGATCGGCGTCGTCGCTCACTTCTACATGGACCCTGAGCTTCAGGGCGTGCTCGCCGCGTGCACGTGGCCGCACGTTCAGATCAGTGATTCGCTGTTGATGGCCGACGCCGCCATCCGGATGGCGGAGGCGGGGTGCGAGCACATCGTGGTGCTGGGCGTCGACTTCATGAGCGAGAACGCGCGCGCCATGCTCGACGCGGCCGGCCACCGCGGTGTCCCGGTCTACCGCGTCGCCGCCGAGCCGATCGGCTGCTCGCTGGCCGAGAGCGCTGAAGCCGGCGCGTACGACACCTACCTGAACCGCGCCGCCCAGAAGGGGCGCGGGCTGCACGTCGTCTACATCAACACGAGCCTGAACACGAAGGCCAAGGCCCACGCGACGGTGCCGACCATCACCTGCACCTCGAGCAACGTCGTCAAGACCGTGCTCTCCGGGTTCGCACAGGTGCCGGACCTCGAGGTGTGGTTCGGGCCGGACACCTACATGGGCCAGAACCTCCAAGAGATGTTCCGCACGCTCGCCAACATGGACGAAGCGACCGTGGCCGCCGTGCACCCGGAGCACACACCGGCGAGCGTGAAGGCGGCACTCGAGCGCTTTCACGTGTTCGAGCAGGGCACCTGCATCGTGCACCACATGTTCGGCGCCGAGGTCGCCAAGCAGGTCCGTGAGGACTACGCGGACGCCTTCGTCACCGCGCACCTCGAGGTTCCCGGGGAGATGTTCGCAATCGGGCTCGAGCGGCAGCGCCAAGACCGCGGCGTCGTGGGCTCGACCAGCAACATCCTCGGCTTCGTCACACGCAAGGTCGAGGCGGCCGCCAAGGACGGGGGCGACCGACGGCTGCGTTTCGTGCTCGGCACCGAGGCCGGCATGATCACCTCGCTCGTCAACGGTGTGCGCGACGTGCTCCGAGCGCATGCGGGGAGCGGCGTCGAAGCCGAGATCATTTTCCCGGTGGCGAGTGGCGCCATCGCCGAAGCACCAGACAGCGAG
Source organism: Sandaracinaceae bacterium (assembly GCA_045106715.1). Lineage (GTDB taxonomy): Bacteria > Myxococcota_A > Polyangia > Polyangiales > Sandaracinaceae. Next base: position 31,544 of record JBGCFC010000225.1, read on the forward strand.
CTGGCCGTTGTCCCGGGCGTGGCGGCGGGCGAAGGCTGCACCACGGCGGGCGGCTGCGCGACGTGCCCGTACATGAAGATGAACAGCCTCGACGCGCTGCTCGAGGTCGTCCGGGCGGCGGGCGCGGCCGACGACGATCTCTCCGCCTACCACCCGCGGACCTACCTCGACCTGATCGACGGGCGCACCGCCGCCGACCTCGGCAGCGAGCCCATCCTGCACATGCGCTCTTTCCAGCAGGACGGAAGGCTCCCCGAGGCGCTCGTGTCGGACATCGTCTCCCGCAAACCCCGGGCCGCAGCGGCGATGGCCCCCGAGTCCGCGTGATCACCCGAGAGCACCTCAAGTCCAGGCTCGAAGCGCACGCCCCCGCCGAACACGAAGCAAAGGCGCGCGCCGCCGTGGCGACCATCGTGCGCGCCCACGCGGCGGGCCCGCAGGTGCTGCTCATCCAGCGCGCCGAGCACCCCGACGACCCGTGGTCCGGGCACATGGCGTTCCCCGGCGGCCGGCACGAAGATCGCGACGAGACACTTCACCACACCGCCGTTCGAGAGACCGCCGAGGAGATCGGTCTGCCGCTCCCGGAACACGCCGACCCGCTCGGCGCGATGGACGACGTGCCCACGCACACCACGGGCCTCGTCGTGCGGCCGTACGTGTTCTGGCTTCGCGAGACCCCTGCGCTGACGCTCGACCGGAGCGAGGTCGCGGCCGTGCACTGGGCCGACCTCGGCGCGATGATGCGCGGCGAGCGAGACACGACGCACGCCTTCCCGTGGAAAGGACAGACCCACCGCCTCCCCGCCTACGACATCGGCGACCGCGTGGTGTGGGGTCTGACCTACCGCATGCTCAGCACGCTCTTCGATCGGCTGAAGACCGGCTGAACAGAGGAAGATTGCTTGTCGTGGCCCACTCGGCCACGCTCGGGGCGATGGCGAAAGCCCGAGATTCCAAGGCCCGAGACGGGAAGCCCACCCAGCCTGCGCTCGGGGATCGCCCACACGCCGTCGATGGATCGAAGGGCGAGCTCGTCGTGCGCCGGCTCGTTGTCTGGCGCCGACTCGAGCCGGGGGACGCGCGCACGCCGGGCACGGAGATCGCACCCGAGCACGAACACATCGAAGCGCGGGTCGTGGAGGTAGGCATCGCGCCCTCGCTCCGAAACGATCTCGTCCGCCTCGGGCGCGTGCGCGACGAGGCGCTGGAACAGAAGTCCAGCTGGACCGCGCGCTACGAGCCGGCCGGCGTCTTGTTCTCCGTGGGCGGCGGCATCGCCGTCGGCACCTGGCTCGACTACCTGCCCGATGTCCTTCAGCCCGTGGCGGCCAGCCTCGCGGTGATCGGCGCGTGCGTCGGCCTGTTCACCCGGCGACGGAGGGACCGCGTCGACAAGGCCACCCAGCAACGCTGGCAGAAGACGGACGAACACCGCGAGGCCAGCCAGATCGAGAAGTCCCTCCGTCCGCGCTGGGAACGCTTCGCCACCCGGCTGCTGGAAGAGACCGGCTTCCGCGTCGAGCTGCGGGTCGGCGACGTGCACGAGGCCGAGCGCCTCATCTCCCTCGACCCGGACGCGCTCTGTGATCCGGCCACTTGGCTGCCCGACCAGGCGGAGGACGAGGTCCGCTACGGCTGGGGCTTCGCCGATGGGCGCGTCGTCCAACAGGTCGCGATCCTCGAAGACAACGAAGAGGACGGAGACGAGCCCGACGCTGGTACGGGGCCCTCGGCCGAAGAGGAGTGAGGCCCGGCTCGCTCCTCTCGCCGCGAGGCGCTATGGCTCGGACATGGTTCATCCCTGGCACGACCTCCCAAACCCGATGGCCGAGATCGCGACCGGCTTCAACGTTGTGATCGAGATCCCGAAGGGCTCGCGCGTGAAGTACGAGCTCGACAAGCCCTCGGGCATGCTGCGTGTCGACCGCGTGCTCTACAGCGCGGTGCACTACCCGGCGAACTACGGGTTCCTGCCCCGCACGTACTGTGGCGACCACGATCCGCTGGACGTGCTGGTCCTCGGAAACGAGCCCGTCCACCCGCTCAGCATCATGCGCGCGCGCGCCATTGGCGTGATGCACATGGAGGACCAGGGCGAGGAGGACGACAAGATCATCGCGGTGCACCTGCACGACCCCGCCTTCGAGGAATACAAGGACCTGGACGAGTTACCAGCGCACACGATGCGGGAAATCCAGCGCTTCTTCGGCGACTACAAGACGCTGGAGGAGAAGGAAGTGCGCATCGATCACATGGAGGGCGCGGAGCGGGCGGTGCAGATCATCCGTGAGTCGCTCGAGCTGTATCAGGCCGAAGAGAACGGCCTCCGCGGCTGGCGATAGCGGCTGGCGCGACGACCTCGAACCGACCTCGCCGAGCGCCCCCGTTGCTCCCTCTCGGACCGTCGGGTCACGACACGCAGGCGAGCCCCTGCATCACCATGTCCGACAGGAACACCCACGCGGCGACCGGCGCGACGAGCCCCAGGGCGGAGCCGACGAAGTAGTCGCGAAAGCGCGTCCGGCTCATCGCCAGCGCGTAGTTGAGGGGCGGGGACAGCGCGAGCACCGTGCGCAGCAGCACCACCGTCTGGATCGGTCGGTCGTCCAGGCGCGCGAGCGCTCTTTGGGCCCACGCGCTCTTCACCTTGCCGGCCGCCTTGCCGCCCACGGCGCGCACCACGACAAACGACGCCGACACGGCCATCAACGCGCCGGCGTACGCGACGAGGAAGCCGACGACGGGCCCGTAGGCGGCGCGCGCGGCGAGGACGAATGCCATGCCGGGGACCTGCGCGAGCAGCCCGACGCAGAACGCGCCGAGGTACGCGAACACGCCAAAGGGTCCGGCCTGCTCGACCAGTTCGCGCAGACCGTCCCCGGAGAGCGCATCCCGCAGACCCGTTCGCTCCGCGACGACAAAGAGGCCGATCAAGCCGAGCACCAGCGCGCCGCGGCGCAGCCAACGCTTCGTCGTTCCTGCGCGGTCCGTTTCCACCAAAGCGTCATCGTGGGTTGCGTCAGGGGACATCGTCATCCGGGTCTCCGAGGAGCGTCGCGACCGCGACGTCTCCCACATAGCGTTCGATCTCAGCGTCGCTGGCAGCGAGCGACGCACGTTGGGGTTCGTCCATCACCGCGAGGCGGGTGAGGAGAATCATCAGGCCTTGCAGCGGCAGCCGGAGCGATGTCGGGGGCCGGCCGAGCGCCGCGCCGAGGACCTGACTGCCGACATCGAGGAACGAAACCTGCGCTCGTTCGATGCGCGGACGGCTCGGTCCCTCGGTCTCGTAGAGCGTCGCGCGGAGGAGGAACCGGCTCACGTCCCGCCGAGAGAGCGACGCCTCGAGGGCGATCGCCACCAAGCGCCGCAGCCGAGCCTCGTCGTCCCCCTCTCCGAGCCCCGTCAGCATCGCCTCGGGGAGCGACGCGAGCTGCGCGTAGCCTTCTTCGAGGCAGCGATCGTAGAGGCCCGCCTTGTTGCCGAAGTGGTGGTGCACCGTGGCGAACGTCACCCCCACGTCGCCCGCGATGGCCCGGAGCGAGGTCCCGGCGATCCCCGTCTGCCCAAAACGCAGCGTCGCTGCACGCACGATCCGGGCGCGAGTCTGAGCGGCATCGGCATTGGGAGGTCGGCCCACGAAGAACTTATGTATCGCTTGATAAGTTTTGTCCAGCCGGCGCGGGTCGACCGCTCAGGCCCTGATACCGTGTATGGTGCGGCGGTGGCCGGAAGCGACGCGCCCAACGAGATCGCACGGGAAGTGAGCTACTGGCTTCGCACCAAGGGCGGCGCTGCGCGACGCATCACGCCAGCCGGGCTCCTGCTCGGTCGGGCCCCGAGCAGCGATGTGGTCTTGCAGGGCGCCACCGCGAGCCGTCGGCAGGCCCTGGTCTATTTGGGTGACGAGGGCCCCGACGTGGCCGTCATGGGGCGCGGGGAGGTGCTGGTGAATGGCGACCGCGTCCCGGCATCTCACAAGCTGGACGCACGCTCCCAACTGGTCGTGGCCGGCTCCGAGTTCGGCGTCTTCGAGGAAGTGCGCGAGACCGAGGTCGAGCCTCCGCTCTGGGTGCTTCAGGCCCCGGGTGGGGAGCTGTTCTCTTTCTCCAAGTCGCGCTTCCAGGTCGGCGACGACGACGACCTCCGCATCGAGGCGCTTGCGCCCAACGTGCTCGCCTTTGTCGCGGAAGATGGACGGCTGTCGGCCCGCGCGAAAACGCAATGCGGGTGGACGGCAAGGCGGTCGCCGCGGGGCGGAAAGCCGCTGTGCGCGCCAACTCCACGATCGACATCGGCGGTCAGACGCTTCGCGTGGTGGCGGGCGGCGACCTGCTCAGCGGCTCGACGCTCGCTGTGGAGCCGGCGGGCACCGCGCAGGCGGTGACCCTCGCGTTTCTCCCTCGTGGCGGGCGGCTGACCGTGACCGTCGATGGCGACGAGCGCTCGGTGTACCTGCCGGACCGGCGCTGTGATTTCGTTGCGGTCCTGCTCGCGCCGCCGGGCGAAGTCAGCGCAGGCGACTTCGTGTCCGACGAGTTCGTCTGGAGCCGCGTCTGGGGCAAGAAGCCCAGCGGCAAGAAGACCCTGAACGTGCTCCTGCACCGCCTCCGCCGGGACCTCGATCGGGTGGGCCTCGACGGGAGCGCGCTCGTCGAGCGCCTCGCAGCGGTGGCGCGACGCGGTTCGCAGTGGCCGACAACGCCGTCATCCGCGTCGACTGAGCCGGCCGGTGGATTCCCCGGTCGCTGGGCCCGGGCGCCCGGCTCGCGCCGGTCCGCCAATGCATGGGAGACTCTCAGTGGGCGGCGTGCGTTCAGGAGACACATCTGGCGGCTCCGGCTTTGCAGTGGAAGGCACGATGATGTTGAGACACACGCAGCTCAGCGCAATCGCCCTCTCGCTGTGCACCGTGCTGGGCTGCGGGGGAACGGAGTCACTGCCCGACCTCGATGACGCGCAACGTGACCTCACGAGCGCCGTTGCCGTCTTCCCGGGTGCCGAGGGCTTCGGGACGGATACGCCCGCGGGCCGAGGCGGCGACATCGTGTGGGTCACCAACCTCGACGACGACGGCCCGGGCTCGCTTCGGGTCGCGCTGCGCACCGAGGGGCCACGCACGATCCTCTTCGAGGTGGGCGGCGTCATCCAGCTGGAGCGGCGCCTCGATGTCACGGAGCCGTTTGTCACCGTGGCCGGGCAGAGCGCCCCCGCGCCGGGGATCACCCTCGTGGGTGCCGCTCTCTCCATCCAGACGCACGACGTGCTCGTGCAGCATCTCGCGGCACGGCCTGGCGACGGCCCAGGGCAGGAGCCCGAAGACCGTGACGGAGTGCAGGTGCGGACCGAGAGCGGCGTCCGCGAAGACGTCTACAACGTGGTCGTCGACCACGTCAGCATGACCTGGGCGATCGACGAGGGCTTCAGTACGTGGACCCCGGGAGTCGAGGACGTCACGCTCAGCCATTGTCTCGTCGCGGAGACGTTGAACGACTCTCTCCACCCCGGGGGCCCGCACTCGAAGGCCATCTTGATCGGCGACCACACGCGCCGCGTCGCGGTCCTTCGGAACGTCATCGCGCACAACCGCCACCGCAACCCCGAACTGAAGGGCGACAGCACCTCCTTGGTCGTCGGCAACCTGATCTACAACCCAGGCTTCTCGGCCATCGGCGCGTTCGACCCCAACGGCGCGGGGCCGCTGCTGTCGACGATCTTGGACAACGAGATTCGCCTCGGCCCGTCGTCGGAGAGCACCGCGCCGGCGATCACCGTCTGGGACGACGTGCCCGAAGGCTCGCACCTCTGGTTCGATGCGAACGTCACCGACGGCGACGTCGTCTCTCGCGACGACACCGGTCGAGATGATGTCTTCATCGAGGAGGCGCCCGTGTGGGTCTCGCCACTCACCCGCAGCACCGCGCCGCGCGACGCGCTCCTCGCGCACGTCGGTAGCCGCGGCGCGGAGCGGGACCCGAACGACGCGCGGATCATCGACTCCATCCGAAGCGGAACGGGCCGGATCATCGACGCGGTCGAGGAGGTCGGATTCGTTCGCCCCGCCGCTCAGCGCGCCCGCCCCACGCTCCCGCCTCGCCCGCTCGAGGACGACGACGGCGACGGTTACACCAACCTCGAGGGCTGGCTGCACCAGCGCGCAGAGGAGGTCTCAGGCTGGACCGGGCCCGATTGAGTCGCTCGCGCCGACGAGTCGCCTTGCGCTCGGTGGGCAGGTAGTCTGCTCGCATAGCGGGCGAACCAGCGGAGTGGGACATCATGCAGTCCCTCAGCACGATGCCCATGACGGGGGACACGCGCCCTGACAGCGGGAGCCGCTTCGCGCAGGCTCAGCTGACGTTCGAGGACCGCTACGACGTGCTCGAGACGGTGTCGAGCACACGGCTCGCCGAGGTGCGTCGGGCGCGGGATCGCCCGTTTGCACGCGACGTGGCCATGAAAGTGCTCCACCGCCCCGACGCCAAGCAGACGAGCCTCTTTCGCTTCTTCCGCGAAGCCCGGATCCAGGGGCAGCTCGACCATCTCTCGGTCGTCCCCGTGCACGACCGGGGGTCGATCCGAGCGGCGCGCCGTTCTTCAGCATGAAGTGGATCCGCGGCGAGACGTTCGACCTCACCTTGAAGAGCGCTCCGCGCGCGGTGTTGCTGCGGCACCTCCGGGACGCGTGCCGCGCGCTTCACTTCGCGCATGAGCGCGGCGTCATCCACCGCGACCTCAAGCCGACCAACCTGATGACCGGGGAGCTGGGCGAGCTGTACGTGCTGGACTGGGGGCTGGCCAAGCTGCGCAACGATCCGGAAGAGATCGACCGCCCGATTCAGGACGCATCGGGCGCGGTCGCGACGCGCGAGGGCTCGGTGCTGGGCACCATCGGATACATGGCCCCCGAGCAGCTCCGCGGCGACACCGATGTCGATGCGCGCGCGGATGTGTATTCGCTCGGCCCCCTCCTCTACGAGGCGTTGGCCGGCGCCCCTCTGCACGGGGGGAGCAAGGCCAAGGCCGCGCTGTCGCTCCTGAAGACGGACGGCGCCCGGCCCGGCGAGACGGACCCGAGCCGCGAGATCAGCGCAGGGCTCGACTTCGCCTGCTACCACGCCACGCGGGTGGATCCGGCCGACCGCTTCGCCGATGCGGCCACGCTCGCGGCGCACCTCGACCGCGCGTTGTCCGAGATGGGTTAGTTAGGGCTTCTTCTTCGCGATCGCGTCCTCGAGCATGGCGAACGCCTCCGACTCGGTCACCTCTGGCCGGTCACCCGCGAGCGCGTAGAAGTCCGGCTTTCGGTCCACGAACCACTCGCGGGTGAGCTCGAGTCCGGAGCGGTCGTCGAGCGCGCCGACCGGCACGGACATGGTCTCGCGCAGGTTGGGGTGGGTCATACGCCAGAGGAGCGCGCTGCCGCAGGCTCCACAGAAAGAGCGCGCGGCCCACTCCGAAGAGACGTACGTGCGCAGCTCCGCGCGCGCGTGCCAGTCGACCTCGGAGACGAACGCGCTCAGCAGGATGCCCCCGCTCCAGCGTGCGCACATCCCGCAGTGGCACGCCGAAACCGCGCCCACGTCCTTTGCGGTGAACCGCACCGCACCGCACACGCATCCGCCGTCTCGATCCATGTCTTCCTCCCCGAAGCGTATACACGTTTCTTGCGGTGACCACGCCCCCTCTGCACCCTTGGGCATGTCCTGGAGGGTTGGTTCCTGGGGGGTCGGGGTCCTGACGCTGGCGCTCGGATGCGCGACGCCCGAGCCCGCGCCACCGCGCTCGCCGGCGCCCTCAGATGCAGTCGAGCCTGCACCCGAGGTGGCTGCGGTCGAGCCCTCGGAGCCCCCCGAACGGCAGACGACCGACCTCGAGCCGGAGCCCGACCCGGTCGAGGTGCTCATGGCGCTCGACGGCGCGAGCAGCACCTCGGTCGGCGGACCTCGAGACGGCAGCCTCACGGGGGGGGTCGCCCTTCCCTCTTTCGGCCCGGGCTTCCGCAGCAATCCCCGGCGACCGAACGCCGACGCATACTACGGGACCGTGGAGATGGTGCAGGCGCTGGTGCACGCCGCCGGGGTCGTGCACCAGGCGCTGCCTGGTGGCGAGGTGACCTTCAACGACCTCGGCTTCGAAGAGGGCGGGGCCATCGCGCACCACGGAAGCCACCGCGCGGGCCGCGACGTGGACGTGCTCTTCTATCTGATCGACCGGCAAGGCGAGCCGATGACCTCGGTGGGCGCGTTCCTCGATCCGCGCGGACGCGGGTTCGACTTCAAAGACCTATCGACCCCGGACGACGATGTGCTCGTGCGGATGGACGTGCCTCGCACCTGGCGGTTCGTCCAAGCGCTGCTCGAGGGTCCACACGCCGCACACGTCCAGCGCATCTTCGTCGTCGAACATCTGCGCACGATGCTGCTTCGCCATGCCGAGCGCGCGCGGGTGCCGAGTGCGATTCGCGCTCGGTTCGCCGAGGTGACATGCCAGCCAGGAGCGCCGCACGACGACCACCTGCACATCCGCTTCTACTGCACCCCTGAGGACATGGCGGACGGATGCGAGGACAGCGGTCCCACCTACGGGTGGCGACGTCTCGCATTGCGCGAAGCGGGCCTGCGCCCTGTGATCAACCGCCCGCGACGGGACCGCCCCACCGCGCCGACGACGAGCGCCGCCGAGGCCCGCGCGGCCGCCGGACCCATGCACTCGCGCGTGGAGTCTTGGTTGACCCGGCGGGAGGCGTGGCTGGAGCGGCCACACCCGGGCCGACCGTTCTGCCGTTGAGCCGCGGCGCTACTCCTGGTGGATCACCATGGACGCGTTCACCGAGGAGTCCTCGAGCTGCTCGGTCTGCCAGTCCCGTCGCGCCAAGCGCATGGCGTCGGCGTCGCAGTAGCCGCGCTCGATGAGGAGGTCGGAGATCCCCGGCCGCCGCTCGAGCTGCTCGGCGACGAGGTGGTCGCGCTGGTCCTCGGTCAACAGCCCGAGCTCCACCGCCACGGCGCCGAAGAGTCCGCCGTGGTCCACCTGGTGCGCCAAGACCTGCCACACCTGCGCCATCGACAGCGCGCCCGTCCAGAGCGCCACCTTCCCGATCTTTGGGGTGACCTGCGCCTGGATGTCCGTCACGTCGACGATGTCGTCCGCCGACACGAGGCCGCGATTCACTATGAAGCGATAGAACATGCGCCTGCTCCTTCCGACTGGGCCTGCGGCTGCGGCACGCTTCGGCCCCGCAGGAGGCCTTCCAGATCCAACACGAACACGCCGTCCTTGAAGCCGCTCGCGCTGGCCATCGCGGTGACGAACCCACCGCCTTCATCGAAGTCTTGCTGGGTCCCTGGGGCGAGCACCGTCACCGCCTCGACCGCGTCGACGACCAACCCGCGCCACACCCCGTTCACGTCGACGTAGAGCACGATCTCGCGGGCGCCCCCGTGAATGGAAGCCTCCACCCGTGACAAGATGTGTTCGAGCGCCACGACCGGGCCCTCCTTCACCTCCTCGATCAGCTCTCCCGCCGCGTGGGACGCGCCAGACAGCGCCTGTGACCGCGCCGCGGCGAGCGCGTCATGGAGCTCGGTGTCCGCGGTCTCGAAGCGCTCGACGAGAGACGCCAGGTCCTCCGAGCCACCGAGATGAGAACGCACCCACTCGCGCAGGCCGCAGCTCGCGTGGGAGGGCAACTCCGCCTCCGGCGACTCGACGACCGAGGCGACCCACTTCTGGTGCGCCTCCCGCTCGCGTCGGAGCGAGTCATGTTGCTCCTGAATCCGCGCGGCCCGAGGCGGCAGGCCCATCCGGAAACGCACATCCACCACCGGCACGAGGCGGCCCCGAACCCGCGCCACGCCCCGGACGGCCGCCGAGCCGTGAGGATGCGGCGCCAGCTCGGACAGCCCTTGCATCTCCACCACGTATCGCTCTTCGATGGCGTAGAGCCCTCGGGCGATACGGAACACGACGTAGCGCGCGCCACTCTCTGTTGATTTCACGTCACGATCTCCTGCGGTAAGCGCCGGTTGAAACGAACTCGAAGTGCTCTTGGTCACGCCTCAACGTCTCGGCCATGCCGATGAAGAGCCACCCGCCTGGGCGGATGCAGGCCGCCATCTTCTCGATGACAGCGTCCATCTCAGGCCCTTCGAAATAGATGAGCACATTACGACAAAAGACGACATCGAACTTGCGCCTGAAGTTCCAGGTCTCACTCGCAAGGTTGAATCGCCGAAACACGGTATCTTTCCGCAGCTTGTCCTTGACCCGAAGGAGGTCTTTACCAGCCGGTTCGAAGTACCGTTCCCGAAGGCTGGAAGAGAGCCGGCCCACCGCCTCCTCCGAGTAGACTCCGTCCCTCGCCACCGCCAGCGCACGCGTGCTGATGTCCGAGGCCAAGAGACCCGCCTGCCACTGCTTGTAGCTCGAGCCGAAGTGCTCCCTCAGGAGCATGGCGAGCGTCCAGGGCTCTTCGCCCGTGGCCGCCGCGGCGCACCACATGCGGAGGTCTCTGCTGCGCCCCAGCTCCTTCTCCAGCTGAGGCAGAACACGCTGCGTGAACAGGTCGAAGTGGTCCGTCTCCCGCATGAAGTACGTGTGGTTGGTCGTGAGCGCGTCCACGATGCCCGTCCGAATGCCTGGGTCCCCGTTTCCGGAGACGAAGGCACGGACCAGCCCCTTGACGTCGTGCTTGCCCCCGAGGGAGCGGGCGAGGCTCTTGAGTCTCGCCTCGGCGAGCCCCTTCTTCCCCTCGGGGATGGTCACTCCAAAGAGTCCCCGGCAGCCCTCGCGGAGGCGCTGGAAGTCGGCCGTGGAGAGACCGTCGTGTGCGGACGCGGCGACCATCTCAGTACCGACCGAAGTCGTCGTCAGCGAACGCGTCGTGCCCCGCCGCCATGGGCAGGCTCTCGTCATGGAAGTTCGCGTTGGCCGGAGCCTCCGGGGCGCCCATCGGCATCATGGCTGGTGCCTGCACCCCCTGCGCGGCCAGGAACGCCTGGAACGCGTCCATGAGCTCAGGCGCGACCTCGGTCGGGGCCTGCTCCACCTGCTGCAGCTGGAACGAAGCGAGCAACTCGTTCATGCGCTCCGACTGCGCCGACAGCTCGTCGGCCGCGGACGCCATCTCCTCGGCGTCGGCCGTGTTTCGCTGGGTGACGGCGTCGACCTGGGACAGACCGATGTTGATCTCGGCGATGCCGTCGGCCTGCTCCTGGCTGGAGCTCGCGATTTCAGAAACCAGTGTGCGGACTTCCCCGACCCCGCCGACGATCTCGCTCAGGCTAGACGCGGTCGCTTCGGCGAGCTTCATGCCGCCCGCCACCTTCTGGATCGTCTCCTCGATGATCTCGGTCGTCTCCCGCGCCGCCTTGGCGGAGCGCGCGGCCAAGCGGCCGACCTCCTCCGCGACGACCGCGAAGCCCTTGCCGTGTTCCCCCGCGCGCCCCGCTTCCACGGCGGCATTCAGCGCGAGCAGGTTCGTCTGGAACGCGATCTCGTCGATGACCTTGACGATCTTGGAGATCTCTTTGCCCATGTGCTCGATTTCGCCCATCGCCTCGAGCATCGAGCCCATGACGCGGTCTCCCTCTTCGGCGCGGCCGCGCGCGGCGTCGGCGAGCTCGAGGGCCCGTCCCGCGTTGTCCGCGTTGTCCCGCGTCTGGCCAGCGATGCGCTCCGACGACGCGCTGATCTCCTCGATGCTCGCCGCCGACTGCGCGCTGTTGTCCGACACACTCTTGCTGGCGGTCGCGACCTGCGCGCTGCCACCGTTCACCTCGATGGAGGAGTGGCTGATCTCGCTGAGCGTGCGCGAGAGGCTGTCGACCATCTCACCAAGCGAGGTAAGCATGCGATCGCCGTCGGAGCGCGGCGTCACACGGACTGACAAGTCGCCAGCCGCGATCGCGCTTGCCGTGTTGGCGATGGAGTCGCCCGCCTGAACGAGGTCGTTGATGCTGGTCCGCAGGTGCTCGAACGAACCCTCCCACTGCTCCTCGATGAGCTCGGTCGGCTCTCCGCGACTCGCCGTGTCCACACGCTCGGCGCTGAGCAACACCGGGCGAGCGATGGTGTCGACCAGGTCGTTGACCGAACACATGGTCAGCTCGAGGTCGCCGA
>JBGCFC010000226.1:0-27937 GCA_045106715.1 Sandaracinaceae bacterium
CGAGCGGGGAAGGGTTCGACGCCACCCGCGTGTTCTACGCGGGACTCGGCTATGACGAAGAAGCACGCATCCGCGACTACTACGGCCCTGGTGAGGCAAAGGTCGTCTTCTGGAAGGCGCTCACCGTCTGAAGGTTCGGCAACGAGCCTTCGGCGGCGAAGCCGACGCCATGAAACACGGTCGGTGTTCGAGCGTGCCATCGGACGCGCGTGGCGCGTCGCACACTCGAACACGGACTCGTCGCGCCGTGCGGTGGGCTGGGATCGTCTCCCGGTGCGCGCTTCACACATGTCCAAGACGCGAACGCTCAGTCTCGTTCTGACCGCGCTGGCCGCCCTGCTCGCGGTCGGGGCCCTCGCCCTGCCGACCGACGCGCAGGAGGAAGCCGAGGACACCCGGTCTTGGCGCGAACGCGCCGCCGAGGGGGAGATCCCCTGCAACGAGCAGCGCCCGCAGGGTTTTCTCATCCGGGACGTGTGGCAGACGAAGCGCTGGATGGAGCGCGACGAGATCCGCGAGCGTCGCGGGCTCGGGCAAAACGCCATCCGCTACCGGACGGAGAACTACGGCTTCTTCGCGCCGTTCGGCTCGGCGTCCATGAACCCGCGCACACCCATGGAGAACGCGGTGGGGCTGCGCTTGTTCGACCGTCCGATTCGCCTCAACCAGCGTGTCGTTGCGGCCGCGCGCTGCGCCGAGCAGGAGATCGCCCGGACCTGCGAGGACGACTACGCGCCCCGGCGGCTGAGCGGGATCCGCGACCGCAACACCTACCACAACGGCGAGGTGAGCAATCACGTGTACGGCATCGCGGTCGACCTCGACCCGCGGCAGAACACGTGCTGCAACTGCGTGAAGGAGTGGCGGCTTCACCCGCTCTGCCAGGCCACCCCCGAGACTATCTTCGAGCGCATGGTGATGCCGGAGTGTTGGGTGCGCGGCTTCGAAAAGTACGGCTTCTACTGGCTCGGCCACGACCGGCTGATGGACACCATGCACTTCGAGTTCCTCGGCGACCCGGAGCACATCCTGGTGTCCGACGGCCCCCCGCCTCACATGAGCACACCGCCCCGCTGACGCTCAGCGAACCTCGTACTCGGCGCGGCACCAAGACAGGCCCAAGTGCCCGTCGCGCATCACGAGCCACATGGGGTAGTTGCCTGGGCGCTCGGGCGCAGTGAAGGCGATGTCGCGCTCCGGACGGCGCGTGATGTCGCCGCCGAAGGCGCCGGCGGTGCTGAACCACGAGTAGTACGCGCTCTCCTCGTTCTCGGTGAGCTCGCCGCCGAGATTGAACACGGGGTAGCGCTCGATCCACGGCTCTTCGTCCGGGTCGGGGGTGACGTCGACTTGTTCCTCGGGGGCGAGGCGTGGTGGCACGCCCTCCTCCGGCACGCACACGTGCGGATCCCCTCCGTCGACACGCCCCGTCAGCCACACGCCGTCGACTGCGAAGCGTGGCGGGGGCGGGTTGGTCGTGGGCATGGCGCGCGTGGTGATGGCGAACCGCTTGAAGCCCGTCATGAGCACCTCGCCGTCGCGCCACACCTCGAAACGGATGCGGAGCGGCACGCCGACCTCGGAGATCACCACTCCGAGCGTGTCGAACAGCATCGGGTCCAGCCCGGGAACATCGGGTGGCGGCATGTCGGGACCGGCCATCGGGAGGGCGGCCGCCAACGCGAGCACCACCGCGCCCGGCAAGCGTCCCTCGTTCGGCGCGAGCCCCTCCGTCTCCAGGCGAATCAGGTCGCTGCCGCCCTCGGCGCAGTTGTCGCTCAGGCCGCCGCCGCCGAGACCCGCGGCGCTGAGCACCGCCCGCAAGCTCAAACACAGCTCCCACCGCATCTCCACATTCGGCTGCCCGCTGAGCTCGGTGCCGTCTTCGTCGACGACCAGCGCCGAGAACACGATGTCCTCGCCGAACTGCGCTTCGGGCGGGTCGACGCGAATGGCCAGGATGCGCGGCGTCTGCACGAGGTGCGGCGAGGGGAAGTCGATGTCGATGCAGCCGCCGAGCAGCGTCAGCGCGAGCAGCGTCATGGCGAACGAGGGCAGGGCACGCTTCACGGTCGCGGCGCTCATTGCAGTGTCCCCCGGATGCCGATGGTGGGCAGGATCGGGATGCCCGGCAGGTTGGCGGTTTGGCTGTAGTCGAACGAGTACAAGATGCCCTCGTTGTTCGGGGCGTTGTAGATGTTCTGGACGTCGAGGTACACGCTGCCTCGGACGGGCCCGATATCGAAGTCGCGGTCGATGCGGATGTCGAGGCGGTGGAACGGCTGGATGCGCTCCCCGAGCGAGCGGAAGCTCGGGTCGATCTCGTCCTCGTCGGCGTCGTAGGTCGTGCTGACGAGGCTGTTGGTGACCCGGCCGGTGGCGACCTGGAACCGCGCTCCGAAGCGCCAGCCATCGAAGGCGTAGCTCGCCGCGACGTTCAGCACGTGCGTCTGGTCGAACGCGAACGGCACCCAGCTCCCTTGGTCGGTGCGGCGCTCGGAGCGGCTGAGCGTGTAGGAGAGCCACCCGTAAAAGCCTTGCTCGACCCGGCGTCGGATCAGCAGCTCGAGGCCGTACGCCCGGCCCTCTACGTCCGCGGCGAAGAAGCGCCGCTCGGGGCCCTGCTCGGTGGCCACGATCGTCGTCCTCTGGCGCGCCACGTCGAAGAACTGGGTGTAGTAGAAGGTCGACTGAATCTCGACGTTCTCGGGCAGCGTCAGCTCCGCACCGCCCGACGTCTGCCAGGAGCGCTCGGGGGGCAGCTCCGGGTTGCCGCCCGTCCGAGACAGCTGGAACGAGCTCGGCGGCTGCGTGAACAGCCCCGTCGCGGCCTTGAGCAGGAGCTCGGGGACGACCTGCCAGCGCGCGACGGCGCGCGGGTCGATGTACACCTCGGAGACGTCGCCGTAGCGCATGTAGTCGAAGCGGGACGCGAGGCTGAGCTGAAGGGTGCCGAGGCGGATGATCTGGTCGACGTAGAGCGCGGCGGAGGTCCGGGCCACCGTCGCGCTCACGCTGCTCGATTGCGGCGTGAAGATGGGGCGGGGGTATTCACCGAGGCCAGCGGGGGTGAAGGCCTGCGCGCCGACGGCGAAGATCACGGACTGGACGTCGAGGCCGAAGTGGGTCTCCATCTCGTCGATGCCAGGCCATGGCAGCTCGGTGTCCAGGCGCCACGATGCGTACGTGTTCTCGATGGAGATGCCGAGCGGGTCTTGTCCGGGCTGACTGCTCTCGAAGCCGGTGCCGTTGCGCCCCAGCATGCCCGCGATCTTGAGCCGCACGCGTCCAGGCAGGCGGAGCCGCAGCGTCGCGATCATCCGTTGGAAGTCGTAGCGCACGCTGTTCTGCACGCCCTCGGAAGCGACGCCGGTGCCGAACGTGCCGCTCTGGTCGAGCCGGTCGTCCGAGCCGAAGACAAACAAACTGAGCTGCATGTGCTCGTTCACGCGGTAGTCCGCGCGCACCTGGTAGTCGGTGTAGCTGAGGTCCAACCCGTCGAGCACCAGGGGCAGGAGGATGTCGTAGTAGCTGCGCCGGAACGCGGCCGCGACCGAGCCTCGTCCGTCTTCGAACGGCACGACGATCAAGGCGCTGGCACGGAACAGATCCACCTCGAGCTCGCCGCGCAGTCGATCGGCGGGAGGGGGCGCGGTCTCTACCGAGATGATGCCGGCGCTGAAGCGGCCAAACGACGAGGGGTAGCCGCCGGGGTAGAAGTTCAGCTCGTTGATGAAGCGGCTCGAGATGACCGCCGGCCCCGCGCCGAGGTGGTAGAGCAGCGGCACCTGGAAGCCGTCGACGAAGAAGCCGGTGTTGTTGAACGCGGCGCCGCGCACGACGAAGAAGCCGAGCCCAAACGGGCTGCGCACAACGCCAGGCAGGGTCTCGACGACGCGCAGCGGCTCGCCGAACGTCCCGGGCACGGTCGTCAGCTCCTCCGCCTGAAGCGTGATACGCGCCGCGGCCCCGGCCTCGGGCCGCTCGGCCACCGCGACGACGCCGAGCTCCGAGACTTCGGTGTCGAAGCCTTCGATGGCTTCGGTGTCCAGGTGGGGCGCCTCGGCTTCGGGCTCGGCTCCGGCCTCGGGATCTTCGGGCGGGGGTTCGGGGGGGCTGACACGGAAACGAAAGCGGATGCGCGCTGGGATGGCGTCGCCGTTGCGGGTAGCGGGCTCGAACACCATGTTGGGCGCGGCCTCGAGCACGAGCGCATCCACGTCTTCTCGCACGGGGGAGAACACGGTGGCCTCCATCACCCGGCCGTCGGCGCCGATGGTTAGCGTAAGCACGACCTCGCTCTCCGGGGGGAGCGGCTCCGCGTCCTCGGGCAGGCTCAGCTCGGGCGCCTCCACGAGTCGGGGCGCCACCAACGTCGGGCCGGACGGGGGCGCAGGGGTCTCTTCTCCCGTCTCGTCGGTGGGCGCTTCGCCCGTCTCGCCGGACGTCTCCTCTTGCGCGTACGCCGGGGTCGCCGCCCACAGGGAGGCGGCCAGGAGCAGAACAGCGCGTTTCATCGGCATGCGTTGGGGTACGCCTCGAGGACCGGGACGAGGGTCGAGCCGTGCTCGACGCCCACGCCGGTGAAGGCTTCTTCCAGACGATAGAGAAAACGGCGGTCCGGATCGATGCCGAGCTTGCCACACCGCTCCGTGCCGGCGGCTTCATGCCGGACGCGCACATCCGAGGTCGCGCCCCGCCGCGCGCGGTGCACGAGACTGGCGACGGGTCGTCGTCCCGCGTCGCTCCCCTTCGCCGCGCGGTCGCGCATCGAGAGGCGCGGAGGAACGAGGAGACACAACAACGCGACGCGCATGCGGCGAAGCGTGAACGATCGGCGAGCCGCCGTCATCCGCGCGCTTGCCCACGGCTCCGAACGCCGTATCGTCCGGGCGTGTCGTGGATGGACGATCCGAAGCTGGCCCGGCAGCTCGCGCGGGGGACGTGGATCGTTCTGGTGGCCTCGTTTGTGATGCTCACCCGGTTTCCGCTCGAGCCGACGCTCGAGAACGCGGCGGTCGCCGGTCTCATCGTGCTCTTCTGCGTGCTCAACGCGCCCGTCGCCATCGGCTTGCAGAAGACCTGGGTGCAGCGCGGGCTGCCGGCCTGGCGGGCGATCGCCCTGGCGTTCGCGTTCCGCGTCATCGCGCTCGTCGCGGTCATCGCCGTCGTCGCGACGCGGTGAGACGCGCGGCTTTTACATCACCCTGACTCGACGGCGTCCGTCGGCTCGCCCACGTTACGCACATGGGCGGGCTTCGAGGGGCGATCGGGATCGTGTTGCTGGTGGGCTGCGCAGCTCACCACGGGACGCCGGATGGCGGGATCGACGCCACGCTGGGTCCGGTCGTCCAGGACGCGGGCGTCTCGGACGCTGCACTGGATGCCGGAACGGACGCGAGCGCCCCGTTCGATGCGGAAGTCGATGCCGGTGACGCGGCGACGGACGCCGCTCCGGAGCCCCCTTTCGTCGACTGGGTCGCCCACACCGAGGGGATCTGCTGCAACGCACCGCGCGCCATGGCGACGCTCCCTGACGGTACGGCCTATCTGACGGGCAAATACGGCTGCCGGGACACCGTGTTCGGTCCCGCGTCGGACAGCGAAACGACGCTCGAAGGAGAGGCGCGCCAGGACGCCTTCGTGGCCCGCTACAGCCCGACGGGCGAGCTCGAATGGGTGCGTGGCATCACGAGCGCGCGCGACGTCTGGGCCCACGGGGCAGCGGCGCTCTCCGACGGCTCGGTCGTCGTTGTAGGAAGCACGCAGGGGGTGACCCGCTTCGCGGACACGACGTGGGACGCCGGCGCGCAGTCGGCTGGGTTCGTGGCGCGCTACGACGCGTCCGGCGAGCTGATGTGGGCTGCGCTCGTGCGAGGTGGCGAGGGCCCGTTCCCCGGTGCGCAGGTCCGCGCCGTGGCCGCGCGGGACGACCGCATCTCCATCGCCGGCACGTACTCGGGTGAGGCACGGTTCGGCAGCGACGAAGACGAGCTGACGGTTTCTCCGTACGGCGTGACCGACATCTTCGTCGCCCAGCTGACACTGGACGGCACGCCGCTCTGGGCGCGCGGGCTCGGGAGCCCCATCGGGGATGAGGTTCACGCCGTGGCCGTCACCCTTGACGGCGGGGCGGTGATCGCCGGCCAGTTTCCTGGAACCTTGCGAACAGACCGACCGAGCGAGCCCGAGATCACCTCCGCCGGCCTCGGCGACGCCTACCTCGCCGACTTTTCTCCGACCGGCGGACTCCGCTGGGGTGTCGCCATCGGCGGCGACGCGAACGAACAGGCCAACGCGGTGTCCGTGACCGAAGCAGGACACGTCCGCGTCGGCGGGGTGCTCAGCAGCAACACTGTGTTCGGCAGCGGGGCGGCGGAGACCACGCTCCGCCCAAGCGCGGGGCAGTACGCGTTCGTCGCCTCCTACGGCGCGGCCGGGGCATTCCTCGAAGCGCGGCTGACCGGCGGTGACCGACTGCAAGGGATGGACGAAAGCGGGGAGACCCTCTGCGGCCACTTCAATGGCACGTCCACGTTCGGCGCCGGGCAGCCAACGGCACAAACCATGGCCGTCGAGGGCATGCGCGAGGCTTATGTCTCGGAGTGGACGGAAGACGGACAGCATGCCTTCTCGGTCCAAACCGCCGGGCCCGGCAACGCCGAGTGCGTGGCCGTGGCACGCGTCCCAGGCGGGCTGCTGGCGGCGGGGTGGTTCGCGGGGGTCACCGAGTTTCGTCCTGGGCGGCCGGAGCCCCTGGCCATCGACACCGTGTCCTGCAACGTCTTCCTGATGCGGGTCGCGACGACGGAGTGACGCTAGGTTCTACTCGAAGGGAACGTACGGGGAGACACGCCCCGCGCGCACTGCCTCGAGGTGGTCGAGCGCACGCTCGCGTCGCACGCGGTGCTCGGGTGACTCGGTGAAGAAGACGGCGTCCCCCTCGCGGCGGACCTCTCCGTTGGAGAAGAGCAATGAGCTGGGCTCGAAGCGAGCGAAGTACAGCGTCTCGAACCGGTGGACCTCGCAGCCCTGCCCATGCGCGGCCTTGATGCGCTCGTAGTACTCGGCGTCCTCTCCTGTCGTCAGCGGTCGGAGATAGCCGACGCGTTCGAAGGCCGCGCGCGAGAACAGCATGCTGATCAGGTTCTTCGCGAAGCGGCGCCCGTTGACTGTCAGCGGTGTTCCGTCGGGCGCCTCGCGTCGGAAGTTGCAGACGGCGAGCGCCGCGCCCGGAGCGGACAAGAGGGAGGCCAGCTGGCGTTCGATGCGCTCGGGGTGGGAGCGGTCGTCGGCGTCTTGAAACGAGAGGTAGTCGCCGGTGGCCGCTGCGAGGCCGGTGTTGCGCGCGATGGCCGCGCCCCGGTTGGCGTCATGCTGGAGCACGCGCACACGACGGTCCCGCGCCGCGGCCCTGTTCGCGACCTCCACCGTTCGGTCGGTGGAGCGATCGTCGACGACGAGGACCTCGAGCGCGTGGTGGGATTGAGCGAGCAGCGAGTCGAGGCTCGCGGCCAGCGACGCTTCAGCGTTGTGGGCGGCGACGATCACCGAGACCGTGGGATGGCCGTGTTTGGCGAGCAGACGCGAGCGCTCGCGCTGTGCCCGCCGACGTGAACTCCGCGCGAGGCGAGAGACGAGCGGAAGCTCGCGTTCGGCGAGCGCATGGACGGGCTGCTCGAGCAGGTCCGCGATGAGCGGCACCCGAGCCACCCTCTGGGCGAGGGGCGCGAGCCTGCGCAATCCGGGGACGCGGCTGTCAGCGAAGAAGCGCGCGGGCGAGGTGCGCAGCTTGTTCGCCTTCTTCACTCCTCGTCCCGAGACGGCTGCCTTTGCGGGGCCGGAAACCACCTCACGCCGGTGCCACGTTCGGTCGGCACCAGCGGCCGGTAGAAGCTGCCGTTGGCTTGGTTTTCGCGCAGCAGATAGCGCCGGAACTGCTCGTACAGCGCACGGTCGGGCGGCGTCTGCGTTCGCATGAACGTCTCGAGGTCCTCCGGCGCCGTCAGCCCTGGCATGTCGTAGACGGCGTCGCCCAGCACCTTCACGGGGGTACCGTGAAAGATGGACTGCAGCCCCACCGTGCTGTTGATGGTGATGGTGCCGCGCGCGTGCTTGAGCAGGGTGGGCAAGTGCACATCGTGGCAGTAGTGGACGCGGTCGCTCAGCCCGTGCTTCTTCGCGCGCTCGGGGAACCAGTGGCCGTACTCGCGGTAGGCGCGGTCCATCGGGTGGTGCTTGAACAGAATGTGCGTGTCGGGGGGCGCGTGCTCTCGGAACGCGACGAGCACGTCCTCGACGAAGTCGAGCACCTCGTCGTACGGGGAGTGCGCGAGCTGGTAGTCGATGTGCACCTGCAGCGGGACGAAGAAGTACCTGCCCGACAGCGGTCCCTGAAAGCGCTCGAGCATGCCCCGCTCCGCGCGTTCGAATCGCTTTTTGCGGACGGCGCCACGCACCCACCACGCGGTGTGCATCCACGCGTTCAGCTGACGGTGGTGTCGGTACGCGCGGAAACGCTGGTTGAGGAGCGTGAACGACAGCGCGTTCTGCGTCGAGTACCAGGCGAGGATCCCGAAGCGCGGCCCGACCTCGATGGGCGGCTCCGGCTCGGGCAGGTCGAGCGCGCGGTAGAACGCCGGATCTTTGGGCATCCGGGAGTGACCGTTCACGCCGTGCTCCTGCACGGTGATCCAGTCCGGCCGCAGATAGCCCTCCTCGAAGCAATAGACGCGCGCCCCGCGCTCCTCGGCCACCTCGATGGCGGCACGATGCAGGGGCCGACAGTCCCCGAAGAGGAAGACCCCGTCGATGCGGCGCTCTTCCATCACGCGCTCGACCCAGGCGCCGAAGCTGGGGACGTCGCCGGTGTAGGAGAGCGCGTTCGGACCGGGAAAGAAGTGTCGGTCGCCCGCGTGGAAGTTCACCTTCGTGGCTTCGATGCCCGCGTCGTTCAGGTCGTTCCGAAAACGCAGCATGAACGGGCCCGCCGGGCCCTGGAGCAGCAGCGCGCGGCGCACGCCGAAGTCGGGGAGCTCATAGGCCACGGATCACCTCCCGGGCGAGGTTCACGCCCTTGCGCAGTTGCCGTCCACTCCAGCTCGACGCGAAGCGTGAGGGCTTGTCGGCGCTGGCGAGCATGCGGACGATGGCCTCGGGTGTGGTGGGCAGTCCGGTGTTCGGGTGCACATAGCGCGGGTAGCAGAGCAGCGTGCCGGCGACGAGTTCGTCGAGGCTCAGGCGTCGCGTCCTTCGAGGGTGTGGGTGCCGGTCTTCGGTCAGGCCCCAGCCGCTGTAGAACGGCTGCCCATACGCGACCACGCGCCTTCCTCGTAACAGCGCCTCGAACCCGACCAGGGACGTCATCGTGTGCACCTCGTCGGCCGCCGCGAGGCAGTCCGCGAGCGAGGCATCGACAACGACCTCGTCGCACATCTGCCGCGCCACCGTCAGCGGCAACGAGTCCCTCCGGTTGCCCGAGACGACGTCCGGGTGCGGCTTGTACATGACGTAGCCGCGTGGGCGCGCGATCCGTGCTTCCCGAAGCAGGTCCTCGTTGCGTCGCACGTCCAGGCACCCGCGCTGAATGGAGGCGTCGTCCTCAACCTGGCCGACCACGAGCACCACGCGCCGACCGTCCCCCGGCACGGGGCCGACGTGACGGCGCACGCCGACGTTGTACTTGCTGACCCCCGTCTCGACGATGCGCTCGCGCAACGCGCGGGCCCGGGCGCGGATGGCGTCGTCGAACGCGCGGGTCTCGAGGATGCGCTCGAGCGCGCTCGGTGTGGCGGGGTCGTAGTAGATGCCGTCGGGGTCCACGACGAGGGAGGCGGGGGCGTAGAGATCGGAGCCGAGCCCGACGGACCGGAGGAAGCCGTCTTCCATGCGGAGGATGGGCACGCCGCGCGACTCGGCGAGCTCGCGGAGCGCGGCCGGCTCCTTGATGCCCCACACCAGCAAGGCCGGGTCGGAGGCGTTGGCCAGCGTGTCGGTCGCGCCATCGATGTCCTGGGCGAAGCGCACTTCGTTGCCCAAGCCGCGCACAAAATTGGGGACGAACGCGCGCTTCCACGCTGAGAAGCCGTACGCGACGACCGTGGCCGGTTGGTCGGTGGCGGCCTCGCGCGCCCGGGCCAGGTACCGCATCGTGTCCTCGGCCTCGCAGCGCTCTCCGGTTTCCGGGTCGACGTAGCGCGCATAGCGAAGGTAGGCGGCGGCGAAGAGCTGGGGCAGGGTTCGAGTACGGCCGCGGCGTGAGGGCACCGCGGCGCGGTCGTCGGTCAGGCCCCATCCGGCGTAGAACGGCACCCCGAAGCAGGTCACGTGGCAACCGTGGATGAGCGCCTCGCATCCCATCAGAGAGGTCATGACGTACACGTGCTCGACCTGCTCGAGCAGGCTCGCGCTGCTGAACGGTGTAGAGAGCAGCGTCACGTCATCGGCGTGCAAGTTGGCGCGGCGTTTGTCCGCGAGCACGTCCGGGTGCGTCTTGACGAGGATCTCGGCGTCGGGGTGTTCGCGTCGCGCCGCGGCGAGCATGGCGTCGAAGCCGCCGGGGGCGGGGAGCCCGAGCGCGATGGAGAGATCTCCCGCGGTCTGGTCTACGACGAGCACGCGCGTCTTCTCCGATGGAGGCAGCACGTGATTCGGAGCTTGGTTGTATTTGGCGAGCCCGGACTCGCGCATGACCCGCATGCCGCGTTCGGCGCGCGCGAGCAGAGCGGGGTCGTCGAGCGGGTCGTCGTCCCCGTCGTACGCGAGCAGCGTCTCCAAATCAGACGGCTGCGTGGCGTCGTAGTAGATGCCCGTTCGGTCGACGACGACGGACAGCGGTGGGTCCCCGTGGACACCCAGCCCGAAGGAGCGAAGGAAGCCGTCCTCGAGGTGGAGGTACGGCACGCAGAGGGCCTGCGCGAGCCGCTTCGGGAGCCGCGTGTTCGGCTTCTGTCCCCAGCCCGCGATGGCTTCGGGGCGGCGCCGCTGGAGCGGGCCGTACACGACCTTCTCCGCGTCGAGGAACGCGGCCAAGTGGGGAAGGCGCATCAAGCCCGCGGTGAAGACCGCCACGCGCTTCACGCCTGTCCCGGACACCATGCGCCTGTCTCCCTCAAGAAGCCGGGGCAAGCAAGCGGCGCGCGCGCTCCAAGTCTTCCGGCGTGTCGACTCCCGGCGGAGGGGCTTCGTCGACCACCGTCACATGGATGCGTACCCCGAGCGACATCGCGCGCAGCTGCTCCAGCGATTCGCCGACCTCGAGCGCCGAGCGAGGGGCCGCTGCGAGCCGCCGAAGCGTCGAGACACGGTAGGCGTAGAGCCCCAGGTGCCGGAGCACGGGCGCGCCGGCGGGCACGGGCCCTGTGGTCTCGGTCATCGAACCGCGTGTCCACGGGACGGGAGCGCGGCTGAAGTAGAGCGCCATGCCCGTGTCGTCGAGCACGGCTTTGACCGCGCTCTCTCGGAAGAACTCTTCGCGGTCGCCGATCGGCACGGCCATCGTCGCGATGCCCGCCTCCGCGTGCCGGTGCGCCGCGTCGGCCAAACGGCTGAGGAGTGACGCGGGCAAGAGCGGCTCGTCTCCCTGCATGTTCACGACGATGGTGTCGGGACTCCAGCCGCGCTTCTCGGCCACCTCGGCGATGCGATCCGTGCCGCTCTCGTGCGATGACGAGGTGAGCTCCGCGTCGCCGCCTTCGGCGCGCACGGCTTCGGCGATGCGTTCGTCGTCGACCGCGACCACGACCTCGTCGGCGCCGGCGCTGAGGGCGCGGCGCAAGCACCAGACCACCATGGGCGTGCCGTGGATATCAGCGAGCGGCTTGCCGGGCAGGCGGGTGGACGCGAGGCGCGCCGGGATCACCACTTTGAACCCCTCCTTGAACTCACTTGTCCTTCGAACGCCGTAGCTCTCGAGGACGTCGCTCATTTCGCCGCGCGCCTCGACGATCGCGTCGGCGATCTCGCGCACCGCTCCCCGTCCGCCCGCGCGCTCGGTAACCCAACGCGCCTCTCTTCGCACCGCCGCGTGCGCGTCCCGGACCGCGATCGGCATCCCGACGCGCGTGAGGATCGGCAGATCGATGAAGTCGTCGCCCACGTGGGCGACCTGGTCCTCCGTGCACCCGACCTCGGCCACCAGGTCCGTCAGCGCGGCGCCCTTCTCCCGGCACGCGAGGTAGCGCCGCGTCACGCCCAGGTCGTCGAGGCGCCTCTCGAGCGGTGCGCTCGTTCGCCCGCTGATCACGGCGACCTCGACGCCCGCGCGCATCAGCAGCTTGATGCCGAGGCCGTCCCGCACGTGGAAAGGCTTGAGCGTCTCGCCGTCAGGGCCGTACCAGAGCAGACCGTCCGTGAGCACCCCATCGACGTCGAGACACACGACCTTCAGCGACGCCAGCGCGGCCGGATCGGGGGTGCCGGTCACGCCGAGCTGGTTTCCGCGAACGGCTGGGCCTTCACCGTCGTGTCGATGCTCACGAGCACGCCGAGAAGCTCCTCCGCCCGGTCGAGCGGCCACATCGTCGGTCCGTCGCTCAGCGCTTCCGTGGGGCGCGGGTGCGTCTCCATGAAGACGCCGCTGACGCCGGCCGCGACCGCGGCGCGAGCCACGACGGGGACGAGGTGCGACTGCCCGCCGCTCGCGCCGCCCAGGCCGCCGGGCTGCTGCACCGAGTGCGTGGTGTCGAAGATCACTGGGCAGCCGGTCTCCCGCATCGTGGCGAGGCCCCGCATGTCCGAGACGAGCGTGTTGTAGCCGAAGCTCGTCCCCCGATCGCACAGCATGATCTGGTCGTTGCCCGTGGCCTTGGCCTTCTCCGCGACGTGCGCCATGTCCCACGGCGCGAGGAACTGGCCCTTCTTGATGTTCACCGGCTTTCCTGCCGATGCGACCGCCTGGATGAAGTCGGTCTGGCGACAGAGGAACGCGGGGGTCTGAAGGACGTCCACCGCGTCGGCGACCGCCGCGACCTGGTCCTTGTCGTGCACGTCGGTGAGCACCGGCAGGCCGAGCTTTTCGCGCACCTCTCGGAGGATGCTCAGGCCTTCGTCGAGCCCCGGCCCGCGGAAGCTGGACGCGCTCGTTCGGTTGGCCTTGTCGAAGCTGGCCTTGAACACATACGGGATGCCGAGCCGCGCGGTGATCGCGAGCATGCGCTCCGCGATCTCGAACACGATGTCCCGGCTCTCGATGACACAAGGCCCGGCGATGAGCACAAACGGGTGTTCGGGGCCGACGTCGATGTTTCGAATGCGCATCGATTCTCCTTCAGTCGCAAAGATCTTGACGGACCCGCTACAGCGGGCGCAGCACGACCGACGCCGCGATCGCGATTTGGTAGATGACCTGCGCGATGTCGATGCCGTTCTGCAGCCACTTGTCGTCCACGGACGGCGGGATCATCACCTGGTCGCCGGGGCGGACCGGGGTGTTCATGTCCCCCACGACGATGCTGGCGTTGGCGCGCCGGATGAGCACGTGGTCCCTGTCTGCACGGTTCGAGAAGCCACCGGCCATCTGCACGTAGTCCATGACGGTCAGGTCCGGGCGGTACATCACCGCGTGCGGGATTTGCACCTCGCCGACCACGTGAATGACGTTCGTCGCCGCCGGGATGACGACCACGTCGCCGTCCTGCAGCAGCACGTTGAGCTGATGCTCCGCGGTGCTCGTCACCATCAAGCCCAGCGGCTCGACGTTGCGCGCGCGTTCCACGAAGCCGCGCACGAGCTCCGCCTCGCGAACGCGGATCTGGGCTTCGTTGTTGGTGTCGCTGAGCGCCAGCACCGTTGCGCGCTCCAGACGGTTGAGGCTCTCCTGCAGGGCCGCCTGCTGCTGGGTTCGGATCTGCCGACGGCGGATGTGGACGGCGTCCGTGCGGGACAGGTCCCGCCTCACTGGGACGAAGTTCAAGAGGTCCAGCAGGCGCGTGCCACGGCGGACCGCGAGCTGTGAAGGCCCGCGGTACTCGCCCTCGAGGTGAACGACGATGAAGTCGGGGCTCACGTCCTCGCGGAAGAAGAGCCGGTCCCCGTCGCGAAGCTCCGCCTCGCCGAGCTCTTCGAGGCTCAGCGTCTGCGCAACGGAGCGCTCGTCCCGCATGCCTCGCAGCGTCACCGCGGTCACGCGCGCGCCTCCGGCGACGACCTCGAGCAGGCCGTCGCCGCGGAGGGTTCCATCGTCGCTCGCCCGGAGCTCCACGAGCACGTCGGACTGGTCCGGGCGGTGCACCTCGACCGAGGGCCCACGGCGGCCAACGAGGATGGTGTCGCCGTCCTCGAACTGCGGCGTCGCCATGGTGCCGTTCAGGAGGAACTCGTAGAGGTCGATGACGGCGACCTCGTTTCCCTGCCGCATCACCCGCAGCGTTCGGTAGCTCCCGGTGTCCGGGTTGATGCCGCCGGCCTGGTCCAAGAAGAAAAGCACGGAGTCGCTCGGGATGCCGGCGTACCGACCCGGGCGCGGAACCCCGCCGGTGACGAAGACAGCGACCGGGCTGGCCGTGAGCAGGTTGGTGTAGACCCCGAAGCTGCCCCGGTAGACACGTCGGATGGCGCCCTCGAGGGTGTTCGTCAGCGAGGCGTTCTCGACGCCTGCGAGAGGAATGGGGCCGACGGTCGGGATGAAGATGTTGCCCTGCGTGTCCACGACGAAGACATCGTTTACCTGGACCGCGCCCCACGCGTTCACCATCACCCGGTCGCCCGGAAGGATCCGGTAGGTGGGGTTGATGCCGTTGGCGCGCTGGGCGGCGTACGTGCCGGCGAAGAGGTTGGCGCCGAACGGCCGCGGCCCACGGGTGGGGGACTGGCTCGGCTCGGCCGTCGCGGGGTTGGCCACGTCCGCGGGCACGGGCTGCGCGGGCCCGGTCTGCGCGAGAGCCGCCGCGGGCAGCAGCGTGAGCGTGAGGATGAGCGAGGCGAGACGAGAGAGAGCAACGCACGAGGCGCGACAGGGGCGCTTGCGCGGAGAGGCGCCAGACATGGCTCGGGCGGGGTCGTTCACGGAGGCGTCCTTCATCCGCGTCAGCGGGGGCGCGGCGGCATGGCCTGCCGCGCTCAGAGGCTCATACGTTGGCGTGTTCTCGAATCGAAGCGAGCAGCAGCGTCCCGATGCCCATGAGTGAGAACGCCATCGCGAGCACCGTGAGAACGGAATACCAGAAGCGTGGATGCGTGGGGTCGTCCGGTTGGGACGGCCCGGCGATGCGGACGAGATAGCGGTGCTGGCGCGACGCGTCCACCCGGGCGAGCTCGAGCGAAGTGAGCGCGGAGGAGTAGGCCCGCTGCGCGAACTCCTTCTCCACCATGATGGGCTCGAACTCCTCGAGCTCCGCGTTGATGCCGCCCTCGCCGGACTCGCCGTCGCCCGAGAGCCGGTCGCTCTGTGCGGTGATCTGCCGTTCGAGCGCCGAGATGCGCCGCCGCGCCGCGGTGATCTCGGGCGCTCCACGCGGCATCGTGGCCACCACGGTGCTCAGGTTGGCCCGAGCGATGGCCAGCTCGCCCTCGAGCCGGCTGCGGATCGACAGGATGGCCTCGGCAGAAGCGACGGGGTTGAGGTCACCGCGCTCGGCCTGGAGCTCTCGCAGCGCACGCCGGGCGGCGGCCAGCCGGGTCTCGGCCCGCTCCAGCTCACTGCGGGACAGCTCGATGCGATCGTTGCGCGAGGTGTCGCTGAGCTCGTTCACCATGCGCTCGCTCTCAGCCAAGATCGCCTCGCCGAAGCGATGGCTGCTCTCCGCGTCGAACGCCTTGACGTGCAGGTGCAGAACACCCGTATCCGAATCGTGGATCACCTCGACCTGATCGAGGAAGTGGGCGTAGCGTTCCTCGAACGGCGCGTCGGCCGACAAACGCGAGACCCAGTCGACATCCGCGGCGCCGAAATGGTCCGCCCAGCGGTGCTCTTCCGTGAGGTGGTTGAGCATGTCGCGCGACGAGACGTATTCGCGCACGAGCGCAACGTCGCGCCCGGAGCTGCCAGGCACACTGGCGACGAGCATCTGCAGCGCGTTCGTGGGCGCCGCGCCATCGGCAGACTCGATGGTGAATGTGGTCACGCTCTGGTACTGCGGCGTGACGTACGTCCCGTAGTAGGCCATGGCCAGCAGTGTGGGCAGACCCACGCCGAGGCCGAGGCGCAGCACGAGCCGGCGCTGCCGAACCTTGCGGAGTTGGCGGGCGGTCTTGGCTCGGGTGTCGCTGGGTACGCTGGTGCTCATGCCGCCGCCTTGTACAGACGCTCGATCTCGTCGAGGTCGTCGTAGAACGTCAGGCGCCCGCGCCTGAGCAGCGCGTAGCGATCCGCGTACGACTTGATGGTGCCGATGTTGTGGCTGACGATGATGACGCTGGCGCGGCCCCGGCGCTCGTCGAACGCGGCCTTGCACTTCGTACGGAAGTTGTTGTCCCCGACGGCGGTGACCTCGTCGACGAGGTACGTGTCGAAGTCGACGGCCATCGACAGGCCGAACGCGAGCCGCGCCCGCATGCCGGAGGAGTAGGTGCGCACGGGCATGTGGAAGTAGTTGCCGATGTCGGCGAATCCGCGGGTGAACTCGACGACCTCATCGATGTCGGCGCCGTAGATGCGCGATACGAAACGGCAGTTCTCTTCGCCGGTCAGCGAGCTGTTGAACCCGCCGGCGAAGCCGATGGGCCAGGACACGCGCCCCGTCCGGACGATCTGTCCGGCGTCGGGCTGCTCCGCGCCTCCGAGAATGCGCAGCAGCGTGGACTTGCCGGCGCCGTTTGTGCCGAGGATGCCGACGCTGACCTTCGACTCGAACGTGGCGTTGAGTCGGTCCAGCACGATGTGCTCGCCCGCCGGCGTGCGGTAGGCCTTGGTGACGTCTTTGAGCTCGATCATGTCAGCTGCACCTTGACCCGCGTCCGACGCTCCAGCGTGAGACCGATGAAGAGAAGGACCACGATGTTCATCAGCACGAAAGTGCCGCTGGCCGAGTGGGCCGTGTACTCGACGAACCAGCCGTCCCGGACGATCTCCACGCAGTGCAGGATGGGGTTCCACATCACGTACTCGCGGTAGCGGAGGGGAAGCATCTCGGCGGCGAAGAAGAGCCCGCTGATCCAGAACACGGGCCGAAAGAGTGGGCCCTTCACCCGTTGCGTCACGGGGGACATCACGGTGAGCGCGCAGAGCACGAGGCCGAGGGAAAGGCCGAAGCCGGTCGCGAGGAGGAAGCCCTGCAACACCCGCAGCGGGTCTTGAATCGCAAACTCTTGGACGACGAGCCCGTGGACCCCGAGGATCGCCACGGTGACGACGCTGAACGTCGCGAGCTCGAGGAACGCCCGCGCGAAGGCGATGTCGAGGGTCTGCACCTGGGGGTAGAAGAGCAGGGCTCGGTTGGCTTCGACCGAGAGGCTCACCCGGTCGGTCGTCTTCATCGCGATCTCGTAGGGGATGACCCCGGTCGTGAGGAACGGCACGACCGCCATGCCGCCGGGCATGTCCCGGTTGATGGCTTTGAACATCACCCAGAACGTCATGATGAAGATGAGCGGTTCCAGCAGGGCCCAGACGTAGCCGAGCCGATGCTGACCGAAGCGCGTCCGCGTCTCGCGGAGCGCCAGCGCGAAGATGACCCGGGTCTGCGTCGACAGGCCCTGCGCGAGCTCCCTCACGGGGCGGCCTCGTCGGGCGTCACTCCCGCGGTCGGCAGCACCACCGGAACGAACTCCCAGCCGTCCTCGGAACGGCACGCCAGGCGCTCGCCCACGCTGCGACAGACGCGACCGCTGGCCGCGGGGTAGGGCGTTTCGACGGCCACCGGAGCACCGCCAACCTGAAGGGTCCCCTCACCGGAGACTTCGTCCAGGCGCGCCAGCAGCTGCGCGTCGGGCCCCTCCGCGTGCACCACGCTCGGGCGCAACAGAGGGTCGTGGTAGATGTCGGCTTCCTGGGGCTGCGACGCGCCACAGCCACCCAGTGTGCCACCCAGCGCGAGCAACCACACCCAGGCGAGGGAGCGCTGAGAAGAGGGGTGACTGCGCGGTACCATGGCTCGCCTCAGTCTCGCCTCAGTTGCGCCGGTGTGGGAACACGCCGCACACCTCACCGCTCGACTCGACCACGACGAGGGCCTCGAGGCCATCTCGCGACATGCGGCGGTCGGCATCGCTGATCAGCACGCCCGGCTCTGTCACTTGGGGGGAGGCGTTCATGATGTCCGAGACCGGCGCGCTCATCGACACATCGCCCGCGCGGCGGAGGTCGTCGGAGCGGAAGGTGCCGACGAGGGTGGAGCCCTCGCAGATGAGTGCGATGGGAAGCACGCTGCTGGCGAGCGCCATGAGCGCCTCCTGCACCGTGGTCCCAGGGTCGAGCACGGTTACGCCCTCACGGACGACGGCGTCCGCGACCCGGGTCAGACGCTTCCCAATGGAGCCGCCGGGGTGCAGCTTGGCGAAGTCGTCCGAGTGGAAGTCCCGCAGCTTGATGAGGGAGACCGCGAGGGTGTCGCCCATCGCCAGCGTGGCGAGCGTGGAGCTGGTCGGCGCCAGGTTGTTGGGGCAGGTCTCGCGGTCGACCGAGACGTCCAGCGCGACATCGACGCTGCGCCCGAGCGTGGAGTCCGGCTTGCCGACGAGGGCCAGCGTCTGGATCCCACGCGAGCGGAGGTGAGGGAGCATGCGCGTGACCTCGTCGGTCTCGCCGCTGTAGGAGATCAGCACGACCACATCGTCGTCAGTGATCATCCCGAGGTCACCGTGCATCGCCTCCGCGGAGTGCACGAAGAAGCTCGGCGTGCCCGTGGAAGCCAGTGTCGACGCGATCTTGCGCCCCACGAGGCCGGACTTGCCCAGGCCGCTGATCACGACGTGGCCGCGGCATGAGAACAGGATTCGGATGGCCCGCGCGAAGGACTCGTCCAGGCGCATGCTCAGCGTGGCGATGGCGGCGGCCTGCTGGCGCAAGCACTCACGCGCCTGGTTCGTCAGCGGATCCAGGACGTTCGCGAGGGTGTCCAGCACGTACACGTTCGAATCGTTTCGTCGTGCTGTGGCGTCCATTCCCATCGGGATCTCCAAGTAAGCGAAAGTGGTTGAGCGATCGAACCGGACCTACGACTCACTCGTAGGGCCCGGGACGCGCCTTCTTACGCACTGCGTCGAAGGTGCATTCCCTGTGCCACCGATGTGGTTGGCGGCAGAAGCGCCAGAAATGGCCCCAAGGTAGGACGAACGAGTCATGGTCGGAAGCGGCCTGCGTCCCCCAGGGCCGCCTTCGAGTCCCCAGGCTGACATCCGTGTCATGCCGGGCGAGGCGCTGTGACAGGCGCTCACGGCCATTTCAAGGCGGTTTTCTGGGTCTGCCGCGGATTTCACGCGCGCGCGTCGTTGTACGGGAACTGTTCATCGGATCAGTGAGACGTTCCGCATCACGCGAGCCCTCGTCTCGGCGTCGAGCAGGATAGCTGGCGTTCCAGGTGGCCAGTCCAGTTTCCAGTAGTGCCACCGGCAGGGCACAGATCGACACGCTCGTTCGGGTAGGCTCTCCGCACCATGTTTCATCGGATGGAGGCGGCACTGGTTGCCGACCGCTCTCTGGCAGCTCTGGATCCCTCCGACCGCGAGGCCTCGGAGCTTTGGTGTGCCTACGATCTGGCCGCGGTCGTGGAGTCGTGTTTCGGCAGACAGACCTTCCCCCTCGGCGAGGCCTCGGAGCCATGGCTCGACCGTCTGGGAGGCACGTACCTGCCGCCGTTGCCCGAGGTGATGGCGGATACGCGCCGACTGTTCTTGCTCGACCGGGGGATCCGCGTTGGCACGCTCGCGCTCCCGATCGGCGGTCTGCCGGGGGCGCCCATCGTCGTGAGTTGTCTCTACCTGCGGCCCGAGAGCCGAGGTCGCGGTCTCGTGTCGGCTGCCTTGACTGCACTTCAGGCCAGCGCGGTTCACGAAGGACACCCCGGCATCCAGCTCGATACGCACTGGGTGTGGCAGGCCGCGGTCCGTTTCTACCTGCGCCGGCGGATGTGGGTGACGGGGTGGGAGCGGCACCTCTCGTTCGCGTGGGTGGCGGGTCGGGGACCATGGGAGCTGCACCAGCGGGGCGACACGCTCCGACTCAGCGTTGCGGGCCACCCCGTCGCCGAGGCGCGCCGGGATGGGGACCAGCTGACGCGCTTTCACGCCGACGAGGCCGTCGCCGGCGGGACACTGGCGCTGCTCATGGCGCTCCGGGGTTGGCCGCTGGTCCGGGAGGGCGGGCCTCACCCCGACGAGAAGGCCTCCCCCGAGCGGCTGCACCATGAGATCGAGTCAGCGGAGCTGCGCGCCCGTGAACTCGGTTGGGTCTTCCCGCGGTAGTCCGTCGGGAAGACCCCCGTCTCATCCGACGCGCTCCATGACGGCCGCGGCGCCCAGCCCGCCAGCGGCGCAGATGCCGAGAAGCGCGGTCTCCTTGTCCGACGCGTGCAGCTCGTTCGCCATCGTGGTGACCATGCGCGCCCCGGTCGCCCCAAAGGGATGGCCGATCGCGACGGATCCGCCGTGCACGTTGAGGCGCGCTGGGTCGACCTCGCCCACGGCGGCGGCGCGCCCGAGGCGCTCCTTCGCGAAGGCGTCGCTGCCGAGCATCTTGAGCACGCTCAGCACCTGGGCGGCGAACGCCTCGTGCATGTCGACCAGGTCGATGTCGTCGAGCGAGAGTCCGGCGCGATCGAGCGCGTTGGGCATGGCGATGGCGGGGCCCATCAGGAGCTGGTCGCCCGGGTCGACGCCCACGTAGGACCAGCTCTTGAACGCGGCGAGCGGGGTGTAGCCGAGCGCGCGTGCCTTCTCTTCGTTCATCAGGAGCACGGCCGAGGCCCCGTCCGTGAGCGGGCTCGAGTTGCCGGCGGTCAGGGTGCCGTCCTTAGCGAACACCGCGCGCAGCCGAGCGAGCTTCTCCTCGGAGGTGCTCGCCCGGACGAGGTCGTCAGTCAGCACGCGGTCGCCGTTCGGGAGCACCACCGGCGCCACCTCCTCATCGAACCGCCCGCTCTCGATCGCGGCCGCCGCACGGTGATGCGACTGCACGGCGAACGCGTCCTGGTCTTCGCGCCGGATGCCGTTGCGCCGCGCCATCTCCTCGGCGGCCTCGCCCATGACCTGCCCCGTCGTCCGCTCCGCGATGCGCGGCCTCTGCGGCAGGATCTCGTTGAGCGGCATCAGCTGCGACAAGACGCCCAGCACATCGGCGGGGCTGGCCTTGCCAAACGCGAGCGGCGCCAGCGCGTGCACCACCTTCTGCGGCAGCTTGATCTCCGCGTTGGACGTCGAGTCGCTGCCGCCCGCGATCATCACGTCCGCGTCGCCGCGCTCGATCGCCGACACCGCGCTGGTCACGGCCTGAAGGCCCGACGCGCACGCGCGCGTGACGGTGAACGCCTCCGCGGAGAACGGGAGCCGCAGGTCGAGCGCGATCTCCCGACCGACGTTCGGAGCCAAGCCGGGCAGGATGACACCGCCCCACACGATTCCGTCGATCTCCTCACGGTCGATTTCGGTCCGCGCGAGCAAGCTGCCGACCGCGCTGACGCCCAAGGCGATGGTGTCTTGCTTGAGGAGTTTCCCGAAGGCTTTGACAAAGGGGGTTCGCACGCCGCGAACGACGACGGCTCTACGCTGACTCATGGCTGCTCTCCAAAATGGCGGTCGTGCAGAATGTGGGCTGTCATGCACCGATGAGGGCGCCGCCGCATGCGCGGAGGACGCCCCGAGTGAGGCCCTGGCTGCCAGGGCTGGCGAGGAACACGACGAGGTCGCCGATGTCCCGCGGCTGGCCGCCTTGGCCGAGGTTGCTGAGACGCCGCCCCGCTTGCCGAATGACCGGCGGGATGGCGGCCGTCATGCGGGTCTCGATGAAGCCCGGCGCGATCGCGTTGACGCAAATGCCGCGCGCCGCCAGCGCGCGTCCCTGCGCGTCGACGTAGCCGATGATGCCGGCCTTGCTCGCGGCGTAGTTGGTCTGGCCCATGTTGCCCGCGATGCCGGCGACGCTCGACAGGCAGATGATGCGCCCGCCGTCCGACAGGACGCCCGCGTCCAACAGCGCTGCGTCGATGCGCACAACCGCGCCGAGGTTGATGTCGAGCGTTTGATCCCAGCGGTCACGCTTCATCTTGGCGAGCGTCTTGTCGCGGGTGACGCCGGCGTTGTGCACCACCGCGTGCACCGTCCCGTGGCGCTCCCGGAGCGCGGCGGTGATCGCCTCGGGCGCGTCATCGGCGCTGATGTCTTGGAGCAGCATCGAGCCCCCGACGTCCGCGGCCACGCGGCTTAGCGGCCCGTCGTCGGCGGGGCGATCGAGGCAGACCACGTGGGCGCCCTCGTCGGCGAGCAGACCCGCCGTCGCCTTGCCGATGCCGCGCGCGGCGCCCGTGACCAAGACGACCTTGCCGTCGAGCGGCCGCGTCCAACGGGCCGGCGCCGCGTCGCTCGCCTGACGGGTCACGTGGAACGGCTGACCGCTGAGGAACGCCGAGCGCTCGGACAAGAGGAACCGCAGAACCGCCGCAGCGCGCCCCTCAGCGCCAGGTTCAACCGTGACGAGGTGCGCGGTGGCGCCGCGCCGCCCCAGCTCCTTGGCGAGGCTTCGGACGAACCCCTCGAGCGCGCGCTGGGTCGCACCGAAGGCGACGTCCCCGCCCGATGCGGGGCGGCCGACGACGACGACCCGGCCGCAGCGGGCGAGGCGTCCGACCAGCGGATGAAAGAAGTCATGCAGCGCGCCGAGCGCGTCGGGCGTGGACAGGCCCGTCGCGTCGAAGACGAGACCGTGGGCCAGGAAGCGGTCCGGCGTGGCACCGGTCATGACGGTCGGTGGTCGGCCGTAGGCTTCACCCGGGCCCTCGTAGGCAGCCACGTCGTGGGGGCCGACGAGCACCGGCTCGGCGCCCGCGGGCGCCAGCGTCTCGGCCAACAGCACGCCGAGCTCGGCTCCCTCGGTCGTGCCCACCACGACCTTCTTGTTGGCCAGCGGGCGCGCTTCCCAGGCGCCCTTGGCGCGGCGGAGGGCCTGCGGCATCGGCAGCGGCAAGCCGAGCTGCTTCACGACCTTGCGTGCGTTCGGGTTCTTGGACAGCTCGAGCAAAAAGTCGGTCATGGAAGCGTCTCCGTGCAGGTGCCGGTCAGGTAGGCCGGGCCGCCCGGGGCAGGGCCGACCGTGAGGTGTTCGCCGTCGAGGAACACGCCGACCTGGGCCGGCAGGACGAGCGGTTTGGTGAAACGAACGCGCACGTGCTTGAGCCGGGTGACGTCGCCCGCGTAGAGCCCGCGGTTCACACCCTCAATCGCCCGCGCCATGGTGCCGAACCCGTGCAGAATCGTGCTCCGAAAGCCAAACGCCCGGGCGTACGCCGGGACCCAGTGGATCGGATTGAAGTCCCCGGTGAGCTTCGCGAAGTCGAGGCCAGCGTCCGACTTGACCCGCAGCCAGGCCACCTCGCGCGCCGACTCGGGCACCCGCGCGGGCGGCTTTTTCGGGGCGCGAGGACCTGCGTCGGGCTTCTTTGGAAGCGGCACGAACACCTGCATCTTGGCCACGAGCGCGCCCGGCGCGGACCGCGTTCCCGTCACGACCCGCTGCGTCAGGATCGCGCGGCGCCCGTTGTCGTCGATGGACTCGAGCCGGGCGCTGACCTCGAGCGCCTCGCCCTGCGGCAAGCGGGCGTGTTCGATCAGCTCGCAGCCGCCGTTCATCGCCGAGAGCATCGGGTAGTCCAGCCCTTCGAGCGTCTTGCCGGTGAGCGCAAACGCCCACTGCGGAAAGAGGTGGGCTGGCACGTGGTGTTTGTACGCGCTCGGGTCGCCGCCGACGTTGCGCACGTAGGCTCGGATCAGCGCGGGCGGGCGCGGCGCGAAGGTGGCCGTGATTTTGTTGCCCGGGATGGACGAGGGCGGCGCCGCCCCCTGACCGAGCCGCTGCTTGAGCGCGCCGACCGCGGTCTGGCCGAGCCCTCGGAGTACGCCTCCTTGCTGGAGCACGAAGCGGGTCGAGACGGCCACCGGTTACTCCGCCGCCTGCGCGCTGAGCGCGTCGTTCTCGAGGTGCGTGAGCAAGCGGTCGCCCGTCGTCTGAATGAGATCGAGCATGTGCCGGCTGCGCGGCTCGGCGCGCTCCAACCACCGCTCGAGCAGCCCGCGCCGCGCCGGGAAGCGCGTGGCCTGCTCGAGCAGGAGCTCGGCGGCGAGCGTGTCGAACAAGATCACCGCGAGGTGCTCGGCGTGCAGCATCGCGAACGCAAAGTCGCGCTTCGGGTTCCAGTTCTTCGACAGCGAGGCCGCCCACTCGGCCATCGGCTGCTCTGGGAGCCCACGAAGCTTGTCGCCTGCCGTGCGCACGATGAGGTGTTGCCGCGCCGCGTGGCTGGTGGTTTGGAGTTTGGCGACGCGGCGAGCGAGCGGGTCGCCCCGGAGCGCACGCCATCGCGCTTGCGCGCCCTCCTTGACGAACCGGGCCGGGTCCTTGATCGCCGCCCCGAGCACGTCCTTCATCGCCATCAGCGCCTGGATCTGGCTCGTGCCCTCGTAGATGGGCATCACGAGCGCGTCACGCAGCAACTTCTCTGCGCCGTACTCGGTCGTGTAGCCCACGCCGCCGTGGATCTGGATGCAGCGGCGGCCCATCTCCACGGCCTTCTCGGCGCCAAAGTACTTGAGCAGCGGGGTGGCGCGCCGGGCGACTCGTTTGTGATGTCGGATCCGCCGCTCGAGGGTCTCTCGTTCGCCCTCAGTCAAGGCCCCGAAGCGTTGCTCCAGCTCGAGCTTGTTCGCGAGCTCTTCATGGTAGGCGCCGTGCACACACACCGCGCGCAAGGCCGCGACGTCGGTGCGCATCTCGTCGAGGTAGTCGGCGATCATCTCGTGCTTGTCGATGGTCTTGCCCATCGAGCGGCGCTCCGCCGCGTAGTCGCTCGCCAACCGGATCGCCGCTTCGCACAAGCCGATGCACTCGAAGCCGACACCGAGGCGCGCGCCGTTCATCAGCGTCAGCATGTGCTTGAACCCATCGCCGCGGTTGCCGATGAGGTGCGCGGGCGTGTTGTCGAAGCTGAGCTGTGCCGTCACCGAGGCGTGGTGGCCGAGCTTCTCTTCGATCCGGTCGACCGACGCCAGCGCCACGCGCTCGCCGTCGACGTCCTCGTGGATCGGCACGAGGAACATGCTGAGTCCGCCGAGTCCCGCGAACGCGTCGTCGGGTTCGCTGGCGCTCTCCGTCCGCGCGATCACGAAGTGGTATTTACCGTGCCCCGAGGTGATGAAGACCTTGGGCCCGGTGACGCGCCACTGGCCGTCTTCGCCCTTCACGCCCTTGGTCCGGAGCTGGGCCATGTCGCTGCCGGCGTCGGGCTCGGTGATGTCCATGCAACCCCACGCGTCCCCACGCGCGATCTCGCGGATCGCGTCGGCGAAGCGGGTCTCGAGCACCTCGCCGGTGTTCGGGTCGACCTTGGTCGTGCCCTCCCGGATGCTGAACATGAGCATCGCGATGGCCATCCCGCCGTGAAAGCCGTAGTGCGCCATGACGGAGACGTCGGCGCGGCCGATCATCTCGCTGATCAGGAAGTAGAGCGTGAGCGGGCAGTTCATCCCGCCGAGCTCGCGCGGCAGGCAGAGGCCGTTCAGATCCATCTCCCGGATCTGGTCGAAGATCCCCTCGAGCCGTGGAGGGAACGTGACGACGCCGTCTTCGAACCGCACCGCGTCGCGGTCGATCTCAGCCGCATGGGGTGCGATCTCGTCGGCCACGAAGGTGCCGACCAGGTTCGCGATGTCCTCGTACAGCTCCACTGCTTCGGCGACGTTCTCGGGGCTGTCCGGCGCGCGGAACCCGTGCTCGGTCGCCTCGACGAGCGGGCCCCAGTCGATGCCGTCCCGGAAGTAGAACTGGAGGTCGTCGTTGTCTTTGAAGAAGTTGCCCATGTCTTCTCTCCATGGGCCCCCGCGCGGGAGCCCGTATCCTGTCAGCCCGTCGGCGCCCGTTCCGTAAACAGGCCCACGCGCGCGAGCCGCTTGAGCTCCGTGACGAGCCGCTGCCGTTCGTCTTCGCCGCCCAGCACCACACCGAGCGTGTCGGCGATGGCGATGCCGCCGACGATCATGTGAATGACGTGCACAACATAGGCGCGCGGGTCGACGTCGCCGCGGACCTCCCCGTGTGCCTGCGCGCGCTCAACGTAGCCCGCGATGACCCGAATCCACGGCTGCACCGCGGCGGCCAGGCGATCCCGCATGGCATCCGGCCGGTCCAAGATCTCGCGCAACACCAGGCGTGCGCGGTCCGGGTCGTCGAGGAAAAACGCGACCGTCTCGTCGAGCAGCGCGTCGAATCGGTCGTCCCCGCTCGCCGCCTCCAAGAGACGCGGCAGGACCTCGTTCCAGCGGCTGAGCACTCCGTCGAGCACGGCTTGGTGCAAGGCGTCTTTGCTGGGGAAGTGGTAGAGCAGCGACGGCTTCCGCACCCCCACGTCACCCGCGATCGCGCTGAGTGAGGTGCCGTCGACCCCGTTGGCCGCGAAGCGTCGCGTGGCCACGTCGAGGATGTTGCTGCGTACGTCCATGCCTACCGGTTGGTAGGCATGCGTCTACCACTCGGTAGAGACGGCGGCAACTCGAACGGCCTCGTCAGTCGGGTGCGGTGATGCAGAACTGACGCGTGGCGTAGCTCAGGTCGTCTCCGGGGCTGGTGAAGAAGGCGACGTGAAGACGCAGATCTCGACCCACCTCGATGTTGGGGACCAGCGCGCCGGTCGACTCCAGCACGTTCTCGTGTACCCAGCTGCCGCCTGGGGCCCGGTAGGCATGTCGCACGCGCTGTCGAACGGGGGCGCGATAGACAAGGTGAATGCCCCCGCGCGGGTCGACCGAGACGGGGGTTCGCACGCTGCTCGCGGATGCGTCCTCCTCCACGAGCTCACTCACCCACGCGCCCCCAACACCCGGCGTGGCGATGAACACGGCGCTGCGGGTGCCGTCGGCGTACGCGATCACGGGTGCACTCCCGTCGAGCGCCAACACAGGACTCGCCAGGTTGTTCGCGCCATCCGCCACGAGGCTGTGCGTCCAGGTGCCGTCGACCGTGCGCCGGCTGTACCAGATGTCCTGGGGCGTCTGTGCTCGGTAGGCGATGTGCAGCGTGCCTTCGCGATCGAACAACACGGAAGAGTGCGTCGGGCGCTCGGCGGGGGTCGGCACGGTCTCGGTGGTCCAGACGCCGGACACGAGCGTGGCCAGTTGAACCTCGACGCTGCGGAGATGGCTGTAGAGGAGGTCGCCTGCGGGCGTGACGGTCGCGTC
This sequence comes from Sandaracinaceae bacterium, assembly GCA_045106715.1. Taxonomy (GTDB): domain Bacteria; phylum Myxococcota_A; class Polyangia; order Polyangiales; family Sandaracinaceae. The sequence continues at coordinate 27,310 of JBGCFC010000226.1, forward strand.
GTAGAACAGGCCTCGTACGGGGTCCCGGTTCTGTCGGGCCCAGGTCCCACCAGGGCTTCGGGTTCCGAGGAGGTCTCCGCCGTGCATGAAGTTGTGGGCGAGCACGTGCACGTCGCCGCTCGGCGCGACCGCGATCGCAGGGGAGGAGCCATCCGGGTGGGCCAGTTCGGTCACCCACGACCCGTCGGTGCTCCGGCGCGCGTACCGGACGGAGACGCTGCCGCGGTCGCTGTAGGCGACGTGGACCTGGCCAAGCGCGTCCACTTCGAGATCCGGAAACAGCCCTCGGTCGCCGTCCGTATCCACGCTCGTCGTGCTCCAGTCCGTCGAGACGCAGGGTACACACGCGCCGTCGACGCACGGTCCATCGCAGAGGGTGTCCGTGAAGCTCAGGGCACACGAGCCGTCCGCGCAGAGGCCCGCGTCGCTGAACGTGCGCAGCGTGCCCACGTCTGCGCAGACGGGGCTCGGGATGTCCGCCGTGCACGCGGCTCCGTCGCAGGCCGAGTCGCCGCATGGGTCGCTGCCCAAGCAGTAGGGGCCGGCGTCTTCGGGGCCGGCGTCTTCGGGGCCGGCGTCTTCGGGGCCGGCGTCTTCGGGGCCGGCGTCTTCGGGGCCGGCGTCTTCG
>JBGCFC010000227.1:0-6282 GCA_045106715.1 Sandaracinaceae bacterium
AGAGAGGTAGTCTCGCCGGGTGGGCTGGCCACACAGACTTGCTCTCGGACTGACCTTGATCGCGTGTGGGCCGGCCGCGCAGCCTCCACCGGCCCAGCGAACGACGCCGCTTCGCGCGGGGCTTCCCCGCACCGACCGTGATCCCCTTCCCTACGTCGCGCCCCCCCGGCCCCGCGGGCAGACCGGTCAGACCGTCACGCTGTTGGCGGCGGGCGGAGAGGATCAAGCCCGACGCATGCTGCCCGCGCTGCTCGAGTCGCTCCGGGACGGAGACGAGTCCGGTCTGGAGTCCTTGCTCGCGCCGCTGGTGTTTCAAGCGTCGCGGCGCCGCTCGAACGGCGCGGCCCGCCCTCGTGCGGCGCTCGTCCAGCGCATGCTCATCTACGCCCGCCGAGGCGTCATCCCGCCCGGCACGCCCGTCGCAGATCTGGTGGAGCTCGAGGGCATCGATGTCCAGCGCGCGGTCGCGGCCTATCCGGACGGCGTCTTGCCCGAGCTCGTGGAGAGCACGGACCTCGTGGTGGAGGTCCCCGTTCGCAGCGCCGGACGCACGCCGCTTCGCGCACTGTTGGGCTGGCACGAGCGCGGCCGGATGGTCGTTCGGCCGGGCAGCGACCCCCGCATCGTGGCGCTGTGATCGCATCGGCGCGTTGGATCAGGATCCAAGTTCGGTCTGCTCGGCCAGCCACGTCAGGTAGCCGCTCGAACCGTCGGACACGGGGAGCGCGAGGAGCTCGGGCACATCGTACGGGTGGTGCGTGTCGAGCCATGTCTCGATCGCCGGCAGCAGCGCGTCTCGCGTCTTGACCAGCAGCTGCACCTCGGCGTCCTCGTGAACCTCGCCACGCCACCGGTAGACGCTCGTCATCCCACCGATGACGTTCACACACGCGGCGAGCTTGGCGTCGACGAGACCACGGGCGAGCTGGGTGGCGACCTCCGGGTCCGGGGCAGTCGTGAGCACGAGGATCGCGTCGGTGTCCATCGTTGGGAGGCTACAGGGGATGGAGCCACGTTTGATCCGCCCGATGAAGTAGTAGTCTCTTTTCCATGTGGTGGAACAGCTCCCCAGACCGGCGCTTTCGTCGGGCGAAGTACGCCGACTACTTCGCCCGTCTCGACCGAAACGAAAACGGTGTGCTCGAGCGCGAGGACTTCGCCACCTATGTGGCCGCCATCGCCGATGGGTTGGGCGCCGCGGGGAGCGCTCCGACTGAGGAAGCGCTGGACCGACTGCGGAACGCGACGACGACCTTCTGGACGATGCTGGTGGCCACGCTCGACGTGGACGGGGACCAGGCCATCGACTTGGACGAGCTCGTCGGCGCCTTCTCGCAAGCGGCGCTGGATGCGGAGCACAACGGGGTGGTCCCGCCGTGGGCGGCAGAGCACGCGGTGGCCACGTTCCGCGTCCTGGACGTGGACGGGGACGGCGCGATCGACCTCGCCGAGTACCAAGCGTATCTATCCGCCATCGGATCCCGCGCGGACGCCGCGGCGGCGTTTTCGCAGCTCGACGTCAACGGCGAAGGGGCCATCCAGCTCGCAGATGTGGAGAAGCGCTACCGCGAGTGGCTGGAGTCCGGCGACCGGAACGCCCCCGGCAACGTCCTGCTCACGGGGCAGCTCCCCGAGTAACTACGCCTGCCCAACGGTGCGCACGTTGGAGGCGATGTCGAACAGCCCGCGCTGCTTGGCGGTGCTGAGCACTTTGAGGGCCTCCCGGTAGCCGCGCGTGAGGAGCTGGCGAGCGTTCTTGCGGGGCAGGAACGGCAGGTGTCCGAGGTCCGCCGACACGTTGAGGATCGTCACGTGCGGGAAGTTTCGATGGATGAGGTCGATCCCTCGCTTCTCCTTCTCGGACAACATGACGTTCAGCGTCTGGTTGACGACCTTGCCGACGCCGCTGTGCACGATGGAGGGTTCGCCCGGGCGGGTGACGTGCGGGCGGTAGACGTTCGACACGATGATCACGTCCGCACCCGCCTCCACGGCGAGATCAATGCTCAGCGTGCGGACGACCTCTCCGTCGATGTAGTAGCGGCCGTCGATCTTGTACGGGCGAAACAGGAGCGGCACGCAGCACGAGGCTGCGATCGCTTGAGACACCGGTACGCGCTCGCGATAGCCCTGACCGAACACGACGCGGCCCCGACCGTCCACGTCGGCGGCCGTGATCATCAGCGGGCGGTCCAGCTTGCGGAAGTCGTTGACCGGGAGGCGCTTCGCGAGGAAACGCTCGAAGCGATCGATCGAGAGCAGACCGCTGGTGAGCCACCCGGGCGAGCGCAGCTGCTCGGCGGAGGGCAGACCGAGGAAGTACCGGCCCTTGAGTGCCGAGCGGGGATCCTGACGCGCCCACGTTGGCCGCATCCAGTCGATCATCTCGTCGGCGGTGACCCCCTGCGAGAGGAACGCGCCGGCGATGGCCCCGGCGGAGGCGCCCACGAAGATGTCCGGGCGAAGCCCCAACTCCTCGAGCGCCTTGACCGCGCCGATGTGAGCGACGCCTTTGGTCGCGCCTCCGGAGCCAACAAACGCGATGCGGGGTCGAGCCATGCTTCCATCCTCCAGTTGCGCCCCCGCGAGCGAAGAGTGCCTCGAATCGGGGCCCGGGGCCAGAAAGACCAGGTCACGGGGGGACGGTCAGCTCGAACGCGAGCACCGAGAAGAGAGGCGGCGCAACCACCGCGAGGGCCGCACCGAGGAAGTTGAATCCCGTGTCGATCCCATCGGTAGGGCTGCGATCGACCGCGTAGCCGAGCGCCAACATCCCCGCCGCCAGCGCACCCCCGAGCAACGCGCCGATCAGCGTCCAGGCGGGGTCGCCGTCCTCCCCGGTCAATCGCCCCGCGAGCAGCACACCGAGACCCACCCCGACCGTGCCGCCCGCGACCAAACCGACCGCCCACCACTGGAAAGGATCGTCCTCCGGGGTCAGCGCTCCGGCGACCGCGGCCGACGCCGCTCCGAGCGCGACACCGGCGAGCACCCCGCCGAGCAGCTCCCAGGCCACCCGCTCCTCCACGGGCAGCGGTTCGCGGTCGGGAGGCGGTGGAGGGGTGAGCCTGCCGGGGGCGCGAAGCTCGAGCGTGGAGGCCGTCCGTGGCGAGCGCAGGGGCGAAGCCCCGGGCGGCGCGAGCAGGAACGGGTGCGCCTCCCTCGGGCGAGTTGGTGAAGGGGTGCGCCGCACCGCGTCGAACGGACGAGCCCGAAGCCAGCCGGCGAGGGCCGCCAGCGCGTAGGGGTGCGCCTCTGTGACACTCTGCCGCAGCTCACGTCCGCCAGGCTCGACCCGGCGAATGGCATGGCGCGCGACCTCGAAGACCTCGGCCTCTGCATGCGCCGCCAACTCACGCGCACGCTCGTCCGCCAACGCCCCTGCCGTCCGCTGCGTGGCGACCCGGCACCCGGACAGCTGCAGTTCGACCTGGATGGCTTGGGTGACGCGCGGCGAGGTGTCGTCGGAGACGAGCAGCACACAACGCTCGCTCGCGGTTTCGTCCTGTGCCTCCACCGGGAGGCTGCCCATCAGCGCCGCCCCGCACAGGAGCCCCCAAGCGACGCGACTCAAGGCACCAGCTCGGCCGAAAGCGCCTGTGCGGCCGCGCGAACCGGGGAGTCCGGGAACAACGCTCCGCTCTCGTCGAGCAGCTCCCGTGCATCCTGCTGTCGTCCGAGCTCGACCGCGAGACGGGCCGCAACCAGCCCCACCGACGCCCGCTCCGGTCCACGCCCTCGGCGCACCGCCTCGCGATAGGAAGACAGCGCCGCCGGTCGACGGCCGACTCCGCGGAGCGCGTCGCCACGGAGCCGGTGGAGTACCGACCGCTGCGGACGGGCCTCGAGCGCGGCGTCCGCCTCGGCGAGCGCGTGCGCATACTGGCGGGCCGCAAGACTGGCTTGAATCACTTCGGCGGACGGCACACGGGAGGGCGCCGGGGCCGTCGAAGGGGCGAGCGAAGGCGGCGGCTCGGGCGACGGCCGGTGGTCCACGTTCGGTGCCGTTGGCATCTCGACTTCGCTTCGGGCCTCCCTCTCGCGTGCCGCCCGCAAACCACGCGCCGTCAACGTCGGGGCCCACCCTGAGACCTCGCCGTCGGGTCGTTGGGGCTGCCCGTCGGCCTCGACCTCGCCCTCCAGGACCTCGACCTCGAACGCGGCCCCCGCACGCACCAGGAACACCGTGCCGACCACAGCCACGCGATGCGGGCCGGACTGCACGATGAACTGCCGCCCTTCGAGGGGTTCGACCACAAACAGCGCCTCGCCGCGCTCGAGTTCGACCCGCGTGGTGTCGCCGTCGATCCGCGTGCTCCACGCTGCGTCGCTCGCCGCGACGACCGCGTGTCCGCCCTCGATCTCGGTCGTCTCCCAGCGCGGCATCGGCACCGCGACGTGGGCTTCCGGAGCGCGACGCTCCGGAACCCACGTGTAGACCCCCCACGCGATCGCGGTCATCGCCGCCGCCGCCCAGACATAGGACGGCACCCGCCGGTACCAGGGCCGTGGCGCGGCCCGGAGCGGCACCACCGAGGAAGAGGTGCCGCGCGCTTGCGCCAAGGCGCGCCGAACCGCATCGACCGCGTCCACCTCGGGCGGGTCCGCCTCGCGCAGCCGGGCCGCGAACGCATCGACCAGCGCGCTCTCGTCCTGTGGCTCCTCGGTCATGACGGCCCCCGCAGCATCGCACGCATCTCCGGGTCCGCGCCCAGCCGCCGCCCCAGCTCCGCGCGCGCGCGCTTCAGCCGGGCGCGCAGGGTCTCGACGCTGACGCCCTCGATCTCGGCCGCCTCGGCATGTGGCAGACGCTCGACCGCACACAGCACGAAGGCGACACGTTGCTTTTCCGGGAGCCTCTCCAGCACACGATGCAGCCGCGCGAGCTGCTGTCGGCTCGCCGCCCGCGCCTCGGGGTCGTCCGTGTCGGGAAGCTCCGCCATCGCGGTTGGGTCGGTCGCCGGCCCCGCCTGGGGACGCATCGCGCGGTAGGTCGTCCGCATCACCACCGAGTACGCAAACGTGCTGACCTTGGCCCGCCCCTCGAAACCAGCGAGCGCTCCGGCGAGCTCCACGAGCGCGTCCTGAACCACGTCGTCGAAGTCCGGGCGCGGGCCGAGCTGCCGGTAGACCCAGCGACGAACGCGGGGCACCAGGTCGATCAGCGTCGCTTCGATCTCGTCAGCGGTCATGGTCCGGACGCGGGCCGTCGGGGGGCGAGCGAGGAGAGGAGGCGGCGGCCAAGACAGGGTGAAGGAGGACACGGAGGCTGAGTGCCGGCTCCATTGGACACTGGGACAAAAAACTTGGGGGTATTTTTTGTGTCCCAGGTCCGTGGCGCGGCCCGCACTCACCGAACATGAACCGCACTTCGACTCTCCTCACCGCCCTTCTCCTGCTCGGTTGCTACGACCCGCTCGCCGAACCTCCGCCGAGCCCCTCGCGAGAGGAGCGCACTCTTCGCCCCGAGGGCGAGGAGACCGCGCACTGCGGTCCGGACGCCATGGCCGCGTTCGCGCCTCCCGCGGGGCTGCTCGACGATTCCGTAGGCGGCTGCGACGCGGCCGAGGAAGGCTACTGCTTCGCCCTCGAGCCTCGCCTCCGCGCGGTCGCGGCCCGGCCCGGCGAGGCCCTCCCTGCGGCCGTCGAGGCCTTCGGCCGCTACCGGGAGACGGGTGACCCGACCCAGCTCGAAGAGGCGCGCGCGCTCGCCGACCTCGCGGTCACCGGCGAGTCCGCCTACGGGTGGTTTGAGGCGGAGGCGCCCGACGCAGCATCCCTGGAGGGCCATCCGGACGACGTGAGCGCGGCGCTCGAGCGGGCGTACGCCGTCGCGTGGGCGCTGCGAGGGCCTTCCTCTCATCGGCGCAGCGCGCGCCCCGCGCTCGGATGGATCGCCGTCTCCGGGGAGGACGACCCACCGGCCCGCCCCGTCAACATCGCCGCCGGCAACCACCCGCAGCTCGACGTTCTCGTCGACGTCCCGCTCGGCAACGGGGAGGTGCGCCCCGTCCGCACACGCCTCCTGGTCGCCTCGACGCGACCGCTCACCGAACCCGCCCCGCCGAACACGCTCGTGGGCGCCGTCCCGCCGCGCACCGCGTTCCACCTGCCCGAAGGCGGCGACGTCATTGTCAGCCTGCACGGCCACAGCTCGCTTGCCGAAGAAGCCACCCCGTGGGTCGACGCGCTTCTCGCGACCTACGCCGAGCGGGGAGAGGACATCACCGTCCTCATGATGGATCTGCCGTCGAACGGATACGCGAGCCGGGTCGACCCCGA
>JBGCFC010000228.1:0-22278 GCA_045106715.1 Sandaracinaceae bacterium
GGTGCGGCGCGTGATCGCGTAGACCGCGCCCGGCTCGATGTAGCGTGACTGGGTCACGCAGGGGCTCTCCGCAGGAACTACGCCGGAGACGTGTCCAATGATCTCCACACCTTACGACGCCCGATCGGCGAAAACGACGGACGGCCGCCGCCGATCCGCCGCACCGCGCGTCGGTCAGGTGGCCGTCAGCACTCTCCGTCTCGCCCGGGGTCGCGGCTGCAAGAGGACGGGTCTGGAGGGTCGGAAGACATGCACCCTTCGATGCAGGAGAATCCGCCGCACCCTGCGGCGCACCGGGCGAAGGCGCCGCTGCACCGGTCGACGGCCGCCGCGCTGGGGCAGCTGTAGTACGCCCCGTTGATGCAACAGTGACCGCTGGCGCCGCCGGATGTCGTCGCTGCGCTCGGACCCGCCGCTGACGACGGGGACGCCGGCTCGGGGGTACGGTTTCTCTCGGCGAACGCACGGTTGCGGTCCTGGTTGGCCTGCATGAACGCCTGAAGGCGGGCTGCCTGCTCGGCGTTGGCGGCGCGCTCCTGTTCTTCGCGAATCTGACGCAGTCGTTCTTCTTCCGCTCGCCTCGCGTCTTCGGCCGCGCGCTCCCCTTGAATGGTGTCCCCGACGGCGTTCGCGTCCGCCATCAGCTGGCGTCCAAAGGCCTCGCCGGCCGCCAGCTCTTCTTCGATTGTCGCTGGAGTGAGCTCCTCGTTGACTCGCACCGACAAGACAATGCGCTGGCGACGTACCGACAGCGTCACGCGCGTCCCACGCTGGCCGATCGCCAGTCGGACTGATCGGCCCTCCCGCGTCCGCGGGGCCAGACCTCGCTCGGTGGCGGCGCGGTCGATCGCCTCGATCATGTCAGCCGCGTCCGCGCGCTCCTCGAGCACGAAGTTGCGGTTCACGCCCCCACATCCGGCCAGCGCCAGCAGCGCGCCCATCACGAATCCCGTCCACCCCGTCTTCGCTGCCACCATCCTGCGTCTCCTTCGCCCGCTTCGTTGTGAGACGGGGGGAACCACGGCGCGAGAACGGGGTGATGTCCGTTGATGTCCGTTCCCCGAGCACGACGCCGCCCCTGCATCACAGTGAACTGGCCGATCGTCTCGCCGACCGCTTCGGCCTCGGGGCGCCGAGCTTCATCTGGAGGATGGCCAACCCGCTGGAGGGGTCTGCGAGGGCGGTGACTTCGCCAGCTGCGCGGCATGGGGCGCGAGCCGACCGGACACGGCAGATCGCCAACGTGTTCATGGCGGTCATCGAGGAGCAGTCCAGGCCGCGTCGGGGGAATCCCGATGCGTCAATCTCGATCTCGACAGAAACATCCGCTACCGTCAGAATGTGGAGCGCAGTCGGATAGCGGGTTTCAGCCTGATCGAGCTCATGACGGTCGTGGCCGTGCTCGGTGTGCTGAGCGCGATCGCCATCCCGAGCTACATGGGTTACACGCGCCGCGCGCGCGCGTCGGAGGCGACGGAGAACGTCTCGATGTTGTTCCGCCTCTCCGCCTCCTACTACAACCTGGAGCACGCGGCGGCTCACGGGCACGTCCTGCTGACAGAGTGCACGGTCGAGTCCGAGGGACCGGTGCCCAGCACGCCAGGCGTGGGCAAACACGTGGTGCAGTGGGGGGGCACGACCAGCTTCGCTGCGCTCGGTTTCGGGACCGCCGCGCCGGTGCAGTACGCCTACGAGATCGTGTCCGCCGGCGGCTGCTCCCATGAGCCGGGTCAGGCCCTCTACTCGTTCCGCGCTACGGGCGACCTCGACGGCGATGGCATCACCAGCCTCTACGAGGTGGCCGGCGGGGCGAGCGACCAAAACGTGCTGCTGCGCTCCCCGAGCGTCTATGTGCGAGACGCCGAAGAGTAGGCGTCAGAGGGTCGATCCGCTTGCGGCTTCCGACTCGGACATCTAGACGCGAGAGATGACGCCGATCCGAATATCGCGCCTCCTCGGGGGCCACGCCGAGCTCGGCTCCGAGCACGTGGTCGAAGGCTGGGTCCGAACCCGGCGAGACTCGAAGGCGGGCCTCTCGTTCGTCCAGGTACACGACGGCACGTGCTTCGCGCCGGTCCAGGTGGTCGCCCCAGACACGCTCGTCAACTACGAGACCGAGGTGAAGCGTCTCGGCGCTGGGTGTTCAGTCCGCGTGACCGGCACGGTCGTCGAATCCAAAGGCAAGGGCCAGTCGGTGGAGATCAAGGCCCGACTCATCGAGGTCGTGGGCTGGGTCGACGACCCCGAGACCTACCCGATGCAGCCCAAGCGTCACTCGATGGAGCACCTGCGGGAGCACGCCCATCTTCGTGTTCGCACCAATCTGCTTGGGGCCGTGGCCCGGGTGCGGAACAGCCTCGCGCAGGCCGTGCATCGCTTCTTTCACGAGCGCGACTTCTACTGGGTGCACACCCCGATCATCACGACGAGCGACGCGGAGGGGGCGGGCGACATGTTCCGCGTCTCCACCCTCGACCTGTCGAACCTCCCGCGCACCGAAGAAGGAAAGGTCGACTTTGCGGAGGACTTCTTCGGCAAGGAGGCGTTCCTCACGGTGAGCGGCCAGCTGAACGTGGAGACGTACTGCATGGCGCTCAGCCGCGTGTACACGTTCGGCCCGACATTCCGCGCCGAGAACAGCCACACGAGGCGTCACCTCTCCGAGTTCTGGATGATCGAGCCGGAGATCGCTTTTGCAGACCTCGCCGACGACGTGCAGCTCGCCGAGGACTTCCTCAAGTACATCTTCGCGGCCGTGCTCGAGGAGCGCGGCGACGACATGGCCTTTTTCGCCAAGCACGTGCAGAAGGACGCTGTCGAGCGGCTCGAGAAGCTCGTCAGTCGAGACTTCGAGCGCATGGACTACGGCGAGGCGGTCGCGCGGTTGGAGACGTCGGCCGCGAAGTTCGAGTTCCCGGTCCAGTGGGGCATGGACCTTCAGTCCGAGCACGAGCGCTACTTGACCGAGGAGATCGTCGGGGCTCCGGTGGCCGTGGTGAACTACCCGAAGGACATCAAGGCGTTCTACATGCGCGCCAACGAGGACGGGAAGACGGTCGCTGCGATGGACGTGCTCGCACCGGGCATCGGCGAGATCATCGGCGGCAGCCAGCGTGAAGAGCGGCTCGACGTGCTCGATGCGCGGATCACGGAGATGGGGCTCGACCCCTCTCACTACGGCTGGTACCGGGACCTGCGCCGCTACGGGACGGTGCCCCACGCAGGCTTCGGCCTCGGCTTTGGCCGGGCCGTCCAATACGCGACCGGGGTGGAGAACATCCGCGACGTCATCCCCTTCCCGCGGGCCCCGAAACAAGCCGACTTCTGAACCGGCGGGCGAGGCCCGAAGGGCAGCGTTACCTTTCGGCCGTGCGTGTACGTCTCATGTTCGACAAGCCCGGGTTCTTCCTCAACGATCCGCGCGTGACGGTGGAGGTCGGCGAACGGGTGCTCTACGACGGCTCGCTGGGGGAAGGGTTCGACGTCAGCGTCGAGTTGCCTCCCGGCGAGCACCAGGTCCGCACGGCCATCCTCATCGGCTCGTTGGCGCGCCGCCAGGACATTGCGCTTCCTCTCGGTGGCCCTGGATACCGGGACGCCGCCGCCGTCGAGGCGAAGCTGAGCTACAGCCGATTCTGGGGCAACTTCAGCAAGAAGGTCTCCCTGTCCACGCAATCCCGGTGACGGATCTCGCCGCCAATGGCGGTCGTTTTGCACCAAACCTAGATCCCAGCGGGGAGGGGCCGCAGAATGGCCCTCGGGTCACACTGTGAGCACGTTGGATTCAGGTACGGTCGTTGACCGGAAGTACGAGGTCGTTTGCCCTCTTGGTGCGGGCGCCATGGCCAACGTGTACGAGGCGACCCATCGGCTCACCGGGCGCGAGGTCGCGCTCAAGGTGATGAACGCGCAGTACCTCCGATCCCCCGACGCGGCCCGCCGGTTCCTGCGTGAGGTCCGACTGGCCACGGAGCTGCGGCACCCCAACGTGGTGGAAGTGATCGACGCGGGCCAGGACCCCGAGTCCGAGCTCCTCTACATCGCCATGGAGCGCCTGCGCGGCGAAGACCTGGCCGACCGGTTGGTGTTCAAGCCGCCGCTCAAGGAAGCGCTCGGCTGGCTGCTCGAGATGCTGCCGGTGCTCGCGATGGCCCACGAGCGCGGGGTCGTCCATCGGGACCTCAAGCCGGAGAACACCTACCTCTCGCGAAACGAAGACGGCTCTGAGACGGTGAAGCTGCTCGACTTCGGCATCGCCCGAAGCCTCGGCGGAACCAACCTGACGCAGACCGGGATGACGCTCGGCACACCGATCTACATGAGCCCCGAGCAGGCGCTGCGCCCGCAGGAGGTGGACCACCGAGCGGACCTGTGGGCCTTCGGCATCATGCTCTACGAGGTCGTCGCCGGCCGTCCTCCGTTCGACGACGAAAGCCCGCACGCTCTGGTTCTTCGTGCGGCCGCGGAGCCACATCTCCCTCTGCACGAGGCGGCCCCGGGGATCCCCATGCGGCTGTCCAAGCTGGTGGACCGTTGTCTGGAGAAGACCCCCGAGGCGCGCGTCGCAAGCGCGACGGAGATCGAGACCGAGCTGGCGGCCATCCTCGCTTCGGGTGAGCTCGACAGCGCCCTGCCCATCCCCTCGCGTCCGCCGCCGCACACCAAGACGGCTGCCTTCTCGCTGGCGCAAGACGCGCTCAAGCGGTTCAGTGACGCGCCGCCCCGCCCGGTCGACCCGGCGAAGACGCCGACGCCCGGCGCCGTCTTCGATAGCGCTCAGACGCTCGCACTCGACCCCGAGGCGCTCGGACAAGACCCTTCCGCGTCGCACCTCGATCAGGAAGAGGAGCCGCCCAAGCGTCGCGCGCCGGTGATGGTCCTGGGCATTATGCTCATCGGCGCCGCTGCCGGGATCGGCGGCGCGCTCTACGCGGATCGAACGCCGCTCGAAACCCCATCGGCAGCAACCCCGCCCGGCGCCTCGACAGACGGCTCTGCGACCGCTGACCCCGAAGTGCCAACGGAGGGTGTGGACCCGCCCTCGGAAGTCGTCCCCGGCTCCGACGCGATGGACGCGCTCGAGTTCGCCCTGGACCAGCCGGAGGAAGAGAACGCGGCTCCGTCTGCTCTCGGCGATGACCCGACGCAGCCCGCCGACGTCGAGCAGACCGTCGACGTCGAGCTGACCGCCAGTGGGCCGGATGCGACCGGACCGGTCAGGGCGCGCCCCAACCCGCGTGGACGCCTCACACCGCGTCCGTCCACCGGCGACACCGAGCCCGAACTCTCCGAGCCGATCGTCGCACCGATCGTCGCGTTGGAGCCCGTCGACCCCCCAGAGCCGGTCGCGGCGCCGGAGCCTGCGCCCTCGGCCGATCCGCCTCCGCGGGACGTCGCCGCGCAACCCAGCGAGCCTTCCCGTCCTACGACCACCACGACACGTCCGGCCCCCCGGCCGCCCCGGCCGCCCAGGCCGACCCCGGCGCCGGCGCCGGACCCTTCTCCTCCGCCGTTTAGCTTTAAATGATGACTCGACACGCTTCGCTCGGCGCCCTCCTCACCGTGGGCGCTCTTCTCATTTCCCTTCCTGCGCACGCGCAATGGACGCTGCCCGAAGGGCAGCTGGTCGTGACCAGCAACGTCGACGTCCAGTACGCCGACAGCGAGTTTTTTGGTCAGGAAGGGGAGCCGCGATCGCTCAGGTCGTTCCCCCTCGCGGGGGAGTACTACGCCGCCACGACGACGATCGACATGCGCCTCGGGGTCACAAACAACCTCGAGTTCGAGCTCGCGATCCCGCTGGCGATCGTCGCCTACACCTCGGACCCAGTCGTGCTCCTGCCGCAGCCCATGGGCTCGATGGAGTCCAGCCTCGACTATTACCAGCGCAACGTCATTGACCTGACCCAGGCACGCGCCGGGCTCTCCGATGTGCGCGCCACCGGTCGCTACCGCTTCCTCTCCGACCCGTTCCAGCTGACCGGAGAGCTGCAGCTCAAGATCCCCGGCGGCTACGATGCACCGGAGGGAACCTTCGGAGCACGCCCCGATTCGATTCAGGACTTCGTCGAAAACGTCGGCACCTTCGTGGCGCCGGAGAACGTGCGTGACGACGTGGTGCTCGGAGACGGTCAGGTCGACCTCATCGGGCGGATCCTGTTTGGGGCCTCGTTTCCGACCGGGACGTTCTTTGCCGGCGACGCCGGGTACAACGTTCGTTTCGACGACGCCGGGCACCAGGTTCTCGCGTCGCTCCGCGTCGGTCAGATGATCGAAGGCATCGTGCTGCTGTTCGCGGGCGCGTCGTTCGGCATCAGCGTGACCGAAGGCCGCACCATCGGCGTGAGCGTGGCCGCGGATGACCCGAACCTCCCCGCCCAAGACTACGGTGGCACCGACAACCTCCTTCTTCGAGAGGTACGGCTGCAGCGCGACTACCTCGACGTCTACGGCGGCGTGATCTTCCGGCTCTCCCCCGAAGTGGAGCTCAAGCTCGCCTACGGCCGTACCGTCTGGGGCCGAAACACGGCGGCTGTGAACACCTTCACGATCGGCGTGGGGGCTCGGACGCGGCTGTTCGGCCAGGACCCCGCACCTCCCCCGCCCCCCGTCGAAGACGTGCCGCCAGTCGTGGCCGAGCCCGCCGCCGACGAGGCGTGGGAGGAGGAGGCGCCAGCGCCGGCTCCGCTCGAGGAGCCGCCCTCCGGCCAAGACGACGGAGCCTCTACGGAAGCGTCGCCGTGAAGCGGCCATCGTAGCGAGCGGAGCAGTTCACGTTCGGGGTCTGCGTGAAGCACACGCGCGCCTCGAACCGGCCCCACAGCGCGGTCTCGCTGCGCCCGAGGATCTCGACCGTGCCGCTGCCCCCGGCAATGTCCGTCACGTAGCGGTAGCTGCCGCCACGGTGCTCGGTGATCTGGAGCCGCCCATCGAAGCCCGTGACGTCGTACACCCCGACGTCGAGGGCGCGCAGCTCGATGACGAGGACCTCGCCCGCAGACGCGTCTTCGAACTCGAGCTCGTAGGCGGCGCCGTTCCAGAGCGCGCCAAACGTCTGCACGCCGCTCAGCACAGGGAGCTCTTCGACCGACGCGTACTGCCGATTAGGGAGCGCGTCGAAGCCCGAATCGTCGTCTCGCCAACGCGCGTGGCTTCGGTATCGCTCGCTCAGCGGGAGCGCATCCGCCGGAAGGCCGTGATCGACCATCGTGGGACCGGGCACCGGCCCGCCGCCCGTGTCGCCCCGCGGACCGCAGTCTCCGCAGTCCGTGCCGGTTGCGCACAGATCGAAGTCCGCTCCGTCGCCTCCGTCGTCGCAGTCGCCGTCGTTGGCGTACCGGCAGGTGTTGTCGCAGAGGGCGCCCGAATCGCTGGGGACAGGAGAGAAGCACCCTGTGAGGAGCGCGGCGAGGAGTGGGAGGAGACGGCAGTTCACGATCAGGTTCCTTTCACGCTGGCGGGGGACTCGGCGCTGGACCCGGCGGGCCCGCATCGGGGGCAGGAGGAGGGCCGCCGTCGGGCATCGGCGCTGGGCCTGCATCGGGGACGGATCCCGCGTCCACGCCGCCATCGACCGCGCCCCCGGGAGGGGCGACCGGTTCGGCAACAGGGCAGTCTCCGCCGTCCGGACACACGCAGCGCCGTGTCCCGTCGCAGATCCAGTCGCGAGCGTCGCCGCCCGCGCAGTGTTCGGCCGTGAGGCACTCCAGATCGCCGGCCTCAAACGCCTCCACCTCCTCGCAAGTCGCCGGGAAGCGCGCCTGCCGGTAGCGCCACGAGTCGACGCACATGATCGCGTCGCGGCTCACGCTGTACCCTTCAGGCCGCTCGCATGACCGACCCGGTGCGCACGACCAGATGTCGACCAAGGTCGCGTTGGAGCCGGCGTTTCGGTAGCACTCGCGGCGCTGGATCTCGTAAATGACGCAGCTCTCAACGTCACTCTGGACGCCTGCGCCGGCGTCGCTGTCGTGCATCGCGGCTTGTGCGTCCGTCGCGGGAGCGCCGGCGTCGGCCGGCGGAGGCATGTCGCATCGGAACGCGAGGCTCAGCGGGAGAGCGAGCAGCAAGGTGGCTCGCAGGGGCTGGGTGGGCATAGCCGAACGCTCTTCAATGCGCGTGCCAGTGTTCTGCTCTGCTGGGATCCGGCCGCGCTCGGTCGATGTCCCATGGGACACCCTTGTCCCGTTCGTGCGCGCCTCGGCATAATGGAGGCATGCGCAACCTCGCGATCCCCTTGCTCGTTTTGCTGATTCTGTCGGGGTGTGGCGAGGACCAGACCTTGATCGTGAACGTGCTCACGGACTTTACGCGCGGCCGTGATTTCACCTCCGTGCGGACCGAGCTTCTCCCCATAGGGGGCACGGTCGAGGAGGAGGAGACGCGTGTGGTCGAAGCGGCGGCACGGCTAGCGGCGTTTCGGGTGGCCGAGCTCACCGATGTCCCGACCGGCGAATGGATGGTGAGGGCCACGCTGCTCGACGAGGCGGGAAGCCCCGTCTCATCCGGGCGTGTGCAGATCCAGCTCCGCAACGCACCGCAGACGGTGACCGTGGTGATCACCCGCGACTGCGTTGGCGTCATGTGCGACGGGCAGGCCGTGTGCGTCGGCGGCGAGTGCGTCGACCCGACGTGCAGCCCCGAGCAGCCGGACGCGTGCCCAGACATGTGCAGCTCCGATGATGCGTGCGTCACGAGTGGGCCGGACTGCGTGGTCGGCCAATGCGCCGAAGGGATCTGCTTCGAGGTCGCCGACGACACGCTCTGCGGCGGCGGGATCTGCGAGGCGCAGGCAGGGTGCACGGTTGTGCCCGTCGACGCTGGACCGGCTGATGCCGGGCCCCGCGACGGCGGTCCAGATGGTGGCCCGGACACGGGTCCCCCGGACGCGGGCCCGCCGCCGCCCCTCAGCGGGGTCATCGGGCTCGCCCTCGGAGACGGCCACACCTGCGCGCAGCTCGAGACCGAGCGGCGCTGTTGGGGGGCCAATGATCAGGGCCAACATGGGGACGGCACGACGACGTCGACCACCCGGCCTGGACCGCCCATCGCGTCGAGCGCGAGCGGGCTGCGGTCGGGGGCCAACCACATGTGCGTCAACACGGTGGCGTGCTGGGGCCAGAACGACGATCGCCAGCTCGGAAGCCCCACGACGGCACCCTCGACGAGCCCGCTCGACGTCCTCCCGGCCGAGGACATCTCGGGGCCGCTCGCGTTGGGCCGCTCGCACACCTGCGCGCCAGAGACCGGCCTCTGCGTCTCTCCCGGGCCGTGCAACTTCGACATCTTCTGCTGGGGCAGCAACCAGGAAGGCCAGCTGGGCGACGGCAGCAGCGCCGTGCGCGACGCACCCGTGCGTGTGGACACACAGTGGCAGGTCGTGGACGCGGCAGGAGGGGACAAACACACCTGCATGATCAGCTTCGAAGGTCTGGGGCGGTACGACCTGTTCTGCTGGGGGGCCAACAGCTTCGGCCAGCTCGGTGACAGCACCTTGGATCGGCGAACGTCACCCGTGCAGGTCACGATGCCCGCGTCTCCTACAGAGGTCGTCGCAGGGGCCAACCACACCTGTGCGCGCGCGGGCGGCGACGTCTATTGCTTCGGCGACAACCGCCGTGGGCAGATCGACGGAGCGGAGGGGTCCCGCCTTTCGGAACCCACCCAAGTCACGCTCCCTGGAGCGGCGGAGTCCATCACGGCGGGCGGCGCGCACACCTGTGTGGTGGTCGCCGGGCGGGTCTATTGCTGGGGCGGGAACGACAACGGACAGCTCGGCGACGGGACCACGACGGAGAGGGGCACGCCGACCGAGGTCATGGGCATCGACAGTGCGGACTCGGTGTACGCCGGCCTCGCGCACACGTGCGCGGTGCTCACCGACGAGAGCGTCATGTGTTGGGGGTTGAACGCCGACGGACAGCTGGGGGACGGCACGACGGAGCAGCGCACCCGTCCGGTCCTCGTGCGGCGCGTCGCGACTTCCGCCGAGGACATCTAGCCCTTCGCGACGTGGATCAGCGGTCGATGCCGTAGGCATCCATCCAGCGGTAGATCTGCCGCCGGTCGCGGCTGAAGTGCTTCGCCGTGGCGCGCACGCTGCCGTCGGTCTCGGCGAGCACGCGGACCAGTTCCTCACGCGAGGGCTTGGGCGGTAGAGGTGCACTCGGGGCGGTGCTGGCAGGCGGTGCGGCCGGGCTCGTCGTGTCCATGTGGGCGACGGTGCCGGCCAGCACCGCCGAAACGTCAGCGGCGGTCCGCGGGGTGACCACCGGTCCGCGCAGTCGGAGTTGGTAGACGGCGCGGTCGAGTCCGCGCAGGTTCTCGGGCCAGCTTGCGCGGAGGAGCGCTTCGATCGCGTCCGCCGTCCAATGGAGCTTCGACGCGGACTCCTCCGTTGCCCAACGTGAGTCCATCCTCGCGATCCACTCGACGATGTCACCGCGGCGCTGCGAGAGCGGCGGCAAGGTGATCTCGGCCAGGCTCAGACGCGCATAGAGATCACGCCGAAACCGCCCGTCGGCGACCCGCGCGTGAAGGTCCGGATGGGTGGCCGTCACCAGCCGAACGTCCACCCTCTCCGGCCGGTCCGAGCCGAGCGGGACGACCTCGCCTTGCTCCACCGCGCGCAGCAGCTTCGCCTGGATCTCGAGCGGGATTTCGGCGACCTCGTCGAGGAACAGGGTGCCGCCGTCGGCCTCGCGGAACAGCCCCCGGCGGGCGTCGCCTGCGCCGGTGAATGCACCCTTGTGATGACCGAAGAGCTGGCTGTCGGCGAACGCGGGTGTCAGCCCAGCGCAGTTGGTGGTCAGGAAGGGACCCCGGCCGCTCGCCTCGGCGATCGCACGCGCCGCGTACTCCTTGCCCGTGCCGGTTTCGCCGAGCAAGAGCACGGGAGCCGCGCCCAGCGCGACCCGCGCGAGCATGGCGCGAAGGGCGCGAACCGACGGGGCGGACCCCGGCACGCGCTCGGCGTCCACCTCCGGTTGTGGCGGCTCGCGGGTTTCGACGACAGCGACCACCTCCGCCATCCGCAGCACACTCCCCGGCCCCGCCGCGACCATCGTCGCGTCGAGGCGCTTGCCGTCCAGCCAGGTGCCGTGCCGGCTTCCCGCGTCCGCCACATGCACCCCCATGCCCCGGACCTTCGCGGAGAGGTGCTGGCGTGAAACCGACGCATGGTCCAGCGGGCGCTCGCCGCCGCGCCCCAGGGTCTTCGCTTCGCCCCTGGGGAGCAGAATCGTCCCGGCGTGTGCGGCCGGCCAGACCACCCGGAGCACCGGCTCAGGGTGCCCAGTGCGGGGTCCGCGATCGGGCCGCGCGATGGAGGCTGTCGCTTCGAGCTCGTCCGACATGCCGCGCACCATAGCAGTCAAACGCGCGGCGCTTTTGGGTCCCGAACAACTCGTCCTACACTGCCGCTCCCATGCGTCTGTCGATGCTCGTGTCCCTCGCGCTGCTGCTCGCTTCGTGCGACCGCTCGACGGCGGTGTCCGTCGATATCCAAGCGATGGGTACGCCCGCGGTCGCGTTCTACGAGGTGGCGTTGTTCCAGGGAGCGACCTGCCCCGACGCCGCGTCCATGGCGCGCGGCGCCCGCGCGGCGGTGCTGTCGGTTTCCTTTCCCGAGGGGAGCCCGATGGGGTTGGGAGAGCGTCGTGAGTCCGGCCCGCACGCGCTCGCGGTGCTGGGGCGCGCTTCCGACTGCACGCCGGTGAGCTTCGGCTGCACGTCGCTGGAACTTGGCGAGACGGATGAGGTGAACGTCCCGCTGGGCACGCTCGAATCGTTCTCCGGATCGGTCTGCGGTGCGCGCGCGTGCCAGGCCGGCCGCTGTGTCGGCGGACGCCCCGACGGAGGAACGGACGGCGGCGTGGACGCGTCGTTCGACGGGGGTCCGGACGCGACCGTCGATGGAGGCGCCACATGCGGATCGTGCGGTGACCCGGCGGTCACCCGCTGCGTATCCGGCTCGTGTCAGCTCGTCGAGGTGACCCCCGAGGTTCGCGACACGGTCTCGGCCGCGCCGGTCGACGTGCTGAACGCCGTGCGGCTCGCGCACACCACGGGCCCCCTCTCCGTTCACGTTGGGACCCTCGAGGCGGCGGCGGGTGGTGCCTACCGCGCAGTGGTCACGACCCTTCCGCTTGCGACCCTCGACGGGACCCCGGTGCGCACTGAGCTGCCGGAGAACGCCCCTCTGGCGCTGGCCGGCAGCCTCGCTTTGCAAGGCGATGAGAACACCCTGCATTGGAGCGTCGCGGGGCGCACCGATCCGCTCTCCACGGTCGGCGTCTGGATCGGCACGATCATTACGCCAGGCACTCTGGAGACTTCGCTCGCGTTGACCGGCCCCAACACCGAGGTCGGCCTCGGTCCGCAGCAGATCCTCGGCGGCAACGGACGGCCGATTCGCTATGTCTCGGTGACCCGCGATGAGGGAAGCGGCGTCCTGCAAGTGGGCAGCGTGCCACCGACCCCGGTTCCAGCCGACTACCGCCCCTGGCCGGGCCCCACCGGGCCGATTCCCGGAGGCTCGGCGCAGTCCGCTGCCTCGGCAGGCGGTGTGGTGGTCATGGAGTTCTTCGGCACCCGCAACATCACGGTCTGGCGCCCTGACCCCGGGATTGACACGCAGGTGATCGAAACCCGTGTCGAGGGTTCCACCGGGCCGCTTGGACTCGCGGACCTCGGCGGGGAGCGCTACCTGCTCGCGCATCCGATCGGCAACTCGGTGCGCTTGGTGGCCACGGACTGCGACGCGGAGTGCACGTTCGTGACGGGCGGCACCACGGTCTCGTCCGGCGATACGCTTCAGGCCCTCGCGGTCGTTGGGACGCCGAACGAGGGCGCACTGCTCGTCGAGGGGATCGAAAGCGCCGGCGGCGCGCGCGTCACCCTCCGGCCCGTCAATCGCGAAGCGGAGGCGGGCGAGCCGATCCCACTGTGGACGCGCCCCGCCAACGAGCGCGTGGTGGCCTTGGCGGCGGACTGGGTATCCACGCCTGCGGCGTACGAACTCCTCATCGCGGCCGTCTCGCAGAACCGCGATGACGCGACAGCGGGACGCATCGGGTTGATCCGCGTTCCGTTCCCGCGCTGAGCTCAGAGCGATTCGCGATGCTGCGCGGTCTCGCCTGCACCGACCCGATAGGTCCGCGTGACAAACGCGCCTTCCCCTTCGGCCTGCAGCCGCACGCGGACACGCCCCGCGGGGACCTCGAACCCGACCAGCGGTGTGTATCCCGCGTCCCGGCCGTTCACCCACACGCGCGCCCATGGATCGGTCACCAGGCTGAGCTGGCCGGTCGCGTCAGGCGTCGCGCGCCGAGGAGGGCGCCGCGCGTCGCCAGAAGGCAGCGAGGATGGGGTGCCGGCGCGCGGCTCAGTCGGCTCACGCGGAGCCGGCTCGGGAGGAGCGGGCTGGGTCTCTGCGAGTTCGGGCTGAGCGGGCTGCGTCTCCGCGGACTCGGGCTCCACAGGCGCGGCGATCTCCGTCTCGTCGTCCGGATCGGCGCGCCGCATCGCGTAGCTCAGCTCGACCCGATCCCCGCTCAACCGAAACGGGGCCTCGAACGGCTCGAAGCCGTCCTGCTCCAGCCGGACCTCGTGCTGTCCCTCGGGCACCGTCTCGAGCAGGGCGGGCGTTCGGCCGCGTGCCTGTCCGTCGACGAACACCGCCGCACCCGGCGGGTCGCTGTCGATGCGCACGACCCCTGACGATGTGCGCGAGGCCAACGTCCATCCGAGGGCCGTGAGCCCCACCGCGACGAGTGCCAGCAGGAGCACCCAGCGGCCGCGATCGGAGGCCTCGCGCGGCGGCATCGTCGCCCGGGTGTGCGAGCGGCTGGGCTCCTCCTCGGTGGGCGCCACCGGTGCGGGTGCGGAGACCTCCAGCGAAGCGCGCCGGCGCAAGATTGCGCTCTTCTCGGTGATCTCGTCCTCGAACAGCGCACCCATCTGCCGCTTGAGCTCGGAGGCGTCGATGCCACTCCCCGATGCGAAGGCACGGAGCGCGCGCGCCATCTCGAGCGCGGTGGGCGTGCGCTCGCCCGCGTCGTGGGCGAGCGCCCGCTCGATGATGTCCTCGAGCTCGTTTGGGTAGTCCGGAACGAGCGACGTCGGTGCGACGCGATGCCCGCTGTAGATCCGCTGCAGGGTCTCGGCGTCGCTCGCCGCCTTGAAGAGCCGCCGCCCGGTGGTCAGCTCGAAGAGCACCACGCCGAGCGCGAACACGTCGACGCGTCGGTCCATGGCCTCGCCGCGCAGCTGCTCCGGCGCGGAGTAGGCGATCTTGCCCTTCACCATTCCGGTTTCGGTCTGCGTGACCCGCCCGCGTGCCTTGGCGACGCCGAAGTCGGTCAGCACGACGCGGCCCTCGTAGGTCACGAAGATGTTGTGGGGCGACACGTCCCGGTGGACGAGCTCGAGCGAATCGCCGTCCGCGTCCGCTGCCTCGTGCGCGTGGTGCAGGCCCTCCGCCGCCTCAGCGCAGACGAACGCCGCGAGCGCCGGGTCGAGCGGGCCGTGCTTCTCTTGGTGGCGACGCGCCACGACGCTGAGCGGCTCGCCGTGCAGGTACTCCATCGCGATGAAGTACTGGTCGTCCTCTTGTCCGAGCTCGATCGTCTGCACGACGTTGGGGTGCTGCAGCGACGCCGCGAGGCGGGCCTCGTCGAGGAACATGTCCACGAAGTCGCGGTCCCTGGCCATCCGCTCGTAGATGCGCTTGATCGCGAACCACTTCTGAAACCCCGCGGGCCCGCTGGTGCGCGCGAGATAGACGTGAGCCATGCCCCCGTGACCCAGCTCGTGCACCAGCTCGTAGCGCCCGAGCCGCTTCGCCGGACCCGTCTCGGTCGAGAGCGCCGCCTCGCTCATCGGCTCACCGTCGGCGGTCCAAAGTCGTAGACGTCCTGTCCGAGCCCCACCGCCAGACCGACGGTGAGCCCGCCGATCGCCAGCACCACGAGCGCGCTCGTCAGCCAGAACCAAGGGCTTGCCAAAAGGCCCCCGTCGTCTTCAGGCTCCGGTGTGGGCCGCGGAAGGGGCGCGGGGGACGGGAGGTCCGGGAATGCGACCGCCACCTCGGGCACCGGCCGCGCGACCTCCAGCTCCGTCACGCTCAGCACGCCCCCGTGGCCATCGAGCGCGCGTGCGACGACGACCAGGGCCTCCTGCTCCGCGAACCGGCCGAGTGGCACCCTGATCTCGAACGGGGCGTCCGCCGCTGCGGTCTCCGGAGCGTCTTCGCCGACGGCAACCGAGAGTTGCTCTGCGACGTCATCGAGCGACGCGGATGCCGTCACGCGCAGCTGTGTCGGAGGACCGGGATCGAGCACCTCGGCGCGCACCTCGTAGGGCGCGCGGGCCTCCACCGCCTCAACAAACAACGCCTGAAGCGGCGGCGGCAGCTCGGGTGGAGTTTCCAGCGTCGGGTCGAGCGTGACGGCCACGCCGAAGTGACGGCGCGCGTCGTCGGCGCGCCCCAGCATCGCGTGCAGGGTGCCCATGCGGAGGTGAACCAACGCCAGCCGCGCCGGGTCCTCGATGCCTTCGTGCCACGCCGCCTCGTAATGCGTGAGGGCGGTGTCCAGCTCGGCGCCCGCGTAGGCGGTCTCGGCCAACGTGAACGGATCGGCGGTCGCCTGCGCGGACGCCGGCGCAGGGCTGAGAGCCACGAAGAAACACGCCACGCTGAAGGCCACCCGCATGAGGCCGGTCAGCATAGCGATTCGGCATCGGCGTGTCAGCGGCGCGGCGCCGCGCTCGAAACCGCCCACGGGATCTCGATGAGCTGCGCCGTCGCGACACGACGTCGCGTCACGCAAGCCTCGCTCCATCATCTTCCCCGGCGAGTCCCTCGAGGAGCTGCGCGAGGGGCGCGACGTCCGAGCCGTGACGGCAGACGAACGCGGTCGAATAGACGAAGTAGGAGCCTCCCGCGGCCGCCTCGACCTCCATGACCGGAACGTCGTTCACACCCGGTCCTGACTCCTGGCAACGCGAGAACCGAGCGTCGTGTCACGTGTCGCAGGCGGAACCGGTGAGGTAGCCGCGGTCGCAGCAATCGCTCGCGTCTTGGTAGCCGAGCTGGCAGAGCTGGCGCATCTCCTCTTCCGTGCGTTCGACGCTGACGCCCTCAACGGCGCCCTCCGCGGCGGCTTCGCGCGCCTCGCCCAGCGTGCTGACCATGCCGCGCGTGGACTCGGGGTTCTCGTCGGCGACGTTGTTCTGCTCTCCGATGTCGTCGGCGACGCGGTACATCTCCACCGGCTCGAGGCCGCGCGGGTTGCCCTCGTTGGCGGTGATGATCTTGAGCTCCTCGAAGTTGCGCAGCTCGCGCACGCTGGCGAGCACGTTGCCCTCGTGGCTCTCCTCGGCGAACACGCGCGTCGTGCCCTCCTCGATGCTGCCGCCCTGCACGCCTTCGGGGACCTCGAGCCCGACCCGGCGAAGCACGCTGGGCATGAGATCGATGCTCTGCACCCAGTGGCTGACGTGGGTGCCGGCGCGCTCGTTGCCGGGCAGCTTGACCAGCAGCGGGACGTGCACCTGCTCGTCGTAGAGCGTCGTGCCGTGCCAGAAGCCGCCGTGTTCGTGGAACTCTTCGCCGTGGTCGGCGGGGATGACGATCAGCGTGTCGTCGTAGAGCCCGCGCTCGCGGAGATCGTCCATCAGCTGACCGAAGTGCTCGTCCCAGTAGGTGATCTCGCCGTCGTAGAGGCCCCGGAGGCGCTCGGCGTCTTCCGGGTCGGGCTCCTGGTGCGCGGCGCGCGAGTAGCCGACGCCGTTGTACGGGTGCTCGAAGTAGGGGTCGTGCGGGTCCATGTAGCCGACGAACCGGAACCAGGGCTGGCCTTCGGGCGCGGCGTCGATGGAGGTGAGCAGCTCACGGTTCACCGTCGGGGCGT
Organism: Sandaracinaceae bacterium; assembly: GCA_045106715.1. Classification (GTDB taxonomy): domain Bacteria; phylum Myxococcota_A; class Polyangia; order Polyangiales; family Sandaracinaceae. Next base: position 16,914 of record JBGCFC010000228.1, read on the forward strand.
CCTGGTAGAACGACTCGACTTGAACCCCTCCGAAGGCCGCACGCCCCTTCTCGACGACCCGGCGCGCCAGCTGAATGAAGAGCAGCTGGGCCCCCGCCGCGTCCGCCCAGAGCACGTTCTCAGTCTCGAGGAACCGGTAGTCGTCAAAGCCCTGGTGGAAGTTGTAGCGGGGCTCAACGTTGAAGTTCGTCACGATGCCGCCGGTCTCGTAGCCGCCCTCTTGGAGCGCCTCGGCCATCGTGACCACCTCGTCCGGGAGCGCGTCGGACTTCGCCATCACGCCGTGGCTCGAGGGGTAGCGGCCGGTCATGATCGACGCGAAGCTCGGGCGGGTCCACGACGCGTTGGCGAACGCCTGGTTGTAGCGGACGGCGTCTTCCATGAAGCGGTCGACGTTCGGGGTCGAGCCCTCGTCGTAGCCGTAGGTGGGCAGGTGATCGGCGCGCAGGGTGTCGACCACGATGAACAGGATGTTGGGCGCGTCGCTCGGCGCGTCGGCGCGGGCCACGGGTGCGGTTGCCACGGTGGGTTGGCCGATCGTCTGGGCGGCGCCCGCCATGCCCGCGATGAGCAGACCGACGAGCGCCGGCGTGCCCCACGCGCGCAGCATCCAGCTGCCGGCTTTGCGGCTCGTCCACTGGCGGAGGAGGAACGAGAAGACGAAGTAGAGGGCGGCCGCCGCGAGCGCGCAGCCGCCGAGCACCATGAGGCCCTCTTTGCTCTTGAGCGCGAGCTCCTCGTGGAAGACGTCCCGGCGGATGCGGAAAACCGCGAGCGCGAAGGTGAACGCGGCGATGATCAAGCCCGTCATGCGTGCAAACGCGTCCGCTTCGGGAACCGCTTCCCGCTTCATCCAGCGACCCGCTTGGGCGAACACGAGGCCGGCGGCGCCGCCCCCGAGCGCGCAGAAGACGGCGTACACAACCGCGCCGTAGGCCATGACGGACCACGAGATCGTGCCCGCGCCGCCCTGAACGATGACGCCGCCCTCGGCGAAGCCGATGAGCATGCCCGCGAGCAGCCCGGCGCCGGCGCCGATCACGGCGCCGCGCGCCTTCTTCGGCCAAGCGGACTCCGGGATCGCGGCCATCTCTTCGTGGATGCGCTCCTCGCGGTCGTGGTCTTCCACCACGAGCTGCGCGTCGAAGCTCGCCTTGCGCGCGAGGTAGATCGGAACGCCGAGCGAGGAGACGCACATCTCGGCGATCCAACCGAGCGTGTAGGTCGCCGCCGCGATCGGCGCCGAGACGCCCCCGAAGGCGCCGAGCACGCCGGCCGCGGTCGCCTCACGCAAGCCCACGCCGTTCAACGACAGCGGCACCATCGTGCTCATGATGACGATGGACGAGGCGAAGAAGACGACCGTCGGGGTGACCGGCAGCTGCATCGCTTGCGCCGCGCACACGTAGATCATGTTGTTGAAGGCGTGCACGCCCGCACCGCACAGCACCGCGGTCGCGAGCAGGCGGAACTTGCCGTGGTACGCGCTGACGGCGTCCACGAGCGTCTTGATCTTGGGCTGCACCTGCGCGGGCAGGAGCTTGAACAGCGGCTGGAACAAGGCGGGCTTGGCGATGAACGTCAGCCCGGTGCTCACCAACACGACGAAGAACGCGTTGATCATCAACACGCCCTCGACGCCCATCAGCTCGAGACCCCACAGGCTGGCTCCTACGACGACGAGCCCAAACGCGAGTTGGCCGAGGATCTTCTCCACCGCAGTTACGGCGACCGCGCGGGCGGGCTTCTTGCTGTGGGTCGCAACGTCGTAGAGTCGCCAGCCGTCGAGCCCAAGCCCACCCGGTGTGAACGCACCCCAGAACCGGCCGATCATGAAGCTCGGCACGAGGAAGCTCCACTTCGCGCGGATGCCCTGCCCCCCAAGCAGCATGCGCCAGCGCACCACGGCGAACCCGATGGCCGTCATCTGCATCGCCGCCGCCGCACCGAACCAACCCCACTGAATCTGGTCGATGTGGCTGGAGAGCTCCTCCATCCCGTCCCGGCCGAGCGCTTTGCCGTACACCAGGTACAGGCCACCGAGCGACACGCCGATCTTGAGCGCCCAGCTCAGCGCCTTTCGCAGCGGGCTCTTCTCAGGCTTCTTCGGGGCCTCGGCCGGCTCCTCCGCGTCCGCCTCGCGCAGCGACGCGGCGGCCTCCTGGGCCATGTCCTCCACCATCGCGGCGGGGGGACCGTAGTCCTGGAGCGTGGCGTCGTTCTCGGCCGTCTCGGCGGATTCTTCGTCGGAGTGGCTCATGCGTTCCTCGGATCCTGTACACCCGGACCCTGAACGTCCGGGCCGGTACAGCCTCTTCCGGTAGCCTGCTGGATCTGGGGGGTCAAATTCCCGGCGAAGTCGAGAACGGTTCCCAGATCAGGGCGTTGGCGTGACGGACAGCGTGAACGGCGCGGGGCCGCGGCGGTGGATGCGTCCTACCCAGACCTCGGTGATCCCGGGTGGGAGGGTCTCGGTGACGCGCGGGTTCTGTCCTCCGCCGGAGTCGTCGTCACACCGCAGCTGGCCGTCTGGGCCGCGCACCACGAGAGTCAGATCGGCGGAGCCTTCGGCGGTGATGGCGATCGGGCGCGGGATCGTCGTGACGAGGTTGAGGTCCGGCGCGCCGCCCACCCAGCCCCGGCAGCCGGAGCTGACGGTGCGGGCATCCACGTCGGGGCGCAATTCGCCGGTTGTCGGGTGGGGCGTGGGGGTCAGGTCGAGGTTCACTTCCCCGAAGGTCGCGACCGCCCCTGGGGAGAAGCCGTCGCCCATCTCCGAGTGCAGATCGAGCTCGAACTCCGCGATCTCGCCCTCCCGGAACACGCCGACCCAGACGGTGGTTGCCCCGGCTTCGAGCTCGGTCTCGACCCTCGGGTTCAGTCCGTCACCCGAGTCGTCGTCGCAGAGATACTCCCCCGTCGGGGTGCGCACGACGAGCGTGAGGTCGGTCGACGCATCGAGCGTCGAGATGCGCACGAACTCCCCGCCCGTGGCGTTGATGCGGAGATGGGGAACGATCTGGATCCCGCCTCGGCACGCCCGGCTCAGGTCGCGTGCGGACACTCCGCCCATGGTGGTGCCGAGCCAGCTCTGAGGGCGTCCGAGCGTCGCCGTGAGATTCACGTCCGCCAGGCCGGGTGTCGCGTCGGGGGCGATGCCGTCCGGCCCCGCCGGGGCGTCCACCGCTTGCCAGGCCGTAAGCAGGCTGAAACTCGAGGTGTTGCCTTGGCTGAAGGTGCCCACGTACACGCGGTGCTCGCCCGCGCCGAGCTGGATCTGAAGTCGGGGCAAGGTGCCCTCGCCGCTGTCGTCGTCGCAGTGCCAGCTGCCGTCGGCGCGCTGCACCGCCATCACGAGGTCCTCGTTCGAGTCGGCCACGTCGAGGCTGATGATCCCGTCGACGGTGTTCCGCAGGACCACGTGTGGGGTGGAGGGCAGGTAGCCGCGGCACGCACCGCCGTAGCCCGTCGCGCTGCGCTCGCCCGTCGTGATGCCCTGGAGCGGCGGGCCGAGCGGCTGCCCGAGGTCGAGGGTGCCGAGCGTTGGAGCGTCCGAGCCGGGCGACACCAGCGCGGTGATCCGGTCCACGATGCCGGTGGCGTCGAAGGCGTTGAAGAGCGCGATGGAAATGCCGGCGACCGCGAAGAGCACGGGCAGGCACCCCGCCACGTTGAAGCTGCGCGGCGCGGGCGTTCTCACGACGGGCGCACGAACCGGGGCCGGAGGCGGCGTCATCACGGGCGGCGGCGTCATCACGCGGGGCTGCTCGGCCATGAGCGTCTGCGCCGATTTCACCTTGTTGGCGTGCCCGCAGTACCCGCACTGGGCGAACGCGCTCCCCCGCTCGACCTCGAGCGGCGCTCCACAGTTCTGGCACGCGACCTTCACGACGCCCGGAGTATGCCAAACCCCGGTCGACGCGCCCGCCGTCCTGCGCGCCTACCCCCGGCCGGTTCGCCCGCGACGTGCGCACGCTGCGCCCGCGGATGCATGCCCTCAACGAGTTCACTGCGATGAGCGCACGCGTTCTTCGCACGGCGGCGATCCGCTCACGCGCTCCCTCCACGAACACCCTCTTCGCCATCGTTCGGCCGGGCTGTCGGCGGGGCTGTCGGCGTCGCTGGTGGGCTCGGACCCCGTCTCCCCGCGAACGTGCTATCACCGCTCCCAATGTCGTACGTGGTCGGGGTCGCAGGAGGCACGGGCTCGGGGAAAACCACCGTCAGCGCCCGCATCGCGGAGTCGCTGGACCCAGCGTGGGTCTGCGCGATCCAGCACGACAACTACTACCGAGACCGGCAGGATCTCAGCTACGAGGAGCGCTGCCAGCTCAACTTCGACCACCCCGATTCGCTCGAGACGAGCCTGCTCATCGAGCACGTCAAGCAGCTCAAGGCCGGGCACGTCGTCGAGACGCCCATCTACGACTTCAAGACGCACCGTCGGGGCGACGAGACGCGCCGGACCGAGCCGACCAAAGTCATCATCGTCGAGGGGATCCTCACCTTCACCGACCCGGTGCTGCGCGACCTGCTCGACCTCAAGCTCTTCGTCGACACGCCCGCCGACATCCGCGTCTTCCGGCGCATCCGGCGGGACCTCGAGCAGCGCGGTCGCACGTTCGCGTCGATCCGAGAGCAGTACTACGCGACCGTTCGGCCGATGCACCTGCAGTTCGTCGAGCCATCCAAGACGTACGCCGACCTGATCATCCCCGAGGGCGGGCGAAACAAGGTCGCGCTGGATCTCATCCTGGCGAAGCTGCGCGACATCGCCACCGCCTGATCGAGCCGCTCGCTTCGCGTGGTCGATCGCACGGGAGAAATTCCGGATGTCCTCGTACACGGAGGCATGCGCTTTTCTTCCGTCTTTTGCTTCGTGGCGCTCGCCACCCTGTTCGCCGCACCGACCGCCGCCCAGACCACGATCCCGGGAGGCAACACCGGCAACGCAACGTGGACGGCGGCCGGCAGTCCCTACACTGTGCAGGGCGACATCACGGTGCAGAGCGGCGCCACGCTGACGATTCAGGCGGGCGTCGAAGTGCGCTTCGCGACGGCGGACGCGACGGGTTCGGGGATCAACACGAGCCGGTGCGAGCTGATCGTCGCAAGCGGAGGCAGCCTCGTGGTCGAGGGCACGGCGGCCGAACCTGTGGTCATCGAGTCCACGGGAGGCTCACGGAACCAATGGGTCGGCATTCGCCAGCTGTCCGGCGCGTCAGCGGACCTCCAGGGCCTCGACGTGCGGGAGGCGCAGGTGGGCTTGTTCTCCGAGTCGACGCCGACGCGGTTGGATGGCCTGCGCTTCTTCAACAACCAGGTGGGCGCGCAAGCGTTCGGCAGCTCGTCGCCTGAGTTCGAG
>JBGCFC010000229.1:0-37153 GCA_045106715.1 Sandaracinaceae bacterium
CCGTCGACATCCTGGACCCGCCGAACGTCATCTTCGTGAGCGGCGAGGCCGGAAACGGCGCCTGCCAGGGCTCGGAGAACGGATGCGTGGACGGAATCCTTCGCGTTCTGGACGGCGCGTCCGGTACCGAGCTGCTGTCCCTCGAGCGGGCCGAACCGGGATCGATCGGCTTCAGCGGAAGCTCAGTGGCGCTCGGCGACGTCGACCACGACGGCACGGCGGAGATCGTCGCGCTGACGGGCGAGGGGAAGATCGTGGTGCTCGAGGGCGACGGCACAGTGGTCTCGATCAGCTCCGACGTCGTCTACCCCTACGCAGATTTCCCCACGTGCACCGGGGACAGCACCCTCTGGTGCGACTCGAACTGCACGGATCCGGCGAACGCCTCCGGCCGATGCCCCGACGGCAGCGGCACCCGATCCGCCTCGCGGCGCTGCACCGCCGGCCGCTGTATCCAGCGAACGCAGGGCTGGGGCGGCGGGCTCGCGCTCGGCGACATGGACCGCAACGGTTCCGTCGACGTGGCCTTCGGCGGCTCGGTCATGGAGATCGACCGCGATGATCTGTCGATCTCCATGCGGTTTGATGTCTCCACAGACCGCGGCGGCGCGCCGACCCGCCCACTCACCTACTTCGCGGACGTCGACGGCAACGGCACCCTCGAACTGGTCACCGGCTCGGTCGCCTATCTGGCCGACGGCACGCCGCTTTGGGACGTGGGGGGGGCACGCAATGCGTACACCGCCATCGCGAACTTCGACCGAGGGGCATCCGGGGACACGGGCCCGGAGCTCGCCGTGGTCAGCGCAGGCACGCTGCGCATCCGAGACGCGGCCACCGGAGCTGACTTGCTTGCCGCGCCCTACGACCTCCCGAGTGACGGCACCGGCGGCCCTCCGACGGTAGCCGACTTCGACGGTGAACCTGGGCTCGAGGTCGGGGTTGCAATGCGCTCGGCGTACACCGTTCTGTCGGTGTCGATCGAGGGGGGCGTCGCGACGGTCACCGAGCTTTGGCAGACCCCGAACCACGACCGCAGCTCGTCGGTCACGGGCTCGACGGTCTTCGACTTCGAAGGCGACGGGCAGGCGGAGGTCGTCTACAACGACGAGTGTTTCCTTTGGGTCTACGACGGCGCCACCGGGGCCGTGCGCTACGCCCACCCCACCGCCTCGTTCACGGCCACCGAAGCGTCGCTCGTCGCAGACATCGACGGGGACGGCCGCGCCGAGATGCTCATGGTGGGCAACGGTGTCGTCAGCTCGCGCTGCACAGCGTGGGAAACCGAGGACCCGCCGCCGCCCGCCGGCACCCCCCTTTGGTACGACTCCGAGGGCGGCCTCGACGGCACCTGGAGCGGCGTGTTCGCCTTCGAGGACATCGCCGGCCGCTGGGTGGGAACGCGTCCGCTCTGGAACCAGCACAGCTACTCGGTGACGAACGTCTGTTCGACGGCCGACGACGCCTGCCTGCCGGACGGATCGCACGGGGAGATCCCGACGGAGCGCCGTCCCAACTGGGAGGTCCCGTGGCTGAACAATTTCCGCCAGAACGTGCAGGCCGAGGGACTCTTCGACGCCCCCGACGCCACCCTCTCGTTGCGCTACGACTGCCTGCGCGAGGCGTGGGTCGTGACTGTGCGCAACCTCGGCCAGGCCATCCTTCCCGCTGGCGTCACGGTCCGACTGTTCGACGACACGACCGAGGTCGCCTCCGGCGTCACCGAGGCGCCCCTGTTCCCGGGGCAGGGCACCGAGCTCTCGCTGGACACGGGCGCCGAGCCTGGTGAAGAGCCCCTCCGCGCGGTGATCGACAACGACCCGCCGACGTTCGTACAGTGCGATGACTCGAACGACGAGGCCGAGGCGACCGCGCCGAGCTGCCTGTTCTGACCCATGGACGACGACCCGATCGACACCGCCTGGATCGAGGTCGAGGCGAACTGGACCGACGAAGGCGCGCACAAGCGCTTCCTGATGCTCTGCCAGGGGCTCGACCGGCTCAGCGAAGCGGGCACCCGCTACCGTGCGGTCAAAGACGCGGACCCCGAGCGCCGCGAGGTCGCGGAGGCGCAGATCGACCGCCTCCTGGGGCTGGCGATGCAGCAGCTCCAGGTCCTGAAGACCGAGCCGAAACGGCGCAGCGGCAAGATGGTGCTCCTCCTCCTCGCGGTCGGCGTGAGCGGCTCGATGATCGCGACCGCGCTCATGCTGCTTTCGCGCATGAGCTGAGGTACCCTCGCCGCGAGGAGGCACCGCTTGCAGCTGGATTTCAAGGCTCGGGAGCTGACGATCAAGCTGGTCTACTACGGGCCAGCCCTGAGCGGAAAAACGACGAACCTCCAAGCGATCCACCAGCTCGTTCAAGGCGATGTCGCCGGACGGCTGATGACCTTGGAGACCAAGGACGACCGCACCCTGTTCTTCGACCTGCTGCCGCTCACCCTGGACGCCGGCAAGGGGCTGTCGGTGCGGATCAAGCTGTTCACCGTGCCCGGGCAGGTCATCCACAACGCGACCCGGCGGCTTGTACTGCAAGGCGCCGATGGTGTCGCGTTCATCGCCGACAGCCAAAGGAGCGAGACGAAGGCCAACGCAGCCGCGTTCGTGAACCTCCGGCAGAACCTCAGCGAGAACGGCCTCGACCCGGCCAGCATCCCGCTCGTCATCCAGTTCAACAAACGCGACCTGCCGGACATCCGCACAGACGAGGAGATCGACGGGCTGGCGGAGCGCGGCAAGGAGCCCGTGTTCAAGGCGGTTGCGCTCCGGGGCACGGGGGTCATCGAGACGCTGCTGGGCCTGCTCGAGAGCACCTGGAACCACCTCGAAGCGGAGCATCAGCTGGCCGAGAAGTTCGGCGTGACGTCGGGGCCGCTGCTGGCCAACCTCGCGGAGCATCTCGGCGTGCAGGACGGCCGCGTGGACGGCGGAGGCGCGTCATGAGTGAGCCCGCTTCCGATCTCGTGCTGGCGGACGTCGCGCGGCTTCAGGACATCGTCGACAAGGCCGCCCTGGCGGAGGTCTGCCGCTCGTTCTTCGACCTCTTCTCGCTGCCGCTCCGCGTGTTCTCTCAGGACGGGACGCTGCTGGCAGACGTGCATGAGATCCGTTCGATCTGCCGCTACGTCAACACGCTCGAGGAAGGCAAGCCCGCGTGCTCGGCGCTCGTCGCCGAGGTCAAGGGCATCGACCCCGAGAAGACCGCGGTGGAGCATCGGTGCTTCACCGGCGCCGTCTATCGCGTCGTGCCAATCGACTATCAGGGACGGCGCCTCGGCCGCTTTGTGATCGGCCCGTATCTGCCAGCGGAGACCCGCGAAGTCCCGAAGGCGCTCCTGGTCCTCGATCCGAAGATCGATCAGGAGAAGGCCCGCGAGACGCTCGGGGACATGCCGCGCGTTCGCAAGGAGACCGCCGAACGCCTGGCCGAGCACCTCGGGCGCACCCTCGACCTGATCATCTTCAGCGGACACAAGTCGTTCCTCACCACGCAGATGCACCTGGCGAGCGTGCGCGAGAACTTCCGCAGCCTCGAGGAGAAGAACGCGGCGCTGCAGGAGGCGTACGACAAGCTCAAGGAGCTCGACCGGCTCAAATCCAATTTCCTCGCGACCGTGAGCCACGAGTTGCGCACGCCTCTGACATCCATCATCGGCTACAGCGACATGCTCGCGACGGGCATCGCCGGCGACCTCAACGAGGAGCAGGCCGAGTTCGTGGACACGATCCGCGACAAGGGCGACCACCTGCTCGCGCTCATCTCGAGCCTGCTCGATCTCGGCAAGCTCGAGCAGGGAAATCTGCCGCTGCATCGCGAGACGGTCGAGCCGAAGGCGCTGCTCGACGAGGTAGCGAAGACCTTCGCCCCGCAGGCGCAGAAGCGGAAAGTGCACATCGCGGTCGAGGTCGAGGAGGGCGCCAGCCCGATCCAGGCCGACCCCGTTCGCATCAAGCAGGTGCTGTTCAATTTGACCGAAAATGCCGTCAAGTTCTCCGATGAGGGAGACACGGTCACGCTCTCCGCTCGCGCCACCGAGATCGAGCCTGACATCGGCGATGGGATGGGCGCGGTTCTGTTCGGCATGACGCAGGCGGCGCTCGAGTTCACCGTACGTGACCAAGGCCCGGGCATCCCGCGAGCGGAGGCAGACAAGGTCTTCGACGCCTTCTACCAGGTGGATGGCAGCTCGACCCGCGAGCACGGCGGCACCGGCCTCGGCCTCTCCATCGTGAAGCGGCTCGTCGAGGCGCACGGCGGCACCGTGTGGGTCGAGAGTTCCGTTGGCGAGGGCGCGCGCTTCTTGTTCACGATCCCCGAGTCCCCAGACTGATCGCTCCTCGCTCGACCAGCAGAGCAAGGCGAATCATGCGGCAGTGAGCGGGTCATGAACGAGCACGACTGGGTGGCGCATGTCCGGCGGCGGTTCGGTGCCAACCACGCGGCGGCCGAGGTCGGCATCGGAGACGACGCCGCTGTGCTGGCGCTGGGATCCGACGGCCGCGTGGTGTCCGTCGATGCGGCCGTCGAGGGCGTGCACTTCCGACGAGACTGGGCCTCCGCACAGACGCTTGGCCATCGCGCGTACGTCGCCTCGCTGAGCGACCTGGCTGCGATGGGGGCCCGGCCCGTCGCAGGTTTCTTCTCGGTCATCGCGCCGGCGGACGGAAACCCGGCCTGGCTGCGGGGCGCCATCGACGGCGTCGCCGAGGCCGCGGAACAACACGGGGCACCCATCCTCGGGGGGAACTTCTCGAACGGGCCGTTGAACGCGTGGAGCTTCACCGTCGTGGGCCAGCTCGCGGGTGCCGCGGTTCGTCGCGACGGGGCAGAGCCGGGGGACGGCGTGTTCGTGACGGGTCCGGTTGGTGCCGCCGCGCTCGGCTGGCGTGTGCTCGCCGAGGGCGGCGCGAGGACTTCCGGCGAGGAGCAGGCGGTCGAACGCTGGCGGCACCCGCAGCCGCGGTTCGACTGGGTCGAGCGCCTGAGCCTCGGCGCCACCGCGGCCATCGACATCTCCGATGGACTCGCCGCCGACCTCGCGCACATCGCGCGCGCCAGCGGGGTCACGGTGCAGATCGAGACCGCGCGGCTGCCCCTTCTCGACGGCTTCCGAGAAGCGGCCAGCGCGCGTGGACACGACCCGGTGACGCTCGCGCTCGGCGGCGGCGAAGACTACGAGCTCGCGTTCACGGCACCGCTGGACAGCGAGCCCGCGAAGAGGGGGCACCAAGTCGGCCGCGTGGTCCCGGGTAACCCACCGGTGGTCGTCCTCGGTCCCGATGGCGAGACGCGCTCCGTTCCGGAAGGACACCGGCACCTGAGCGTCAGCCCGTGAGCCCCAGGCGCTTGAGCATCTTCGACAGACCGTAGCGAGAGACCCCGAGACGCTTGGCCGCCTGCGTCTGGTTGCCGTCGGTCTCGGTGAGCGCGCGACGGATCAATCGACGCTCGAGCGCCGCCACCTGCCCTTTGAGGTCGAGCGGGTCGAGCCCGGGCGCGCCCTCTTCGGTGGGCGCGACCGAGAGATGAGCCACATCGATCTCACCGTCGGTGAGCAAGAGCGCGCGGCGGACCTCGTTCTCGAGCTCCCGCACGTTCCCGGGCCAGTCGTAGTCGCGCAGCATCTCCAACGCGCGCGGCGTGAAACGCACCGACCGTGTCGCATGACGCTCCACCATGGCGGCGAGCAGCAGGGGGACGTCATCCCGCCTCTCGCGGAGCGGCGGAACAGGCACCGTCACCACCGCGATCCGGTAGTAGAGATCTTGCCGAAACGCCCCCGAAGCGATCATCTGCTCGAGGTCCCGGTGCGTGGCCGTCACGAGACGAACGTCGACCCGGCGCACGTCTTCGCCCCCCACCGCGCGCAGCTCCCCGTCTTGCAGGACGCGGAGAAGCTTCGCCTGCATCGCGGCCGGCATCTCCCCGATCTCGTCGAGGAAGAGCGTTCCGCCTTCCGCCAGCTCGAAGAGGCCTCGGCGGTCCCGGTCCGCGCCCGTGAAGGCGCCCCTGACGTGGCCGAAGAGTGCGCTCTCCAGCAGCGTCGCCGGGATCGCGCTGACGTTCTCCCCAATGAAGGGACCGTCCCGGCGCGGACTGGCGTCGTGCACCGCCCGCGCGATGAGCTCCTTGCCGGCGCCGCTCTCCCCGCGCACGAGGACAGGAACGTCGGACACAGCGACCCGGGAGACGCGGTCCAGCGTCCGCCGGAGCGCGTTCGAGTCCCCCACGATGCGGTCGAACGGCGAGGTACCGGGGCGGTTGGCGAGCGCGCGCTCAGCGGCTTCGAAGCGTGCCGCCAGACGCTCCTCCGCCTGCGCCAGACGCTTCCGTTCGCGACGCTCCCGACTCAGGGCCTCTGCCCGCTCCATCGCGCCCGCCGCGATTTCTGCGAGGTCGCGCACCGTCTGGACGATGGTGTCGTCGAAGGCCGCGGGGCGCAGCCGATCGTCGAGCACCAACGCCATCGGCGGCCGGGTCGGGAGCGGGACGGCCAGAATCGAGCGCAGCGCGAGCGCGTGAATGCTCTCCGCAGCGCCGAGGCGTTCGTCCTGCAGCGCGTCCACGCTGACCACGGGCGCGCCCCCGTGCAGCACCCTCTCCACGACCGACATCGACGGGCGCTCCGCGTCGGTCAGCGCCACGCCAAAGGCACGCGCAGACTTCACCCGAAGCCCGGACTCGGGGTCACGCACGACGAGGAAACCGCGCTCCGCGTCCGCCAGGTCGACCCCCGCGTCCACGATGGCGGCCTCGAGACGATCCAAACGCGACTCACGCACGAGCTGCTTGGCGTACCGGGCCAGCGCGCGCGCCATCGATCGCCCCGGCACCGGGTCGACTGCCCTCGGCGTGGTCGCCAGCGCGCGGGCGTAGGCCGGCACGGCCCGCAGCTTGATGCGCGCGCTCGGGGGCATCGTGGCCGCCGCCGTATCCAGCAGCGCGCGCGCAGTGGCGAGCGCGCTGCGGTCCGGATCCCCGCGGCGCTCGGCCACGTCCGCCGCCACCAGCGCGGCGCGCAGCCGGCTCTCGAACCCCGCGTCGCGCGCCCGCTCGCGGGCCAGACCGGCTTCCCGCTCCGCGCGGTCGAGGTCCTCGTCTTCGAGCGCGAGGCGCGCATGGGCCACACGGCGCTCCACGTCCGCCGGGCCCGGCAAGGTCAGCTCCTCGATCTCGCGCAGCACGGCGCGGGCCTCGTCCGGCTGCCCTTGAATCGCGAAGACGATGGCCAGCCGGGAGACGAGGGTGGCGCGGATCGGAGCGGGAAGCGTGCGACTCAGCGCCTCGCGCAGCGTCGCGCCGGCCGCGTCCACCTTGCCGGCGCGCAGCGTGAGTTCGGCCTGCACCAGCTCGGCGAGCGCCGCCGCCTCAGGATCCTCGCTGGCGCTCTGCCGCGTTCGACGCGCAGCCTCGGCGGCGAGGTCGTCGTCGCCGACCAAGCACGCCGCGTTGGCCAGGTTGTAGAGCGCGCGGGCCGCGGGGCGCGTTCGCGCGAGCCGGACGAGCTGACTGGCTCCATCGCGCAGGGCCTCGATGGCCGGCCCCGGACGCCCGAGCTCCAGGTGGCTGACCCCCACGTTCACCCGGTAGGTCGCCGCCGCGAGGCGCTCGCCCGCTCGGTGCGCGAGGTCAAACGCATGCCGGCTTTCCTCCGCCGCCTCCTCGACCCGCCCCTCGGCGTGCAACACCGCCGCCCGCGTCGCCCGCGCGCGCGCCGCTGCCCCGGCGGGGGCCGGCACGGACACGGCCCGCATCGCCGCCCGCTGCGCGTCTTCGAGATCCCCGCGCGCGAGCGCCACGAACGCGCGTACTTCGTCGAGCCGCACCGACGCCTCGGCATCCTCGACGTCGCCCTCGCACCAGCCGGCGGCGTCCTCCAGACGCCCCTCCCCCAAGGCCACGCGCGCGAGGATGGCGCGTCCCATGTCCGTTTCCGCGGACGCAGCGCGCGTGGCGCCGGCTCCGTCTCCTGTAAGGCGAAGCAACTCCGCCCGGAGCGCGTCGGGTGCGGTCCCGTCGAGCAGCTTCAGCCCCTCCGTCTCCCGAGCGAGCGCACGGAGCGCATTCGCGGTCGCGCCGCGGACCCGTTTGGACGATGCTCCGCGCGCGATCCCCTGTCGGCCGAGTGCAGCAGCGCGCTCGGGGTCACCGGCCGCGAACAGGCTCTCGATCGCGTCCGCCAACGGCCCGGACGCGCCATGAACGGCGTGGACGAGCAGCGCCGCGGCCGGCCCGTTCGGGAGCGCATCGAGCGCATCGGTTGCCCACCCGAGCGCACTCAAGGAGGTCTCGGCCAGCGCTCCCACCACATCGGGCCGGAGCGCGATCCAGCCACGGTCGTCCTCTCTCGCCAGTCCGTCGGTCATCAACGCGCGGACCGCCGCGGCCGTCTCCTCGGACTCACCCAGGGCGTGCCGGGGGAGCGCGCCCCCCGCGAGCGTGAGGCGTTCGGCCACCGGGCGCGCCTGGGTCGAGACGCCCGCGTCTCCCGTGAGCGCCCCGGCCACCTCGATGAGCGCGCCCGGCCGAGGCGCCGTGTGCTGCCGCGCCATCTCCGCCAGAAGGCGGCACAGGCGCCCGGCAAGCCCGCCGCTGGCTCGCCGAGCCGCGTCGACCCAGGCCGCGGACGGGTCGATTTCCAGCGCCGCGCGGAGCAGTGACACGAGCGCCTCGTCGCTCACGGGGCCGAGCTGCACGGCCGCGTCTGGATGAGACCGGCATTCGACCACCACGGTGAGGCGCCGCCCCGCGATCGCGGCTGCATCGACCGCGGCGCGGCACCTGTGCAGGTCAGGACGGGGTGATTCGAGATGCACGACGGCGGGGTAGTCGAGCGGCGGCGGCGCCGGCCCGTCGTGTTGGAGGTAGGTCGGCGCGGACACACCGGCGCGCTGGAGCCCGCGCACCGCTTCACGAATCAGCCGGGTTCGACCGGACCCCGGGGGGCCCGCCACCACCACCACGCCGCCCTCCACGAGGCGCGCTCGGAGGCCTTCGAGCGCCGTCGCGTTTCCGACACGCGGCAGCACCCCCATGCGGGCGGCGCGCTCCGACGGACTCGCCTCGTCGGAGACCACCTCAAACGTCGGAACCGTGAGCCCCACCCCTTCGGCGAGCGCGGCGAACCGGTGCGCGGCCGCACGGGCGTGGGAGGGTCGCCCAGCGGGGTGCTCGGCAAGCAGATCGCCGAGCAAGCGCCGGAGCGTAACCGGCACGGACTCCGGGAGCGCAGCCACATTCGGGGCGGGGGGGCGAATCCCCGGTGTGGAGGCCGTGTCCCGCCCGGTGCGCGCGAGGACAAGCGCATGCAACGTCGCCCCCAAGGCGTAGAGATCGCTCGCCACACCGACCTCACCCAACCAGGCCTCCGGGGCGATGAACGCCGGGGTCCCCGACACGCGTGCCGAGACGCCGAACGCGCGCGCCAAACCGAGGTCGACGAGGCGGGCGCGGGTCGGGTCCTCCGGCACGACGATGTTCGCTGGCTTGACGTCGCCGTGCGCGAGGCCCGCCGCGTGAAGTGCTGACAGCGCGCGCGAGACGGCGAGGCCGACGCCGACGGCAAAGCGCGCGCGAGCCGTCGGATGCAAGCCCACGGCTGCAGCCCCGGCGGAGCGCCCCTCCGCGAACTCCTCGACCAGCGCCAGCGTGCCCTTCGGGAGCAGGAACGGAGCGGGCAGCGCCGACTCGACGGATACCAGTTCGTGAACTCGAGCCAGCCCCGGATGAGCCACCCCCGACAGGACCGACAGCTCCCAACGCAACCGATCGGCGTGCGCCGGGCCGACCAGCTTGACGGCGTAGTGCGCCCCGTCCACCGCGTCGCGCACGCGCACCACCCGGCCGCTGCTGCCCTCGCCGAGCGTACCGACGTAGGCGTATCGACCTGCCAGTTTTACGCCTGCCAACGCTGTTGTCTCCCCAGCCATCTTCGCCGAGGATAACAAACACGAGAGCCGTCAACCTCGTTGACGGCGCCAACGCGCAACCCGCTGCCGAAAGAGAACCGCCACCACGCTGAGCGCCATCAATGCGATCACAAATACGGTCGCGGTGGCCATGTCCAGCTGCCCGCGGAGCGGCGCGCCGAGCCGGCCGTAGCAGAAGGGAATATGGAAGACGTAGGCCACGAGCGAGCCACGCCCTACCCGGACCAGCAGAGTGCGCGCCGGCACCGGGAGCCGGGCGGTCAGCAGCGCCCCGCCCGCCAAGACGAGCAGCCCCCGCGCGCCAAGGTCGATGACGTTCCCGATGACCGCCGGGTGCGCCCGCGAGAGGCTTCCCCCGAGCAAGTCGAGCAACGTCGTCATCAGCGTGTTGCCGAAGGCCACGAGCACGATCGAGACCAGCGCCAACCCGAGGAAGAAGCGGTCCGACGCGCCCGCGAGTGGGACCTTCTCGGCGGCCCCCGAAGACGTCAGCACGGCGAGGCACGCCAGCGCTCCGAGACCGACCCAGCTCGCGAGCGGGACGAACGGCATCACCGTCACGCCCGGCACATCCACGAACAGCGCCGCCAGGGCTCCCACCGGCCCGCTCAGGTGCGCCCCCAGCGGCGACAGCCAGACGGACAGCGCGGTGGGCAGAACGGTGAGCAGCGATGCACCCCACCACATCGACCGCCGGGTCGGCGCGTCGGCCCCACGGATGCCCAGCAGCGAGAGCGCGACGATCGACAACCCGATGACATGCAGCACGTCGGCGCGCAGGAACGTCTCCGGTCCGGTCCAGCCATCCATCAGCGCGTACACGAGGTTGGTGAGGTAGCCGTAGAGCACCACCCACAGGCCACGGCGAACGACCGCGCGGCGAACGTCACGGGCGGATTCTCCCCGCGGCGCCGCCGCATCGGAGCGCAGCACCACCGCGGCCCCCGCGAGCACCAGGAACGCCGGGAGCGGCAGGCTTCCGAGCACGCGCGTGAACGCGTAGGCCGCCGTTTCCTTGCCCGACGCGTTCACCCAACCGTCGTACGCGTGGCCCTGGATCATGATCAGCGAGGCGAGCCCGCGGGCCACATCCACCCCCTCGATGCGCGCGCGTTTCGCCATGCAAACGCCGAGGACTCAGCGCGGGTAGAGGAGCCAGGGCTGACGCTCAGCGTCGAACGCCTCGGCCCCCGCGCGCTCCGCCTGCAGCACGTGGTCGAGCGGAGCCCCAGCGTCGACCGCCGCCCGGAACGCCGCGTCGCCGGTCAGGAGGTCGATGGCCGGGATGTCGCCGACAAACTCGTATGGGTCGGGACGCCACTCGAACCGCTCCCCCAGTTGCGCCGCCGCCGCGTGAATCATCCGAAGGTAGGCCTCGTACGAGCGGAACCGGTCCCGGTCCGTCACGTGCACCTGCACCCCGCCGCACAGCACGCCCGCATGCTTCTGGAACGTGGGCGTGAACGTCATCGGGCGCAGGGTTGCCCCTTCCAGGGAGAGCGAGTCGGCGAGCGCGCGCCCATCGAGGCCGGGCGCGCCCCAGATCTCGAACGGGCGCGTCTGTCCACGCCCCTCGCTCAGCGCCGTGCCCTCGATCGCACAGCCGCCGGGATAGACGACCGCCGTGTCGAGCGTGGGCATGTTCGGGCTCGGGAGCACCCACGGCAGCCCGGTCTGGTCGAACCGCATCGCCGGGTCCCAGCCGTCCATGCGAACGACCTCGAGCGCGTCTTCGTCGATCCCCTCGAGGCGGCGCACCATCGTTACGATCTCGCCAAGCGTCATGCCGTGGCGCACGGACACGTCGTACAGCCCGACGAAGCTGCGAAACCCGGGGCGCTGCGGGGCCGACTCGACCACGACGCCGCCGAGCGGGTTCGGCCGGTCCAGCACGATGGTCTTGATCCCCAGCCGGGACGCCTTCTTCAGGATGAGCGCCGCCGTCCAGACGTACGTGTAGTAGCGCGACCCCACGTCCTGGAGATCCACGACCACCGCGTCCAGCCCGTCGAGCTGGGCGTCGGTCGGCGAAAGCGTCTCTTCAGTCGCGCCGTAGAGCGAGTGAATGGGCAGCCCCGCCGGATCCCGCGCGTCACCCACCCCGATCATGTCTTGAGCTTCGCCGCCGTAGCCGTGCTCCGGCCCGAAGAGTGAGACCAACTGGACGTCTCGGTCGGCGAGCACCCAGCGGGTGTGACGCAGCGTGCGATCCACGCTCGCGGGGTGGGCGCACAACGCCACGCGTCCCTCGATCGAAACCGCGCCCGTGGCCACCCGGTCGATGCCCGTCTGCACGTTCATGCCGTCACCGCCGGGCTCACGCCCGCTTCGCCCGCGAGCTGGTACAGCACCGCCATCCGCACCGCCAGCCCCGCCTCCACTTGGTCGAGCACCACGCTCCGCGGGCCGTCGGCCACGCTCGGTTCGATCTCCACGCCTCGGTTCATGGGGCCAGGGTGCATGATGATCGTGCGCTCGCCGAGCCCTTCAACCGCCGCGGGCCCGATGCCGAACGTGCGCGCGTACTCCCGGAGGCTCGGCAACAGCGCGCCCTCGAGCCGCTCCTGCTGGATGCGCAGCACCATGACCACATCGGCCCCGTCGAGCGCGGGCGCCAGCTCGTCGAACACCTCCACGCCGAGCGCCTCCGCGTACGGCGGCAGCAGGGTCCGCGGCGCGGCGAACCGGACCCGACTCCCGAACGCCTGAAGCAAGAGCGCGTTGGAGCGCGCCACCCGGGAGTGCGCGACATCCCCGCAGATCGTCACCGTGAGGTCCGAGAGCGTGCCCAGGCGACGGCGGATCGTGAACGCGTCGAGCAGCGCCTGCGTGGGGTGTTCGTGCTGACCGTCGCCCGCGTTGACCACCGAGCAACCGAGATGTTGCGCGATGAAATGCGGGGCTCCGCTCGCCGCGTGACGCAGCACCACCACGTCCGGGTGCATCGCCGAGAGGGTGCGCACCGTGTCCAGCAGCGTCTCGCCCTTCTTGACGCTCGAGCTTGCGGTCGAGATGTTGACCACGTCCGCGCTGAGCCGCTTTCCCGCGAGCTCGAAGCTGGTGCGGGTCCGCGTCGACGCTTCGTAGAACAGGTTGATCACCGTCTTGCCGCGCAGGGTCGGGACCTTGCGAACCGGACGGCGCGAGACCCCGAGGAACACCTCTGCGGTGTCGAGGAGCTGCACGAGGTCGGAGGCATCGAGGCCCTCGATCCCGAGCAAGTGGCGGTGGCGAAACGGTCTCACGCGCTCTCTCCCGTCTCGGGGTCCGACAGCTGGGCTTCGGACAGC
The DNA here is from genome assembly GCA_045106715.1 of Sandaracinaceae bacterium. GTDB lineage: Bacteria > Myxococcota_A > Polyangia > Polyangiales > Sandaracinaceae. The sequence continues at coordinate 13,223 of JBGCFC010000229.1, forward strand.
TGGCCGTCGGCGTCGAGCAAGACCTCCAGCCTGGCGCCCGGAGCAACTTCGACCACCCGGCCGACGAAGTCGGGGGCGATGGGCAGCTCACGGCCGCCGCGATCGAACAACACCGCCAACCAGACCCGCCGAGGCCGGCCGTAGTCGAGCAGGCAATCGATGGCCGCGCGGATCGTGCGGCCGGTCTGCAGCACGTCGTCCACCAAGACCACGTCGCGCCCCGCCACGCGGAACGGGATCACGCTCGGCCCGATCTTGGGGTCCGGAAGCGCGGTCGCCGCATCGTCGCGGTAGAGCGAGATGTCGACCGTGCCCACCGGGACGGGCTCCGCGATCTCGCCGATCGCCTTGGCGAGCGCCTCGGCCAACGGCACGCCGCCCCGCCGGATGCCCACCAAGGCCAACTCTTCGACGCCCGCAGCGCCGCTCGCGAGCGTCTCGTCGACGACCGCGGCCGCCATTCGCTGCACGATCCGCCGGATCGTCTCCCCGTCTGCCCACGCGTCCGTCACGGGCTGCGATGTACGCCTCGACCGAAGTCCCGGTCAACCCCCGCCGGCGGCATTCAACACCGCCGAGCTCCGACGAGAGGTTTGCCGCGATCGCGTGCCCATAGACGCGCATCGCATTCCGGTGCGGTATCCTCGCGAGGCAGTCATGGCGTCCAGTTCCAATCTTCCGAGCGCGGACGAGTCGCAGGGCCTGATGGTCCAGCTTCCGTTCCAGCTCGGACGCTTTACGTTGTGTCGCGAGCTCGGCGCCGGGGGTATGGCGACGGTCTACTTGGGCCGCATGCGACTCGCCGAGGGCTTCGAGCGACTGGTCGCCGTCAAGACCATCCACGGGCACCTCGCCAAAGCCCAGCAGTTCGTCGACATGTTCCTCGACGAGGCCCACATCGCCTCGCAGATCTCGCACCCGAACGTGTGCAGCGTGTTCGACTTCGGGAGCGTCGGAGGCACCTACTACCTCGCCCTCGAGTACTTGATGGGCGAGCCGCTCGACGACTTCATCAACCGCGTCGTCAAGATGCGGGACGACGACCTGCTCCGCACGCTGCCGTACCTCGCAGCGCGCATCATCGCCGACGCGTGCAAGGGCATTCACGCCGCGCACGAGACCCGCGGCGCAGACGGGAAGCCGCTTGGCGTCGTGCATCGAGACGTCTCCCCGCAGAACCTCTTCGTGAGCTACGACGGCTCGGTGAAGGTGGTGGACTTCGGCTGTGCCAAGGCGGTCGAACGGGTCACCCAGACCGACACGGGGATCATGAAGGGCAAGGTGTCCTACGCCGCGCCCGAGCAGCTGCGAGGCGAGCGCCTCGATTCACGGGTCGACGTCTGGGCGCTCGGCGTCTGTCTTTGGGAGACGCTGACGCTGCGCGAGCTCTTTCGGCGGGACACGGCGATCAAGAGTGCGATGGCGGTCTTGGAGGAGGACATCCCGCGCGCGGACGAGGTCGCCGACTGGGTCCCCAAGCAGCTCGCCGACATCGCCGCGCTCGCGCTCGAGCGAAACCCCGACGAACGCTACGAGAGCGCGAGGGACCTGGGCCGCGACCTTCGCCAGTTCATCGCGCACGCGGGGGTGAGCTTCGAGTCCGCCGAGCTGGCCGACTGGATGGGCCACCTGTTTGCGGAACGGCAGGACGAGGTCCGCCAGATGGTCCTCGCGGTCGAGAGCGGCGCGCGGGACGCGAGCGCAACCGAGCCGGTCGACTCGATGGGCATCGGAGAGGCCGACACACGGGTCGCCTCCGTGTCCTCCCGCGACCGTCCCACGCTGCGTCCGCCGCAGAAGCGGCAGGCGTCTGGCGAGGGCATCGCGCCCGTCGAGTCCCAGGCGCGCCCCCGGCTCCCCGAAACGTTCGAGGACGACGAGCCCATCGTGATCCCAACGCGAGGTCGCGGGATCGCGCTGGCCGTTCTGCTCCTGCTGCTCGTGGGAGGCGCGGCTGGCGCGCTGTTCTGGCTCGGTGAGGGCGACCCTGCGCGCGGTTGGGCCCGGCTGACCAGAACCGCGGCCGCCCCAGTCGAGCCTGAGTCGGTCGGTGAACCGCCCGAGCTCGAGGTTCAGGTCGAGCAGGTGAGCGTCGAAACGGAGCCTGATTCCGAGACCGCACCTGGCTCCGACTCGGAAACCGAGGGCGATGGAGAGAGCAACGCCGTTGAGGCCGCTCGCCCTGCCTCCCCTCGGCGTCGACGGGAGCGCAGCTCGGCATCGCGGCCCGCCGAGCCGACTGACCCCGCGCCGACCGAAGGCGAGGACCCGATCACAGGGGAAGACGACGAGGGCCCCGTAGACGAACGCGGACTGCAGCGCACCACGCTCAACCTTCAGCAGGGGCGGGTCGAGGTCGTCGCCGAGGGCGGGTGGGCGGACGTCATGCGCGATGGACAGCGCCTCGGACGGACGCCACTTCAGACGACGCTCCCCATCGGCGAGCAGCGGGTGCGACTCTTGCCGTACGGGCGGGAACCCGGACAGAACGTCACGATGGACGTCGAGTGGGGCTCGGTGACGCGCGTCCGGATTCGTCTGGCGCCCGACCCTCGGGCCGCGGAGCCGGCCGAGCCGGCGGAGCCCGCCGAGGCGCCGGAAACGCCCGAACCCACGGCGGAGCCCGAAGCGGAGGATTCCGCCGAGGATCCCAGCGGAGACGCTACCGCAGCCGCGACGGCGGACGAGCCTGCGGCTTCCCAGGCCGAGTAGCTCGCGCCCACAGCTTGCCCTCACAGCTTGCCCTCACAGGCCGGCCGCCCAATGCTCCGGCGCGTGACCGACACCACTCTCGAACGGCGCAAGGACGCCCACCTCGACGTCGTGCTCAACGAGGCCGTGGTGCCCCGCGGCCCCGCCATCGGGCTCGGGCGCTACACCGTCGAATACGACGCCCTCCCGGAGATCGATCTCGACGAGGTCGACCTGACCACCACGGTGTTCGGCAAGACTCTCCGCGCGCCCATCATGGTCGGTGCCATGACCGGGGGCACCTCCCGCGCGGGGGAGGTGAACCGACGGCTCGCCCGCGCCGCCGCTCGGGCCGGGGTCGCGATGGCGTTGGGTTCGCAGCGCGCCATGATCGTGAAGCCGGAGCTCACCGAGACCTTCGTCGTGCGGGACGTGGCGCCCGACCTGCCCCTGCTCATCGGGAACGTCGGCGCCGTCCAGCTCAACTACGGCGTGACGCACGCGCAGATCCAGAAGGCGGTCGAGGACGTCGGCGCGGACGCGATCAACCTGCATCTCAACCCCCTTCAAGAGGCGGTTCAGCCGGAGGGCGACACGTGCTTCTCGGGCCTCGTGCCGCAGATCGGCCAGCTCGCCGAGGCGATGCCCTTCCCCGTGCTGCTCAAGGAAGTCGGTGCGGGCATCTCCGAGCGCACGGCCCACAAGGTCGCGTCTCTGCCGATCGCCGGGGTGGAGGTCGCGGGGACCGGTGGCACCAGCTGGGCTGCGGTCGAGAGCTACCGCGCTCCCGACAAGAGCGCCCAGGCCGTGGTCGGCCAGCGGCTCGCCGGGTTTGGCATCTCCACCGCGGACAGCATTCGCCACTGCCGGGCCGCGCTCCCTGTAGACCGCGTGGTTGTCGGCTCCGGTGGGGTGCGGACAGGGATGGACATGGCGGTGGCGCTCGCGCTGGGTGCGGATGTCGCCGCGCTCGCCAAGCCGCTCCTTCACGCCGCGACCGAGAGCGAAGAGGCCGCCTTCCAGGTGCTCGAGACGCTCATCTACGAGCTGCGGGTCGTGTGCTTCTGTGCTGGCGCGCGCTCGGTGGCAGAGTTGCGCGAGCGACGGCTGCTCGAGGTCTGAGACCAGCGAGGAGCGCGGCCCCATACAGCGTCCGATTCCGGGGTGCGGGCGACCGGCGAGCTGGGCTACACCGGACGTATGCGTGGATGCATCGTTCTGCTGGTCGGTTCCCTCTTGTTCACGGCGTGCGACGACGAGGTCGGCATGGACGCAGGCGGCTCGGATGCGGCGCTCGACGCCTCTGAGGACCTCGACTCGGGCTCGGATGCCGGCCGTTCAGAGGACGCAGGCACACTGGACGCCGGGCCGATCGACGCAGGCGACACGGACGCCCGCGTCGTCATCCCCACGTGCCCCGAGGGCGACAGGTACTCCCCGACCTCGGCCGCCGAACTGAGCGACGAGGCCAACGCGGGCCGCACCGCCGTGATCGAAGCCTCCTTCGACTGCGAGGGCTGTGTCCTGGCGGCGGGGCAGACGGTCGAGGCCGCCGGCGGGGTCGTTAGCGGTGCCGACATCGACCTCAACGGAGCCTGCATCGTCGACTCCTTCCAGCCCTTGTTCTCCGGCGGAGTCCGGTTCGCAGCGCTCTACGATCGCACACGGCTGAGCCCTGAGCTCTTCGGCGCCGTGGGCGACGGGGTTGCCGCGGACGACGCGGCCATCGACGCGCTCGTGATCAACAGCGCGCTGGCCATCGGCCGGGAAGGTGCCCGCTACGTCAAGAACGCCGAGAGCCGCTTCACCCGGTCAGGCGTGTTCGACTGGGACATGGGCGGCGCGGTCGTCGTGACCACGGACGACGCGGCGCTCTCTCACGGGAGCGAGCCCGAGAACCAAAACCGCTACCTGTTCTTGTTCGATGGACCGAGCCCCGTCATCCGCAACGGGGAGTTCGACGGGGGCGACGAGGCCAGCCGTCTCTTCTACGTCAGGGACAGCCCGTCCTTCGTGTTCGAGGACCTCCACGTGCACGACTACTTCGCGCCGCCGGGAGCCTACGTGCGCGGGATCGCGTTCCTCCTGAAGCCCGCACCGACCGAGCACGGATTCACCTCGGGGGTCATCCGGGACACCCGCATCGAGCACGTCGGCGCAGCGAGCAACGGCGTCGCCAACGACGCCCCCTTCGGGGTCTCCAAGGCCATCTGGGTCAGCGTGGCGGACAACGGCGCGGGCACCATCACCATCGAGCGGGTGACCGTGGACGACATCTACGGCGATGACGCCGAGGGCTTCTACAACTCCCCGGGGTTCGGCAGCGCCTACAACTACCAAGACAGCGAGCTGTCGGTGCTCATCGCCGACTCCACCTTCACGGCCTGCCAGCGCCGGGCGCTCAAGATCAACGCGTCCAACACGACCGTCCGCGACAACGTGTTCGAGAGCGCCATGAACGACTGGGAGTTCACCGGCGCGCAGGCGGCCATGCTGCAGGTCTTCAGCATCCGCGGGGGGCAGCCGATCGAGGATGTCGTGATCACGGGCAACGAAGTGCGGGTCGTGGGAGAGGCGCGCAACACCCTCTTTGCCATCAACGACGCCAACGACTGCGCCATCGAGAACAACGTCTTCGAGTACAACCGCATCGTCGCGCAGAGCTCGATCACCTTCGCCGTCGCCTCGACCCAGGGCGGGCTCTACTCCGGGGATCTGAGCTCAACGGTCCGCTTCCAAAACAACGAGATCATCAACGCGTACCTCCAGCTGGCCCCCGTCTACGATCCCATCGACGGAGGACCGGTCGTGTCGGGCAACACCCAGCGCCTGACGCTCGACGGCGACAACCCCAACGTCTACTGGGCCGCGCTCCGCCTCAGCTCCATCAGCGGGCAGAGCCAGCGCTTCACGCTGGAGAATCACCAGGTGTTCTGCGACATCTCGTCCACGAGCGGGCTGACGCTCTACGGCGGAGTGTTCAATACGCAGGGGGCCGAGCCCCGCGACCTGACCCTCCGAAACGTGGACATCACCTACACCGGTAGCGTCAGCCCGCTCCGCGTTTTCGCGTACACCGGACGGAACAGCGTCAACGTGGACTTCGACAGCTCGAACCGGATCGAGGACTGCGACGTGTCGGGCGCGAGCGGGACGGGTGCGGTCGTCGTCCCCGGTGCCGACCGATCGGTGCAGATCGTCAACAGCTTCGGCGACGGCGCGACCCCGCTCACGGTGAGTGGCGGCTAGTCAGCTGTACTCAACGCACTCGCCCAAACCTCCTCACGGGCTCCCGCCGGCGCCAGTTCTGCCGAGGACATCGAGCGGAGGCCGAGCTCACGTCGGCATGCCGCACGCCGCACCTCCTCGTTCGTTGCGGGCTCATGAGGGGCTCACAAACGAGAGCTGAGCGACGAGTACGTGGACGCGATGAAGACGTGCACGTGGAGAACACGCGGATGTCCATATGTCAGGCCTGGCTTGGCCAGGCCCTCTTTTACGTCGCCGTGGACGCCGCGGCTGCGGACGCGGCCGGGTCTCCGTGCGGCATCTCTTCGCCGTTCTCCCGCCGCTCTTGCATCTCATACTTGGACGGGCAGCGCGGAATGACCTCGTTGGCCAGGAAGGTGTCGTCGGCCTGAAGATGCCCCTGCACGACGACGTCCATCGGCATGTCGTCGCGGAAAGTGTCCGGCACGACGCAGCGCGGGAAGCGCACGTCCATCGTGAAGCCCTCACGCTCGAGCGTGAAGCGGTGCTCGCACGGCTCGTCCTCGAAGACGACCGAGCCCGCTTGCAGCTGCCCCTCGACTCGGAGTTCGCGATCGCGGAACTCGTCTGGGCTCTCCATCACCTCATTGACGAGCTTCGAGTACACAAACGCATCGGAGGCGCTCGTTCCCCACAGCAAGAACGCAACCCCGCCGCCGAGCAGCAACAGCACGCCGCTCATGCCGAGCCAGGGCGGGATGACCATCCCACCGAGGCGCCAGCCTTCTGGCTCGCCACGCCGGACGGAGCGCGCCGGGCTCACTGCCGGCGATGCATCGGCGGACGTGCTCTCGTCGCCCTGCCGAATCTCCTCCGCAAGATCGTCGTCTTCCATGCTGCCGGGAGTATGGCGCTGGAGGGCTCTCATGGAAAGGCGCGCAATTGCGAAACGCCCCACCATCCGAAGATGACGGGGCGTCGCGCGAACCGCTCGAGTCGCCCCACGGGGAGCGACTCGAAGCGCCTCAGCCGCCGATGTTGCCGGTGAGGTTGAACGCGATGAGCAGCGCGTAGATGACGAGCGACTCGATGAGCGCGAGCCCGAGGATCATCGGGACGAAGATCTTGCCCGAGGCGTTCGGGTTGCGAGCGATGCCCTCGAGGGCAGCGGCCGCCGCACGACCCTGACCGAGCGAGCCACCGAAGGCGGCAATGCCGATCGCGAGGCCCGCGCCGAGCGCGTACATCATCTTGGCGTCGAACTCGTTGGCCGCGGCGTCCTGGGCGAACGCGGTGGAACCAACCAGCAGGGTGGTGGCCATCGAGGCCAGAACCAGCAGCTTCTTCTTCATGGGGGAGCCTCCAGAAACGTTTCTTCGGAGAAGACCCGGGGAACTCCCGGGGAAAATCATGGGTTTGGGCATCAGGTTTGGGGAACGGAACGAGCGAACTCGAACGACAGGGGTGAATCAGTGCTCTTCTTCGTGATGCTCGATGGCCATCGCGATGTAGACCGTGCTGAGCAGGCAGAACACGAGGACCTGCACGACCACCACGAGGGAGCCGAGCAGCAGAATCGGCACGGGCACCAGGAACGGCACCAGGCCGACGAACACGCTGAGCACAGCGTGGTCGGCGAACATGTTCGCCATCAGCCGGATGCCGAGCGACAGCGGACGCACAATGTGGCTGATGGTCTCGACGACGACGAAGAGGATCATCAGGGGCAGCGCGTACCAGGCGATGATCGGCCCGAGGAAGTGCTTGAAGTACGCGATCCCGTGCTCCTTCACGCCGAAGATGTGGGTCGCGAAGAAAATCATCACGCCGCACGCGAGCGTGAGGTTCAGCGAGCCGGTCGGCGGCAGGAAGCCTGGGACGAGGCCCATGGCGTTGGAGCAGAGGATGAGGAACGCGCAGGTGCCGATGAGCGGCAGGAAGAAGCGCGCGGCCTTGTCGCCCATCACGTCCTTCATCATCCCGAAGGTCGTGCCGACGAAGAGCTCGACGAAGGTGCGGAGGGTGAGCTTGTCTTCTGGGACGAGCGAGCCCTTCTTGTCTTTGAGCTTGCCACCGACGAGCAGCGCCACGACCACCAGGATGACCATGGCCAGCATCACGTGCAGGAACGCCTGTGCACCGTGACCCTCGTTGGCTGCGATGTCAGCCTGCGAGCCGAGCATACCCGTCCAGGTCTGCCCGTCCTCGTTGAAGGGCTGCCCCATCAGGTGCATCAGGCTCACGACGTTCGTGTAGAAGTTGCCCGTGAAATGGCTGAACCAGGAGCCGTGTCCCATGTCAGTTCTCCTCCCCGGCGGCCGTCGATACCGACGAACCCTCTTCGGGGCTGGATGCTGCGAGGTGGAGGGTCCCACCGAGGATGCCGAGCACGAAGCCGCTCATCCCGATCGAGAAGCCGATCGGGTCGACCCAGCCCGTGGCGAGGATCATCCAGACGACGCCGAGAATGGCGCCCATCTTGATGGCCAGAAGCGTGCCCCAGACCATCTTTCCGCGGTCGTTGGCGCGCAGCAGTCGCTCGCCGAGCCAGCGCATGCCGTACCAGTTGCCGATCGCGACGAGGCCGCCGACCAGCGCGCCGAAGCCCATCCAGGTGTCCGCAAGCGCGAACGTGAGAACGGTCAAGACGGCGGACGCCGCGGCAATGTAGCCGGTCATCTGACGGAGCGTGCTGGCGTCGATGTTCACATCGCCTCCAGATCGGTCCGTCGAACGAGGTACGCCAGACCGCGGAAGCCCGCGACGACCCCGAGCACGAACCCCACGTAGCCGAGGTAAGGCGTCGTCTCCAGCACCCCGTCCAGATAGCGACCGCCGTACCAACCGACGAGCGTCGCGAGCACGAGCTCGATGCCGACGGCGCCCACGCGGTGGGCGGTCTTCAGCTGCTGACGGCTTTCTCGGTCGAGGAGGGGCATGGGGTGGTCATCCGGGCGGGTAGGTGCCCAGCGCGGCGCGCATGTAGCATGCGGCCTCAGGGGGGTCAAGCGTGGCTGAGCGAGGCTCAGCTGACATATTTTATCTATTGATTACAGGCGCTTACACAGCCGCGAGCGCACCGTGGAACGCGGCCTCAGTCGCCGCGAGAGCCTCTTCGTCGTGCCGGATCGACAGGAACCCAGCCTCGTATTGGGCCGGGGGCCAGTGGACCCCGCGATCGAGCATGGCCGCATGCCAGCGGCCAAACGCCTCGGTGTCGGCGGCCGCCGCGTCTTCCCACCGGCGAACCGCGCCCTCCCGGAAGAACGGCGTGAGCATGGAGCCGACACGCTGGACCGTCACGGCCTTGCCCGTGGCCTTGGCCGATGCGGTGAAGCTCTCCTCGAGTCGGGCCCCCGCCTGCTCGAGCTGCGCGTAGACCTCAGGGGCCTTCAGCTTGCGCAGCGTGGCCAGACCGGCCGCGACCGCGAGCGGGTTCCCGCTCAGCGTGCCGGCCTGGTAGACCGGGCCGAGGGGCGCGACCCGCTCCATGATGTCGCGGCGTCCGCCGTAGGCGCCCATCGGCAGCCCGCCGCCGATGATCTTGCCGAGGCACGTGAGGTCGGGCTGAATCCCGAAGCGCCCCTGCGCGCCGCCGGCGGCGACCCGGAACCCGGTCATCACCTCGTCGAACACCAGAAGCGCGCCGTGGTCCTGCGTGATTTCACGCAAACCTTCGAGGAAGCCTGCGTCGGGCGGCACGCAGCCCATGTTGCCGACCACCGGTTCACAGATGATCGCGGCGATCTGCTCGCCTTCCTTCTCGAACAGCGCGCGAACCGCATCGAGGTCGTTGAACGGAAGAACGCGGGTGGTGCCCGCGATGGCCTCCGGCACGCCCGCGCTCGTCGGGGTCCCGAAGGTCGCCAGGCCGCTGCCCGCCTTGACGAGGAGGTAGTCCGCGCCGCCGTGGTAGTTGCCCTCGAACTTCACGACCAGGTCGCGACCGGTGAAGCCACGGGCCACGCGGAGCGCGCCCATCACGGCCTCGGTCCCGCTCGAGACGAACCGGATCATGTCGATGGTGGGGAAGAACGACTGGACCAGCTCGGCCAGCTCCGTCTCCTGGGCGGTGGGCGCACCGAAGCTCGAGCCGCGCGCGGCAGCGTCCTGGACGGCCTTGACCACGTCGGCGTCCGCGTGGCCGAGGATCATCGGTCCCCAGGAGCCGACGTAGTCGACGTAGCGTGCATCGTCGGCACCGAAGAGGTAGGCCCCCTCGGCGCGCTTCACGAAGACCGGGCTGCCGCCCACCGCGTTGAACGCACGCACGGGTGAGCTGACGCCGCCAGGCATGAACCGACGGGCCTTTTCGAACAGCTCCTGCGAAACGGGGTCACTCATCACGCGGAGCGTGGGGGCACTGTTGCATGAGATCAAGGCAAGCCGCGGCGGGTCGCCGTTGACCCGCCCCCGCGCGGGGAATAGTCAGCGCCCTCGGCCGTTTGCCAGCTGGCGGTTCAGGGTGTAACGCGCCTTGCCCCACGCGTGCGCCCGCGCGCGCACTCCGTTACTGCTTGTCGCCAGGAGCCTCGATGTACAACGACGTGCGAGCGATCAACGACATGGTCCAGCGCGAGAGCGCGTTTGTGGACCCCATCCTCGATGAAGTCCGCAAGGTGATCGTCGGCCAGGAGTCGATGATCGAGCGTATCCTCATCGGCCTGCTGACCGGCGGCCACGTGCTGCCCGAGGGCGTGCCGGGGTTGGCCAAGACGCTCACCGTCAAGACCGTGTGCGACACCATCTCGGCGAGCTTCAGCCGGATTCAGTTCACGCCTGACATGCTGCCGGCCGACGTGGTCGGCACCGTCATCTACAACCAGAAGACGGGCGACTTCTCCGCCAAGCAAGGGCCGGTGTTCGCCAACCTCGTGCTCGCCGACGAGATCAACCGCGCGCCGGCAAAGGTCCAGGCCGCCCTGCTCGAGGCGATGCAGGAGAAGCAGGTCACGATCGGGGACACGACGTTCCCGCTGGCCCCACCGTTCATGGTCATGGCCACCCAGAACCCGGTCGAGCAGGAGGGCACGTACCCGCTGCCCGAGGCGCAGGTCGACCGCTTCATGATGCACGTGGTCGTCGGCTACCCAACGCGCTCGGAGGAGCGCGAGATCATGAAGCGCATGACCAAGGCGGCGCTCAGCAGCGGCAAGGGCAGCGACGACGAGAAGCTGAAGGTCCAGCCGGTCACGTCCACAGAGAACATCCTCGCGGCGCGGGACGCCATCGGCCACATCATCGTGGACGAGAAGATCAACGACTACATCATCGACGTGGTCGTTGCGACGCGAGACCCCCGCAAGGCCGGGATGAAGGATCTGACCGACATGGTCGCGCACGGCGCGTCTCCGCGCGCCTCGATCGCGCTGAACATCGCCGCCCGCGCGCACGCCTTCATCCGCCACCGAGGCTACGTCACGCCCGAGGACGTCAAGGCCGTCGGGCCGGACGTGCTTCGGCACCGCATCATCCTCACGTACGAGGCCGAGGCCGAAGAGATCACGAGCGAGCACATCGTTCGCCGCATCTTCGACACCGTCGAAGTCCCCTGACGAGCCTCGGCCGATGATCCCGAAAGAGCTCATCAAGAAGCTCCGGAAGATCGAAATCCGGACCTCGAAGTTGGCCAACGACCAGCTCGCGGGCGGATACCACTCCGTCTTCAAGGGCCGGGGGATGGCCTTCAGCGAGGTGCGGCAGTACCAGCCGGGCGACGACGTGCGCTTCATCGACTGGAACGTCTCGGCGCGCATGAACGAGACCTACGTCAAGGTCTTCACCGAAGAGCGCGAGATGACCGTGATGCTGCTGGTCGATCTCAGCGGCTCGGAGCGCTTTGGCTCGGTTGCGCGCCCCAAGGTCGAGACGGTCGCGGAGGTCTCGGCTCTGTTGGCCTTCAGCGCGATCAAGAACAACGACCGGGTGGGGCTCGTCCTGTTCACCGACCGGATCGAGAAGTTCGTGCCGCCCAAGAAGGGCAAGGGCCACGTCATGCGCGTGGTCACCGAGATCCTCAACGCGCGCCCTGAGGGCGAAGGCACAGACCTCGGCACCGCGCTCGACCTGCTCGGCCGCGTCACGCGCCGTCGGTCCGTCGCGTTCCTGGTCAGCGACTTCATCGCCTCGGAGTTCGAGCGGCCGCTCCGCATCGCCTCCAAGAAGCACGACCTCATCCCCGTGCAGGTCGTCGACCCGCGGGAGGAGGAGCTGCCCGACGTGGGCTACGCGCTCTTCGAGGACCTCGAGACCGGCGATGTCGTCGAGATCGACACCAGCGACGCCAAGGTGCGCGCTGCGTATCGGCGCCGGGTGAGCAAGCAGCGGCAGAAGCGTGAGGAGATGTTCCGCCGGCTCTCCGTCGACCACATCACGGTCAACACCCACACCGACTACGTGCGGCCCCTCAACGATCTCTTCCGTCGGCGCGCGCGCCGCATCAAGGGGTACGGATGAGGCAGCTCGTTCGGCACTGGACGGGCGTCTTCGCGCTCGCGGCGGCGATGTGCCTGCCTGCGCATGCCGGAGCGCAAGACGGTCCCGGTGCGCCCGCGACCGACACGCCGACGGTGGATGCACCCGCGGCCGATCCCCCCACGACCGATGCCCCTGCGGCGGGCACCCCGGCCGTCGGTGCTCCGGCGGTGGATGCTCCGGCGGTGGATGCGCCCGCGGTGGATGCGCCCGCGGCCGTTCCCCCTGCGGCCGGCACCCCGGCCGTCGATGCTCCGGCGGCCGACGCTCCCGTCGCGGACGCCCCCACCACTGACACGCCCGCGCCGGAGGAAGCGCCCGCCGCCGATGCCTCGACCGGCGACGGCGGACAGCGCGTCGGGGACGCCGGTGTCCCAGAGGAAAGCCCGGCGACGGGCGCCGCGCAGGACATCGATCCGTCCGAGCTCCCCGAGGGTCACGTCCCGGAAATCACCCTTCGGATCGACGACGAGGGCGTGCAGACCGGCGACCTCGTCGACGTCGAGATCACCGCCGTGATGCCGGAGGGCGACGACGTCACGCTTCCCGAACAGGACCTCGGCGACCTCGAGATCCACGACCGCAGCTTCGTCGACGTCATGGAGGGCGGCCGTCGCACGCTGACGTTCCGCCTCGAACTCCTGGCGCTCGCGCCGGGCGAGGTCGACTTGCCCGCCCTCCGCCTGCGTGTGGTTACCGCCGACGGGGACGTGGGCACGGTCGAGACCGAGCCTCGCACGATCCACGTAGGCTCCCGCGTCGGCAACGAGCCGGACGCTCAACCGCGGCCCCCCACACAACCCGTCACGGTCACGCAGGAGGACTACACGCTCGCGTGGGTGATGGGGATCTTCGCCGCGCTTCTGCTCACGGCGCTGCTGGCGTTCCTGGTCGGTCGGTGGTGGCGCCGGCGCCCCAAGAAGGCCGCGCCACCGCCCCCGCCGCGCCCACCGTGGGAGGTCGCGCTGGAGCAGTTGGGGGTGCTGGAGCGCGAGAAGGAAGCGTTGCTCGCCGAAGGCCGCCAGATGGACTTCGTCGATCGGGTGAGCGACGTCGTGCGCAACTACCTCGGCCTCCGCTACGACTTCAACGGCCTGGAGAGCACCTCGGACGAGGTCATCGGGCGCCTCCGGAAGATCAAGCTGCGGCGCATCGCGCTCGATGACGTTCGCTCGCTCCTCGCGGACAGCGACCTGGTGAAGTTCGCGCGTGCCGAGCCTGACGAGCAGCAGTGCGACCGCATGTTGAAGGGCGCCGTGGCCATCGTGCGCGGAACCGCGCCTCAGCCCGGCGAGCTCGCCCGCGCGACGCCGTCGTCGGCACCGAAGAAGAAGACCAAGAAGAAGCGCCCGAAAGCGACGGGGGGCGCGGTTGTCACGAAGCGTGGCGTCACCCTTCCCCTCTCCGTCCGCACCATCGACGAGGCCCAGCATGAAATCGGCGCGGTCGTCGGCGCGGCTGCGCGGGACCACGTGGGGGCCGAGGGCTTCGGCGGAACGCTTCTGGTCGTGCTGGGCCCCGAGCTCGCGCCGAACCCCGACGTCGACGAGGCGCTCCAGCGAGTGCACCAGCAGCTCACCGCCGAGCTCGCAACCGTCCCCATGCATGCCAGCGGCACAGCGGTCCTGGTCATCGAGCACTACCACCGACGCCTCGCCGACGCGGCAGCGGTCGGTGAAGCGGCACGCGTGAGCGTCATCGACGACCGTGGCATTCGGCACGCGAAGCGGCGCCCGGCGGGCACTTCGAAGCGAGTGAAGTCGGTGGCGTCCGAGTCCCTGTCCGGCGCGACCACCGCGAGCGAGGCCACGAGCAGGCCGGCACCCAGCGGCGAGCAGGCGCCGCGAGCGCGCACGAGCTCCGAGGACGCGGGCTCGAACGAAGACGCTGCGACGTTGGATACGGCGGCGTTGGATACGGCGACGTTGGATACGGCGACGTTGGACACAGCGACCTTCAGCTCCGACACCCCGCTCGCTGCATCCGCCGGATCGATGGGCGCATCTCACGACGCGGCACACACCAGCGCGGAACACACCAGCGCGGAACACACCAGCGCGAAACACACCAGCGCGGAACACACCAGCGCGGAACACACCAGCGCGGAAGACACCAGCGCGGAACACACCAGCGCGGAAGACACCGGCGCGGAACACACCGGCGCGGAACACACCGGCGCGGAACACACCCGCGCGGAACACACCGGCGCGGAACACACCCGCGCGGCAGGCACCCGTGAAGAAGACGTCCTCTCCTCGGACGACGTCGCGACCGAAGCCGATGAGATCGGCGCTCTGGCCTCCGGTGAGGCGCGCGAGATCGAGGAGGCGCGCCGTGAGCTGCGCCGCCGTCATGAGGCGAAGCAGACCCCCTCGATGCCGCCTGCCGCCGAGGAGAGCACCGCATCGCAGACGGCTCGCTTCCGTCTGATCGAGACGGCGTTCCCTGAGGCGGCGGAGCGTGTCCGGCCGGTGTTCGCGCCCAAGGGCAGCACCGAGGGGGAGCCCGTGCTTCGCTGGGTGACCGGCATCGAGCACGCGATCGGGTACGAGGTGGACGATGGCCTCATCGCGCCGCCCGCCCTGCGCGGCATGAAGCTCAGCCGCGGTCAACTCCACACCCGTGCGCTCGACAACCTGCGTGGCGTCATTCCGGACGGTTTCGCGCCCGGCGCGCACCCCGCGTACCTCGACGGAGGCGAGACCGCGCTGCTCCTTCTCCCGGAACTCGTGCCGAGCGGCGAGTCGTGGCTCGCGTACCCCACGCATGAGGGGGAGCTGATCGTGATGCGGGAGGGCGCGGCGTCCACCGACACCGAGCTCACCCGTTTGCACAACGAGCGCCACGCCGAAGACCCGCTCCATCGGCCGGTACGCGTTCGGCGGCGGGGGTTCGAGCCCGTGCCGTGGCCCTCCGATGCGCGCCCAACGACCCCGGACAGCCCTCTGCTGCCCGCGCGGGGAGCGAAGACCATGCAGGGCCACGACTTCGCAAACGCCGTGAAGGCCGCCAAGAGCGAAGAGGAAGACGCATGAGGCGTTTCCTCCGTGAACTGATGCCGCTCGTGTGGAGCGTCGCCTTCCTGATTCCGACCGTCTACGTGGTGGTTTGGTGGATCGAATCGCAGTTCCAGGTCCCGCTCACCGAGGGCTCGTTCCGCTTCGAGCGCCCCTACGCTGCGCTCCTGCTTCCGGCCGGCCTGCTCGCGCTGGCCGCGAGAGGGTGGCTGAACGCGCGCCGTGCCCCCCGGATCCGCATGTCGCGGGTCCAGGACCTCGTACGCGCGGGGGGACGCGGCTGGAAGCCTTGGTTCCGTCATCTCCCGACGGGGGCGCGCGCCATCGCGTTGACCCTTTTGGCGCTCGGGTTAATGGGCCCGCAGAGCATCCACGCGCGCGACACCGCGGAGGTCGAGGGCATCGACATCATGCTCACGCTCGACCTCTCGCTTTCGATGCGGGCCGGCGACATCCAGCCGAACCGCTTCGTGGCCACCCAGCAGGTCGTCGACGAGTTCGTGCGCCGGCGCCCAAACGACCGGATGGGTGCGGTGGTGTTCGGCCACGACGCGTTCACGCTCATGCCTCTGACGACCGACAAAGAGGCGCTCCGGACCGCCATCGCCGAGCTCGAACTCGGGATGATCGACGGCCGCGGCACGGCGATCGGCAACGCCGTGGGCACCTCGCTCAACCGGCTGCGCGACAGCGAGGCCGAGAGCCGCATCATCATCCTCCTGACGGATGGCGACTCGAACAGCGGCAACGTCTCGCCCAGTCAGGCAGCGGAGATCGCGCGCACCCTGCCGCATCCGCTGGGCAACGAAGCGCTGGACGGGGAGAGCCGGGCGGGCGTGAAGATCTACACGATCTTGATGGGCCGGACGTCCGACGCCCCCGTGCAGCGGGGCACGGACATCCTGGGCCGTTCGATCGTCGGGCAGCAGAGCTTCCCCATCAACCCCGAGCTGCTTCAGAACATGGCCGAGACGACGGGCGGTGAGTACTTCCAGGTGACCGACCGAGAAGGCCTGGAGCGCTCCTTCCACAGCATTCTCGACGCCCTCGAGCGGAGCGAAATCGAAGACCGCGGCCGGGTGTACGGCGAGCTGTTCCCCGCCTTCGTCTGGCCGGGTCTCATTCTGTTGCTGGTGGAGATGCTGTTCGGCACCTTCGTACTCCGGAGGTGGCCGTGACTTGGCAGCATGAGGGCTATCTCTTGCTCCTGCTCGCGCTGCCGTTGGTCGCAGGCGTGCCGCTGTTCGCGTGGTGGTGGCGTCGCCGCGCGACAAAGCGCTTCGGCGACCCGGAGACGCTGCGCGGCCTGACCGCGGGACGGTCAGGGCCGTGGCGTGCGACGCGTGGCGTAGTGCTCGTCGTGGGCATCGCGCTGTGCATGCTGACCCTGGCCGGGCCGCAGTACGGGAGCCGCACGCAGATCCTTCGGCGCCGCGGTGTGGACATCGTGGTCGCCCTCGATTTCTCCAAGAGCATGCTCGCGCGCGATGTGAGGCCGAGTCGCATCGAGCGCGCAAAGGCAGAGATCACCCGCATGCTGGGCGAGCTGGAGGGGGACCGCATCGGCATCGTGGCCTTCGCCGGCGAGGCGATGGAGTTCCCGATGACCACCGATCATCGTGCGCTCTCCCTGTTCTTCCGGGACCTCGGCCCCTACGACATGCCCGTCGGCGGCACGGCCATCGGGCGTGCACTGACGGCATCCCAGCGTTTGCTGGAGCGCGCCGACGCGGTCCAGGCAGGATCGCCGGACGCCACCGAAGAAGGTTCGGCGCGTTCGCGGGTCGTCATCCTCATGACCGATGGGGAAGACCACGAGGGCGATCCGGTGGAGGTCGCGCGCGAGATGGCCGCCGCAGGGATCCGCGTGTTCGCGGTTGGCATTGGCTCGCGCACCGGCGAGCCCATCCCCACCTACGCGCCCGATGGCACCTGGACGGGCTATCTCCGAGACGACGATGGCGAGGTCGTGACGACCGCGCTGACCGAGGAGAACGAGCAGCAGCTCCGGGCCATTGCCGAGGCCACCGACGGCGCGTACTTCCGGGCGCCGCGGGGTCAGGTCGGAGTGGACCAGATCCGCACCGAGCTGCGCCAGCTGACCCAGCACGAGAACGAGTCCCGCCGCATCACGGTGCACGAGGCCCGCTACGCGTTGGTGCTGCTCCCCGCCTTCTTCCTGCTCCTGTTGGAGTCTCTGCTGCCCGAGGCGTGGATCGCGCGCCGCAAGCGTCGGCCCGCGCCGGTCAAGAAGCGACGGAGGAAACGCGCATGACTTCGAAGACCACGCGCCCAGATGTGCTCGTCGCACTTGCCACACCTCCTCACGGGCGGGACGCGGGCCCGCTCCGTTCCGTGCCTCCTCGGCGATCCACGGCATCGCCTTGTCGTCCCGGAGCCCCGCGGAGCCACGTCGCACTCCGAGATCAGGCTCATCAAGTCCGCCTCGCACATCTAGTGCTGCTCTTGGCCGCGGGCCTCCCGGTGCTCGCCACGACCGCGCCCGCGTCTGCCTGGGACCCGTTCCTGGTGGAAAACGATCACGTGAACGACGGCAACGCGCGGCTCACGGAGGGCAACACCGCCGCCGCGCTGCATCACTACGATCTGGCGGCGCGCGAACTCCCGAACGCGCCGGGCGTCCAGCTCAACCGCGGCTTGGCCTTGCTCGAAGCCGGGGAGCTCCCGAGCGCAAGAGAGGCCTTCCTCGCCGCAGCCGAGCCACCCGCGCCGACGGAGATGCGGGCCGACGCGTACTACGACCTCGGCCTGGCGTTCTACCGAGAGGGCGACGCCGCCGCCGAGGCGGAGAACACCGAGGAGGCCACGGGGCATTTCCGCGACGCCGCGGACGCCTTCCGACGCTCGCTCCGCCTGAGGCCTGGCAACGCCGACGCCGGCTGGAACCTCGAGCTCGCCTTGCGGCGCATCCGCGAGCAGGAGGAGCGGCAGGAGCAAGAAGAGCAGGAACAGGAAGACCAGGAGCAAGAACAGGACGACCAGGAGCAGGACGAAGACGGCGAGCCCGAGGATCAGGACGGCGAGTCTGAAGATCAGGAGGGCGAGGACCAGGAGGGCGAGGACCAGGAGGGCGAGCCCGAAGAGCAGGACGGCGAGGACCAGGAAGGCGAGCCCGAAGAGCAAGACGGCGAGGACCAGGAAGGCGAGGACGAAGAGCAGTCCGGCGACCAGGACGGCTCGGAGGACCCGCAAGACGGTGAGGGCGAAGAGAACGAGCCCCAGGAAGGCGAGGGAGACGAGAGCGCCCTTCCGCCTGACCATCGCCGGGTCCTGGACGCACTTCGCGACGGCGAGGAGAACCTCGAGCGACATCGTGCACGTTCCCGCGCGACCCGCGAGAACCGCCGCGTGGAGCAAGACTGGTGAGGCCCGCCCTCCTCGCACTGTTGGCCGTGTTCGCGTGGGCCAGCCCCGCCTGGGCGCAGAGCGCCACCGTGTCGATGAGCGTGGACCGCGATCGCGTTCAGCTCGGTGACGTGGTCCGACTGACCGTGCAGGTCCAGATGGAGGGCGTGGTCAACGCACAGGTCGCGATGCCCGATGTGGGCGCGTTCGACGTGGTGCAGCGCCAGGTGTCGCGACCGTTCACGATGCGCCTCGGCACGGCCGCCGGAACGCAGGTGCAGGCGTCCGAGGTCCATGTCCTTGGCCTGCGCCCGAGGCAGGAAGGCACGTTCGAGATCGCCCCCGCGTCGGTCACGCTCGGCGGCCGCCAGTTTCAGAGCAGTCCCGTCACCGTCATCGTCGGCGCGGGCGTCGCCCCCGCTACCCCCACCACGCCGAGCGCCGCGCCCCCCGGCGCGTCCCCCGGCGTCAACCAGCAGCAAGACGGCATGCGCTTCGACCCGCAGGCCTTCCTCCGGACGTGGGTCGACCCCGCGGAGCCCGTCGTCGGCCAGCAGGTGACCGTCAGCGTTTACCTCTACGCCAACGCCCCGCTGCGAGGGTCCCCGGCGCTCACGCAAGAGCCGAGCGCCGCGGGCTTCTGGGTGCAGGACCTCTTGCCTCGAAACCGCCGGCTCGACGCGACCCAGCAAGAGGTCTCGGGGCGCCTGTTCTACGTGTATCTCATCCGTCGTTTCGCGGCCTTCCCCCTGCGTGCGGGGGAGCTGACCATCGGCGCGCCGCGCGTGGAGGTCCGGCAGGCGAGGAGCATCTTCGGCTCGCTGGGCGGTGGCACGCAGATGCAGCGGGAGGGTGTCCCGGTTCAGATTCAGGTGGCGGAACTGCCCGAGGCCGGTCGCCCAACCGGGGATGTGCACGTGGGGAGCCTCCGCCTGAGCGCGGAGATCGACCGGGCTCAAGTCGCGACCGGGGACGCGATCTCGCTGTCGCTGACCGCGACTGGGCAAGGGCCGGTCGAGCAGCTGCGTCTGCCCCGCCCCGACCTTGACGGACTCCGGGTCCATGAGCCGGAGGTCGACGGCCAGACGCGCACCAACGGCGCCGTGATCGAGGGCACACGACGGG
The DNA here is from genome assembly GCA_045106715.1 of Sandaracinaceae bacterium. Classification (GTDB taxonomy): domain Bacteria; phylum Myxococcota_A; class Polyangia; order Polyangiales; family Sandaracinaceae. Next base: position 33,106 of record JBGCFC010000229.1, read on the forward strand.
TTCGTTTCTTGATTGTCCCGGAGCGCCCCGGACGGTTCACGCTCGGGCCCTTCGAGGTGCCGACGTTCAACCCCGTAACGCGGCAGTACGGTGTCGCGCGCGCCGCCGCGATCACCCTCGAGGCGTCCGGCGCCGCGGTGCCCGTCGACGTCGCCGACACCTCATCGCCCACCCCGGCATCGAGCAACGACGCGGCCCAGTTCGGGCCAGTGCGAACCGAGTCAGCGCTCCGGCGCAGCTACGGGTCGATCGTCGACGCTCCCTGGTTCGGCGCCCTCTACGGGATCGGCCCCTTCGCGCTGCTGCTCGGCTTGCTCGTGCGACGTCGCCAAAAGACAGCCGGCCGGCCCGACCCGAAGGGCGCGCCCAAGCGCGCCCGAAAGGCCGCGGAGAAGCGCCTCGCCACCGCGAAGACGCACGCGGGTGAGGACGCGCCGCGGGAGTTCTACGCGGCGGTGTCGGCCGCGCTCAAGGAGGTGCTCGAAGCCCGGCTCGGCCAGGCGGTCGGGAGCCTCACGTTCCCCGAGATGAGGCGCGTGCTCGAGGCGCGCGGGATGGACACAGAGCTGGTCGGTGGAGTCGTCGATGAGCTCGAGGGCTGCGACTTCGCCCGCTTCAGTGCCGTCGGCGTGTCGCGCGACGAGATGAACGAATGCCTGGATCGCGCGCGCGGGCTGCTCGCCAAGATCGACCGGTTTTCGCCCACGGCGGAGGAGCCGGCGTGAGCAAGAACCTGCTGCGGCTGATGATGATCGGGGCGGCGCTCCTCGTCCCGGGGACCGCCATGGCCGATTCGCTGGAGACGATCTTCGCGGACGCCAACTCGGCCTACTTCCAGGGCGACTACGACGAGGCCAGTGCTGGCTACCGACGGCTGGAAGAGCTCGGTGTGGTCGACGCCGACGTCAGCTTCAACCTCGCCACGTCCGAGGCCCACCGCGGAGCCTACGGCAGCGCCATCCAGCAGTTCGAGCGCACGCTCTGGCTGCGGCCTGGGGACGAAGGGGCGCAGGCGGGTCTCGAGGCCGCGCGGGCGGCGGTCGGCCGGCGACGCGCCAACGCACGAGGGGCCGCGGAGGTCGACAGCGCGCCGCCGCTGGCCGAGGCGCTGTTCGGCGGTGTCTCGCGCGAGGTGTTCGCGGGCGTGTCCTGGATCGGGAGCCTCGTGTTCTTTGGTGCGCTGCTCGGCCTCCTGTTTGTCCGGCGCGAGAACGTCCGACTGGGGCTCGGCATCGTCGCGCCGCTCGCCTTTGTGCTCGCGGCGTCCGCCGGCGTGGGGCTCGTGCTGTCGAGTGGCTGGATCGATGAGGGCGCCCCGGGAATCGTGCTCGAAGAAGGTCTTTCGCTGCGTGAGGGTCCCGACCCGCGCGCGCAGGAGCGTCACCGCGCGGTGGAGGGCCAGCGCGCTTGGGTGCTCGGCACCGAACGGAGCTGGATGCGGGTGCGGGTACCGGGCGTGGGCCAGGGCTGGGTTCAACACGACGCCGTGGGACTCGTCCGCCCGTAGCGAGCCGGGGGGCGCCTGCGAAGGCCCTTGCCTGGACGGCGCCGGTGCTGGATGCTGCGTTGGTGCGCCTCCATTGGGTCATCGTCGCTTCCGCGCTCGCCCTGCTCCCGTGCTGCGGCTTCTTTCAGCAGCCGTGCGGATGCGGCGAGTCGTTCGAGACCGACCCGTTCACCGGGGAGATCGACGTGGTCGGGCCGTCCCACGAGGTGGGTGTGCACTGCGTCTGCCAGTGCGGCGACGACCCCGAAGTCCTCGAGCCCCCCAGCGCGCAGTGTGAACAATACGAAGGCGACTGCCGAACCGCCTCCGGCGTGGCGTCCCAGTACCGCTGCGAGTGAGGGCAACGGCGCCTGCGCTGGGCTTCAGCACCCCGCCCGTGCATCGACTCCGGAGCCAAGTGCAGGCCAGGCCAGGATGCCAGCGGCTCAGGGTGTTAGCGGCTCAGGATGCGGCGGATGCGCTCGTCGAGGTCGCCGAACTCGAACGGCTTGTCGAGGTGCTCGTCCGCGCCGTAGAGCGGCGAGGTCATCTCGTTGAGGCGCTCACCAATGCCCGTAAGCATGATGACGCCGGTCTTCTCGAGGCTGTCTTCCTCGCGGATCGCCCGACAGACCTCCCACCCCGTCATCCCGGGCATCATCACGTCCAGGATGACCAAGTCGGGCTTCTCTTGGCAGGCGAGCTCGAAAGCTGCCTCTCCGTCGGAGGCCTCGAGGATGCGAACGTCGTAGTTCTGGAGATGGCGCGTGACGAGGCCGAGGATCTCGACATCGTCGTCCGCGACCAGAACGGTCTTTCCGGAGAACTCACGGCCACCCGACTGAGAATCGGTGGCCTCACCTTTGTTCTGCGACTCGCCCATGGACAGGGACTCTCCATTCGCTCGCCGAGCCGGCGTTCCGGCTCCCCTCGCGAGCGGCGTTATCGTCGCCTTCCACGGGGTGCTCTGTCAATCGGTACCTCGGCGCTGCGTTTCGGCCGTCACAGTCTGCTTTCAAACATGCCGCTGAACTCGAATCCCACCTTCGGAAGCAGCAGGCGGCTCCGCGCCGAATGCGCCTCCCGGACTCCCTCCGCTGCCGGGTAGGCTCGCCGTGAAGGACAGGTGAAGCAGACCCTGCGGTGCCCCAAATGCCAAAGCACCTCGATCGTCCACCTCAGCCATGTCGTCGACGCCGCGGGAGGGCTTAACCAAGCCAGGACGGCCAATCGAGAGCACTCCGCGGCACATCGCGCTCGAGACCGTGGACAGGCCCCGCTTCTTCGGCGGCACGAGCGGCGAGGCCAACCGGCTGCGATGCCCCACCGAGGCCTACGTGTGCACCGCCTGCGGCTACCTCGAGGAGTACGTCGTTGGCGTGGCCGACGTGGACTGGAGCCTCATCCCCCGGGGGGTCGTTCCCGCAGGGGAGCCGGACCACAGCGGCCCATTCCAATGAACCACTACTGGTCTTCGTCTTCGTAGCCGCTGCTCGGCCGACGCTGTGCGCTGATCATGCGCGCCGCGGCCTGGTACGTAGAGCTGTTCGGCGGGACCATTGTGAGCACCCGGTTGAGCGTCGCGCGCTGCGCCGCCCCCCGCTGACCGCGCGCCCGAGACAAGAGCCCCTGGGCCTCGCTCTCGCACGCACGGGACATCCGCTGCGCCTGGGCGTTGTTTCGATCGTGCGCCAAGACCGAGCGCACGGTTCGGCAGCGGGAAGACGCGTTTCGGTCCCGTGCCGCGGCCGCGAGTCGAGCAGCGGAGGAAGGCGCGGCGGTCCCCCGGCGGCCCGTCGGCCCCGGCGTGGGGGCGGGCTGCGTGCCACGACGGCCTGTCGACGGGCGGGGACGCGGCCGGGGACGCGGCCGGGGTCGCACGCGCGGCCGCGGCCGCGGCGCCACGGCCACCTGGGGAGGGTGATCTTCCGCGAGCGTCGACGTCCCGGCTTCCGGAGCGCTTGGCGCCTGGCCGGCTGCGCGCGCCGCCGCGATCCGCGCCTCGAGCGCGGTCAGCTCGGGATCGGCGATCTCGAGGTTGCGCGCGACCTGGACTTCCCGGGTCGCCGTGGCCAAGTCGTTGGCGGCCAGGGCGCGCTCGGCGCGGGATCGATGGTCGAGCAGGAGCGCGGCGCTGGCTCGTGCACGCAGCTCAGCGGCCTCCGCGCCAAACGGACCACCGGTGCTGACGGCCGCCGTTTCGTTCTGCACGACTTCCCACGCCTCGCTGCGCGCCGCCGCGCGCGCGGCGATCAGATGACGCTCATCCTCGCGCACCTGGGGAATGCGGTTGAGGTAGTCCTGCGCTTCTGGATGCTCCCCCGCCTCCTGGATGGCCTCGCTGAAGGCGGACTCCGCCTCGCTCCAGCGTGACGCCCGATAGGCGCGAACGCCCCGGCCGTACGCGGTCTCGGTAGTCTCATCGTCTCCCGAACCGCTCACGGCGAGCACCGCAACGGCAGCCCCGAACATCGCGAGGAGGACGGCTCCTCCCAAGATGATCGCCAGGAACAGAGGCTTCGGAAGCACGATCGCGCCGGTCGGTTGCCGGGCCGGGAGGAC
>JBGCFC010000023.1:0-202933 GCA_045106715.1 Sandaracinaceae bacterium
TGGGCCTACCCCGGTTTCGTGGACACCCCCCAACAGCCCCTCGATGGGGTAGGAGGTGTTCATGGCTCGAAGGAAGCGAAGGAAGTTCACGCCGGAGTTCAAGGTGGAGGTGGTCGAGCTCTGCCAGCGTGGCGACCGGTCCATCGGGGAGGTCTCGAAGGACCTCGGCCTGACGGAGTCGGCGGTGCGAGGATGGGTGAAGCAGGCGAACGTGGACGCGGGGCAGGGTCCGCCCGGTGCGCTGACCACGGAAGAGCGGGAGGAGCTTCGGCGACTGCGTCGCGAGGTGCGCCAGCTCCGGGAGGACCGGGAGATTCTGAAAAAAGCGGCGGCCTTCTTTGCGAAGGAAAACGAGTGAGGTTCTCGTACATCCACGCGGAGAAGGCCCACCACAGCATCCGGGCCCTGTGCCGCAACCTCGATGTCACGCCATCCGGCTACCACGCGTGGGCGGGGCGTGAGCCCTCGGCAAGAGACCGCGAGGACGAAGTCCTCTCGACTCACATCCGGGCCATCCACAAGGGCAGCCGCGGCGTCTACGGCAGCCCCCGGGTGCACGCCCAGCTGCACCGCGAGGGCTTTCGCCCGAGCCGCAAGCGCGTCGTCCGGCTCATGCGCCGCGAGGGCCTCCGGGGCCTGACACCGCGGCGGTGGAGGTCGACGACGGACTCCGACCACGACCTCGCCGTGTCGCCCAACAGGCTCGAGCGCGACTTCACGGCGGAGGCCCCGGACCGCGCGTGGGTCTCGGACATCACGTACATCCGGACGTGGGAGGGCTGGGTCTACCTGGCCGTCATCCTGGACCTCTACTCGCGCCGCGTCGTGGGCTGGGCCGCGGCCGACCACATGCGCACCGAGCTGGTTGTCGAGGCGCTGGAGATGGCCGTCCGCCGCCGCCAGACGGGCCAGGAGCTCGTGTTCCACTCCGACCGCGGCAGCCAGTACGCGAGCGGGGAGTTCCAGCACCAGCTCGAGAGACACGGCATGCTCGGGTCGATGAGCGCCCGCGGCGACTGCTACGACAACGCCGTCGCCGAGAGCTTCTTCGGCAGCCTCAAGAGCGAGCTCGTCGACCGGCAGCCCTGGGCCACCCGCCAGCGCGTCATCGAGGCCCTGGGCGAATACATCGAGGTCTTCTACGACTCCCAGCGGCTCCACTCGACTCTCGGCTACCGCACGCCGGCGGAGGCCGAGAGGGACTGCTACAAGACGACTCAGGCAGCGTAATCAACCTGTCCACGAAACCGGGTCACGCTCATCTCTCGTCGTCCACGGATGTGGTGATCGCGCGCTACATCGGTCCGGTCGGAGGCGGTTCACCGCTCGAAGCGTCGCACTACGAGCTCGGGGTCGAGCGCGCGCTACGCGGAACGCTGGCAGGCCGGATTCGAGTGACCCCGGGGGATGGGCACGCCCACTTCCCAGCAGGTACACGTCTGGTTGCCTTCCTCCAGAACGGCGCCTTCCGCTTTTTCGCGACGGCGCCCGACGGGCAGCGGCTGGAGGACGGAGCGCTGCATCTCTCCGGGTTCTACGACTTCAACGCGCACATCGTCTCACCGGGGCTGACCACACTCGACGCGCTCACCGCACGCGTCGCGGGCCGCACGACGACCGAGCGGTACGAGGGCCCCGTCTTTGCACTCTCCGACGACGGGCAGCGCCGGGTGACCACGCCCTGGACAGTCCACATCACGCTCGAAGACGGCCGACCCCCGGTGGTGACGGGGCTCCCCGCGCGCGGGTTTCCGACCCCGAGTGTGCGCCGAGGGGGCCTCTTCGACGAACTCACCATCGACTACCGGGGTTCCTCCCCACGGCCCCTGCGGTTGGAGGGCCGGGTGGTGGGGAATCGCCAGGGTGTCGTCATGATGGAGTTCTGGGTCACCGAACCCGACGTCTTTCGTGTCGCCGACCTGCACCGGTACCTGACCGACCCCGACGTGGACTGGATCCACTACGAGGTGCGCGCGGTCATGGAAGGCGGCGAGATCTGGACTGACGGCCCTGACAGGATCGACTACTCCGCGCTGACCTTCTTCGGGCACGTGGGCTTCGAGTCCTATTCGATGCGAGACACCCCACGCCGGTGGGTGCACCCTCGTTTCACCGCGGTGTTCGACCCACCGCGGACAGGCGTGACGCTCGACACGTACGGAGATGCCCGCGTCACCGTGCAGGAGCTGCTGCGCGGCCCCATCGGCTTCGTCGTTCGCGAGGGCGACGGCGCGGGCACGCACGGTTCTTTGGAGCTGGTCGAAGTGCAGTTTCGAAGCATCGATTGAGGACTGGCGGAACCGTCCTCGCCCTCCTTTGCGTCGGGGTTCGCGCTCGGGCCGAGCCCGTACTGGGTCTCGTGAACCCTGGCCTTCCTCGTAGCGCGGATCCGAAACTCGAGATCCCGGTTCGAAGTTCCGGACCGAGGTCACCGCGGCGATGACAGCGGCCAGAGCCCGGTTCACGACCGGCAAGCGGCGCCTCGCTTGCCCTACCGACGGCTGGGCAGCGAGTAGCCCCAGGGAGACGACTCGTACAGGGTCCGCTCCCACGTCAGCACATCGTCCCAAGCGGGCCGCGCGGTCCAGACGCCGTCACGCGGACCGCCCACTCCTCCCGGCCCCATCCCGCGAAGGAACAGATAGGCGAGCCCGCCGAACGTCGATTCGTACCGCTCTCGGTCGTGAATCCCAAGCGCGCGGAGCGTGCCCAGCGTGTAGAGGCGCGCTTGGACCAAGTAGTTCCGCTCGACGTGCGCCTCGACCTCGGCGGGCGCGTACGAGGGCAGCCGATCGCTCTTGTAGTCGGCGACGTGGTAGCGCCCTTCGTGTTCGAACACGAGGTCGATCACCCCGCGAATGAACCCGCGCTCGATGCGCATCAGCGGACGGTCCGGCGAAAGCGCTCCCGCGTCGAGGGATGGGATGGACGCCTCGGGGATCGGGTGAAGGAAAGGCATCTCCGCGACGCGGTGGGAGGCCGCACAGAGCCCCGACTCGAGCGTCCCTCCATCGGCGAGCGAGAGCGGCGCACGGAGTGCCGCGACCACCAAGTCCGCCGCGTCGGGAAGCCATCTCGCGTCGATTCCGTTCGAGCGTGCACGCGCACCGAGCAGCTCCGCGAAGGTCTTGTCTGCCTCCCGCCACGCGCGCCCCGGGGTCTCCTCGTCAAGCGCACGAACGTCGTCGAAGGAGACCAACTCCAACACCTCGTGAAGGAACACGCCCATGCCCGCGCCGCCGGGAAGCTCCTCTTCGTGTGGCAGGGCAGCGTCCACCGCGTCCGCGAGGAGCGCTTCTTCGCTGGCCCCTTCCGCGACCGGCCCTCGGTAGCCCCCCAGGGCGCTCTTCATGCGCGTGTAGGAGGTGACATCGAAACCACCCCGACCCAGGCGGAGCGCAGCGAAGCGCCCCTCGTGCGGATCTTCGAGGCGACGTAGAGACACCGGCGGGCGCCAACCACTCAGTCCCGTCCGACCCAGCTCGTCTGCCGACCGGACGCCCACGACAGGGACCTCGACCCGGCGGAAGAGTCGAATCACGGGATCCTCGGACACGTCTCTCGTCATCGACGGTCCGTCGCGCCTGGCGCCTTCGGCAGTGGCGAGATCGCTCGCGGTGGTGTTGGTCGCGGCGGCGTTGGTCGCGGGGGTGTTGATTGCTGCGCCCCCGGTTGCGCCGTCCCGCACGAGCGAGACCAACCGTTCATTCAGCACACGATACGGGCCGTGCAGTCGGCTCATCTCGTACTGAGTGCCCTCGTCCACGAGGGGTGGCCGAAGGCGCGCGGCCTCCTCGAGGTGGAGCCCTAGCTGGTCTCGAGGAGGCGACGCCTCCGCCGCGCGCGGCACATGCTCGTCCAACTCGTAGCTGAGCTCCTTCTTCTCGGCGCCTTCAGGGGGAGGGCCGAAGTACGGCACGTAGAGCGCGGAGCGCGCGCGTGTCAGCGCAACGTAGAGAAGCCGCTCCGCTTCCTCACGACGTTCACGTTCGACCCGCGCCTTGACCTCGGCCGGAGGCGCGCCCACCCACGCGCAGCGCTCGCCCGAAGGGCTGTGGAACACACGCGGCGAGAACCGGTCCGACGGCGGCTCGCTGAGCCCTCCAGCGAGGAACACGACCTCGGCCTCGAGCCCCTTGGACTTGTGCATCGTGAGCACCTGGACAGCGCGACGCTCGCTCTCGAGCCGATGCACGTTCCCGCTCTCCCCGACCGGCAACTCCCGTCCCTCGATGAACGCGCCCAACCGTGCGAGCAGCTGGGGCAGAGATCGGTGGCCGCGATGCGTCTCTTCGAGGAGCACCTCCAGGATGTGCCCGTAGTCCGTCAGCGCGCGCTCCGCGTTGGAGGCGAACAGCTCACGACGCACGAGCCCCGAGTCCTCCAACAACGAGCGGCAGAGCGCCGCCCAACGCTGCCCTTCGGCCATCGCGCGCCACCGAAAGAGCGGCGCCGCAAGAGGATGGTCTGGAGAAACGTCGCGGCACTCGAGCAGTCGGGACAAGGGCACTGCAAAGAAGGGCGTGAGCCACGCGTCGAGGCGCTTGCCGCGCGCCGTCGGTTCTTGAATGGCACGCAGGACCACCGCGATGTCACGCGCGGCCGGCGTCTGGAACAGGCCCTCCTGCTTGTAGAACGCAAACGGCAGCTGCGCCTCCGCGAGCGCACGCCCGACCGCGTCGGCGTCGGTGCGGCTGCGGCAGAGTACGTGAATGTCCGAGGGCGTCAGCTCGACCGGCCCGTCCCCGTGCTCGACGCGCATTCCCCCCGACAGAAGATGGCGGATCTCCTCCGCGATGCGCTCCCCCAACGCTTGGCGAACCCGGTCCGCCCGCAGCGTGGGTTTGCCCACCATGTGAAACAGGGTGAGCGCGGGCGCGGAGGCACCCTCGTCGTCGAACGCACGGAGCTGCGGCAGACCGCACGTGACCGGGTGCGGGTAGGCGTTGACGCCGCTGAAGAAGCCCGTGGAGAGGACCTCGTTCACCGCGTCGATCACCTCGCGACGGGACCGATACTGGGTGACCAGCGGGATGATGTCCCCGCCTGCCTGCCGCACCTCTTCCTTCGCTGCGTGATACGTGTGCACGTCGGCGTTTCGGAACCCGTAGATGGCCTGCTTCGGGTCTCCGATCAGAACCAGGCTGCGCTCGCTCCCCGGCTCGAAAAACACACGCCGCACGATGTCCCACTGGATGCGATCGGTGTCCTGGAACTCGTCGACCAGCGCGACCTGGTAGCGCCGGCGGAGGTCGGCCACCAATGCATGCCCGCCGTCCGAAGACAGCGCGTCGCGCAGCATCGAGAGCATGTCGTCGAAGTCGAACTCCCCTGCCTTGGCCTTGCGGCCCGAAACGCGGTGCACCACGCGTGGGAGCAACTCCGTGACGAGCACGACGAGCGGGCTGCCCGCACACTCCGACAGCGTTCGTGCGGCGTCGGCGAGGGGCCCGAGGCCACGCGCCCGGCTGAGGTACTTGTGCACGTAGCTCAGCGCGGTCTCTTTGCCCGGCGCGGGCTTCGCCGCCCATCCCCAGAAGTCGACCAGCACCTCGAGCAGCGGGGCGCCGGCGCGCGCGCGCTCCACGATGGGGGCGAGCTCGGCCAGGAGCGCGGGCACCGTCTTCTTCGGCTGGCGGGACAGACCTCGAGCGAGGGCCATCGCCGCATGCCCCGATGGGGCCAACTCCATGCGGGACGGCATCCGAGCCATGGCCGCCGCGACCCGGCTGTGCTCGAACGCGGGCTCAGGCCGTCCTCGCTCGAGATACCAGCGGAACAGCACCGCCTCGAGCCGCGCGACCGGGTACGTGTCCAACACCCGCTCGAGGACCGCGCGAAGCGGGGCCTCGGCGGCCAACTGGACGCGGAGTTCCTCGCGGAAGGCCCGTGAAAACGCCGCCCTCGACTCCACTTGCTCTTGCGTGAGCAGCCGGGCGCAGTCGAACGCACTCTCGGTGAGAACCCGCTGGCAGAAACCGTGGATGGTCGAGATGGGTGCACGGTCGAACACCGCCAGCGCGTCTTCGAGCCGGCGCCGGGCGGCTCCATCGATGACCCACGCCGTCGAGCGGGATCCCGCCTCGGACGCGGCCTCATCGGTGACCCTCTTCTCGCGCGGGCCCTCCGCCGGTTGGGTCTCACCCGACTGAACCGCGTCACCCGACTGAATCGCATCCGAATGCAGGCCCGGCAGCGCGTCCGAATGCAGCCCCTGCTCACCCGCGACCCACGCATCCCCGACCTGCGCCTGTTCGGCAGCATCCAGGACGCGGCGCAGTGTCGCCCGGACCCGCTCCCGCATCTCACGCGTCGCCTTCTCGGTGAACGTCACGACAAGAATGCGCTCGAGTGGCACCCCGTGCTCCAGCACGAGCTCCACGATCAGATGTTCGAGCGTGTAGGTCTTCCCGGTCCCGGCGGACGCCTCGAGCACGGTGTGGCGGAGGGGGTCGATCCGGTCGAGGAGGGCCGGTCGCTCGACCCGAACCGCGCGCTGCCCGGCCACTGATGTCAGCTCCGCCGGTCCTTCCTCAGGCACGCCCGCGGGCGTGCGGGCATCGTCCCTCGCCTCCCCGTCGCCTGCTGACGAGGGGCCCGAGTGCTCACCGCCGCTCATCGATTTCGTCCGCGCATGGGAGACCGTGAACGGAGGCTACACCGACACCGGTCTGCCCCAAGGGTCGGTCCATGACGGACCGCGGCCTCGCCGCTCGAAGGCATGCCAAACGGCGCTCCCCCGGGGTGCACCCGCCCTGAGCCAGTCTTCACTCCCCTCCCACCGCCACCATCCGCCGTGCCGCCTGGGAGATCGCGCCGAGCACCTGGGTCACTTCACGCATGCGAAACGTGACGCCCTGGCGCGTGGGCTTGAGGCCGGTTCCATCTCGCTCCCAGCGACGGATGTCGAGGAACGGGCGGCTGCCCTTGTAGCGACGCACCTGCACGCGGAGCTCCGCCTGCGCTCCGCGCGGCAAGGCCAGCAACGTCTCGGAGACATCGACGACGGGCGTGGGCGCGCGGCGGTCCGAAGCCTCTCCCCCGTCGCGTGCGCGGTCGAGCAGCGCGCGTTGCTCGGCCGTCAGCGTTTCGCCACGCACGCGGGCCAGCAGGGCGCGGCCGAAGGCGGCGGCCTCGTCCTCCGAGACGGGGTCGAAGCGACGGGCGGGGGGCTCGACGAAGAGGGGGACCTGTTGGGCGGTGGCGTGGAGAGGCATGGCGTTGAGGACCAGACGCAGACAGACGCGCGCGACTGACGCTTCCGCACGAGAATTCTCCCTTGGCGCCGCTTCCCACCGCTCCGGGTCACGCCGGGCAACACCCTGTCGCTGCCGCTCCCTCGCGACCGGCGCATCAGGTGATGAGCTCGATCCGGCTCTTCGCCGGGCCGGCAGCGACGACCTGCACCCGCGTGGGGAAGCGCTCGGCGATGGCGGGCACATGCGAGATCAGACCCACCTGGCGCCCGCTGGCCTGAAGGGTGTCCAGCGTGCTGAGCACCAGCTCCAGGCTGGCCGGGTCGAGCGCCCCGAACCCTTCGTCGATGAACAACGAATCCACACGTGAGCGCTGTGACGTCAACGAGGCCAGCCCGAGCGCGAGACCGAGCGCGACGAGGAAGGACTCCCCGCCCGAGAGGCTCGACACCGCGCGAACATCCTCGCCCATTTCGTGGTCGACGACCTGCAAGGCGAGGTCTTCGCCCGGCACGCGCGCCAGCGCGTAGCGAGGCGCGAGGTCGAGCAGGTGGTGGTTGGCGTGCTCGAGGAGCAGCTCGAGGGTGAGACTCTGTGCGAACACCCGGAGCTTGTTGCCGCTCGCGGACCCGATGAGCGACTGGAGCGTCTCCCATACGCCCAGGCGCGTGCGTGCGGCCTCATGCTCGGCCTGGATGGTGTCCCGCTGGGCGCGGTTCTGGTCGTCGCGTTCGAGCTGCGTGCGCGCTGCGTGCACGAGCTCCCGGGTGTGATCGAGCCGCTCGTACGCCTTGGCGTGCGCGGCCTGGGCGTGCTCTCCGTCGAGGCGCGGAGGGTCGTTCGCTTCGTGTGCCTCTCGCCGACGGGTGCGCTCGAGCACGACCGCCTGCTGCTTCTTGCGCTCCTCGTCGAGGCCCTCGAGCTCATGACGCCAGCGCTCGATCTCCGCGGCGTCGTGGCTGAGCAGGCGCCGCAGGCTCACCTCATCGTGCTCGGAGCCATCGAGCGCCTCGTCGAGGCGGGTGCGCGCGCGACTCTGGCGAACACGCGCCTCCCCAAACGCGCCCGACACGCGCGCCAGCTCGGCCGTTTGTTCGGCGTCGCCCCGCGTCGTCGCCGTCAGTTCGGCCAACGTGCGTCGCGCGGTCGCTTTCGCCGCTTCGATCGCCGCGAGGAAGCGCGCCTCGGCCGCGTCTACTGCGCTGCCGCCCACGACGTCGTTCGCCGCCGGGGTCGCGGCCTCGATCTCACACGCGCACGCCTCGATGCGCGCCTCCAACTCGGCGATGAGGGCGCGCTGCGTCTCGGCGCGCTCGGCCCGCTCCTGCTCCAGCTGAAGGAGGCGGGCGGCGGACGCGGTCGTGCGCTGGGACTCCGCGGTCAGCTCGGACTCGAGACGCGTGCGCTCGGGCACGAGGGTGGCCTGCTGACGGTTCGCCTCGCGCTGCGCGTCGAGACGCGCCCGCCGCTCGCGAACGTCGTCCCGCACCTGGGTGAGCACGGCTTGTGCCGGGAGAGCCGTCCAGTCGGCGTATCCCGAGAGCGGCCTGGCGAGCACGGTGTTCGACGATGCGAGCCGCTCCGCCACCCGGGTGCGGTCGCGCTCGACCAAGGCTCGGTCCGACCGCGCGCGTGCGAGCGCGGCCTCGGCCGCCGTCCGCGTGGCCTCGGCCTCCCCCTGCGCGTCGCGTAGCGTTTCGAACTCGGCGCGCAGTCTCTCTCGATCGCGCTCCGCCTGCCGCCTCTCTCGCGCGGTGCGGTCGAGCACCGCGAGCCGCCCCTCCGCCTCGACTCGCGCCGCATCGAGCGACTGCCGCGCCGCATCGTCGAGCAGCGTGCCCGTGCCCGACGACACCGCGGCGATCTCGAACAGCGGCCCCCAGTCGGGTGCGTCGCCGGAGTGGGGGGCGGCCGGGAGATGGTCGGGTGCGCCGAGGGCGGGGGCGTCCGGGCCCCGCAGCGTGGCCAGGCGAGCGGCCGTCTCGCGGTAGCGCGCCCGGGCGTCGTTCAACTCGTCCGCCCACCGCGCCGCCTCGGCCAATGCGCGGGACGCCGCCTCACGCTCCGCCTCGCTGGTCCGGCGCGCTTCGGCCGAACGACGTGCCGCCGCCGTGCGCTCGCTCGTCAGCTGCGCGGTGCGGGCGTCCGCTTCGTGCAGCAGCTCGCTGACCACCGGCGCCTCTTCGGCGAACGGATGCGATTCACTCCCGCACAGCGGGCAGGCCTCGCCGTCCACGAGTTCGCTCCGGTGGGCAGACAGGTCGAGCCGGGCGCGCAACGCATCCCGCTGGCGCTGCGCCTCGCGGGAACGGAGCTCCGCTTCTTTCACCTCCTGCTCTGCGCGCTCCGCGTCGGCTCGCGCCATCGCCGCCCGATCCGCGCACCCTGCTGCGATCTCACGCTGCCGCTCTTCGGCCCGGAGCGCGGACTGCGCTCGGTCCGCCACACCGAGGAGGGTCTCGAGGGCCGTGCGCTGCGCGCTCCACCGCTCCCGCACCTCGGCCAGCTCCGCCGATGGAGCCCGTCGCGCCTCGTCGCGCGCCTCACGGAACACCGCCTCGGCCTCGAGTCGCGCGTGACGCAAGCCCCGCCAGCGGCCCTCCGCTTCGGCGCAGCGCGTTTCGTGGTGCGCCGTCGCTTCACGCGCATCGCGCCACGTCGCGTCCAGCGCGGCTTTCCGTGACGCGAGGTCGACCCGGTGACTCAGGTGCTCCTCGATGCGCGACCACTCCCGCTCCGCCTCCGCCGCACGGGGGTGCGCCTCCAGCCAGGCCGCAGCCTGCTCCAGGCGCTTCTCGACCTCGGCGACCCGCTGGCGAACCGCATCGACCGCCGCCGCCGCCGTTTGGGTCCGCTCCGTCGCCGAAGCGTGATGCTCTCGCTCAACCTGTAGACGCCGGGAGAGGTCGAGCAGGGTCCCATCGAGCGCACGCGCCTGCTCGAGGGTGGGTCGCGAGCGTTCGCGCTCCGTCTCAATCGCCTCGCGTGTGCGCTCGGCCCGCTCACGCGCCTTCTGCGCGGCCTCGACTTCCGCACGGGCCGCGCGCGACGCGGCATGGACGCGGCGCCGCTGCTCGTCGAGCTCGTTGGCTTGCTTCTCCGCCCGGTCCAGCTCCTCCAGCGCGGGCCTCAGCGGGAGCGCCGCCTTCAGCGCGTCGAGTCGGCCCCGCTCCGTCTCGACCAACGCCAGCTGCGAGGCGAGCTGCTGCTCCCGCTCGACGGCCTCGGTCTCCTCCTTGCGCAGCCCGTCCCGCTCGGCGTGCCAGCGCACGGCGCGCGCCGCGTCCGCCAGAGCGAGCTCGTCCTGCTTCGCCTTCCGCGACACCTCGACGAGGTTGGCCTCTCGGCTCGCCCGCTCCTCAGGCGCGTAGACCCGCACCTCCTCGAGGCGCGCGGCGATGCGCTCTACACCGCGGCGCTCGTCCCCGAGACGAGCGTGCGCCTCCATGGAGATGAGCCCGTAGATCTCGGTCCCGGTCATGCGCTCGAGCAGGTCGGCCCGGTCCCGGGCGTCGGCCTCGAGAAAGGCGGCGAAGTCTCCCTGCGCGAGCAGCACCGATCTCCGAAACTGGTCGAACGTCAGGCCCAGTCGGCGCTCGATCTCGGCGCGCACGTCGGTCTTGCGCCCGCCCTCGTTCCAGTCGTCGCCGAGATTCCGGATCGACATCTTGCTTGGCTGAAGCTTGCCGTCCGCACGCCCGCGCGAGCGACGTGCCTCCCATCGCGCACGGTAGGTGTGGCCGTCCACGCCTTCGAAGTCGACCTCGGCCCACCCCTGCCCCGCGCCCTTGCGGAGCAGCGAGCGCGGGTCCTGCACGGTCAGCCACTCACCCTCCTCCGCTTCCCGCCCCACCCGTCCGCGACCTCGCCCCTCGAGCCGAGGCGCCGTGTCGAACAGAGCGAGGCACATCGCGTCGAGCAGCGTGCTCTTGCCCGCACCCGTGGGGCCGCAGATGGCGAACACCCCCGCCTCCGCGAGCGGCCCCTCGGAGAGGACCAGCTCGAACGCGCCCTCGAGGCTCGCGAGGTTCTCGCCACGGATGGCGAGGACCTTCAACCGCTCCCCCCTTCCAGCTGGCGGCGCGCGGCTTCGGCGACCTCATGGAACGCGCGCATCAGCGCCTTGTCGGGCTGGCCCTCGAACTTGCGCTCGAAGGCGCGCTTGAAGACATCGTCGACACTCAGGTCGCCCAACTCGCGGCGGGGCGCGCTCTCCGCCAGCGCTGCGCCGCGGTGGGTGTGCGTGACGCCGATCTTCACCAGCCGCACCGCCTGGGCCGCCCCTTCGCCGGACCCGAACACCGCCTGCTCGATCCGGTGGCGCAGGTCGGGCACGGGCGAGTCGAGCTGAACGCGGACCTCCAGGAACGGCCAGCGCGCTTTGTTGTCCACCGCCGGCAGCTCCAGCTGCGCGAGCTGACCCAGCACGTCTTCCAAGGAGCCCGGCCCGTCTCCCGGAATGCGCAGCACATCCACAGCCCGCGGGATGCGAACCTCCCGCTGTTCGGCGAGCTGGCCGCCCTCGAAGCGCACAATCCGCAGTTGATGCGGGTAGCTCTCCTCGGGCATCGAGAGCGGGATGGGGGAGCCAGAGTATCGAATGTGGCCATGTTCGCCGACCGCCTGCGGGAGGTGCAGGTGCCCGAGCGCCACGTAGCTGACGTCGTCGGGGAACAGGTCGGTTGGCAGCGCGTGCTGGGGGCCCCCGAGGATGCGGCGCTCGCTGAGCTCACTTGGGGTGGCCGCGACCATGTGGCAGTGGCCCGTCGCGAGCAGCGCCTGGTCCGGCTTTCGCTTCGCGCGCGCTGCGCCGAGCACCCCGTCATAGACGCGCCGCACGCCCTCGATGAGCGGGTCGACGAGCGAATCCCCGCCCTCCACCGCGTCGGCGACGGGGAGGTCGGACGGACGCAGAAAGGGCACCGCGGCGACCCATGCGGCGACCTCACCGCCCCGATCGCAGAGGGGCACCACCAGCTCGTCCACGCGGACGGGGGCGCGTCCCCCTCGGCCTTCGCGCGGGACCGGCCCGACCACGCGCACGCCGATGTGACGCAGGATCGGGTCCGCAGCACCGAGCCGCGCGGCTGAGTCGTGGTTGCCCGCGATGAGCAACACATCCAGCTTTGGCATCCGCGCGCGCGCCTCCGCGAAGAACGAGTAGAGCTGGGACTGGGCCGCCGCCGGGGGGTTCGCCGTGTGGAAGATGTCGCCCGCGACCACCAGCGCGTCGACCTCCTCCCGCTCCAGCACATCGAGCAGAAAGCCGAGGAAACACCCGTGCTCGTAGGCGCGGTCATGACCGTGCAGCGTGTGGCCGAGATGCCAGTCGGAGGTGTGGCAGATCTTCACGTGGCGGGACATCGGGGAACAAGACGGATGCGGCGCCGTCCGACTGACAGAACGAACGCCAACACCGCAGGTAGATCACACCCGGGCGGCCGCGTCGATCCCTTCCGTGTGAATCACGCACGTGCGGATCACATGCGACGCCACACGATTTCGACTGCGCATCCGAGACCCGGAACATTATGCTGCCCGCATGAGCGAACTCTGCATCTGCCCCCTCTGCCAACGCCACGCGCGCCCTGGCGCCGTGTGCCCCTTCTGCGGGGCCTCGCTGTCGAGCTCCCCACGACGACGACGGGTCACGTCCGCGAGGCGGGCCGCGATCTTCGCGGTGGCGCTCGGGGCGACCGCCTGCGCGGAGTCGACGACGCCAGAGGACGCCGCGGTGGCCGATGCCGGGGGGGACGTGGACGCGGGAGAGGACGTCGACGCGGGCGGACCGGTCGACGCGGGCAACGTCGCCATGCCGTACGGCGCGCCGCCGGTGGACCACCTCATCTGATGCGACGGGCCATCCTCACGCTCGCGCTCCTTGTCACCGCTTGCGGCGGGACCACGACGACGCCCCTTCAGACCGCGGTTGGGCAGTCCGGCGACGCGCCCGCGGAGGAGGCCCCCCGGCGACCGCTCTCGTTCGGCACGCAGACGGCATCGCTGTCGGCCGCCGACCCCCTCAACCGCGGCCAGGCGCACTACCACGTGTGGCGACTCGAGCTGGACGGCACCCAGCGGGTCCGGGTGCGGATGAGTTCGAGCGCGCTCGATCCGCTGATGGAGATCCGAGGGCCGGGAAGCCAGCACCTCCGCAACGACGACGCCTTCCCCGGCACGCTCGACGCGCTGCTCGATTTTCAGCCGGGGCAACCCGGCACCTGGGAGGTCTGGGCGACGACATACGGGGCTGGGCAGACCGGCGACTACACGCTGAGCGTCGAGGGTCGGGAGCCAGGGGGAGTGGGCCAGCCGATGACCCTGGGCTCGCCGGTGGAGTCGACGCTCGGTCAGTTCTCTGACCCGGAGCTGCCCGGCAGCTGGCTTCACTTCGAAGGCCAGGAGGGCGCGATCGTGCGGCTCCGAGTGACGAGCCCCGCCTTCGACACGATCGCCACGCTGGTCGGGCCCGAGGGGCAGAACTGGGTGAATGACGACGCGCACGATCTCGGCGCGGACGGAACGGAGAGCTCGCTCGACAGCACCATCGTCGCGGCGCTGCCGCAGACCGGCACCTACCAGCTCGTGGTCACGTCGTACGGTGGACAAGGCCAAGGTTCGTTCCGGGTCGCGAGCCAGGCCCGCGCGCCCGTCGTGATGAGCGCCGACGGGCAACGACCGTCCGGCCTCGCGGGCGCCGAAGGCGGCGGCCGTCTGCTCGGGCTCTACGCTGGCATCACCGAGTACGAGACGGCGGGGCGCTTGTACGGTTGCGCCGATGACGCACGGATGCTCGCCGAGTCGATGCGGGAAGCCCACGTGCAGGACGAGTCCGACCAGCTCGTGTTGCCGGACGGGCTCGCCACTCGGGAGGCATTCCTGGAGGGAATCCGCCAGCTCGCCGAACGCGCGCGGCCGGAAGACGTGGTGGTCGTGTTCTTCTCCGGACACGGCCAGCAGCGTGCCGACGAGGAGGGCGGAGACGAACTGGACGGGCTCGACGAGACGATCGTGCTCTACGACGGCTCGCTCACCGACGACGACGTCACCGAGGCGCTCTCGACGATCCAGGCAGGGACGGTCGTGCTCGCGCTGGACGCGTGCCATGCGGGTGGGTTCGCGGACGACTGGGTCGACGCCCCCGGACGCATCGGGCTGTTCTCGAGCGACGAGGACGTGCTCAGCGACACGGCGGAGCCTCACCGCGCGGGCGGCTATCTCTCCTGGCACCTGCGGCGTGGGGTGCTCGGCGAAGCGGACTCACGGCCGCGGGACGGCGTGCTGCACGCGGGCGAGCTCACCGACTACATGTACGAGGGCTTCGTGCGCGACCACGCACGCATCAACCCGGTGGACGAGCTGGACCGCATGCAGCGTCTCGTCGTCCGGCGAGGTGGTGTGGACTGGGACCAAGTGCTCTGGGTCTACCCGCGCAACCCCGACTTCAGCCTGCCGCCGATCCCCGACGTCGCGCTCACGTCTCCCCCGGCGCGCTGAGCGGCTGGGCAAGCAGTTCGACGAGCGCCTGGATCATGACGGATGGCTCGTACGGCTTTCCGAGGAACCGGTAGCGGGGCAGCCCGAGCAGACGCTCCGGGTTGGCGATGGTCTCGGCGTAGCCGCTCGCGAGAAGGACAGGCAGCTCGGGCCGTCGTTCGAGGAGCGTCAGGGCCAGCGAGAGCCCATCCACCTCGGGGAGCATGACGTCCGAGAACAGCGCGTCGATGTGGCCTTCCTCGAACCGTTCCATCGCTTCGGGCGCGTCGCGCGCGAGCACCACGTCGAAGCCCGCGTCCTCGAGCAAGCGGCCCACCATCTCACGGACCTCGTCTTCGTCGTCCACCACCAAGACACGCCGGCCGCGCCCCGCATCGTCGAGGAGGATCACCCCCGAAGCGGGGCGCGTGTCCGCCGGGCGGTCGTGGGCCGGCAACCGGATGATGAACGTCGTGCCCACGCCCACCTCGGACTTCACGTCCAGCGTGCCGCCGTGTTGCTCGACGATCCCGTAGACCATCGAGAGCCCCAGCCCGGACCCTTTCCCGACCCCCTTGGTCGTGAAGAACGGGTCGAAGATGCGCCCCTGCACCGACAGCGGGATGCCCGCGCCTTCGTCGGAGACCGCGATCTCGACCGCGCCACGCGGGAACTGGTCACGGCGCTCCGCCGGCACCGCCGCGGCCTCGACCCAGCGCCCCGCGATCCGGAGGCGCCCGCGACCGTCCATCGCGTCGCGCGCGTTGATGGCGAGGTTGAGCAGCACCTGATCGAGCTGCCCACGGTCCGCGCGCACGGTGGGCAGTGTGCCCGGGACGTCGATGTCCAAGACCGTGTTGGGCAACACGTGCTCGAGGAAGTCGACTGTCTCGGAGAGCACCTCGGCCGGGTCGAGCCAGCTCGACTGAAGGACCTGCCGACGGCTGAACGCGAGCAGACGCGATGTCAGGTCCGACGCATGCCGGCACGCGAGGTGGATCTTCGCCAGGTATCCACCGCCCGGGCTGTCCTCGGGCACATACCGGGTCAGCGCTCCGCTGTACCCGAGCACCACGGTCAGGAGGTTGTTGAAGTCGTGGGCGACCCCGCCGGCGAGCGTGCCGAGGGACTCCAAGCGCTGTGAGCGCTCGAGCAAGTGCTGGGTGCGACGCAGCTCGCGCGACTCCGCCTCGAGTCGGTCGTACGCCTCCTGGAGCTCGCGGGTCCGCTCCTCCACCAACGCCTCGAGCTGCCCGTGATAACGACGCAGCTGCTGCTGCGCCTGCGTCTTCTCGGTGATGTCGGTGAGGAACACCGTCAGCCCGATCACTTCCCCGCTCTCGGTGACGATCGGGTTGTAGAGGTCTTCGTAGACGAACCGGTGCGGCGGCTCACCGTACTCTTCGGTGAGTCCGAAGCGCTCGCCAGACAGGACGCGGTCGAAGTTGGCCTGGGCGCGCGCGCGGTCGGACGGGTCTCCGATGACGTCGAGCATGCACTGGCCGAGCGCGATGTCGCGACGCCAGATGCGCTTCATCGTGCGCCGGTGGAAACTGTTGAAGGCGGTGTAGCGATAGTCTCGGTCGAGCGAGAAGATGCCGATGTCCTCCGGGCTCTCGAGCACGGAAGCGAGCAGCGAGTCCCGTGGGGCACCCACCTCGGTCGATCTAAGGTCGTCGTCGCGATCGGTCATTCGAGGTCGGGCCGGCGCTGCGCCAACGCTCGCAGGATAGCGTCGTCCGACCCTGCCCCGCCTGCCCCCATTTGGTGATATGGGCAAACCACGCACCGACCGGGATACTCTTCGGCATGACTTTCCGCCTCTCCGTGTCGGCGCTCACCGTGATGTTCAGCTTCTGCCTCGCGTGCGGGGACGGCGAAGGCGACGACGCAGGCATGGACGCCGCAGGCATGGACGCGGGCGGAGTGGCCTGCACGGAGGACGGCGAGTGCTCCGACGGGCTGAGCTGCAATGGCGAGGAGCGATGCGTCTTCGGTGACGACCCGGCGGTCGGCGTCTGTGGGGCGGGCACGCCACCCTGCGGAGACGGCGAGTGCGACGAGACGACGGGGGAATGCCTGTCGGGTTGTCCAGACGCCGACGGCGACGGCGCGGCAGACAGCGACTGCGGCGGCAGCGACTGCGACGACAGCGATCCCTTGCGGTTCCCGGGCGCGACCGAGATCTGCGATGTCGACAACCGTGATGAGGACTGCGACGGCCGCACGTTCGGTGTGCGCGACGCGGACGGCGACTCCTCCCCCGACGCCAACTGCTGCAACGGCGACACCTGCGGCGACGACTGCGACGACACGCGCGCGGCCGTGAACCCGCTCAACCCCGAGACCTGCGATGGGCTCGACAACGACTGCGACGGCATGGTCGACGAGGGCGTGCTCATCACCTTCACCGTCGACGCCGACGGGGACGACTTCGGTTCGGACGCCGACGACGCAGAGACAATGGAGGCGTGCTCCGCCCCGCTCGGCTTCGCCTCCACCGCGACCGATTGCAACGACGACCCAGACACGGGCGGCGGAGTGAACCCGGGCGTGCCCGAGGACTGCAACGGCGGAGACGAAGACTGCGACGGCATGGTCGACGAGGACTGCGACTGCGTCGTGCCGAGCAGCCGCGAGTGCCCCGACGCGCTCGGCGTCTGCGCGACGGGCAACCAAACCTGCGTGGACGGAACCTGGGGCGATTGCTCGGTCACCGCCCAGCCAGAGACGTGCGACGGGGCCGACAACGACTGCGACGGTACGGTCGACGACGGCGTGGGCATCGCCTGCTACGCCGACCCCGACGGAGACGGGTTCGCCTCGAGCACGGCGGCGGTCACGATGCGCTGCACGTGCGCCAGCAACGAGACGGATCGTGCGCCGACAGACGCGACCAACACGGACTGCCGCGAGGCGGCCTCGGGCGCCGCCGATCCCATCGCGGCACGCACGTTCCCCGGGGCAAGCGAGGTCTGCGACGGGATCGACAACGACTGCAGCAGTGATGGGGGCGAAGACCTCGCGGAGGACCGGGATGGGGACGGGTTCACGGCGCAAGGGTTCGCCGGCTGTTCCGGCGGCGACTTCCCCAAGACGGACTGCAACGACAGCAATGGGACCATCAACCCGGACGCCGGCTACCAGGCGACGGGGTACTGCACGGGGAACACCCGGCTGTGTGTGTGCGGCGGGGTGCCGCGGTGCATCAACGCGTTCTCGTTCTGCGCGGGGTGCGGCTCGTCCTCGGGCTCGGCCCCCTCGTTCGAGTACAACTGCGATGGAATCACGCAGGCGGAGCCCAGGCGTACCGGTGGATGCGGCCCCGGCGGGGGCGCGACGCCATGTGTCGGTGCGGGCTGTGGTCCCTCGAGCACGCAACCCATCTCGAACTGCGGCACGAACGTCACCTACTCGTGCTGCGGGGGCATCGTCTCCTGCATGACCAGCACCACCACACGCCCCCTCCGCTGTCGCTGAATCCAGTCCGTCGTTGCCCCGAGGGTAGGGGGAGAAGTAGAACCTCCCCATGGCACGTCGCGCGATTGTCGTGAGCTACGGCGAAGAAGAGAGCTCGTTCAAGTTCACGCGGGTCGACCGGAGCAAGCTCTACGGTCGGCGGGAGCGGGTGATCCTCGATGAACACGGGGACTGCTGCGTCCCCGCCTACCTGACGCCCGACGGCGCGGCGCTGGTCCCTCCCGGAGGCACCGCGCACATCTACGTGGACGAGACCTTCGACACCGTCGAGCGCTCGGATCTGCGCGCGGTCGACAGCGCTGGAGAGGCCGTCGAATCGGTGGCCGCGACCCTTGGCGTCGCGCAGCCGCTGTCCCCCGTTCGACCGGAGCACGTGCTCGAGCACGTCGTGTCGAGCGTGTATGAGCTGAACCCCGAGGAGCTGTCCGACGGCCTCCGGCAGGCGCTCGCGGACGGGGAGCTGTTCGAGACCGTCTACAACTACCGCGAGGGATACGACCCGGACGCCCTGTTCCTGCTGCAGAACGACGAGGGCATCTTCGCGTTGGTCGCCAAGCCGTCGGGCTTCGAGTTCCTCACTCGCGAGACACCCGAAGAGGCCGAGGCCGAGGACGACGCGCCGGACGATCTCGACGACGACCTCGACTTCTCGATGTTCTAAGAAGGAGCTCCGATGCCCCGACTCATCTCCGTCATGGATGGCAAGAAGCGGGACGCGCAGATCGAAGTCGCGTCTCCGAAGAAGCGGGAGGCCTATGTGTGGGTCGACCCCGAGGGCCAGCCTGTGCGCCATCAGCGCCTGATCAAGGGCACCGAGAAGACGACCTACCAGGCGCTGCTCGACGAGCATGGTTCCCCCGAGGCGCTGTCGACGGCGCTCATCGAGGGCGACCCGGAGATCGATCTGTCACAGGTCGGCCGGCGGCTCGCGCACACCTCCCGGGTGTACCTCGGGCCCAAGGGCAACGTGCTCTACGTCGCCCGCATCCTGAAGGTCGTGTACGGGCCGGGCGGCGACGAGCTGAGCCGGGACGACTTCGTCGACGTCGAGGCGACCGTCGGCGAGGAGCTCCCGCCCATCCCATGGAGCGGACGACTGATGCCGATCGACGCGGTCATCAAGCGGTTCGCGTTTGTGCGCAAGCTCCAGCTTCGCCACGTGAACGGGCTCACGTTCGACTTCCTCTACGAGATGGCCAAGCACCTCGAGGACGAGGGCAAAGTCATGCACGTGCGTGCCGGCCAGAAGGGCCGCGAGCCGCTGATCTTCCAGACCAACGGCACCCCGTTCCAGGGCTTCCTCGAAGGTCGGACGGAAGGCGACGGGTACAAGCTCGTGCTGCACTTGTCGAACCTGGAGATCAAGAGCGTGACCGAGCCCGAGCCGGAGGCCGCATCGTGAGTTGGGCCGATGCGTACACCGCCTACGCGGGAGGCGAGCGGGCGCCCGTCGGCGGGCTCACGGACGAGACGCTGGGCAAGCGACTGCGGAACTACAAGCGGCAGGTGGCCAAACGCTACCGCGTGGTGGACCCCGAGCAGATCGACCGGCTGCTCACCGCCGGCCCGTACTTCATCAGCACGAAGCTCGACGGCGAGCTGTGGTTCCTGATCAAGCGCGGCGACGAGGTCGCGCTCGTCGCGTACAACGGGCGGGTCGTGCGCGGTACGCCGCTGGTGAACGAGGCCGCGAGCCGACTCGGAGACGCGGGCGACGTCATCATCGCGGGTGAGCTCACGGGGCGCAGCCCGAGCGAGACCGGACGCGCGCGGGTGCACCACGTGGCGACCGCGCTCGGGGAGGACGAGCTCGAAGAGACGCTCAGTTTCCACGGCTTCGACCTGGTCGAGGACGGCGGTGAAGACGTGCTCCTGAAAGACTACGCGATCCGGCTGGAGCGCCTGCGCGGGCTGATCGGCGGCGGCGGGCGGGTCGGCGTCGTCGAGACGGTGGAGGGCGAGCCGTCGGACGTCACGCGCCTCTACCGCGAGTGGGTTGTCTCGGACCGCTTCGAGGGCGTCGTCGTTCGAAGCGAGCGCGGCCTGACCTACAAGATCAAGAGCACGCTCACGCTCGACGCCGTCGTCATCGCGTACGGCGAGCGCATCACCGGCGACGTGCACCAGGTCCGCGAGATGAGCGTCGCGCTGCTCCGCGACGACGGGACCTGGCAGCTGCTCGGCGCCGTCGGCAACGGGTTCAGCGAACAGGACCGCGCCGCGTGGCACGGCCGTCTGACCCCGCACGAGGTGCCGAGCCGGTTTCGCCTCGCCAACCGGGAAGGCACGCTCAGCAAGTTCGTGAAGCCGGAGATCGTCGTCGAGATCCGCTGCTCTGATCTCTTGGCGATGGACAGCTGGGACTCGCCCATCCGGCGCATGTGCCTGCGCTACTCGGAGGAGGCCGGCTGGGAGCCGGTCGCGGAGACGCCGACCGCGGTGATGATCCACCCGATCTTCCTGCGCGAGCGAACGGACAAGAAGGTCACGGCCGACGACGTCGGAATGGCGCAGATCACGAGCTACGTGCCGATCGTGGCGCCCTCCGCGCAGGCGACCGCGGTCGCCGCCAAGCCGTCCGAGGTCGTGCGGCGTGGGGTGTACTCCAAGGAGACGAAGGGCAAAATCGCGGTGCGAAAGTACGCGATCGTCGCGACGCACAAGCAGAACGACCGGAACTACCCGCCGTTTGTCGTGTACTTCACCGACTACTCCCCCGGCCGGAAGGAGCCGCTCCAGACCGCGCTCCGGGCGGCGAACTCCATGGAGAGCGCCGAGGGCCACGTGGGCCAATGGCTGACGAGCAAGATCAAGCGCGGCTGGGGCGAGGTCGAGGACGCGCGCCAAGGCGAGCCCATCGCCCCGAGCTGAGAGGCGGCATGGCCTCCCGTCCCGTCCTCACTCGCCGGCGATGATCCGGAACACGTTGTTGCCGACGATGTAGATCTCGCCGTCTGGACCTTCGCCCCAGGAGCGCAGGTTCCCCCCAGCGTCGCGCAGATCCATGACTTCCTGAAGACCGACCATCTCGCCGTCGCACATGCGGAAGGCGGCGCGGCGCCCGGAACAGAAGTCACCGAAGAGATACCATCCCTGCAGCGCGGGGATGGCGCTGCCGCGGTAGACGTAGCCGCCCGTGATGGAGCACGCCGCGCCGATCTCGCCGCCGCCGGAGTGCGAGAAGGCGGCGACGGGCTCGGTGTGCACGTCGACCTCATCCACGTCGTCCGGGCGGAACACCTCGAAGCCCTCGTAGGCGCGCCAGCCGTAGTTCTCACCGCCGGTGCTGGACGCAGGCTGGACGTTGACCTCTTCCCAGGCGCTTTGACCGACGTCCGCGATGTAGAGGTCACCGGTAAGCCGATCGAAGGAGAATCGCCACGGGTTGCGCAGGCCGTACGCCCAGATCTGAGGGAGTCCGCCGCCGGACACGAACGGGTTGCTCGCCGCCGCGTAGTCCGAGCCCGCCGCGTCGACATCGAGGCGGAGGATCTTCCCCATGAGGGTGGTCGTGTCGAGACCAAAGCCGATGGTGCCGTGGTTGTCGCCGCCGCCGCCGCCGTCACCGGTTCCGGCGTAGAGGAACCCGTCGGGTCCGAAGGCGACCATGCCTCCGTTGTGATTGGACTCCGGGTCGTCGATGTCGACGAGCACAGCCACCTCGGTGTTGTCCGCGACGAGCGGGTCGCCCGAAGAGCGCCCGTACTCGGCGACCCGGTTCGTGTCGGGCGACATCGGCGTGTAGTAGACGAAGAAGCGGCCGTTCGTGTCGTAGTCCGGGTGGAACGCAAGCCCGAGCAAGCCGCGCTCCCCGCCAGCTTGGGTTCGCCCTCGGATGTCGAGGAACGTGCTCACCACCCCGTCGCGCACACGCTGAATGCGCCCGGGCTGCTCGACCACGAACAGATCATCGGAGCCCGGCGCAAACGTGACGAAGAGCGCACCGTTGAAGCTGTGTCCGGGAACGGCGCGCTCGGTGCTCAGCGAAGGGAACCCCTCCCCGTTGCAGGCGGGGCCCGCGTCGGGTGGGCCCGCGTCCGTGCCCGCATCCTCCGGGCCCGCGTCGACGGGCGGGCGCCCCGAGTCGATCTCCCCGCCGGCGTCGACGCGGCCGGCGTCGGTTCCGGGACCTGCGTCCTCGGACATGTCGCCATCACAGGCCGACAAGAGCAGGAGCGAACACAGCGGAAGAGCGCGGAGCGCGAAAGGTCGAAGCATGACTCGGATGCTAGCAGCCTCCGTCGCCGATGCCGACGCTCGCCCGGCGCCCGCGAGATTCTGGACTCGCCGGTGCGGGATCCCGGCTATCATCGCGGGGGGAGACGCCATGGGTGATCGGGACGATGTGACGCAGCAGATCGAAGTGCTCGGATCGCCGGCCACCCGGTCCGTCGACGAGCTGGGCGAGAGCGTGCCCGAGCCCGATGTGTTCGGGCTGACCGAGGTCGGCAACGTGCGCGACCACAACGAAGACAGCTTCCTCATCGCGCAGCTCGAACGCTCGATGCGCATCTACCAGTCCAGCCGCCCCGTCAACGACGGCGCGAAGGTCAAAGGCCCACCTCAGGGGTGGCTCTTCATCGTCGCCGACGGCATGGGCGGTCACGCGGCCGGCGAGGTCGCGAGCGCGATGACGGTCGACTCGCTGGCGCGCTACGCGTTCACGCTGATGCCGTGGTCGCTCCCCCGCAGCAAGGACGACAGCAAGGTGCTGGCCCGTGGCCTCCGGGAGGCCGTGCGCAACGTGCAGCAGGACATGAAACGCGCTGCGAAGCTCGGCACCGGGCGACGCGGGATGGGCACCACCATCACGATGGCGTACGTCACATGGCCCAACCTCTTTGTCGTGCACGTGGGCGATAGCCGCATGTACGCGCTGCGCGAGGACCAGCTGCACCAAGTCACCCACGACCACACGCTCGCGCAGCAGCTCGTGGACTCCAAGGTGATGAGCGCCGACGAAGCCGAGGAGTCGGAGTTCTCGAACATCCTGGTCAACGCATTGGGCGGCGACAGCGACGAACTCCAAGTCGAACTCCACCACGCCCTCTTGTTCCCGGGCGACGTGATCATGCTCTGCAGCGACGGCCTGACGAAACACGTCCCGCAGGAGCGCGTGCAGCGGGAGCTGTCCAAGGTCGCCAAGGGGGGGCCCGTCGACAAGACCGCCCAGGACCTCGTCGACCTCGCGAAGGAAGACGGCGGCACCGACAACGTGACGGTCGTCGTCGCTCGGTTCTGACGTCCTACCGACCGCGGTCGCGCTCGAGCTGCTTGATGACGCGGCGGAGCAGCGCCGACTCGCTGAGGTGCGGGAAGCGTTCGCGCGCCTTGTTCACCAGACGCTCTGCCACCTCGGCGTCGTGCGTCAGACCGAGCAGCTTCTGGAACAGCCGCTTGGGGCTCTTCTTGCGCGCGCGCAGACGCCGGCGACCCACGGCGTACGCGCCGTAGAGCAGGACACCGAGCAACAGGAGGGCGACGATCTTCACTGAAGGAGCATACACCTCCGGAGGCATGACCATTCCGGGGTGTTCACACCCCGCGTTCTTCTTGGGTTCGCCGCCGGCTGGGGCGTGCGTGCCTCATCCGATCGGCCTGCGGCCCGCGGAAAACCCACTGGCACGCGCTCCGCATTGGGTCGGGGCATGCACATCACCCTGAACGCCGCTGCGCGGAGCCATGTCGGGCGCCGCACCAACAACGAGGAAGCCTATCTGCTGGACCTCCAACATCGGCTGTTCGTCGTCGCCGACGGCATGGGCGGCTACGAAGGCGGAGAGGTCGCGAGTCGGCTGACCGTCGACACGATCGGCTCGTTCTTCGCACAGAACGAAGACGACGCCGACCTCACCTGGCCCTGAGGGATCGACCCCGCCATCGGCTTCGTCGAGAACCTGATCTCCGTCGCGGTGCGCTTGGCCAACGCCGAGGTCTTGCGCAAGCGCGAGGGCCGACTCGCCCAGATGGGCTCGACGGTCGTGGCCCTGGCGACCGACGGGAGAAGGCTCGTCGTTGCCCACGTGGGGGACAGCCGCGTCTACCGTCTGCGGAACGGGCATCTCGAGCAGCTGACAGACGACCACTCACTCGCGCGCGAGCTGTCGGCGCGCGGCTTCGCGGAGCAGCCGACGGGGATGAGTCACATCATCACGCGCGCCATCGGCCAGACCGACTCGGTGCGGCCGGACGTCTCGGCCGACTCGATGCTGCCCGGCGACACCCTCCTGCTCTGCAGCGATGGCCTGAGCGACCCGCTCGGGGACGACGACCTGCAGAGGTGGATGGCGCACGACGACCTGAACGACGCCTGCGCCGGTCTGGTGCAGGCCGCCTACGACGCAGGTGGGAGCGACAACATCACCGCGTTGCTGGTGCGGGCTCAGACGAGCCCGTGGCGCACCGCCAAACGCCGGAAGTGCTTCCGATCGAGCTCCGCCTCCCGCGCTGCAGCGCTGAGGTTGCCGTCGTGGCGCGCGAGCAGGTCGGCGAGGTAGCGGCGCTCGAAGGCATCGACCAGGTCGCGCTTGGCCTGATGAAAGGGCTGATCGGTACGGACCGAAAGCGGCTCCCCCGCCCGGGTGAGCGCGCCGACACGAAGCGGGAGCGCGTCGAAGCGCGTGACGCCCGGCGAGAGCGCGAGCGCGCGGTCGATCACGTTGCGGAGCTCTCTCCCGTTGCCCGGCCAGTCGTGCGCGAAGAGGCGAGTGAGCGCGGGCCCTTCGATGGGACCGGGATCGCTGAGACCGCGCCGCTCGAGGATCACGCGCACCATCGGCGCGATGTCCTCACGGCGCGCGCGGAGCGGAGGGATCCGGACGCGCAGCACACTCAGCCGATAGTAGAGGTCGGACCGAAAGCGGCCATCCGCAACCAGCGCCGACAGGTCGCGTCGCGACGCGCCGATGAGACGGACGTCGACGGATCGGGCATGTCATCGCCGACCGCGCGCACACTCCGCTCCTCCACCGCGCGGAGCAGGCGCGCCTGAACGGCGGGGCTCAACGAGTCGAGCTCGTCGAGGAACAGGGTGCCCCCGTCGGCATGCACGAACGCCCCTTCCCGACGCTCGGAGGCGCCGGTGAACGCGCCCGCGCGGTGCCCGAACAGCTCGCTCTCGATGAGGTTCTCGGGCAGCGCCGACTTCAACGGGCGCTCGGCTCCTCCCGCCATCGGCGCGACGGGCTGTCCCCGCTTCAACTTGCGAGCTGGGTGCGCACACACCTCGGACGTGCGCCCCGAGCGGTGACGCGGCTGCGCACGGAGACGGCGACGTCGTAAGAAAGCCTCAGCCGCCCGTGCCGAGGCCGCCAAGCAGGCATCCACCGGCGTCGCAGCGGACGGCCGGCGGCGCGGCGCAGCGACAGACCGCCGCCCCCGCGTCGCACCCTCGCGCCGTCCACTGGGCGGCGAGCGTATCGAGCTGGGCTTGCGTCACCCCGCGGTTCACGCCGTAGTGACACCCACCGAGGCCGACACCACAGTGACCGGAGAGCACCTGGCAGCTGTCGGGGTTCTCGCAGCGTGTCGTGTCCGTGCCCGACACGAGCTCCATGTACCGGTTCTGGATCGCCGCGCAGCTGCCGCAGCTCGCGATGCCTCCCTCGACCGCACAGTCGGAGTCGCCGCACGCCGTGCGCGCAAGGCAGTCGCCCGCGCAGTTCCACGCCGCGCCGTCCGCGCAGTAACCCGGCCCCGTGCATTCACAGCACCCACACGCGTCGCTGCAGCTGCTGCCGCAGAGCGGGGGCGGCGTGGCGCAGGTGCCGGGGCAGCCCGCGTCCGTCTCGGTCCCCGCGTCCGAGTCGCCGGCATCCGTGTCTCCACCACCTCCATCGGAAGCGGCGCCGGCGTCGGCCGTTCCCGCGTCCTCCTCGCCGGCATCCAGGTCCGCGCCTGCGTCGGAGGTGCCCGAGTCAGCCACGCCTGCGTCGACCGTGCCCGAGTCGGCAGCAGCGCCCGAGTCGGCAGCAGCGCCCGCGTCGACCGCGGTCCCGCCGTCCATTCCAGAGCCGGCGTCGGTCCCGTCCGACCCGTCGCCATCGCAGGCAACGAGGGCGGTGGTGAGCAGGACGAGCAGCGGGAGAGTCAACAAGCGCATGGGTGATCTCCCTCTCCTGACCCATCGCCTTCCGAAGTTCAACCGCCGACGGCCGCTCAGAAGCGCATCGGGTAGGTCACCGAGAGACGGCTGTCGGAGAACGGCGGCACACGGACGGCCCGAGCGGCGCGGGCCACACAGGAGCGCGCCTGCGGCGTTGCGAAACCACTGTCGACGATCGCCGACATCACCCGACCGGTAGACCCGAAGGTGAAGCGAATGGACGCGATGTGGTTGTGATGCTCAGGGGCGCATGCGCGGATGCCGTCCGCCTGCTGCATGATGGCGGCCTCGACCTCGGCGCGACTGGGTCGGCCACCTGAGGGCGGAGCGGGAGCCGGCGTGGGCGCCGGGGTCGCCTGAACCGGAGCGGGAGCGGGCGCCGGCTCGGGCGCGACGGGCGCGGGGGCTGCCTGAGGCTCGGGCGCGACGGGCGCGGGGGCCACCGCCGCGGGACGAGGCGCACGTGGCTGCACACGAGCGGGGCGGCTTTCGGAGCGCGGCGGGGCGACGCGAGCAGGCGGCGCGGGGACGTCGAGATCCGCTTGCTCGAGGTCGAGGTCCGCAGCGGCGAGCTCCGCTTGAGGCGGCTCCTCGACGGCTGGCGACGGCGGCTGCACCCCGATCGAGGTCGCGGGCTCGGGGATGGGCGCGGGTTCATCGGCGATGGCAGCCGCGACCGGGGGAGGCGTCTCTGGGGTCTCCACGGTCTGCGGCCGGAGGACGAACATGTACAGCGCCGCGGCGACCGCGAGGCCGACCAACAGGCCCACTCCACCGGACGAGATATCCCACCCTCCGCTCTCCTCTTCCTGGGTAGCGATCGGGGGCGGAGAGCCGACCGACGGGAGCGGCGCCGGCCCCGGGACGGAGTTGATGGCGGCGGCGGCGGCGGGGCGCTCGAGCCCATCGACGATGTTGTCCAGATCGACGCGCGAGCCCGCGGTGCTGGGCTCGTCCTGATGCGCCCAGCTGTCACCCAGGTCACCCCGCGGCTCGGGCTGCGGCAGCTTCTTTGGGCGCTTCGCCTTGCTCGACTTCTTCCGCGTGGCGCTCTTCTTGGCACCCGCGCCTTTTGCCGTGGCTTTCTTCTTCCGCAGCTTCTTGCCGGTCCCGGCCGCGGCCGTGCTGGCCCCCGACTTCGTGCGCTTCTTCTTCTTCTTGCGAAGCGGCATGGCGGTCACTTCGCTCGAGGCGGCCGCGCTCCTGGGAGGGTCGGCAGCCTGCGCGACCTCCTCCAGCGGGGGTTCGACGACGGCGAGCAGCACCGCGGCATCCACCGGTTCGTCGGAGGGGTCCTCGGAGAGCAGGGCATCCGGCTCCGACTGCACCTTCAGGAGCGTCGCGGCGTCCACGGGCTCGTCGTCGGGTTCCACATCCGGCACAGCCGAGCGCGGCTCGTCGGGTGCGGCGGCGGAACGCGCCGAAGCGTCGGCAGACTCGACGGGCGCGGATTCGGCGGGGCGCGGGCCGGCCACGGACTCTTCCTTGCGGCGCGTGGGGCTCGGCGGCATCGGAGCCGCCCGCGGCGCACGGCGAGCCGCCTCTTCCAGCAGCCCGACGATCTCGATTTCGCCCGAGTGAAGCGCAATGAAGTCGCCGGAGTCACGCACCCCGCTGGAGGGCTCCTCCCCCACGACGATCGCCTCGGCCGCGGGCTGAGGTGCCTGCGTTGGCTCGAGCTCGGACGCTGCCGGCTCAGACTCCGCCGAGCCAGACGCGGGCGCTTCGGGCGCGGCCGCCTCAGACGCGGGCGCTTCGGGCGCGGGGCTAGTAGGCTCTTCGAAGCTGTCGTCGAATCCGGCCAACAGCATGCGAATGCTGTCCTCTACCGCCGCATCGACACCCGCGTCCACGGCACCCGCGTTCGCGGCTGTGGACTCCGTTGCGGTCGCGATGGGCTCGCTGGTCTCGATGCGCTCCGCGGGAGCCACCGAAGGTTTCGGCCGGGCATCCGCTGCACTTGGAGCATCCGGCGACAGCAGCGACCGCATGACGGAAGGAACATCCTCCACCACGGGAGCGGGGGCCGGCGTCTCGGACCACAGGCCTTCCACGGCGGGCGTGTCATCGCTGGATTTCTTGGCTGAACTCACGGTCTGCTCTTCCTGACCCACGGCACTCCCCCCGGACGATGTAGGCAAAGGTACGCCTCACGATGACCATGATCGTGTAAAAAAGCAACCCGATCGTACCGCGCAGACAACGTATGGATTCGCCTCGAGGATTCCAAGGGGCGTGAAACCCCTCCGAAACCCGAATCTCCGAACGCCCGGACCAGGGTTGATCCGTCAGCCCAGCAGGCGTGCGTGCCGCAGGTGGAACGACTTGGGTCGCGTCAGGTGCTCGTAACCGATTCGGCTGAGCGTGCAGCCGTTTCCCGAGTCCTTGACGCCCACCCACGCCAACTCCGGATCGAGGTAATCACAGCGGTTGAGGAACACTGTGCCCGTCTCGAGCTGGTCACCGATGCGAAGGGCGCGCTCCATGTCCTGAGACCAGATCGACGCGGTCAGCCCGTAGCGGCTCGCGTTCATGCGCTCGATGGCCTCCTCGTCGCTGGCGACGCGCGCGATCGCCACGACCGGCCCGAACGTCTCCTCACGCATGAGTTCCATGTCCTCGCTGACGTCCACCAACACCTGGGGCGCGAGGTAGGGATCACCGCGCTCGGCGGCGATGGGGAACCCGCTGGGATCCACCAGCCCCTTTGCGCCCGCTCGGAGGGCCGCGTCCACCTGCGCCCGGATCTGCTTCGCGCTCGACGCGCGCACGACCGGGCCGAGGTTGGTCTCCGGCACGGTCGGGTCGCCGAGCTGGTACGCACGCACACGCTCGACCGCCGCCTCCACGAACGCGTCGTAGGCTGCGTCGTGCACGTAGATGCGCTCGATGCCACAGCAGCTCTGGCCACTGTTGAACATCGCTCCGTCGACCAGCCCGTCGGCTGCCTTTTCGACGTCGATGTCGTCGCACACGTATCCGGGGTCCTTGCCGCCGAGCTCGAGCCCCACCTGAATGAAGCGGTCGGCCGCCGCACGATGGACCGCCCGGCCGCCGCCGACGCTGCCGGTGAACGCGACGTACGCCACCCGGGGGTCGCGCACGGTCTCGGCGACGCGATCGTGGCTCATGTGGACAAACGCGAAGACCCCACTCGGCACGCCCGCGCGCTGGGCCGCGGCGACCATACGTTCGCTGACGAGCGGCGTCTGGTCGCTGTGCTTCAGGACCACCGCGTTGCCCGCCATCAACGCGGGCACCACCGCGTTCACCGCTGTCAGCCACGGGTAGTTCCACGGCGCGAGCACCAACACCACGCCAAGGGGTTCCCGCCGGATGAACCGGGTGAAGCCGTCCTTCTCCGAGGCGGGGACGTCCGCAAGATGCGCGAGGCCGGTCTCGATCATGGCGCGCCCGCGCTCGGCGAAGCCCGCGACCTCCCCCGGGGTCTGGCTCCGCGGGCGTCCCATCTGCTGGGTCAGCTCGTCGGCGATTGTGTCCGTGTCGGCGACGACAGCATCCACGAACGCGCCCAAGACCTTGGCCCGCTCATCGCGCGGCGTGTTGCGCCAGGCCCGCTGCGCCTCGACAGCGTGTCCGAGTACGACGTCGAGCTGGGCGGCGGAGGCGAGCTCCCGCTCCACGAGGAGGCGGCCATCGACGGGGGAGAAGGTCTTCTGCAGTTCCATGGTGCGGGAGAGTATACGGACGCCGCGAGGGGTTGAAGGGACCGAGCGCGGCACCGGGAGGGTTCGCTCTGCCAAGGCAGCGGGCACACGCCGGGCCCGCGCCTGGACCTGCTACCGTCGCTCCATGACTTGCCTTCACCGAACTCTGATTCGAGTGGCTTCCTTTTCGCTGCTCGCCTTCCTTTGCCTCGCCTGCTGCCTCGACTGCGACAACGAACCGGAGCGAAACGCCTGCAGTGACGGCGCGGAGACGGCCAGCCTGAGCTCCTTTCGCTTCCTCGAAGAGGACATGTTCGTGCAGAGCGGATTCGTGACCGGCGGCCAGGGCTCGGAGATGCTGACCGCGCGCTTCGTCTTCGAGGGAGACGACATCCCGGACTGCGCCGCTGTGACGTTGACCGCGGAGACCGTGGAGGGAGGCGTGGTCGTCTGGACGGAGTCCACCGGGGTGGAGACCGAAGAGCGCGCGGCCGGCGGACGACAGAGCAAAGGGACCCTCTTCGAGGTGTTCGAACCCAACTCCCCCAGCGAGTGCGTCGTTCGCATCACGGCCACTGCCTACGGGCAGACCGCCGAGCTCATCACGGAGTCCCGTCGGTTCACGTGCCGGTCGTCGGACGCCGGTCCACCAGACGCAGGTTCCGACGCGGGGCCGGATGCCGGGATGGCCGACGCTGGGATGGCCGACGCCGGGATGGCCGACGCCGGGGTGGCCGACGCGGGCTTGTAACCCCTTTCCAGCCGCTCATTTCGGGAGCCACTACCGCACGATCCAGCCAGTGCAATCGCCGTGAAGATCGGCCATCATCCTCCAGTGAATCGATGGAGCGGGCTGTTGTGTTCCGTGTTGGCCATCGGGGCGTGTTCCTGCAACACGGGCCCGCGCGCGTTGCAGTGGGAGCTCGAGTACACAGACCCGGTCCTCGAGGCGGACGTGCTGGCATATCGGCTGGCCATCATCGCGGGCGGCTGCCCCGCGGGGACCGAGGCGCCGCCACCCGGCACGGACGGCGGCGTCGACGCCGACGCATCGGACGGGCTCGATGCTGGCGCTGGCTTCGACGGGGGCCGCGACGCCGGCGCGAGCATGGACGCGGGCCTGCCCGCCGTGGACGCGGGCTTCACGGGGGTGCCGGGCACGGTTCGCTACGAGGTGGAGCTGCGCCGCGGCGAGGTCGCAGAGATGAACCCGCCGGTCCTCGCTCCGGGCGGTTGGGGCTTCCTCGTCGAGGCGCGGGATGGG
The DNA here is from genome assembly GCA_045106715.1 of Sandaracinaceae bacterium. GTDB lineage: Bacteria > Myxococcota_A > Polyangia > Polyangiales > Sandaracinaceae. The sequence continues at coordinate 31,189 of JBGCFC010000023.1, forward strand.
AGCTGCGGAACGGTCGCGGTCGGCTGCACGCCGCTCGACCTTCCACTCGAGGGGTCAGAGGCCTCTGTGACGGTGCGCCTCGCCGCGCAGACCCTCGCGGCACCCTGCCAGCCCGGTCGCTGCATCGACGGCCTGTGCGGCATGCCCGACGCGAGCGTGGAAGTGCCGGACGGGTGCATCCCGCGAGACGAGACCTGCAACCGGGCGGACGACGACTGCGACGGCTATGTCGACGAGGACTTCGACCTTCAGCGCGACACGATGAACTGCGGGAGCTGCGGCAACTTCTGCCCCCCCGTTACCAACGGCGCGGTGACGTGCGAGGGGGGCGCTTGCCGCACCGAGTGCGAGGAGGACTTCTCGTTCTGCCCGGGCAACCGCGGGACGTGCGACACCGATCTGTCGCAGCCCGTCGACTGCGGGAGCTGCGGCAACTTCTGCCCCGCTGAGACGCCGATCTGCGGAGGCACGGCCGGCGCACGGCGATGCGTGGACACGTGCGGGCCCGGCCAGCTGCTGTGCGGTCGGAGCTGCGTGGACCCGGTCAACGACGCGAACCACTGCGGCGCCTGCAACGTGGACTGCTCACGACCGAACGCGGTCACCGAGTGCGCGGCCGGAGGGTGCGTGCTGGTGAGCTGCGTCCCCGACTACGAAGACTGCGACGGCGACCTCGATAACGGCTGCGAGCAGTACACGCGCGAGGATGAGAACAACTGCGGCGGCTGCGGGATCGCGTGCCCAGACTGCCAGAGCTGTTCCTCGGGCACGTGCACGGCGCGCTCGAACCTCTCGTCTTGCCTCGGATCCGACGGCGTCTGCATCGGGGGCGCCTGCTGCGGCGGTTGCTACGATGACTTTCGCGGAGACCGTGCAGAGTGCGAACCCGGCACCACCGCGGAGTTCTGCGGGAGCGGAGGCGAGTTCTGCCGGACCTGCGGCGGTGAGTGTGAGACGTGCGCCACGGGCAGCTGCGAGCCCGCCGCCGACGGCACGGCCTGCACAGATGGCGTGTGCAGCGACGAGGAATGCTGCCGGACCTGTGTGGACGCTTCCGGCGTGTGTCGGCCGAGCAGCGCAACGTCCTGCGGCACGGGCGGCGCGGCGTGTGTGGCCTGCGCGTGCGCGAACGATACCTGCAGCGGAGGGACGTGCGGCGTCGGGGCGGACATGCGAGCCACCGCGATCGACGCGGGCGACTTCCACACCTGCGCCCTTCGCGGATCCGACCTGTTCTGTTGGGGTGACAACGAGCTCGGGCAAGCGGGGTTGGGGGCGACGACGCGGGGCGACACGCCGTTCCAGCTGTTGGACGGCTTGCCCTTCCGGAGCGTGGCGACCGGCCCCCTCTGGACATGCGCCGGCGTCTCGAACCTGGGCACGCGCCTGCTGTGCTGGGGCCAAAACGAGTCCAACCAGGCGGGCTCCGGTCCGAACCCCACGACGAGCCCGCTGGTGTTCGCGTCGCCCTGGTCCGGTCTGTTCCGGCCCGCGGGCCTCGGCGGCGCCCACGGCTGCGGCACGCACAATGCCGACCTCCGCTGTTGGGGCAACAACGACGATGGCCAGCTGGGCCTCGGCAACACCACCTCGCCGGGCGCGGACCCGGAGGTGTCACTGAGCGGGGTGAGTGACGCGGAGCCGCACGGCGGAGCGCGGCACATGTGCATCCGGACCGGGGACCGCCGCATCCGCTGCGCGGGGAACGACGACGAGGGTCAGCTTGGAAACGGGCCCGCCGGATCGAGCACGTCGTGGGTTGACGTGCCGAGCATGTCGATGGGCTGGGACAGCCTCGCCGTCGGCGCGCACTTCGGCTGTGCGGTGCGAACCGACTCCACCCTCTGGTGCTGGGGCAGCAACGCGTCGGGCCAACTGGGCAACGGATCGACGGGAGGCTCCGAGCCGTCTCCAGTGCAGGTCGGCACGGAGCCCGTCTGGCACCGGGTCTTCGCCGGCACGTCCCACGCCTGCGCGATTCGCGGGACGGGCGGCGCCGACGAGCTCTGGTGTTGGGGGGACAACCGGCTTGGCCAGATCGGCAACGGCGCGATGGGCGGGTCAGTGACCGCACCCGTTCGCGTCGGGACCTCTCTGTGGGCCACCGCGGCGCCCGGCGGAAACCACACCTGCGCGATCGACGACGTCGGCGCGGTCTACTGTTGGGGACAGAACAACAAGGGCCAGCTCGGCATCGCCGGCGGTTCCAGCACAACCCCGAGCCTGACGCCAGAGCGGGTCTGCTTCCCATGAAGTGGGCTGCGCTCGTCCTTTCGTTCATGGTCGCGCCCTCCACCGCGCTGGCGCATCCGCTCGTCGACGAGGGACGCCGGTTGTTCAACGAGGCTGAGCTGGAGCGCGCGCGCGACGTGCTAACGCAGGCCGAAGCAGAAGCGGAGCTGACCCGGGAGGAGCTCGCGCAGCTCTACGAGACGCGGGCGCTCTCGCACGCGGCGCTCGGCGACGAGGAGGCGGCCGCGGCGGACTTGGGGCGCCTGGCGATGATCGCACCGGAGCACGAGCTGGGGCCCGCGATGCCGCCGGAGCTGCGGGAGGTGTTCGACGCGGTCGTGGCGGAGGGACCGCCGCGGTTCGAGGTGCGTGCGACGGCGACCCTCGAAGGCGAACGGGTGGTGGTCCGCGGCGCGCTCACACCACACGAGCTGCTTCGGGGAGTACGACTCGGCGCGCGCTCGGCTGGCGAAGCGGACTTCGCGGTGGTCGACGGGGCGGAGCTCGTGCTCGAGGCGGCGACGTCGCCGGTCACGTACTTCGCTCAAGGCCTCGGCCCCGGCGGCCTGGTGCTCGCCGAGGCCGGTTCCCCTGAGGCCCCCCGTTCTCTGGCTTTCTCGCTGGAGGAAGACGAACAAGACGGAGGCGGCGACGACACGCTACTGTTCGTGGGCCTCGGGGCGGCGGGCGGCGCGGTGCTCACTGCGATCGTCATTGGGGTCGCGGTGGCCGCAGCGTCCGGTCCCGACGACACGACGCAGCCTCTCCTCCCGGACCTCTGATTTCATGAACTTCGACTCGAGCAACTCGATCACCCCGCTCGACGAGGAGGAGGAGCTCGGCTCTGGGGATCTGGACCTCGACTCGGAGGTGATCGAGGTCCAGCCGGAGGCGACCGAGGGCTCGGTCGGGCGCTACCGCCTCTGCTACGAGATCGCGAGCGGCGGCATGGCGACGGTCTACCTCGCGCGGGCGCAGGGCCCGGGCGGGTTCGAGAAGCTGGTCGCCCTCAAGTGCATCCTGCCGCACCTCGCCAAAGACCCCCGCTTCGTCGACATGTTCTTCGACGAGGCCCGTGTCGCCGCGCGCATCGACCACCCCAACGTCTGCACGGTGTTCGACTTCGGCAAGGCGGACGGGCGCCACTTCATCGCGATGGAGTACGTGGTTGGCGAGACCATCTCCACCCTGGTTCGGCGCGCCGCTCAAGAGAAACAGTCGCTCGCGCCGTCGGCCGCCGCGCGGATCGTCGCCGACGCATGCGAGGGGCTGCACGCCGCCCACGAGCTCCGGGACCGAGACGGCAAGTCGCTCGGGGTCATCCACCGGGACATCTCACCGCAAAACCTCACGGTGGCGTACGACGGCACGGTCCGGGTCATGGACTTCGGCATCGCGCGCGCCGCCAACCGGCGCACGGTGACCAAGACCGGCGCGCTCAAGGGGAAGATCGCCTACATGGCGCCCGAGCAGCTGCGGCGCGAGAAGGTGGACCGACGGGCGGACGTCTGGGCCATGGGCGTGGTGCTGTTCGAGATGCTCACAGCCCGCCGGCTCTTCAAGCGGCGCTCCGAGGTCGAGACCATCAAGGCGGTCGACGAAGGCCCGATCGTCCAGCCGCGCACGCTGTTTCCTCATGTCCCCGAGGCGCTGAACGCGATCGTGCTGAAGGCGCTCGAGCGCGACGTGGAGAAACGGTACGCGAGCGCGCGGGAGATGGGCATGGCGCTCCGGGCCTTTCTCGCGAAGAGCGGCGAGATGGTTGGGCCGCCCGAGATCGGGCATCTCATGGGCGCGCTCTTTCCGGAGGAGCGCCGCGGCCGGATGCGGCTCGTCGACGAGGCGCGCACCGTCAGCGACGCGAGCGGAATCCGAGGTGCGCTCGCGGCCCCCGCGCCGAGCCCCCGTCCTCCCCCCATCCCGGCGCCCCCCGTCGCCGCGACGGTGCAGCCCCGAGCGCCCAACCGAATGGTGTTCGTGGCCGCGGGTTTCGCGGTCGGTGCGCTGCTTCTGGGTGTCATGTTTGCCGGGGTGCTCTTCGCGGCGGGCAAGTTCGATCCGACGCCCTCGACCACGGTCGTGGTCGGCAGCCCGGAACCGTCCGAGCCCCAGGTGATCGCCGTCTCGACGCCGCCGGACGACACCGTCGGGGCGAACCCCGCTGAGGAGCCGCAGCTCGAGCCGGAGGTCGAGGCGCCTGAGCTCGCCGAACGGGCAGAACCCGACAGCGCAGAGCCCAACAGCGCGGAGCCTGACGCCGAGGAGGAAGGCAGCGCAGACACCCTCCCCGCAGCCGAGGACAGGCCGGCCCCCGAGCGCGCACCGCCCGCCGAACCTCGTTCGGCGCCACGCGATCCAGCCAGCGAGACGCGGCCGCGTCACTCGAACGCCACCGGGACCGTGGCCGTGGTGGCGACGGGCGGCTGGGCCGACATCTACGTCGGCGGTCAACCGCAAGGACGAACCCCACGACGCCTCGTTCTGCCCGTGGGGCGTCAGTTGCTTGAGCTGCGCCCGTTCGGTGGGACCGAGCGAATCCGGCGGCGCGTCGTCATCCGCCGCGAAGGGACCGCGCGCCTGTCCGTTCCACTGCAGGCGCCGTAGAACGGGGCTCACCGGCCCACGCCTTCAGAACTGCGTGGGAGGGCTGTCTCCCGTGGTGGTCTCCGTGTACCCCTCCATCCGGGAGGTCTCCTCGAGCTCGCGGCCCTTCGTCTCGGGCAGCAGCCAGAGGATGAGCCCCAGCGCGATCATGGGCCCGATCGCGGTGAGCGCGACTGAGATGCCCCAGCCGTAGGCGTCCGCCGCGAAGCCGACGAAGAGCGGCGCGAGGACGTACCCGAAGCGCCCCAAGAGATTGTTCGCCCACGCGAAGGCGTCGCCCCTCAAGTGGGTCGGAAAGAGCTCCGTCGTGTACGCGTTCAGCACCGGGAGCACGGCGCTCACACCAAAGATGGCGCCCACGATGGAGAGCGTGAGCAACGGCACGCTCGTCTCGATGGTGTAGGCCGCGATGCTCGAGACGATCGTGATGAGGAAGATGATCGTCGCGCCGATCCGCCGTCCGAGCACATCGATGAGCTTGCCCGCGGCGAACACGAGCGGCATCGCGCCCACCGCGGCGATGACGATGATGCCGCCGACCTCGGACGCTTCCAGGTGCGGTCCAGCGGCCGGCGCGGGGGCTTGCGCGTACTCCTTCCAGAAGGTGATGACCGTCGCCGTGCAGACGTAGGTGAAGCCCCAAATGGCCGCCAGCTGAAGGACGCGCTTGCGGTAGGGCGTGCGCCAGATGCGGAAGATGGATTTCTGCTGGCGCTCAAGAGCGCTCATCTCTTCGAAGCGCTTGCTCTCCTTGAGCCCGCGTCGCGCCACGGCGAGCAGCAGGAGCGGCACGGTGCCGACGAAGTAGACCATCCGCCAGCCCCACGAGCTCTGCAGCATGATGGGCGTCAGGCCCGCGCAAGCGACGCCTCCCAGGGAAGAAAACGCCTGGATGAGCCCGATCATCAGCCCGCGCTTCGCCGCAGGGAACTCCTCGGCCGCGTACACCATGCTGATCGCCCACTCGGCGATGAGAAAGATGCGCGCGACGAACTGCGCGACCGCGAAGAAGTAGACGTTGGGGGCCAGCCCACTCAACAGGCTCATCACGGTGTAGCCCGCGATGGTGATCGTGAGCACACGCTTGCGCCCCCACGAGTCGGCGCGCCGAACGAGCAGATACGCCAGGATCGTCCCGACGTTGATGAACGCGATGATCGACCCGCCCTCCCCGGCGCTCACGCCCATGTCGGCCCGAAACTCGGGGAGGATCTGACTGAGGGCAATGTGGTCGTACCCCTCGAAGAAGGTCGCTACGCTCAGGAAGCCAAAGAGCTTCCAGTGGTAGGGAGTGAGCTTGTCCTCCTGCTTTTCGTCCGACACGGCGTGCTGATGGTACCCCCGGACCTCGCTCAGCGGGCCGCGATTTCGAAAGCGCGTGCCCTTGGGTACGAGACTTGCTCCGCGTTCCCGTATGCGTCCCCAATGGCACAACTTGGCCCTCCTCGCCCTCTCCGCCGCGTTCGCGCAAGGCTGCTACTTGGACCACGGCTTGGGGGGGCCGGTCGATCCGGTCGACCCACCGGTGGAGCCGCCCCCTTCGAGCGGGCCGTGTGGCTGCGCCGACACAGAGGTGTGTATCCGCGCCTGTTGGGGCGAAGAGATGTGTGTGCCGCGCCCCGGCGGCCGCCCTCTGGCCGATGGCTGCAACACCGACGATCCGTGCAGGGACGTCGGAGTCTGTTTTGGGCGTGGTGAAGACGGCGTGCTCGAGTGCGACTGCATCGGCGGCTCGGTGCCGACCCCCGTTCCCGTCGATCCGCTCCCGCCCGAACCGGTGGTGGTGTGTGGCGGGGACGTGTGTGGCCCGCGTGAGGTGTGCGTCGAGCACTGCAACGCGTTCGCGCCCACCTGCCAGCCGGTAGTGGCCGACTGCCGAGAGGACTGCGCGTGCTTCGGCGATGACCCGTGTGGCGCGACTGGCGAGGCGAACTCCGTCTGCGCGGGCGTGAGCGCAGACCAGCACGTCATCTGTGCGTGTGACGCCCCGGTCTTGAGCTGCGAGGAGGCCATCGGCGGGACCGAGCCCGCGCTGTGCAACCCAGAGACGTTCGGCAGCTGCTGGCGGCGGATCGAAGGCGTGGAATGCTGCCGGGCGAACGCGTACTGCGACGAGGATGGAGTGGTGCAACGCAGCATCGACTGCGACGACTCGTGCGCCCAGTCCTGCGAGTTCGTGGCGAACGCGGACGACTGTGCGGCGTACGGATGCGACTGGTTCGACTCCAACGGCGCATGCATCGAGCCGGCAGAGGATATCCGCGTCGTCACCGGCTGCATCCCCCGGCACGGCCTGCCGTGCGACCCGACGGACGACTCTCTGTGCTTGCCGGGCGAGGTCTGCACCGGCTTCGCGTTCAACCCGTGCGCCGGCGCCGAGTGCGATGCGTGCGGCGGCATTGATTGGCAGTGCTCGCGTCCGCTGCTCGCGTACTGACGGTCAGCGCACACTGGAGGCGAGGGCGCGACCGAACGCCCCGCCGGAGGGCCCGATGAACGTGACGAACGGACTGGACTCGACGCCCGTCGAGATCCCGCGGAGCACGTAGGCGCGGCCACCGCGGTCATCGGCGCCGGGTGCCCCGACGATCAGGTCACTCCGGCCGTTGCCATCGACGTCGCCGCTCGAGAGCGACCATCCAAAATCGTGTCCATCACCCAGGCCGGCGACCTCCACGCGCTCGGCCGACGTGACCCCGCCGACGCCGCCCAAATAGACGACCGCACGGCCGCGACGCGAGCTGACCCCAAACGCGCCGACAGCCAGGTCCGCGAAGCCGTCTCCGTCGACGTCCCCGGCCGCGCTCAACGCGTGCCCGAAGAATCCACCCGCCGTGTTGACCCCATCGATCGACACCGTGGGTGCATCGCTCGCACTCGGCTGACCGACGCCCGGTCCACCGGCGAAGACATGCACGCGGCCGCGGGAGCTCTCGAACGCAGGCGACGCTGCGGCGACGTCCGGGTAGCCGTCTCCGTCGAGATCACCCGCTGCGGCCACGCGAAAGCCGAATTGCGTCCCGCTTCCGTCAGGGCCGGGCAGCGTGCGAACGCCGTCTTCCGAGAGGCCGTCCGTGCCGCCGAAAAAGAGGTACGCGGCCCCTGCGTCGCTCGCCGTGCCGTACGCGCCCACGATCGCGTCAGCGAACCCGTCGCCGTTCAGGTCTCCGGCCCCCGCCATGGCGCTCGCGAAACGGCCCCCGCGTGAAAGCGTCTGCGCGACGGGCAAAAGCCGCGCTTCGCCGCCGAGAAGCAGATACGCCCGGCCGGGCGTCAGGCCGTCGCCGGACGCACCGATGAGGGCGTCACCGTATCCGTCGCCGTCCACGTCGCCAAGACCGGCGAGCGTGCTTCCGAACAAGCTGTCGGCCCCGTCTGGTGCGTCGAGCGTGACTTGGGGTGTCTCCAGGAACCCGTCCGCGCTCCCGAAGTAGACATACACCCGGCCAGCGCTCTCACCGACTTCGGGTGCGCCGACGCCGAGCTCCGCGTACCCGTCTCCGTCGAGGTCCCCGAGCCATCCCAGCTCGATTCCGAACGAACCTCCATCGCCAGCTGGGCTCCGCAGCACCACGTGAGGTGTGGCGGATGGACCGCTCGCGCCGCCGAGGTAGACGTACACGCGCCCCTCTTCCTCCCCGACACGCGGCGCACCCACCGCGAGATCGGCGAAGCCATCCCGGTTCGCGTCCGGCTGAATCCCCCATGCTCGCGTGCCTTCGACCGAGCCCACGGGGATCCGCAAGGCCCATGTGGGGCTCACCCGCCCAGCGCTCCGCACACGCCAGTACACGACGCCAGACGCAAGGGGCGCGGCGAGCGAGGCCTCGTTGGTGGTTGCGGGTGCAGTCTCGGTTGCGAGCACGGTGTCGCACGCGGGCTCGGAGCAGACCTCGAGCGTGGCGTCGGTCAGCCCGTCGGGGAGCGCCCAGCGGAACGTCGGCGCGCGATTGGCCGTACGCGACAACGACGGAGGCCAGAGGGGACGAGGCGCTGGCAGGCACACGCCGTCGACCTCGGCGAAGCCTCGCTGGCAGACCGCATCGCAGCTCGTCTCAACGCAGACCGCGGTCGCGTTGTCGACGACGGGGCACACGGTCCCGCACGCGCCGCAGTTGGCTGGGTCCGAGTCCAGGTCGGTGCACCCCGCTTCACAGAGAGCGCGGTCCAGCCCGCAAGGCGTCGCATCCCGGCCGGCATCGCGAGGCCCCGTGTCCGCTCGCGGAGGAGGCCCGGCGTCGACAGCGCCCGAGTCCGTAGGGCCCCCGTCCATCGGCTCGGGGTCGCCGCCGATCGAGCACCCCAGCAGCAACACAGCCGCGAAGCAGGCCGACTGACCCACGAACTCGAGACGCACGCCGGTCAGCGACTCACCGTCAGCGTGTAGCTCGCGTCGTCGCAGCTGGTCGAGGTCCCCGAACGCGCCACACGGAACACGATCGTGGACGGCCAGGAGACCAGCGACGTGGTGTGCGCTCGTGGGCCGGGCGTCGACGCGTTGTCCTGGAAGGTGAAGCTCACCACGCCATCGGCGTTGGGCGCATCACCGGGACTGTTGCAGTTGCCCAGAGGGGAGCCCGGGAAGCCGAGGCAGCTGCCATAGAGCGAGAGCCGGAACGGGTTCGGGCCACCGTCGATGTTGCTGACCGAGATGCGCGGCGCTCCGTTGCCGGGCCCGCGGCCGCCCGACGGGAAGGTCACACTGAACCAGTCGTCCGTGCCGGGCAGCAGCGTGCCGGTGTAGGCCGGCAGCGAGGAGCCCGCGGTGCTGAGCGAACCGAGCGCGAGCGCGGCGCCACAGACGCCTCCGCCCCCATCGTCGGTGCACTCGCAGCCGTTGGCGTAGTTGCCGTCGATGTCCGCTCTCCCCGAGGGGCACTCGAGGCGGCAAACCCCGACCTGACAAGCGGTCGTCACGCCAACCATCGGCGGCGGACAGAGCAAACTGTCCGGCCCGTTGTCGACCGTGTCGTTGCAGTCATCGTCGATTCCGTTGCACGTCTCCGCGATCGGGATGCCGGGGGTGCACGGCGTGGGCGCGCCGCCCGTGCAGGCCTGCACGGTTCGCTCGCACGCGCCGGTCCCGCAGCTGGCGTTCCCGGCGGTGGCATCGAGGTCGTCACAGGTGCCTGCAGTCGTCCCGTTGCACGTGCCCGCCGTCGGCGTCTGACAAGTGGAGTGGCACGTGATCTGGGCCGGGCCTCGGGGCTGCGTCGCGCAGGCGGTCGCCGCGTCCACACACGCACTCGCGCCGTTGCAGACGGCCGCGGACTCCGAGATGTCCTGACGCCGGTAGCAGATGTTCTCTCCCGCACCGAAGCCATCGAAGTAGCCACCGCACGAGAAGCCTGGGCACTCGCCGGCCGGGTCAGCGCCGGCCGGAATCGGCGAACAGGTCCCCCGGGAGAGCGGCAGCGCGCACGAGTTGCAGGTCCCGCCGCAGTCCGAGGTGCAGCACACGCCGTCCGCGCAGGACAGGCCCGTCTGACAGTCGTCGGGCCGCGAGCACGAGCCCCCCGGCGGGCGGTCCGGTACACAGAACCCAAATTCGCAGTGCGCCGCATCGACGCAATCGCTATCGAGGGTGCAGGACTCGGGACAATCCGGCTCCATCTGGTCGGCTTCGCCGGTGCACGAGACAGGGTCGTAGAGGCCGCAGGTCTTCGCCTCGACCCCCGTGTCGCATGCGCTGTCGTCCTCGATGCCGCTCATCGTCACGCACCGGAAGTCCGAGCCGCACATCGTCTCGCCACGCGTCCCCTGGCAGGTGCGCGCCGTGTCGCAGAGGCTCACGACCCCGCCACCACCGGGGCAGTCGGCCGTCTCGGCGCAGCACGCGCCTGAGTCACAGCAGAAGCCGTTCTCGCAGTGCGCGGACACGCAGTCCGAGTCTTCTCCGCACATCCCCCCGTTGGGCACGTCGGGCTCGCACGCCCCCCCGTCGCAGTGCGCGCTCGCGATGCAGAAGCTGTCGTCGTCCGTGCCGTCGGGCGCGCACGTCGTCGCGCAGGTATTGCCGAGCTCACCGCCGTCGACACAGGTGTACTGCGTGCAGTCGGTGACGGTGCCGGACTCGCACATCGCGGCCGTGCAGTCGGCGCCCGTGACCGAGGAGTACGTTCCGTCGCCCTCGTCAGCGCAGCGACCCGAGCCGCAGTCGGTCGGCGGGTCGTCGGCGGTGCCGTCGCAGTCCTGGTCGACGCCGTCGCAGATCTCTGAGGCGGCCGGGTTGATCTCGGAGTCCAGATCGTTGCAGTCCGGCCCGAGGCAGCCCACGCCCAGACCATGTTCGTCCGCGTCTTCGTCCACGCAGCACGCACCGCCGACAGGCAGGCACACCGTGGTGTCGACGCCGCTGGCGATGTCCAACACACAGCTGAACGCGCGCGGGCAGGACGGCAGGTCTGGCTCGCAGCTGGGCACACACGCGCGGCCCCCCACGGACAGGGACACGCAGAACGAGCCGGTCGCACAGTCGGCGTGCTCCTCGCACGCTTCGCAGGTGCGGGCGGCTTCGGGCGGCCCCCCGTCGGGTGGCCCTGCGTCAGGCGGCCCTGCATCGGGCGGCCCCGAGTCGCTCGGCGGCGGACCCGCGTCCACCGGAATCAGGTTGGCGTCCATGACGCCGGAGTCCCTCACGGACGCGTCCGCGCCGCCGTCCCCCGCGGCACACCCGGAGGCGGCCAGGGCGACGAGCGCGACGAGAGGAAGGCGCGTTCTGATCGTGGTGCGCATCGTATCCCCTACCAACTGCCGTGGCTGCCGTGAGAGCCGTGGCTCCCGTGCGAGCCGTGGCTCCCGTGCGAGCCGTGACTGCAGTGCTGACCCGGAGGAAGAGGGCTCCCATCAGGCGCGAGGGCCGCGTCTTCGGCGTGCGCCCGAGCGCGCCCCGAGATCTCCGCCTGGTCCGCGCTCAACGCACCCGCGGCGTTGCGCGTAAAGCTCGGTAGCGCATCCGCGCCGCCATCCTCGCTGCTTCCGCCCATCTCACCCTCCGCGCTAGAGCGTATAGGCCAGGAAAGGGGATGTCCCGCCCACCCGGAAGAAAACTGCCGTGCGCGGCCGGCGGCGGAGATTCGTGTTGGGGGTCGAGCCCCGGCTGCTCGCGTTGTGGCTTCTCCACACTGGGCGCGCGCGATGAGGAGCTCACCAAAGACGCGGCATTCTCCCCTCTACGCGTGCGTGAACTGCTCTCGCAGCCCGCACCAGATGGCGGCGGCGGACTCCTCCGCAGTGAGCCATCCACTCGCCGCGCTCGAGCCAAGCCAAGCGGTGCGTTCCTCCGGAGTCGCGTTGCGAAACCCGGATGTCCACGGGGCCAACGCCTCGTCGACGCGGTCCCGCAAGCGCCGCCACACGGTGGGGGAGCGCAGCGCGGTCGCTGCGGCGCGCGCGTAGATCGTGCCCGACCAGGCATGGCCCTCTGTCGCGCCCAGGCACCGCATGACCGTCTCTCGGTCGAGCGCGGAGACGAGCACAAAGTGAAGCGCCCGCGCGTGTTCCACGTTTGGCCTCGATCGCGTCGTGTCTCTCCCTTGCGGTCGCGAGGCACGCAGCCGCCGAAGATTACTCCGCTGCACGGTCGTGGCCCTCGCAGAAGAAGGCCGGGGCGATGTCTCTCGACCGCGGCACGTGGAGCAAGACCTGGCGGCGCCGGGTCGCTCGCTGGAGGGCATGCACCCCACGGGACAACACCGCGGGCTGCGTTCGCTCCACTCCGACATCGCCGTCGGTGAGCGTCGAGGTCGACGGCGAGCACCGTCGGTCGGGTTTCGCCCTGTTCTGATTCGTCATGAAGACGGACTACCCTAAATGAGAATGATTATCAAGATCATCTAGGCTGGTGTGGTTCTTCGCGGATACGCCGATGGGTCCTGAAGAGCAGCGTTCTCACCGCAGGCCGCGCGGGTCGAACGAAGGAACCGGTGCGTCGGGAGCGGATGCGATCTCGGCGTTCTGAATGACCTCGTCGATCCGGCGGCCAGCGCCGGTCGTCGGATCGGTCTCGAAGACGTAGTCCGCGCGCCAGCGCAGGTCCTCCGAGGCTTCTTCGGGCATCTCGTAGACGGAGACGACCGTGAGTTCGGGCATCGGGGCGTCGCACTCGATGGCTCTCTCGACGACGATCAGCTCGCCACTCGACGATGGGGTGCGGACCAAGACCGGCTCTGCGTCCTTGCGGCAGGCGGGGGGGAGCGCGTCCTGCCAGACGGGATGTGCGCCCTCGAGCGCGACGATGCGGTCCAAGAGCCCCGCGCTGAGCTCGGGGCCGGGCACGGAGATCAACCCGCCCCCGTGCTCGACGATCACCTGCTCGAGAGGTGAGTCATCGGCGCTGGCGCACGCGGTCAGCGAACCACCGAGACAGGCAGCGAGGAAGGCGAGGACGACGGGATGGCGATTCATGGAGAGCTCCGGGTTGAGAGGGGGGCGCCCCCGATGCCTTCGCAGGCTCCGTGCCAGGCCCGCCTGTGCCCGGGGAAGCCCACCTCCCCCGGCGGCGCGCGTCCTCGGGGCACGCTCGACGACGTCGGAGGACACAGCGACCGCCATGGAACCGGACTGGAACGCGATTCGCCCCCCGCCGATGAGGGCGAGAGGCGAAACGAAATCCGGAGCGGGTTTGGGTTACGGAAGCACGGCCGGCGCCTCGAGGCAGACGAAGTTCCGCGTGACGGTCACACGACAGGCCACGTCGATGAACTGGGTGACCGACGTGGGGCGGTGGTCGGCAGAGAAGGCCGCAAACCCCTCCCCACAAAGCGCGTCGGCGTCGCCTCGCGCTGAGCTCTCCGCCTCATGCAGGGCCGCGTTGCAGTCGCCGGCCGCCGACTCCGCCGAGGCGTTCGTCTGCACGCTGGGCGCCGGAAGCGCCGGGGTGGGCTCGACCTGCTCTGGGAGTGCCATGAGCTGCCGGACGACAACGCCCGCGTCCGTATCGAACACGTAGTCCCCGCGCCACACCAAGTCGTCGGCCAGGCCGCTCGCCGATTCGTACACCCGGAGCTCGACGGGGTCTTCCCCATCGACGGCGTCTCCGCACACGATGTTCCGCTCCATCACGAACAGGTCCGCGTCTTCGCCCACAGCCATCCGGACGATCCATTCGGCGTCGGCGTGGCATGCCGGTGGCAGCTCGGACTCCCATTCGAGGTGAGTTCCGCCCAGCTCTCGCGCCCCCCGGAGGACCTGCTCCGAGACCACCACCGACGGGACGACGAGCAGCCCTCCGCCGTGCTCCGCCACCGCGATGTCGGCCGGCGTCTCTCCGGCGCCTGTGCAGGCGGACACCGAGCCGACGAATGCGAGGACAAACGGGACGAGCAGGGAGAGACGGCGAATCATGCGGGGCTCCGAGGTCAGGGGCGCTTCGTTGCGCCCCCGACTCATGAGCAGGGGTCGTGCCAATCGCGGACCGTCCGGGGTCGAGCGACGAGAAGACGGACGCTCCTCGAGTCGCGTTCCACCGGGACGCAACCGAGAACACGAAGGACGCAGGATGGGCTTGCGTTCGAAGGCGTCTGGTCGAGCCACTCGCCGAACCACAGAAAAGCCGCCCAGCGCGAAGCGCGAGGCGGCCTTTCGTGGGCTGCGTCGAGGCAGCCAACTGAAACGGGCTCAGTTCTTGTCGAGCTTGCCCACGAGCGAGAGCGTGAAGCTCGCGCCCATGTACTTGAAGTGCGGGCGAACCTTGAGGCCGCAGCGGTACCAGCCGGGCTGTCCGTCCACTTCCTCGACCGTGATTTGCGCCTGCTTGAGGGGCTTGCGCGACCGAACGGCGGGGCTCGGGTTCTCCATGTCGACGACGTACTGACGGATCCAGTTGTTGAGTTCGCGCTCGAGGTCCGCGCGCTCCTTCCAGGAACCGATCTGCTCGCGCTGCATAACCTTGAGGTAGTGCGAGAGGCGCGTGACGATGAACATGTAGGGCAGCTGCGTGCCGAGCCGGTAGTTGGTCTCCGCCGCCTTGCCCTCGGGCGTGTTGGCGAAGATCTTCGGCTTCTGCGCGCTGTTCGCGGAGAAGAACGCCGCGTTGTCGCTGTCCTTGCGGAAGGTCAGACCGATGAAGCCCTGCTCCGACATCTCGTACTCACGGCGCTCCGTGAGCTGGACCTCGGTGGGGCACTTGGTCTGAATCTCACCCATCGCTTCGTACTGGTGAAGCGGCAGGTTCTCCACCGCACCACCGGCCTGCGGACCGATGATGTTGGGACACCAACGGTACTTCGCGAACGAGTCCGCGATGCGGGTCGTCATGGCGATGGCGCTGTAGCCCCAGAGGTACGAGTCGTGGTCGCCCGTGACCTGCTCTTGGAAGTTGAACGACTTCACCGGGACCGTGTCCGGGCCGTAGGGAAGACGCAGCAGGAAACGCGGGGCACACAGACCCACGTAGCGGCTGTCCTCGCTCTCGCGGAAGCTGTGCCAGCGGGCGTACTGCGGACCCTCGAAGAGGCTCTGCAGGTCCTTGAGCTTCGGCAGCTCCTGGTAGCTCTCGCAGCCGAACATGGACGGCGCGGTGTTGGTGATGAACGGCGCGTGCGACATGGCCGCGATGCTCGACACGTTCTGGAGGAGCGCCACGTCCTGCGGTCCAGGACCGAAGTCGTAGTTGCCCACGAGCACCCCGTACGGCTTGCCGCCGAACGTCCCGTACTCGTTCGAGTACACGTGCTTGTAGAGGCCGCTCTTGACGATCTCGGGGCTGTCTTCGAAGTCCTCGATCAGCTGGTCCTTGCTGATGTTGAGGACGGAGACCCGGATGTTCTCGCGGAAGTTGACGTTGTCGATGAGGTACTTGAGACCTCGCCACGTCGACTCGAGCTTCTGAAACTCGGGGTGGTGGAGGACGGCGTTGATCTGCGCGCTCATGCGCTGATCGATCTCGCCGATCATGGCGTCGACGACGGCCTTGTCGACGCGCTCGCCCTTGCGGTTGGGGGCGAGCATCTCCGTGACGAACGCCTGGATCCCGCGACGGGCGACGTCGTACGTCTCGTCGTTCGGGGTGATCTTCGCTTCGGCAAGCATGCTCTCGAGTAGAGAGCCATCCTCTAGTTCTGCCTCTGCGCCTTCTGCTGCAGTCTGCTCTTCAGCCATTTTTGTCTATCCCATCAGCCAGAGGTAAAAACCTATTCGTCGCCGCCCTCATCGTCGCCCATACCCAGCTCCTTCATGAGCCGGTCTCGCTGGGCGTCGTCTCCGAGGAGGCCCTGAATCTTCTTGCGGAACTTCGGGATGTTCCCGAGCGGGCCCTTGAGCGCGGTGAGCGCGCTCCGGAGCTGCATGAGCTGCCGGAGCTCCGGGACCTGCTCCGCGATGCCCTCGGGGGTGAAGTCCTTGAGGTTGTTGAACTTCAGGCTCATGGGCATCTCGGAGCCCTCCTCGCCTGAGAGCTTGTCCTCGACGTTCACATCGAGCGAGAGGTTCATCTCCGACATGACGTCGGCGAAGTTGTCCTTGTCGATGTTGATCGGCTTCCGCTCTTCGAGCGGCGTGTCGTCGTTCTTCCCGGTGTAGTCCCCCATCATCATGACGCGGAGCGGGAGCTCGACTTCTTCTTGCTGGTCGCCGGTAGCCGGCTTGTAGGTGATGTTCACGCGCTCCTTTGGAGCGACCGATCCCTCTTTGCCCATCCTTACGCTCTCCCTCTCTCTAACCACACCGGGGGTTGGCGACACAACGGCGCACGGTCCCGGCAAACGTCTCGGGAGGACGACTCGGCTGAGACTTCCCCCCTACAGGAATCGGGAGTGTGCCGAATCTCGGGCCGCTGGGGAACCCCCGAATGGACATCAGGGTCGATCCACTCTCATTGGAAGCCCTCGAGATGCGGGTGGACGGACCGCCCGGGCGTCGCGGCGACCGAAACGCGAGGGAGAACAGCCCACCCTTCCGTACGCTCTCCATGCTCTTCTCATATGACCCGGACATCGAGGGCCACTTCCACTTCACCTTCATCGCGAGCCGCTGCGCGATGGACGACCTCCTCGCCCACGTCGACTTGCTCGCGGACGTGGCTTCCTCTGACGACCAAGCACGAAAGCACCGGTTCGACGCCTCAGAGGCGTACTTTCAGCAGCACGGCCATGCGTTTCTTCTCCGGCATCTGGAGACGACGTCGTGCCCTTCGAGCGCCGAAGCCGCGGCCTACGCCTCGCATCTCGAGCAGGGGGATAGAGAGCGATGCCGTGCGCTCGCGCGGCGAGTCCTCGCGGAGCCGCCCTTGCCTTCCCTGCTCCTCGGGCGCCTTCGATGGCTCCTCCGACGCTGGGCTGGTGTCGCTGGACTCTCCTTCCTTCACGAGTCCCATTTCGCCCAGGCCGAACGGATCGCCGACTCCATCGCGGACTGGGAACAAGGGCGCCGGGAGCGCGCGGCCTCCACGCTCGTTTCGATGGTGATGGAGGACGAACGGCCCGAGCTGGCGTGCCTGCGCATGACCACCGGGCCTCTGGCGCCTTCACTCGGCCCCGGCGCTGCGGAGGGCTTCGACTTGAACTTCGTCCCGGCCCGCTCAACGCGGCTCCACGGTCTCGCTCTGGACTCCGCTCATCTCGTCCGCGATGGCGGGATCGCGGATCTCATCGCGCTGCTGGAGTCGGATCGACTGAACCTCGACGACCAGCTGGACGGCCACCTGAAGGACATCGCCCTCGACGACGATCCGCCCTCGTTGGAGAAGGCTCGACAAACGGCGCTCCGGGCTTCGCACGCACGGGTCGCGGGTCGCGTGAGACGACTCCAGGAAGCGTTGAGAGGAGTCGACCCCACGGAGTCCTGCCTCATCACGCTGATGTGCAAAGACCCGTTCTACGGATGAGGCCTCGCTCGCTCCTCAAGCGAGCTTGATGGCGCCCACGGGATCGACACGGCACAGGCGCTGGTAGATCTCGGCGCTTCGCGCCAGCGCGGCCGGATCCTTCTTGATGGCCTTCAGGCACGTGAAGAGACCGCGGTAACAGTCGGCCGCGATCTCCGGCTCCCACGCCTCGAGTCCGTGCGCGTCGATCTCCGCGAGCAGACCCTCGTAGATCCCACGCGCGGTGGGGGCCGCCTTGCCGGCGAGCCCCTGCGCCATGCTCATCTTCGCCTGGAATCGGGCGCGGCCGCTGCGCGCGCCGAACGCCAACTCGGAGAGCAGGTCGAGCGCCTCGTCGACTTTGCCACCGGCCGCGAGCGAGCTGGCCTGCGCGAGCACGTCGGCTCCCTCGCCTCCGCCGCCACCGCCGCCACCGCCGCCGCCGCCGGACGGCATCACTTCGCTCTCGATCCACTGCTTGGTCTGGTCGCTGGCGAACGGCAGCCCGCCCTTGAACGACAGATCCAGGAGCTCGGGGTAGGCGCGCACCCACATCGCGGTCCCTGCGAGCACGGCGTTGCGAGCCGCCTCGTAGGGCTTGCCCAGATTGCCGAGGGCCATTGCGCTGTATCGATGAAGGTCGAGCCAGTAGCGCTTGGAGATCAGCGTGAGCTCGGCCTTGCCGAGCAGCGACTCCCAGTTTTGGTTGGTGACCTGGGTTTCGATGTCCTTCACCGTCGGGGGCGGCGGATCCGGCACCATCGTGACCCCGCCCGTGCCGTTGGGCGCCTTGACCCCGAGGCTCAGCCCCACACGGAGAAAGTGGTACGCGTTGGGGTCCGCCGGCGCCGCGTCCCGGAGCGCTTTCGCCGCGTCGGTGAGCGACTTGGAGATCGCCTTGGCGAACTTGCCGACCTCCTTCGGGTCCGCGAGCGTCGCACCTCCACCGCCGAGGGCCACGGACGCCGACCCGCCACTCGGCTTGGCCGCGGCGGGTTTGGGAGCGGCCGCCGCAGCGGGTTTGGGCGCCGGCGCAGCCGTGGCAGCCGGCGGGGGCGGCGCCTCCTGGACGGGCTCGGGCACGCTCAGGAGAAGGCGCTCGACGTTGTTCTGCAAGGGGCGCAGAGACGGAGCGGCGTCTTCGAACTTGTCGCGCACGACCGACACAAACCGCTTCACCACCGCGGACAGCTGCATCACTGCGTCGCGGTCTGAAGCCTGCAACTCGACGGCCGGCAGCGGGTCCTCGATGCGCTCGAGGAGCCACGACAACGCGTTGGCACGGCCACGGATACGGCGGACGGGCGGAAAGCCCTGCTCCCAGTACTGCTCGCAGAGCTGAGAGAGCACCTCGAGGCCGACCGACAGGCCGGCGAGCTGACGCGTCTCCCAGAGCGCAAACGCGAGGTACGATCCGATGAGGAGGTCCTTGGAGCTCTCCGTGAGGATCTTGCCGGCGCGAGGCACGACCGCGGACCACTCCAGGTTGCCGCCGGTCGGGGTGTCCAGCGATGCGATGTCGTTGCGCAGCTCTTCGTGGTCGGTCTCGTATTTGGCGTCGATGCCCGCGGGGCTGTCCCCCGGGATGGGCGCCGTGTAGACCGCGGCCTCTTCGGCGGCCTTCGCCACCAGGTCGTCAGGGCTGGCCTCCTTGGGAGCTTCGGGCGCGGCGGCCGGAGCCTCGGGCGCAGCAGCGGGGGGCGCAGCGGCAGCCTCGGGCGCAGCAGTGGGGGGCGCAGCAGTGGGCTCCGGAGCCGGCGGTGGCTCGGTGTCAGGAGCGGCCGCGGCCGCAGGTGCCGGCTCGGCCGCAGCGGCCTGCTCCGGCAGAGACAACTGAAGGCGTTGTACGGTGTCTTGCAGGGGTCGAAGGCCCGGAGCCTGGTCTTCGAACTTGTCGACCACCACCTCACGCAGCCGCTTCACGGCTGCATCGAGCGCCGCGACCTTGCCGTGGTCGTCCGCACCGACAGGCACCTCAGGGAGCTTCAGGTCGAGCCGCTCGGTCAGCCAGTTGATCGCGTTGACTCTCGCCCGCACGCGGCGGGCCGGCGGGTGCATCACGTCCCAGTACCGGTCCATCGACTCGGCCATGAGGAAGATGCCGGAAGCGAGCCCGAGCAGGCCCTCTTCTTCGAACATGGCGTACGCCGTGTAGCTCTGGATGAGCAGGTCCTTGGCGAGCGTCGTGGTCAGCTTCTCGCCGTCCTTGGCGATCTTAGACCACTCGGGCATGCCGCTCGTCGGCGAGTCGAGCTTCGCCGCCTCGTTGCGGATCTCTTCGTGAAGCGGCTCGTAGCGGGCGTCCTCGCCGGCCGGCGAGGCCTCCGAGATGGGCGCGAGCCAAGGCTCGATCCGCGCGCGGGCGGCCTCCTCGCTCATCGTGCGCCCCCGGCCTCCGCACGCTTCGCGATCAGATCGACCAGCTGCCCCATCGGCGAGCTGTCCGAGACCCCGTTGACATCCGCGCCGATCGCGCGACGCGCCACTTCGATGGCCTTGGCGCGCTCGGTGACCAGCGGCCAGAGGCGCTGGTGATCGAGGTCCGGATTGGCGATGAACTGGAGCGTGTTCAGCGGCGCAGGCCCGAGGGTGAGCAGAAGCCGCGGCGACGGGTCCTCGACCCAGAAGAACGAGGGCGGCGCCTGTGGGAAGCCGAACACCCTGGCGGTCAGCTCGAGCCACACGAACAGATCGGTGTCGACCCGGATCGGGCAGTCGAGCACGGTCGACGGCTTGCCGGGATCGCTCTTCTTGGCGTCGGCGCACGCGGTGAGCAGCGTGTGGTACGCGTAGAGGTGGCTGCCCTCGAGGGCGCCGAACAGGCGCTCGTGCACTTCGGGGTGCACCGGGTTGGACAACGCGCGATCGCAGATGCCCTTGGCGTGGCTGAGCTGCTCCATCCCCACGCTGGGCATCGAGTTCACCGCGGCGCGCAGCGCCTCCACCTCCATGGTCTCGGCTTGACGGCCCAGCGCGACCGCCGCCTCGAGGAACGCCGACCACGCGACGGGGAGGGCCGAGAAGTGCGTCGCGGCGGGCTCGCTCGGCATGAGTGAGAACACCACGATCGGGAACTTGCGGCCAACCTTGTCACGGCTCGGGACAAGCGCAGCCACCACCGTCTTGGCGGAGCCGGGCGGGGTGAACACCACCCGGATCGCCTCGGTGGGCAGCTCGCCCCCGGCGCCACGCAGCATGTCGTTGGACTCCTGCACCCACTGCTCGAAGCTGCGGGCGGCGTCATCCGTCACCTGATGCCGTACGAAGTCACCCTTGGCGGGAATCTTTCCGAAGAACCCGAGCTCGGCCATCGACTCTCCAGGCGCTCGCGCGCGCGAGGGGGGAAGGTGGCGATCAAACCACCAGAAGAACGGGGGGATGGAACCGCGAAACGCCCTCGATCGTCAACGACCGAAGCGCGCGGACCCGTCCTCGGCAGCGGATGGCGTCGGAAAACCCCTCCTCGGCGGGCGCGATGCGCCAAGAGCGATTCAGGCCTCGGATGCCTTGGCGCGCTCCGCGTCTCGCTTGGCGATGTACGGCCGGTAGTGGTGCTCGAGGAACTTCTCGGTGTGGTCCTTCATGTGGGAGACCGCGCCGATCGCGTTCAGGAACTTGATGTAGAGGAAGGGCAGATCGAGCTGGTACGGCAAGAAGCCGTTCCGCGCGCTCGCAGGGAAGAGGTGGTGGTTGTTGTGCCACTCCCCAGCCACGTAGCCCGGCCACAGCTGGTTGATCGACAGGTCACGCGTGTGGAAGTCGACGCCTTCGCGGTGCCGCTTCTTGCCGCCGCCGTGCGAGCCGTAGTTGAACGTCCGGATGCCGATCGCCCAGACGATCGCGCTGCCGAAGATCGCGGTGGCGAGCGCGTGGCCGCCCATCAGGAAAAACGCGCCGTACCAGAAGGCCCAGTTGCCCATGAAGCTCAGGTACGTGCGAAGCGGCCGCGCCGCCGAGCCCCACTTCTTGTACTCCTCGTACGAGTTGAGCGGCTCGCCACACCGCTCCAGCATCCCGCACACACGGCGGTACTCCGTCTCGGAGAGCTCGGTGGAGATCGGCTGGTGGTTCGTGTCCGCCAGGAAGCAGTAGAGGGCGCCGGCGAGGGGGTTGTAGGGGTCGCCCGGCTCCTCCGACTTCGAGTGATGCACGTGGTGGCTGATGATGTAGATCTCGTCCGGGCAGACGCGGATGACGAGGTTTCGCGTGATGAAGCGCCAGAAGGGGCTCTTAAACTTGTAGGCGCCGTGCGTGCCGAAGCGGTGCAGCCAGACGGTTCCGTAGGAGCCCATCAGCACCATGCTGTAGACAAAGCCGACCGCAACGAGCGGCCAGCTGAAGTGGTACCAGCAGAACGCGATGAAGAACGGCGCCAGCGAGCCCGTGAAGAACCACATGCTGAACGGGAGCCAGTTCTTGCGGCTCTTGAGGATGTTGACGCGGTCGAACCACTCGCGGAGAAGCTGCCCCCGGGTCGGCACGGACAGCTCGCCACTTTCGGTTCGCCAGCCGTAGGCTGGGCGACGCAGGACCTCATCGAGAAACGCCATCACATGCTCCGTGGGCGTCGCTCCCGTAGCGAGGCCCGAAGGGGGGGTACCACATGAGAGGTAGAACGCCCGCGGACGCGGCCGGTCTTGTACCGAGGCGGGGCGGCCAACGACGAACGCGCCACCCGGGAGGGCGGCGCGTCCGTGAGCAAGAAAAGGCTCCGCTCAGCGGACGCGGCAGGTCGAACGACCGGACACGATCTGCTGCGGCGGGTCCACGTCACGCCCACGAAGGGGCTGCAAGAACACCGGACGACGGCTGCGGCCGCGCACCCCGAAGAACGGAGCGTCGCCGCGCACGGGGCGGATCTGGATGGCCACGTCGGTCTGATGGTCACGCAGACGCCAGGTCATCGTGAACACGCGGTTTCCCCGAGACGACTCGGTGACGGTCGCTTGCTCGAGGAGGCGGTAGAGCCCCCACTCGCCAGTCTGCTCGAGGCGCTCGTGCAGACCACCTGCGCCGCGGACCTCCAGGCTCGACCCCGCCTCGGGGCTGTCGCCCGGCCACGTGTACCGATGCCAGCGCTCCGGGCCGTTGTGGTGCTCGAAGCAGACCCCGCCCACACACAGCTCCTGCGTCGCGACGCGGGGAGACGGCATGATGCGAGCGTCGAACTGCACCTGCGGCTCGGCCGCGCCCGGCGGGAAGAAGACGTTGCTGATGTCGTTGGCGTGCTCGAGGTACTGCAAGAGCTGCCGACGGTATGCGTTGCTCGCGCGCTGACCCAGGTTGGTCGAGAAGGTGAACGCATCGCCTTCCTTGGGCACACGGCGCTCGAGCACCTCGTCGTAGAACGCCCAGAGCGTGCCGCCGTCGCGGGTGTAGAACGCGGCGAAGTCGGCGAGCGGCACGTCGTGCCCACTCGGGTTCATCGGGTATCCACCGAGGATGTTCCGGTGATAGGGCATGTAGACCTCGGTGCACCAGGAGCGGCCCGCGCCCGACGCTTGCTCGATGGCGACGCTGCTCGCGGCGCCTTCGATCGGCGGCCACATGAGGGCCTCGAGGCGAGGACGCCAACCGACCTGCTGGCTCTCGATGAGCGCCCGCGTGGTCGTCCGTGCGGTCTGAAGCGCGGTGTGCACTCCCTCCTCGGTCCCTTCCGGGGTATCGAGGTGGGCCTGAAGCGCGTCCCGCACGTGATGCAGCTGCTCCTCGTACGCGCCCACCGGGAACTCCGGCGGCGGCGGAGGCGTCTGTCCCTCGGCCGGAGGCGGGGGCGGGGGCGCCGCGCCAACCCGGGTGAAGCCTTCGAACGCGATGTACACGTGCTCGGGGGTGTACTCCTCCTCGTCTTCTTCACCGCCCGCGCCCGCGCCACCGGCGCCCGTACCGCGAAGCAAACGCTCCACAGTCGCGCCACGTCGGATGCGGCGCACACGACGCCAGAAGAGGTTCCAACCGACGCGGGACAGGGCAGAGTCGCCCTCGCCCGCCGATTCCTCGTCGGCGTCCGGGTCCGTCAGCACGGTGTTGTCCAGCACCTCCTGGAACAAACGACGGTGCGGCTCCGGCTCGCCGCGCGTCAGGTGCTGAAGGCCCGCGAGGGTCGCAATGTTGCCGCTGGGCGCGACCACGGTGATCGAGTCGAGGAAGTTGCGCCACTCCTGGATGTACGTCCGGAAGTACTCGTTGCGCAGGCGCTGGAGGTCTTCCTCACGCTGCTCCGCGGTGCGCTGGCTCTGCTCGGCCTCCGCGCCGAGGACCCAGGCTTCACCAAACACGCGGGACTCGGGTGACGCCAGCATCTCGCGCACGCGGTCGTCCCAGGCCCGGCGGGTGAAGGCGCCGCGCACCAAGCCGTCGGAGCGCATCGGGTCGACCGTGTTGCCGATCAGGCTCGTGAGCGTGAGCTCGTAGCCCTCCGACTCAAGGTCGGCGACCACGCGCTCGAGCGCCATGTCCGTCACCGAGACGCGCGTCAGCGCACGGCGGGAGCGGGTCACGGTGTCGTCGTCGCGGGGGAAACGCAGGGACTCTTCTGGAGGCACCGACGTCGGGTCCTCTTCGCGCATCTCGTCCTCGCGACCGAGCAACGAAGCGAACAGCTCGGTGTGGCGCTGCATCTCGGCCTGGGTCGACTCCTCGACCTCTTCCTCGCCGCCCATCGCCTCGAGCCAGCGCTCCTGGAGGTGGGTCGCGAGCCACTCGGACGCATCTTCGTCGGTGAGCGGCGGCTCGCCGTCCGCGGCCGGACGGGACAGCAGGATGTGCATCTTCAGGCGGTCGTAGTTGGCCGCGTGCTCAGGTCCCGTCGGGATCTGGTCGGGGAACGCTTCGTAGCGTCGACCGAACTCATCGAGCCCGCGTCCGTCCGCCTCGAAGATGGGCTGCACGACCTGCGAGCGAAGCAGCTCGGTGTAGTAGTCGCTGACCGGGGTCAGGACGTCGTCCTGGTACATGCCCATGCGCATCGAGATGGGCGCGCTCCCGGACTCGTATCGGCGCAGGAGCTCGACACGCTCCCGGAGCGGCCGGATCTCCTCCGGCGTGAGCGGCCCTTCTTCCGACGCGGCGGACGCCACGCCGTCGACGACGCCCTTGGTCTCGTCGATGAACGCACGGTTCTTGGTCCAGGCGATCGCCGGGAGCACCGAGATCAGGAGCGCGGTCGCGAAGATGACCCCCGCGGCGATGAACGTGTTGCGCCGCTGCCGCTTCTGCTCCGCGACACTGCGGGTCGCCACGTCCCGGTCCGGGAAGACGACGTTCAGGAACACATCGCGCAGGAAGTAGCTCTTCGACTCCGTGACCGGCTCACCGAGGTTGACCTCGCTGCGGATGCCGAACGCCTCGGCCATCTTGTGCATGACGCGGTCGATCGGGCGCCCCTCCTGGGTGCCGCTCGAGAAGTAGACGCCGCGGAAGCGCGGGCTCTCGCCGTATGCGCTGCCCTCGAAGACCTGCGACACGAAGTCCATGCAGTTCTTGCGGATCGTGACGAGCTGCTGCGGGAAGCTGTGGATGAGTTCTCGGGTCTCGATCTTGCGCTCGTCGCCCATCCGACGAAGCGAGCGCTTCTCGACGATGTTGGCGAGCTCTTCGAAGCGTTCGTTGAAGTGCATGCCCGGATCGGCGGGCGGCTCGGCGAGCGGGACGGTGAAGCCCCAGACCTGGCCGCGCTCCTGCTTGCTCAGGTCGTTGAAGGTCTCGACGAAGCCGGGCACGAGGTCGGCCTTCGTGAACAGCAGGTAGACCGGGAGCGACATCTGCAGGCGGCTCTGCACTTCGTCGATGCGGTCGCGCATCCGTCGGGCGAGCGAGCCGATCTCCTCTTCGTGCGCGCCACCGAGCTGGTCCAGCGACACAGCCGCGACGATGCCGTTGAGGGGCTTCTCGGGGCGGAACTTCTTGATGAGGTCGAGGAAACCCATCCACTCGTTGCGGTCTTCGTCCTCGGTCGTCCAGCGGCCCGCCGTGTCGAGCAGGACCGCCTCGTTCGTCAGCCACCAGTCGCAGTTGCGCGTGCCGCCGATGCCCCGGACACCACCACCGGAGGTCGACATGTACGGGAACTGCAGCCCCGAGTTGCGGAGCGCCGTCGACTTGCCGCTGCCGGGTGGCCCGATGATGAGGTTCCAGGGCAGCGCATACAGCGCGTCCTCGCCGCCCCGCGCCAGCTTGGAGCTCTTGAGGGCACCGATGGCCTTCTGGAACTCCTGCTGCATCTGCAGGATCTCGGCCTGCATGTCGGGGCGCGCGGTCCGCGCTTGCTCGGCAGCCTGCGCTGCGAGCGCTTTCTCCAGCTCCCGCGCGGCGCGGCGTGCCCGCAGCCGACGAGCGATGAAGATGCCCAACAGCACCGCGATGACGATCACGGTGAACGCGATCGGAGCGATGATGAAGTCAGGGGCCAAGAGCAGCACCCACGCCACCCAGGCGGCGATGGTGAGAACTGCAGCGATAATATATTTGACCATGGCGGTTAGGTCCCGGCTTTCCCCGTTAGGATCCGACGATGATTCAGGGCTGGATCACTCGTCGGACGAGGTTCCCGTGTTGCTCTCAGCGATGTGCTCGATCAGGTCATCAGCGCGGCTGGACACGCTCCACTGAAGCCCGAAGTAGATGCCAAGCGAGACGACGACGGCGGCGATGCTGATCCACACGAGCGGCATGTGGCTGCGTGCGCCTCCGAGGTTTTCTTGCGGGCGAGCGGCGTGGGGCGCGAGCTGCGCCTCGCCGATCATTCCGGCGCGCGTGAGGGCGCTGCCGATGTCTTCGATGATGGAAGCGAGTTCGATTTCACCACCGCGAACGCGGTACTGGCCTTGGAACCCAAACAACAGGCAGAGGTAGTAGACCTTCAGCACTTCCATCCGAGAGGGATCGTGCCTGAGATTCTGCAAGTTGTTAAAAAAGGCTTCACCCGCGACGTTGGTGTTGAACAGTTGCAGCTGGAGAGAACGCGGGAGCCAGTAGTCCCGCAGCTCTCCGCCCTTGCTCATCACCAGTTCATCGGTGAGCGCGACGAGCGCATACCCGATGTCCTGAACATCCTGTTGTTGGAACCCGAGCTCGCTCGCCCGACGCATCGCGCGATCGACGAACGAACGCATGCGCTGGTACAGCATCTCCGGCATCGGCTGGCTGCGATCGTCGGCACGACGGATCTGCGCGAGCGCGTTGAAGACTTCCTTGGTGACCTCGTTGACGCGGTCCATGACTCAGCCCTTCCTCGGGATGCCCATCAGCTCGATCTTCGTGCTCGTCGGATCGAAGGGGCGCGGCAGATAAACGGCCACCTGACGGTCCGTCACGACGTTCCGCCAGTAGTTGTTGTCGGTAGAGACGATGAAGTAGACGACGCCGGCCTTGACCGGGATCTCCGGGGGCGGGCGGTACGTCACTTCGACGGCCGCCCCGGGCGTCGCGGCGCTCAGGATGCTGTTGATGTCGCCCCAGGACGCCATCTTGCTGAGACGCGGCAGGGTGTTGGCGACCTCCTGCTCGGCGACGGTGGAGCGCACGCCGATGAGGTACTTCGAGCAGCCGATGATGCGGTCGTCGGTGAGCTGGCCGAGGTACATCCCGTCCTCGCGGCCGTCGAGCACCATGGAGACGAAGTGCTCCTTGACCGTGGCCTGCAGAAGCTCGGTGATGCGCGCGAACAGCGGTTCGAAGGTCGAGCGCAGATCGGTGTAGTTGAACTTCGGGAGGTTCGCCGGGTCGAACTCGGCCGAGAACGTCGCCAGCTGGCCAGCGAGCGTGATCATCCAGATGTACGCGGTGCGCGGCGGGACCTCGGGCATGTCCACGAGGTGGTTCATGACCGGGAGGTAGCTGTTGACCGCGTTGAGCAGAAGGAACCGGGTGATGTCGCCGGCGTTGTACTCGACCGTGGCGTCGCCGCGCTCCCGCTGCGCTTCGGCCAGCGAGCGGCGGCGCGTCGACATCAGCCGGAGGATCCGGCGCATGCCCGCGATGATGAACGGCGAAGCCTCGATCTTCAGCACCGGCGGCACGTACGGGTCGTTGAGCGCCAGCGCGCCGGACGCGTCCCGGGTGATCTCGGCGATCTTGATCGCCTCGAAGTCGTCCTTCGGCTCGTCGCCGAAGAGGATCTGCAGGTTGCGCTGCGCGAAGGCGACCTCGAGCGCGGAACCCTCACCCGTCAAGTCCGGCACATTGCGCGGAGCCATGATGTAGCGGGTCCGGGCGCCCTGCGCGTTCTCGGCGTAGTTGGCGACTCCGTCCCGCTCGCGCGGCACCGCCACGTACACCTCGAGCACGCTCTGCGTGTGCGGGAAATGCCCTTCGACCGGCCGGGAGGCGGGCAGCTCAGGGTCACCGGATCCCGCGTTGATCACGAGTCCGTCTGGCAAGACGGCGCGCAGTTCCTGCACACGAACCTGACCACTCTCCAGCGCGCGGCGGTCGACATCGACCTTCACCACGCCCCAGTTCAGGGGCTCGAGCGCGTGGAGCCGCGCCCCCGTCAGGTGCTCGTGATACAGGTCCATCTGCTGCATGTGCTGGGGGCTCATCAAGAGCCCCTCGGACCAGACCACTCTCAGGGGAGTCTTCATCGTCGTTGCCTCGTCGGGTTCATGAGGACAGTCACGTCAGGGAGCGGGGGGACTGGGGGTGCTGGTGTCGGGCATGTCGGCCTGCGGAGTCTCCGGCGTGCTCGGCTGCTCGGGCGACTCAGGGGCTTCGACCCCTTCGGCCTGCTCCTCGGCGGCACGCTCGGCCAGGCAGAGCACGTCGTCATCGGCGCACGGCGGCGGCGGGTACTCGAGCCGGACCGATCCTTCGATCTGGTAGTCGTCGAGTTCAAAGGCGAGGTACACCGTCGGCTGCTCCGGTGGCTGCTCCTCCGGGTTCTCCTGAAGCGCCGCGCATGTGGCCTCCTGGGCCGGCGGCGGCAACTCCATGATCGTGCGCCAGGACTGACCGGTCGGTCGACGTACGATCGCGACCCCAACCACGTAGTTGGCGTCCGGGTTCCGCTCGAACTCCCGACTGATCACCGACTCCGGGTAGATCGTCAGCTCGTCCTTGCCGAGGAAGGCGTCGCCGAGGGTCTCCTCGTCGTTCCGCCAAATCTCATCGAAGGTCGCCGTCTCCATCGTGGAGATGTTGGCGAGCTGGTAGATGCGCACGATGGTCGGCAGCGGGCGCCCGTCCTCGTCCGGGTTCATCCGGTCGGTGGCGGTGATGCGCAGCTGAGCGTTCTCCTGCGCGTCGCAGGAGGGGCGTGCGTTGTTTCCGCCGCAGCCCGCGATGGCGGAGAGCGCCAGCGAAGAGAGCAGCGCGAGTGAAGTCCGGAGCGTGTGATTCATGGTGACGGTCATCGGCGCATGGCCTCGCAAATCCCGAGTCGGTCCGAAGCGTGCCCGACTCCCGCTCGATTACGCAACAGACTGACATGTGGGCACATGTAGGCAGTCCCCATACGGGGACGCCAGCCCGTCGCGCCGGGGCCAGGATCCGGGACTGATCTCCCCCGAATTTGACCCTTTTGGGCCGCACCCCAGGCACTCGTTACCACACCCTCGCGTGGCTGGCGCCCCGACGTTGGAAACCGAGCTGGCAAAGGCGGATCACGCGGGTGTTGCCGGGCGGAAACGGCGATCGCGCCAGATGTTCGGGGAGCGCCGTGGCTCCACCTTGCGTTCGCAAGCATCCGTAGCGGCGTTGGGGGCGCGGGCGGTCGTCTCGCGCGAGGACTTACAGCACGTTGAGGTGGCGCGTTCTCAGCTCTCCGGTGCTCGCCGGCGGGGCCCCCGTAGGGTGCAACTCAGGAGACGCCAGTCGCCGCCGCGTATGCGTTCGGTCCCGCAAGCTCGCCCCCATCGAGGCAAACCGGTCTCACACGGGTGACCTCGCGCCGCGACCGACGGTGCCTTCAACACAGCGGCCGCGTGGAGACGAGAGCTGCTATCGTCGAGCGCGATGGGCAACAGTCGTGGACTCCTCTCTCGCCTCGCCACCGGATCGCGAAAAGCCGACACCGTCTCGTCGGTTGTCGACCACCTCGCGGAGATGCTGAACACGCGGGTCGGTGAATCCGTCACCGTGCCCGACTACGGGCTCGTCGACTTCGCCGACGTCTGCCACAACATGCCCGAAGCGATCGGCGCGATTCAGCAGTCCATCCGCGCGACCATCCTCAAGTACGAGCCACGCCTGCGAAACGTCTCGGTCCGCTTCGTCCCAAGCGAGGATCCCCTGAAGGTGAACTTCGAGGTCGTCGCGCGCCTGGCCGACACCCGCCGCAGCGTCGTCCGCTTGCGGACCGCGTTGAACGCGGGCGGGCACATGTCGATCGAGTGAGCTTGGGGGGTCATGGGGCTCGCTGAGTTCGTCTCGTTTCGCACCGACGTCATCAGCTCAGTACTGAACACGACCTCTGCGGTCGCTCACATGGGCGTTGGCATCGCCGGCGGCGCCGCACTTCCTCTTGCGACGATGCGCGGTTGGCAACCCGCACCGCTCCCGAGATCCCACGGAGCGCGGTGCAACGCACGAGGTACTCTCCCGCCTGGTGACCGACCCGAACCCACAAGAGGCCGTCCCTGCCCACAGCGCGCAGCGTCAGCTGGCCGCGCTTTCGCGGTTCGCGCGGTTCTTCAGCGAATTGGAAGAGACATTCCTCGAGCGGGAGGACGTCCTGAACCAACTGGCGCTCGCACTGCTGGCCCGCGAGCACGTGCTCATCACGGGCCCACCTGGGACGGGCAAGAGCCGGCTCGCCGCATCGGTCGTCGCCCGCATCGTGCACGCCGAGAGCGGGCAGCCGAGCTTGTTCGCCAAGCAGTTCACCGAGAGCACGGTGCAGACGGAGCTCATCGGCCCGGTCGACTTCCGCACGCTCACTGAGACGGGGCGGACGGAGCACTTCACCGACGAAGGCATGCTGGGCGCGGTGCACGCGTTCCTCGACGAGGTGCTCGACGGCCGCGACATGCTCCTGCGCTCGACGCTCAACATCCTCGAGGAACGTGAGCTCAAGCAGGGGACACGAATCACGCCGGGGCTCATCGAGTGCGCGGTGATGACGAGCAACCGCTACCTCACCGAAGTACTCGAGGACAGCCGGCAGAACCTGCTCGCGTTTGTCGACCGGATCGCCTTCGTCGCCTTCGTTCCCCGCGGCTTCGCCGACGCTGCGCACCTCGAGCGCATCGTCGAGTCGACCTTGGGGGACGGCATCCAGCTGGACGCGCGGCTGACCGTGGAGGACGTCGATGTCCTCCAAGACATGGTCGAGCGGGTGCGCGTCCCGGCCGGCGTCGTGCGGCAGGTGGTCGCACTGACCAAGGACTTCGAAGAGCGCGCCGCCCAGCGTGAACGTGGCGACCCTTCGTTCACCGCGACCCGCTATTTCTCCACCCGCGCGGTGGCCCGTCTCGCCCGGTTGCTCAAGGCCATCGTGCTGCTGGACAAGGCGACACGCCGGCCGGACCGCGCCCTGCTCGCCGAGCAGAGCGACCTCGGCATGCTGCGCCTCGCCATCATGCTGGCCGGCCCTCGCCCCGACGACATCGAGGCGCTGCTCGCACACGAGAACGATCCACGCGAACGGCGGCAACTTCAGATCATGAGCGCGGAGCTCGAGCTCTTTCGTGACTGCTTGCGTGCGCTGCCGCCGGAAGAGGCGCCGACCTCGGAGGAAGACAGCATCGAGGTCGGCGCGGACACGACCGACGCCGTTCCCGCTGCGGCGAGCGCCTCCGAGAGCGCCGAGGCGCCCGAAGAGTCGCCGGCTGGGCCACGCGGCCCGTCTGCCGAACGACGGTTGAGTCAGATCGTCACCGCGCTCACACGTCGACCCGGGGACTTGGACATCATCGAAGAGGTCCTCACCGCCTCCCAAGCCCTCGAAGCGAGCCGCCCCGACGGGGTCGCCGCGGCACGTTCGGCGCGTGGCCATGCGTTGACGGCGCTCGGAGATGTTCTGCGCTTCCAGTCCCCCAGCTCCTACAACCCCACGATCGAAGCCGTTGCGCGCCATCTCGGCACGCTGGAGCGCGCTGCATCCTTGCGCGAAGCCTTGCTCGCGGCCGAGGTTGCGCACGTCGACCGGAGCGCCGAGAGCGCGTCGTTCGCCGTCGCGCTCTCGGCGGTGGTGGAGCACGCCGCGACGGTGTTCGACCGCCTCGCCCACCATGCCGTTCAGGATCGCTGTCCGGCGGCGGCGTGCCACGCCTCGAAGAGCTCATGGACGCGCTCCGGCCCACGCTCGATGAGTTGCGGCGCATCGACGGGCGGCTGACGGCCCTCGGGGCTCCGTGCGACCCTGCTCCCAGTGACGTGGTGCTCCGCCGGCGGCTCGCCCCTACGCTGCGTGCCTCCTACGCGGCGGCGGAAGCGCCGAACCGCGCCCATGTGTCTGAGCTGGTCGAGAAGACCCTCGACCAACTCGAGTCCCTCGGACTGTCCGGGGCCGTGGCGGTGACCGACCACCTCACCTGGGTCACCGATGCGCTCGCCCGCGGCGCGGAGGCCGACGGTGAAGAAAACGGAGGCGGGCTCGACGCGGCGACGCCCGACCTGTCGGGCTACCGCGCGCTCCGCTCCGGAGAGGTCCGAACCTCGATGGCCTACGCGGTCGCGGAGCTGGTCACGACGTTGCACGAACGCGCCGGCACACCCTGGGAGCCGAGCCTGGAGTCGATCGCCGCAACGCTCTCCGCGCTGCCCGCGCCGCTGCGCGCCAAGCTGACCTCGGTCGACCTCGCACGTGTGGAGCGCTCGGTCGCGCAGCTCGAGGCCTGGCAACAAGCGGACGCGGCCCGCCCCGATCCGGCGCTGCTCAATGTGGCCTTCAGCGAGGGCGCCCTCCTCCGGTTCACGCTCGAGTGTCGGCTGATCACGGCGCTGTTCCCCGAGCAGGCTCCCCGCGCCGAGGCGGCAGCGAATCGCCTGAGTGAACTCGGGGCGGCGCTCCGAGCGAGCGTGGAGAGCGCGCAACGCGCTGCGACCGACGCGCGCTGGGCCGAACTGACCGAGACGTGAGCGAGCCGCCGGCGCCCGCGGTCCGCGCACGTTTGGACGCCCTGGAGGACCGTCTGAAGCCGCTCTGGTCGGATCCCGCGTCCCTTCGGCAGCAGGCGAGCTGGCTCGCGCGCGTCTGGCTGCGGCTGTCCGGGGCAGGACGTGGCCCGCGCTTCTCTTCGGACGCCCTGAGCCGGTTTCGGGCCGACGAGACGGCCGACGAGCTCGAGCGGTGGGCGCGCTACCGAGAGAGCATCGTGCGCGAGTTCGAGGAGAACGTGGAGCGCCTCGAGCGGAGTGCGCGGGTCGAGGGAGAAGCCCCGGCCCCCATCCTGACATGGCTGTTTTCCCTGCACGCCTGGGTGCAATCGATGGAGCGCGCGACGGGCGGTCACGCATCACTCGCGCTGACCCGAGGCATCGCGAGCCGCGCCGCGCTGGGCCCGCCACCCGAGGAAGATCCGGGCAGCGCGATCGCGCTCGCCGGGATCGACGCGCTGTTGAACGAGGCCGCTCAGGAGACCGAGCGCGTCTCGCGACGGCGCCATCTACTCGAGGCAGCGCGGCGGTTGCTGCTGGACGCCGAAGCGGCCGCCCCGATCGCGAAGCCGTTCGAAGGCCGGCGCGCCATCGTCGCGACGGAGCTGCTTCACCTCTCTCGGATCGAACAGGCCGGCGTCGACCCTCACGTG
Source organism: Sandaracinaceae bacterium (assembly GCA_045106715.1). Lineage (GTDB taxonomy): Bacteria > Myxococcota_A > Polyangia > Polyangiales > Sandaracinaceae. The sequence goes on from JBGCFC010000023.1 coordinate 64,516, forward strand.
GCGCTCTCGCACCAGGTCGAGCGGAGCGCGCGCCGGCGGCAACTCGGGCGGGCCGCGAGCGCATGCGCGGCGATGGTGTATCTCCACGCAGGCCAGCCGCGAGCCGACCTGCCCCTCATCGTTCGCAGCCTGGCAGGGCACCTCCCGAGCGGGGCGCCCAGCGCCGACGAGCTCCTGCCCAACGCGGTCTCAGACGCCGTCACGCGCGGCTACCGACGGGCCCGGGAACAGAACGCCGCAGCACTGGGCGGTGCGGGGCTTTCGGACGTCCTCGCGCTGCGGCGGCACCGGCAGTATCTGAGCGGAGACGCCCACCTGTCGCTGCTCCGCATGGCCCTCGGGGTCGACGGCGTGTTCGACGTCGGGGGTCGGCTCGAGCGGGAGCGCATCGACTTCGAGGTGCCCACCGCCGACGTCGTGCCCTTCCCCACGGCGGAGCTCGAGCTTCACCCGGTGCAGGAGCCGAGCGAGGCACGCCACGCGATCGTCGAGGACCCGCGCCTTCTCTTGCACCATCTGGCCTCGAGACGGTTGCTTCAGCGCCGCTTTGTCCACCGGAGCCGGCGGACCCACCGGCGGAGCGGGCTGAGGGCGGCGGTGCGCTTCTACCTCCTCGACGGATCCAGCTCGATGCTGGGCGCGCGCGCGAGGATGCGCGACGCGGTCATCGTCGCCGAGCTCGCCTCTCTCGTGTCTCGTCTGGAGCGCCCTTCTGAGCGCATCCGGAGCCTCTTGTACTACCGCTACTTCAACTCCGACACGGACGTGACGCGGAGAGTCGCGAGCATCCCGGACGCGCTCAGCGCGATCGAGGAGGTGCTCGGCACGATGCGCGGCGGGCGCACCGACATCGAGGGCGCGCTGCTCGACTCGCTGGCCCTGATCACGGAGAACCGGAGCAACGACGTGGAGCTGTCCCGGGCGCAGATCATTCTGGTCACCGACGGCGCCGCGCCGCTCGACGCCGCGCTCATCGCAAAGACGCAGCAGACGCTCGACATCCCGGTGCGGGTGAGTGTGATCGCGCTGGGAGAGCCGAACCCCGAGCTGCGCCAGCTCGCGGTGGAGCAGCGCGCGGCAGGACTGAAGGTGCTCTATCATCAAGTCTCCGACCACGAACTCGACGAGTGGGAGCGAGGCTGGGCGGAGGGGGACTGGCCGGCGTTCGCCGCGGACGACGCGCGCTTGAGAGCAAGTCTGGATGCACCGGAGCAAACCCTCGGGGAGCTCGCCGGTCTCTCTGACCGCGACCCATCGAGCGACGACCCTGAAGCGTTGCTGCAGGGCCTCCGCGAAGTGGGCCTCGACGAGGCGCATCTGACCGAGGGAGCGCGGGCTCGACTCGAGCTCGCCCGGCGCGATGAGCGTTCGCTGCGCCGCCGCTTCGACCGGCTCTTTCCAGTCCCCGAACGCAGCCCGGCGAGCGTGCCCCGCCGGGACGACGACGAGCTCACCGTCGCGCTCGACGCGCTCAGCGTCGTCTCCGAGGTGATCGCCGTGGCGTTCAGCGACGAAGCGACCGCGATGCGCGACGCCATCGCGATCCTGGAACGGCTGCTACGGGAACGTGGGCTCGCGCCCGCGCGGTACCTTGAGCTGGCCGCCCTCCACGGCGACGTTCTCGGCCCCGCGATCGACGTGGTTCGCGCGCAGGTTTCCCCTTCCTGCGCGGTGTGACGGGCGTCATGAGGGACGACTCCGAAGACCGGGGCTGCTGGCCAGCCACTTCTATCGCGCGCCCGGCTCGCACAGCGTGACGCTAACGCGATGGATTGAGACGGGACGCGAGGGGGTTCGCGCGGACTTCGAATGCCGAGACCGGCGTCGGTCATCGCGGCGGAGGACTGCTACTGCCTATCCAACGACAGCGCGCATTCGGGCGAGGCCGTCCGAGTGACGATTCGCGCCGTTCTCGATCGGGGACGATTTGACTGTAAGGCAACTCCCGGACACTGTTGAGGATTGCCGAGGTGGTTGTTTTGACTCGTTCTTCGCTCGTTCTTGCCTGTCTTCTCCTCACTGTGACCGCGTGCACGGTGGACAACCGACTCGGTCGCGCCGACGGCGGCTCGTCCGGTACCGACGACGGAAGCACTTCGAGCGGCGACGCGTCGCGTCCTGGCGGCGACTGCACGCCGAGCCCGGAGGGCACCCCCGAGACCTGCTCGGACGGGATCGACAACAACTGCAACTTCCAGTTCGACTGCTCCGACGTTGCCTGTTCCGGCGTGGGTGAGTGCCCGATCTGCGGCCTCGTCGACACACCGCTCGGCTCTCCGCTCGCGCTGCCGGACGGCGAAGGCGGCGACGACTGCTCCTCGGATGCGGACTGCCCTGGGGAGCAGCGCTGCTTCACCTTCGACGGCATCTTCGGGACCGAGCAGGAGTGCCGCGCCCCCTACGCATCGACGCTGTCTTTCGTCGGCTTCGGCGGCGCCACGTTCGACTCCATCAACGACATCACCGCGCTCTGCGTCACCATGGAGCACTCGTGGGTGCGTGACGTCGAGATCGCCCTCGAGGCGCCGAACGGCACGCGCGTGCGTCTGCAGGAGTTCCTCGGACGCGACGGCGACGAACTCTACATGGGCAACGCCGACGACTGCGACGACAGCGGGTCGCCTTCCCCCGGCACGGGCGCCGTGTACTGCTGGTCCCCGGCCGCCACCCGCGCGCCGACGCTCGAGTACGCCAACAGCGGTGGCGCGCTCGACAGCACCAGCACCTGCAACGGCGACACCGCCGACGTCCTGCCGCCCGGCGACTACCAAGCCTCCGACGACTGGTCGAACTTCCTCGGCACCCCGCTCAACGGCGACTGGACCCTGCTGATCACGGATCTCTGGGGCATCGACAACGGCTACGTCTTCGACTGGTCCATCCAGTTCGACGCGAACGCCGTCGAGGACTGCTCCTCTCCGCTGATCTGAGCGAGCGCTGATTGTAGCGAGCGCGTCGAAAATCCGGCGCCGCGGCATACCGCAGAGGGCCTCCGACGTTGGACGTGGGATGGCCCTCTTTCTCGTGCGTGCCCTCGCGATCGTCGCGCTGACCGGATGCAACACGCCTAGCCCGCGCGCGGCGCGTCGGTCGGACGTGCCATCGCCGCCGGCAACGGCGCCGGCGGAGTGCTCTCGGGCCGAGGTGCCGGCATTGGCGACGACCACGGCGTCGGGCGCTACGGCTCCCACGCCCGCACTGCCCGCGCCGGCGTTCCTGTCGCCCTGGGAACCAAACCCGGATACGGCATACGTCGTCGACCAACACGAAGACCGAACCCTGATCGTATTGGAGGAGCTGGACGCCACGCAGCGCCGCTACCCGGCAGGGTTCGAGTTCGACGCCAATGACATCATGGTCGAAGAATCGAATCGCGAGGTGCCGACGCGGTTCCGGGTCGTCGGCGCGGACGGAAGCTGCGTCGCGGATGGCGGGCGCGCCGTGGTCGTCTCTGCCTACACGCTGGAGTACCACCCCGACGCGGAGGACCACCACGAGCCCACCTACTTCGAAGGGACACGAGACGGTTCTCCGCGGTCGAGGTCAACGCAGCCTGCGACGGCGTGTTCGCCGTCGTCGCCCCTTCGACACAGCGACTGGAATGGCTCCCCGCCGAGGTCGAGCGTGACTTCGAGCCCGGCGAGGTTGGACCGCCCCGTGCCTCCGACGGCATTGCCCCGGTGTTGCGTGAGCCGGTCGGGATGCGGGGACGGTTCGGTGCCCAGATCCGGTTCGAGGACCATGCGAGCTGCGACTACGCCTCAAGGATGGAGATCCTGCGCCGGGGGCAGCGCCACCGCTTCACGTGGTCGGGGCTTTACGCGTTCTCCTTTGGCGTTCTCGTGCTCGGTCGACACACCTATTTCGCGGAATCCGCGTACGGCCGCTGGAGCCTTACACCCCTCTCCTCGCGGGCATCGCACGCGCTGGCCGAGCCTCGGATCCCGACGTATGTCGGAGCGGACTTCGATCACGTGGAGATGGAGATCTGGTACTGCATGTCGACGTGACCCACGAACCGTTCGGAGAGTGCAGAGCCGGGAGCACGCCGGCAATCCATCCGGCTCGCGGCCTCTCGTGGAACTTCTCGACGCTGACGCCGGGACCGGGCTACCCTCGCGGGTTCGAGAGGGGACGGCTTGTTCAGCAAGTACTACCAGAGTGAGCTCAGCTACCTGCGGGAGCTGGGGCGGGAATTCGCGGAGGCCAATCCGTCGCTCGCCGGGCTGTTCTCCGAGCAGGGCGGCGACCCGGACGTGGACCGCCTGTTGGAGGGCTTCGCCTTCCTCACGGCGCGCATCCGTGAGCGCATGGAGGACGCGGTCCCGGAGGTCATCGACGCGCTCGCGGAGATGGTGGTGCCGCAGTACACGCGCACCCTCCCCTCCTGCTCCGTAGTCGAGTTTCTCCCGCAGCAGACGGCCCTCCGCGGGCGGCACAAGCTCCCCGCCGGGACGGAAGTCGGCGCCAAGCCCATCGAGGGCACGACCTGCCTGTTCCGCACGACGGTCGACCTCGAGCTTCTCCCGCTGACGCTCAACGAGTTCACCTTCGACCACCAGGTCGAGGCGCACCCCGAGATCCGCATGGGGTTCCGTTCGGCGCAGTCGGCCGACGCGCTGCTCGCCGAGACCAAGGCGCTCCGGGTCTTCATCCACGGGCCGCTCGGGCTGACGACCACGACCTACCTCTGGATGCTCCGGTACCTGGACGACGTCGTCTACAAGGGCAGCGACGGCTACACGCAGTCGCTCGGCAAACATGCCGTGGTGCCCGTGGGCGTGTCGCCCGAGCAGCCGATGCTGCCGTGGCCGAAGCTCGCGCCGGACGGCCTCCGGGTCATCCAGGAGTACTTCACGCTCACGCAGAAGCTGCTCTTCGTCGACATCGTGGGGCTTCACAAGATCCCCCCGGAGCACGCGACGGATCAGTTCGTTCTGCAGTTCAAATTCAACCGGCCGCCGAAGCTCCCGGAGCGCCTCGACAAGGACAACTTCCGGCTGCACTGCGTGCCGGTCGTCAACCTGTTCGAGACCTCGGCCGACCCGATCGCGCGGGACAACCGGCAGCACGAGTACCTGGTGCGCGCCGCGGGGGTGAACCCGCTGCACATGGAGGTCTACTCCGTGGGCACGGTCACCGGCCTGCTGGCGAACCGCCGCGGACGCCGCAACTACACGCCGTTCTACAGCTTCCAGCACGTCACCAAGCCACTGGGGGAGCAGGCCTTCTTCTACACGCGGCGGGCGCGCTCCCCGATCGACGATGGCCTCGACACCTACTTGACCGTGCTCACACCCGCGGACGTCGAGCCGGACTTCGACGAGGAGACCCTGAGCCTCGATCTCCTGGCGACCAACCGGTCGCTGCCCGCGGAGCTGCGAGCCGGGGACATCTCGGTGCCGACGCCGCGCTCCCCCACCATCGCGCGCTTCCGCAACATCACGCACGTCACCCGGCCGGTCCGCCCGCCGAGCGGCTCGGAGCTGCACTGGCGGCTCGTCGCCCACCTCGCGCTCAACGTGCGCACGCTCAACAACCCGGAGTCGCTCCAGGCGCTGCTCGGGCTCTACAACTTCCACGTCGACTCCGACCAGCAGCTCGGGCGCCAGAACCGCCTGCGCGTCGAGTCCATCCGTGAAGTCGAGGTGCGGGCCGCCCGGCGGCTGATCGACCGCATTCCGGTGCGAGGCCAACACACCACCGTGGAGGTCGACCAGGCCGCGTTCGCGAGCGAGGGCGACGTGTTTGCGTTCGGCAGCGCGCTCGACTGGCTCTTCGCGAGCGAGACGCCGCTCAACTCCTTTCATCAGCTGAGCTTCCGCCTGCACCCGTCGGGCTCCGAGATGGACTGGGAGCCGCGCACCGGCACCCAGCCGATGTTCTAGTCGCTGGGAACCGCGTGGAGAGCCCCGAAGAACAGAGCGAAGAAGTCGCCGAGGAGCCGCTCGGGCCGGTGGCGAAGCTCGAGAAGCTCGCCGAGCCCATCCTGAAGTCGGCGCGCCACTCCACGTTCTTTCACACGATCGCGCTGCTCGAACGGCTCTCCAAGGACGCCGTGCGCGTCGGCGGCGACGGTCCGCCGCGGGACGAGCGCATCCGGTTCCGCCACGACTACGAGCTCAACTTCAGCGCGGGCGACATCTCGAGCCTCGAGGTCAAAGCCTTCCCGCGTGGCCCCGAACGCAGCCTCGACGAACCGGTCCCGCATTTCCAGGTCACGACGACGTTCCTCGGGCTGACCGGCGCGATGAGCCCGCTCCCGCTCTACATCGCCGAAGAGGTCCTGCACGAAGACGAGGACAACCCCGTCCGACGGGACTTCCTCGACATCTTCCATCACCGGCTGATCTCGCTGTTGTACCGGGCCGTGTCCAAGTACATGCCGGCACGCGAGCACCTGTCGACGCGCACCGACGACTGGATGAGCCGGGCGCTGTTCCTGACCGGGCTGGACCCTTCGATCCAGACACGCGACCTCAACGTCCGACCCGCCACGCTCGTCCGGTTGGCGCCGCTGTTGGCCGGCCGTGGGCGCGGTCCTCGGGTGCTGGCGCTCGCGCTGCAAGAGGCGCTCGGCGACGGGCTCGGCGAGGACGGCCGCGTGCAGATCACGCAATTCGCAGGCGGCTGGATCGAGGTCGACGAAGACCAGCGGATGAGCCTCGGCAACAGCAACAACGTGCTCGGCATCGAGGCCATCCTCGGCAAACGCGCGTTCGACCAGAGCGGCCGCTTCGGCGTGAAGATCGGCCCCCTTCATCGCCACAACTACCACCGCTTCCTTCGGGACGGAGACCTCCTGCCGGTCGTCCAAGAGATCGTCGAGCTGTGCAGCAAGGAGTCGCTCGACTTCGACGTGGAGCTCGAGCTGGCGGCCGACGCGGTGCCCTCGTTCACGCTCACCGAGGATCCGATGGGCGCGTGCCTCGGGCGCGACACCCGGCTTCGCGGTGGCGAGCGGGCGCCCGAGGTCATGCGCATCCCCGACGTTGGCAACATGGCGTTCGGCAAAGCCGACGAACCGGAAGCCCCGGCCGACGCCGCCGAGTGAGCGCGGCTCGCCGGACGAAATAGCGGCGGCCCCGGCCTCGTAGGGGGACCCCATGCGCCCTACTTGGTCCCTTCTCGTGTGCACCCTTCTGGCGTGCTCGCCCGCCTCGACTCTCCCCCCGCGTGTCGTCCCGACGGACGCCGCGCCGCTGTCTTCCGTCCCCGTCGGTGTGGCCGCCGTCCACTTCCACACCATCGAGGTCGACGTCAGCGGCGAGACCACCCAAGCCATCCTCGACACGGGAATCGGGCTCGCGCTGATCTCCCAGGCGCTCTGTGACCGACTCGCGTGTGAGTCGGACGGCGAGTTCTCGGGGCAGCGCATGTCGGGCCAGACGGTCACCCTCCCCCTCACGACGCTCGACTCACTGAGCGTCGGGGGCGTCGTGCAGTACGACGTGCCGGCAGGCATCGTCGACATCGAAGGGTTCTTCCCCGAGCCGCAGATCGAAGCCTTCGTGGGCCTGCCGTTCTTCGAGAACCAGCCCTTCACCCTCGACCCCAACAGCGCTTCGCTGATCGTGGAGTCCGAAGGGTCTCTCGCCGCGAGACAAGACGCGGGCGAGTCCCTCGACGTGCGCCTCGAACGCCACGGTGTGGCGCTGGACATCTTCGTACCCGTGACGTTGGGCGACGGAGTCCCCGCCGAGATGCTCATGGACACCGGCAGCGCCGGGATCACCCTCGACCTCCGATACGCCGAGGCGCTCGGCGTAGACCTCGAGGGCGAGGGCGTCGAGTCGCGTGTCGGACAAGACGAAACGGCGCACCGCTACACGCGCTACTTCACGACCCTCGATGCGCCTCTCGCGTTCTCTCCCCGGCACAGGCGTTCGGGCCTCCGCGCGATGTTCCAAGACATCATCCACGACGGGCTGATCGGCGTGGAGCTGATGAGTCAGTTCGTCATCACATACGACCTGCCCAACGCGAGGGTGATCGTGGCGCCTCGCGTGGACGCCCGCCCGCTCTGATTCTACCCCGCGCTTCCCGCGCCTTCGCCCGCCGGAGCGAGCTCGTCGGAGGCGTCGTCCATCCTGTCGCCCGGACCCGGCTCGTCGAGGTCGTGCTGTTCGCCGACCTCCCCACCGTAGCCTTCCGGACGGCTCATCAGGTCCACCAGCACTTCCACGTCGGGGTCGTCGTCGCTGATGATCACGCGGCCCGCTCGGAGGTCGAAGAACATGCGCGGGTCGCCGTCCCGGCGGGTGCCGCTGTGGTCGTGCGCAAACACGATCTGGCCGCCGTCGTGACGGCAGTGGTTGAACCCTGCGCCGCTCAGTCCGTAGACGAGATCTCCGTTGCAGCGTACCCGTACGCGGCAGTTGAGGTACGCGCCGTCCGCGTGCTGCACCTCGATCGCGCAGCGGCCGCCCTCCTCCGCCATGGTCGGCCCTCGGGCCGCGACGACCCGCGCCGGATACACGATGGCGTCTCCGGTCGGCTCGACCGGGACAGGTGGCTGCCCGCACGCCGAGAGGGCGATGGAGATGCAGAGCCATGCCCAGCGCGTCTTCACACCCCAAGGGTGGCCCCCGTCCCGGCGCAAGATCAACCCGCGCTCGCGATCGTGCGTAGGTCGTCCCGATCGGCGCCGCGGGAGAAGACCGGCGGCTCGCCGATGGGCGCGTCGACCTCCACCGTCTGCCCTCCCTCGTAGCGCGTCCCGGACCAGACGTGGAACCACGCGTCTCCCGCCGGGAAGTACACCTCGCGCGATGTCGCGCCCTCCTCGGTCACCGGCGCAACGAGCAGCGCGTCCCCCAAGAGATACTGATCGTGCACGTCCCAACTGGCGCGATCCTCGGGGAACTCCAGCAGCAGGTGCCGGACGAGCGGAGCCCCGGTCGCCTGGGCCTCGGCGCTCCACGCGATCAGCTCGGCCCGCAGCGCGTCGTGCACACGCGCGAAGCGACGCACATGTGCCGTCGTCTCCGGGTTCGAGTCCCAGTTGTGGTTCACGTCGCGCCGGTTGCCCTCGTGCGTGCGCATGATGGGCGTGAATGCGCCCAGCTCGACCCAGCGGCGGTACAGCTCTTCGGTGCTCGGCCCGCCGCTGAACCCTCCAATGTCATGCGTTGCGTACGGCACACCCGCGAGCCCCAGCGTGATCATCGCGGGCACCACCGTGGGCAGCCCGTCGGCCTCCGACCACGTGGCCTCTTGATCGCCGACCCAGTGGATCATCGAGTGGCGCTGCACGCCCGTCCATCCAGAGCGCGCGATGGTGACCCAATCGCCATCCGGCCGCGCCGCGTCGAGTGCCTCGCGGTTCACCCGGTGCCACTCGACGGGGAAGCGGTTGTGAAACGCCTCGGGGTCGCTCCCGTCGCTCATGACGGCGTCGAGCGGGTTCCACTCCCCGAAGTCCGCCATCCACCCGTCGATGCCGTGTTCGTCCACCATCCCCCTCAGCTCGGCGCGCACGTAGTCGCGCGTCGCCTCGTTGGTGAAGTCCGGGTGGCTCGAGGTCACGCCCGGGCCGCCCGCGAAGAGGTACGGCTCGCCAGCGTCATCGCGGATCAGCAGTCCCTCCTCCCGGAGCGTTGGGAAGTGGTCGTCGAGGTTCGGATCGATGAACGGGTTTGCGTACGCGAGGAAGCGAATCCCGCGGGTGTGCAGGTCGTCGATCATCGCGGTCAAGGCCGGGTAGTGCTCGAGGTCGGCGTTCCACCGATACTGCACGCCGAAGCCGCCGCCGACGTTCATGCGCAGCCCCGTCCAGTCTTGCGACCAGATGGCGGCGACGGGGATCTCCGCCGCCTCGAGCGCCGCGACGTCGGCCATCACGGCGTCCGCCCCACCCTGGCTGCTGATCCAGAGGCCCCACGCCCAGTCGGGCGGCGGTGCGGGGCGGCCGACCTCCTGGCCCAGCTGGTCGATCACGTCGAGCGGCGTCGGGCCATGGAAGACGAGCAGTTCGAGCGGGGCGTCGTCATGGACTTCCAGCCAAGCGACCTCGGCGTCCGTCTGGCAAACGTCCACGTTCACCCGGCGGTCCGTCCGAACCAGCACACCAAAGCCGCGGGCGTCGAGGTAGTACGGCATGGGGAAGTAGGTGGTGTGCGCGTCGCCGCTGATGTCGCGGAGGCCATTTCCTTCGCGGCCGATCCCCTGCTCGCTGACGTGAAGCAGGAACGCCTCGCCCGTTTGCTCGGTCGCGTTGTACTGCTCGCCAAACCCGTGAAACGAGCCCTCCGGATCGCACCGGACGGGGAACGCGACGCTGTTGGCCGCGCCTTCCACCTCGAGGGTGACCACGGTGGTGTTCGCGCGCTCGCCCGGCGCGATCCGCATTGTCGCGGTGCCCTCCTCGGGCTGCGCGTCTGTCGGCACGAGGGCGTAGTCGACCTCCACCGCGCCGTCGCGCTCGCGCACGGACGCGAACCGGTCGAAGCCGCGCGTGACCTCGTCGAACCGGCGGAAGGTCCAGATGCCGACGGGGCCGGTGACCCGTTCGCTGAAGGTGCGCGCAACGGGTCCGCGCGACGGCGTTGCGAGCAGCGGGCGGTCGCCGTCGAAGAGCGCGATGGCGCCCGTCTCGTCCGCGACGTCGACGCGAACTCCGCTGGACAGCGTGAAGCTGCCGCCCTCCACTGGCGGGGGAGGCGGCTCGGAACACGCGAAGCCCCAAAGCGCGACGCCAACGAAGAGCAGAAACGAGCGGTCGCGTCTCATGGCGTGCCTCACGGACTCGCGGTCACACCGAGCGCACCGGACGCCTCGAGCTGCCCCGCCACCGCCGCGATGGTGGGCGTGGGCGTGCCGAGTCGCGTCCCCGCCGGCGTACCGCTCGGGAGAATGCTGCCGGAGAGCGTGACGGTGGAGGGGACTTCGACCGTCGGCAGCGGCAGGCCGGGGCGTGCCTCGGTGAGCGCGTGGCCCGTCATGTGGTGACCGAGCACCACGAGAAACGGCTCCACTCCCGCCGCGCCTCCATGCGCGAGCGATTGGATGGCGATCGACGATGGCGCACCGTCCGCCCCGAGCGTCGCGCGTCCCGTCACGCCAACCCGAACCCGAACCCCGCCGGAGAACGGTCCGTCTCCCTCGAGACTCACTTCGAACGCCATCGCGACATCCACCGTGCCGTCGGCGTTCGCGGTGATCGTCGGGCTGTCGAGCGACGTCACTTGAATCATGTCGGGCGCCACGATCATGTCCGGTGCCACGATCATATCCGGCGCCACGATCATGTCCGGCGCGACGATCATGTCCGGCGCGACGATGCCATCGAAGCCGCCCTGGACGAAGACCGCGTGCATCGCCTGGCCGAGCACCGCGTCCGAGATGGAGTGCCCCACCCCCACGGCGATCGCGCTGTCGCGGGCGGCGGAACCGCGCACGAGCCCCACCGACGCGCGGGTCGCGTCTCCCACCGGCGCGTACCGGCTCGAGAGCCCGAGCACGAGCCCGCCCGCGCTGCTGCGCACCAGGCTGGGCGTGAGCGTGGGCTGCACTTCGAGCGCCGTCCCGCCCAGCCCCCGAACGGCCTCGGGCGCGTCCGCGCCTTCCACCTCGAGGCTCGTGACCAACCCGTCGAGCAGCTCGACCGTGGTCTGGGACAGCGTCGCGCCGACCTCCCGGAGGTCGCTCTGGGTCCGGAACTCATCCTCCACGAAGCTCAGCCCCGCGGCCGGCGGCACCGACGGGGACCAAACCAGCCCGGACAGGTCGACCGTCTCCGGCGTCACCGAGACCACCTCCCGAAGAGACGCGTGCGGCAGTCCGTCGCCGCCGTCCGCCGCCAACGTGATCGTCGAGTCGAAGTTCGCCTCGACCGCCACACCCGTGAGCACGACCGGCCCGTCCGCTGTGAACACACCGAAGTCCCGGGTCTCGAACCTCAACTCGGTGACGGCGACCGTCACGCCCGCGCCGCTGCCCTCGAAACCGAGTCCTCCGTCGATGGGCGTCAGCACCGTGTCGGTCAGCTCCGACTCCGTCGTGTCGGGCACCAGCTCGTAGCCGTTGACCCTGAACTCCGGCACCGGGCAGGGATCGGGAAGGCAGAGGAGCGCGTCCGGGGGAATGAACACGGTGAGTCCGTTGAGGAACGCGCGCTGCACCAGGTCGAGGCGGAGCGCGCGCGCGAGCACGTCGTCCAGGCTGCCCAACATGCTGGCGTCGTCGCCATCGTCGATCGACTGCGGCGTCCATCGCATCACCACCGCGTCGGCGAGCGGCGCGTCGGGGTCGGCGAAGCCTGGCGCAACCACAAACGAACACAGCTCGGTCAGCGTCACGGCCGCGCCCGCGGCATCAACCCCGGTGGCTTCGACGCGCACGTGGTTGAAGCCGAGTGTCATCGCGACGTCGAGTGCGGCGCGTCCGTCGACGACCGGCACGTCCTCCCCGTTCAGCCGCAGCCGCGCGTCACCGTCGACCTCGACCTCCACCGATGTGATGCTCCCCGCCTCCGCCGTCAGGCTTTGGCCGTGGGTGGGTGAGCCGCAGCGGACCGCGGTGAGCGGCACCCGCGGCCCAGCGTCCGTCCCGCCGTCGGCGATGTCGGCGTCCGCGGCGCCGGCGTCGGCGGCACTCCCGTCTGATCCGGCGTCTGTGGAATCGGACTCCCCGCACCCGCTTGCGAGCAAGACGAGAGCTACTGCCAACCAACGCATACCAACAGGGTAGCAGCCCGCGCGTGCCCGGTACCGGCCGTCACGGAGCCAGAGCGGTGATGTCAGCGACCGACCGCGTGGCACTCGCCGGGCTCCCACTGGACGCCTCTACCCGGGATGGGGGCATCGCCGAGGATCAGTCGGAGCGGCAGGGTCGCGTTTCGGCCCACACGGCGTTCGCCACGCGCACTCTCGTAGCAGACATCCCATTGACCAGGCTGGACGGGAAGGTTCGCTTGGCCGCCGGGCTGGAGCGTTCCGCGGAAGACCGAACTCGGCCAGCGGCTTGCGCCGGCGCCGCGCGCATCGACCCGAATCACCACGCGCGAGCTGTCGTTCACCACGACCGTGCCAGACGCGGGTTGGGCCGGGCCGGCCCGCCGTGCAGCGGGCGGGGAGGTGCGACCGACGCACTGAACGATTCTCCGGTTGCTCGACTCGCGTTGGCAGAGCCCCAGCTCTTCGGGTGCATACGTTTTGTCTGCCGCGGCGGTCATGCACGCGACGATGTCTCGGTTGGAACTGATCCGATCGCAAGCGCCCAGAACGCCGGCATCGAAAGAGTGGCCCGCGATGGCAGCGGCGCAGTTCACCATTTCGCGGTTGCTGCTGATCCGCCCGCACGTGCGGCTTGCATGCTCCTGAACCGCGCGACCGGCCACGGCCCGGGCACACGCAACCATGTCTCGGTTGGAGCTGATGCGGCCACACAGTTGCGCCGCCGCGGCGTCGACGCTCTGACCCGCAACGGCCTGGACACACTCGGCCTGCTGCGAGCGTGAGCTGACTCTTTGGCACAACGCCTGGCCGTGCTGCGCGGCCGCAGTTGAGGTGAGAAGGCCGGTGACGGTGAGGGCGAGCAGAGCCGAGTGGGCAGTCCGGTGCACCTGCGGGGTCTGCATCTGCCTCAGACCTGGGCAAGCGACGCACCTCGGGCCGATCGCCAAGACGAACCTTCCAGGGCCCTTCGGGCCCTGCGGCGCTGACGTGCTGCTACCCTGGCCCAGATGCTTCGCAGATTTGGATTCGCGGCGCTCTGTGCGCTCCTCGGCCTCTCGCTCTTCTCCGCGTGTGACGAGGATCCACCCGAGGGGGATGGCGGCGTGGACGGCTCGACCCCGGAGGACCCGGCGCCGCCGGAGGAGTTCGCCGCCATCGAGGAGAGTGGGCGCTTCCCCATTCCTGGTCTGAGCGGCCACGCGCACGTCGTGCGCACCGAGCACGACATCCCCCACATCTACGCGGAGAATCGCGGTGACGCGTGGCGGGTGTTGGGTTTCGTGATGGCGAAGGACCGGTTCTTCCAGATGGATCTCACGGCGCGCCTGGCACAGGGCACGCTCAGTGAACTGCTCGGCGATGCGGCGCTCGGCACCGACCTCGAGAACCGTCAGACGGGCGCGACCCACATGACGGACGTCTACCTGGACGCGCTCACAGACGACGAGGCGGAGGAGCTCGACTGCTTCGCGGAGGGCGTCAACGCCTACATCGAAGCCGTCCGGCGACGGGACCTGGATCCGCCCGCGGAGCTCGAGATCGGGTTCGCGATCCTGGGCGCGCGGCGGCCCGTGGAGCTGATGGAGAGCTGGGATCGACGTGACGTCGTCGCCACGGGCGCGACCATCCTGTACGCGACCAGCTTCGAAACGGGCGACCCTCGCCGCGCCAGCGCGTTCGAGGGCATCGAGAACGCGTTCACCGGCGCCCCGGATCGCGATCTGCGGCTCGCTGGGCTGCAAGAGGACATCATCGAGCGCTACGCGCCGCCCAACTCGAACAGCTCGGCCGCGGGCTGGGGTGTGGAGACGGCGGGCGGCGCGTCCGAGTCGCTGGAGATCCCACGCGTGCGACGGCCGATCCCGCTCGACGGACCCGAGATCGAGGCGGGCGCGATGCGTCGGCTCGGCGACGCGCTGTCCCGCGTGGAAAGCCGCCTGCACCCGAACGGACACGAGGGGTGGGGCTCGAACTCCTGGGCGGTGATGGGCTCGGCCACGCCGGACGGCCGCTCCCTGCTCGCGGGCGACGGACACCTCCAGCTCAGCGTGCCGGCGCTGTTCTGGCAGTACGGACTGGACACCCGCTTGATGGGCTCCGACGACGGGCTGCGCTTGCGAGGCGCGACCATCGCAGGGCTCCCGATGATGGGCGTCGGCACCAACGGGCGCGTGGCCTGGACGCAGACCGCGTACTTCGCGGACGTGACCGATTGGTACGCCGAGGAGATTGTGCTCGACGCCGAGGGCATGCCGGCCTCGAGCGTGTTCGGCGGTGAGAACCGTCCGCTCGTAGCCGTTGAGGAGACCTTCGACATCGCCGAGGTGGCCGCGTTGGACAGCGTCGGGCGGGTCGAGACCATCCCGCGGTTCACGACCTTCGATGGGCGCTTCATCACGTCGATCGAGGGCCGCGAGGTCACCGCTGACGAGCCGCTCGCGGACGGGGAGTCGCGCGTCAACATGATGGGCCAGTGGGTCGTGCCCGCCGACATGGACGCCGACGGCAAGATCAGCGCGGTCAGCTTCTACTACGGCCCGTTCGACGGTGGCTCGCTGCTGCGTGCGTTCCGGGAGTTCATCACCGCGGACAACGTCGAGGACTACCGCCAGGCCATGCGGCACTTCATCGGCTACGGCGGCAGCATGATGGCGTCGGACGCCGACGGATCCGTGCTCTACAGCGCGTACCATGCCGTCCCTTGCCGCGACTACCTCCCGCGTGACAGCGACTCGAACGTCTGGGTCGAGGGCGCCGACCCGCGCCGCCTGATCGACGGGACGCAGTACCCCGCGTGGGGCATCCCGCTCGACGCGCAGGGGCGCGTCGACGAAGCCGCCGCCACAGCGGGAGGCGACACCGCGTGCGCCGTGCCGTTCGAGCAGTGGCCGCAGGCGGTGGACCCGGAGCGGCAGTACGTGTTCCACGCGAACAACGACCCCGGCAACATCGCCACCGACGACGACCTCTTCGACGACCCCTTCTACATCGGCGGCCCATGGATCGAGGGCTACCGCGCGCGCCGAATCGAAGAGCTCCTGACGAGCGCGATCGCCGACGACACAGCGGACTTCGAAGAGATGCAAGCCATCCAAGGCGACCATCACAGCCAGCTCGGCGAAGACTACGCAAGCCTGTTGCTCGAGATCATCGCCGGCGCCCGCGCGGCCTCCGAAGGGTCGCCCGAAGCCGGCACGAGCGAGGAGCGCATGGCAACGCTGTTCACCGCCAACGAGGCCCGCTTCGAAGAGGTCGAGACCCGCATCCAGGACTGGCGTGACGCCGATTTCCCGACGCCTTCCGGGGTCGAGACCTTCTACAACACGCCGGACGCTGCGGACCGCGCCAACAGCGTGGCCACGATGATCTTCGCCGCATGGTTCCCCCGCTTCACACAGGGCGTGCTCAACGACGAGGGCATCAACCGGAACCTGTCACCCGCAGTGACGGGCGACACCTTCACGACGATGACGATCAAGCTCCTCCTCGACGGGCGCGGCGCCGACAACCCGGGCGAGCTGGGCTCCTGGAACCCCGCCACGGAGGAGTCGGTCTTCTTCGACGACATTCGAACCTCCGAGGTGGAGTCGAGCCTCGAGGTCGGGCTGCTCGCGCTGCGCGACACGCTCGATTTCCTCACGTCGGATCCCAGCGCGGCGGGCGAAGGCGGGTTCGGAACCGCCACGCAGGACGAGTGGGTGTGGGGGCTTCGACACCAGGTCCGCTTCGAGTCGCTCTTGGCCGACTTCCTCGGCGACGAGGAAGCGCTCGGCGCCCTCTTCGAGCAGTTCAACATCACGACGAGCACCCGCCCGCTCGCCGAGTCGCTCCCCGACGCGGACCCCCGCGCGGACCTTCGCTGGTTCCCGCGGCCCGGCGATCAGTTCGACATCGATGCGGCGAACCCCGGCCTCGGTGGCGTCCGCTTCACGCACGGCTCCGGGCCGGTCTTCCGCCTCGTCATCGGGCTCGGCCCCGACGGAGTCACCGGGCAGAACATCCTCCCGGGCGGACAGAGCGGCCTCCCGAACGCCGAGGCGTTCTCTGACCAAGCCGCCAGCTGGCTGGCCAACGAGACCGTGCCGATCCGCTACACCCCGACCGAGGTCGCCCAGGGGGCCACGAGCCGCGAGCGGTTCTTCCCTGCCCGCGCGGAGTAGCGCTCTGCTGGATGTCCTCGGCGGCCACCGGACCGGTCTCGAACTGGTCCGGGCCAAACAGGGCGGACTCGAGGGCCTCCGCCTCATACCAAGTGATCTCCACCGGATGTCCGAACGGTATGATCACCCTGACGCGGCGTGTGCTCACCAGCAGGTCCTACCTTCGTTGGCAGCGACGAGCTGCTTCAGGGTGGACGACGCGTGCGCCTCATAGACGATGCTGCACAGAGCGCGATGAGCTACGCTGCGCCGAGATGCGGTGGTTGCTCAAGACGGCGCTCTGCGTCTCGCTTGCGAGTGGCAGCGGGTGCGCCGAACCGGTGCCGGCTGACCCCGCCGAGCAAACCGAGGAAGAGGAGCCAGCGGTCGAGGTTGAGCCAGCGGTCGAGACGACGCCCACGGCGGAAGAGTCTCCGTCCGCCCCCGACACCCGGAACCGTTCGCCGCTCGAGCCCGTCGACGTAGGCCGTCCCATCCACCTCGATGAGCGTACCGGCGCGCGCGTTCGAAGCGCGATCCGGCGGCGCGTTGGAGCCCGGCCCACTCTCCTGACCTCACGCCACTACCGCACCGAAGACCGCGGGTCGGTTACGTTCGCCGCGTTCACGGCACCCTACTTGGAGCGGTGCGTGGCCAGCGGAACGCCCCGCGAGGAATGTCTGCTCGGCGGGGGCGACGGAGCCCTGACGCGCAACCAGCAGGACTGCGTGTTCGGCGGCATCGCGCGCATCGACCTCGGACCCGACGAGGGGGAGCGCCCCGGTCCAATGCGCATCGTTGGCGTGCACGCACTCGAGGATGGCCAAGCCTGTGCGTTCGAGGTGGACTCGCTTCGCCTGGTGGATGAGGACCGCGACGGGGAGCCCGAAGTGCGCCTGCGCTACACCTGGTCGGACCTTCGCCATGCGGGGGCGGAGCACGTCGTGACCCGGATTGAAACCGTCCGCGAGACGCGCCGGAGCGACCTCGGAGTGCAAGTGCAGCTGACCCTGCGCGCGTTCCACCCCGGCAGCGACGACCCGGAGGAGCGCAACCTCGTCTCCCAGCTCCGGCACGTCGGCGACGGTGACCACCCGGACCTCGCGCACGACGTGATCGACTGGTTGGCCGCGGCGTGCCCGGAGGAAGATCCCCCGCGCGGACACGAGGAGTGTGAGCTTCGCGAGCGCACCCTTCGGTACACCTACGACGCGCCGAACGACGCCTGGGTGCCAGACACGACCCCTCGGCTTTGAGTCCGACTGCCGCTGCCATCCGTTGCTCGGTGTGCGAGGCGAGCCCGCTCTCGGAGCGTCGTGGCGTCGAGGACGCGTCCGAAGGAGATCGAATTCATCCTGTCAGGGGACTAGGCTGACCACGCGGTGACCGACACTTCCGACGCGACCATGACGGTGACGGTGGGTTCCACCTCACCGGGCGTGCGCCCGGAGGAGTCGGCCAAGCCGCTCGCGCCGCGTCTCTGGCTCGGAGAGAAGATCGCCGAGGGCGGCATGGGCATCGTGTGGCGCGGCCATCAGCGTCACCTGGGACGCGAGGTCGCCGTCAAGACGCTGCGCCCGGAGCGCACCGGTGCGGGCGAAGTCGCGCAGCTGTTGCAGGAAGCGTGGATCACGGGCCAACTCGAGCACCCCAACATCGTCCCGATCCACGACATCGTGCTCGACGAGGACGAACGGCCGCAGGTCGTGCTCAAAAGGGTCGAAGGAAAGTCGTGGCGTGACCTGCTTCGCGAGCCCGAGGAGGTCAGAACGGGGTTCCAGACCGAGGATCCACTCGAGTGGCACGTGCGCATCGTCATCAGCGTGTGCAACGCGTTGGAGCTCGCGCACAGCCGCGGGGTGGTCCACCGCGACGTCAAGCCGTCCAACGTGATGGTGGGGAAGTTCGGTGAGGTCTATGTGCTGGATTGGGGTCTTGCGGTCGGCCTGAAAGAAGACCCTTCGGGGCGGCTTCCGGCCCTCAACGAGGGCAACGCGCTGGCCGGGAGCTCAGCCTACATGGCGCCGGAGCAGCTCAGCGGGGTCCCTCGTTCGGTCGGGTTCGGCACCGATGTTTACCTCGTCGGCGCATGCCTCTACGAGGTGCTGGCCGGGACGCCGCCCTTCGCTGAACGCAAACTGGAGGAGGCCGCATTCACCGCGGCATCGCCCGCGCCCGAGCTGCCGCCCGAGGTGCCTGAAGAACTCGCGGCGCTGGTGCGGTCCGCCATGGCGCCGGATCCAAAGGAACGGCCTCGCTCGATCCGCGCGCTGCGTCTGCGTCTCGAGGCGTTTCTGAAGCACCGGGGTTCACGGTCGCTCGCCGCGGACGCTCGGACGGCCGCCGAGGCCATGCGCAGGCACACCGCGAACGGTGACGATCGCGAAGCCGAGAGCGCCTTTGCGCAGGCGTCGTTCGCGTACCGAGCCGCCATCCAGGCCTGGCCCGGGAACGAGGCGGCGCACCAGGCCCTCACCGAGCTGACGCTGGAGCGCGCCCGTGCCGCGCTGTCATCCGCACGCCCCGAGGTGGCGGCCCAACTCGTCTCGACCCTCGACCACACCCCCGCCGACTTTCGTGCGGAAATCGCAGCGGCGCAGGCCATGGAGGAGAAGAAGCGAGCCAAGGCAGCAGCCCTGTCCCGCGAGCACGACCGGAGCGTGGGTCAGCGGGCGCGGCAGCGTGTTGTGGCGCTCTCCGGCTCGGCGTGGGTCGTGACGTGGTCGGTACTCGCATGGGTGAGGGCAAGCGCGACGACGTTGGCTGTGTGCACCGCGGGGTTCCTGGCGCTGGCACTGGTGAGCGCCGCGATGGCGCGCAGGGACTTGGCCGCTTCCAAGCCGAACCAGGGCATCTTCTGGACCGTGATGTGCATGATCGTCGCGCAGCTCTGCCTTTACCTGGTGGGCCCCGGCATGGGCCTCTCCGATGCCTCGCTGATGACCCTCACGCTGCTGCTCTGGGCGCTGCCGTGCGCCATCGGCGCTGCCACGATCGACTCGCGCTTCGCCCCAGTCCCGGCCGGGTTCTTCCTCGCGTTTGTGGTCGCCGCGTGGGTGCCGTCGACGCTGCCCTGGATCGTGGGCACCGCCAACGTGCTGTTCATCGTGACGTCGCTGCTCGTCAACTACCGGGTGGGACGCGAATCTGACGTGGCCGAGGTCGGCGACCGCACCTAGTCATGGGGCGATGACACGGACGATCGCGATCGCGGGCGCCTCGGGGTTCGTGGGCTCAGCGCTCGTGAACGACCTGGGCCGAGACCATCACATCGTCGGCCTCTCACGCACCGCGCGGAAGAGCGCCGCCGTCGAATGGCGACAGTGCGACCTCTACTCCCGCCTCGAGGTGCAACGTGCGCTCGAAGGCTGCGATGTCGCGGTGTACCTCGTGCACTCGATGCTCCCTTCGGCGCGCCTGACGCAGGCGCGGTTCGAGGACCTCGACCTGATCCTCGCGGACAACTTCGCCAAGGCCGCGCGCCGTGCGGGGGTTCGGCAGATCGTCTACTTGGGCGGGCTCGTGCCGGACGACGACCCGGCTCGCCTCTCTCCTCACCTTGCGAGCCGCCTGGAGGTCGAACATGCCCTGGGCGCCGCAGGGGTTCCGGTGACCGCGCTGCGCGCAGGGCTGGTGGTGGGCGCCGGCGGCTCTTCGCTGCACATCCTCACGAAGCTCGTGGGCCGGCTGCCCGCGATGATCACACCGAAGTGGACGGACTCCCCGACCCAACCGATCGCGCTCTGCGATGTCGTCCGCGCGGTGCGACGCACCATCGAACAGCCGGAGGCCTACCTGGGCGCGTTCGACATCGGTGGTCCCGACGTCATGAGCTACCGCGAGATGATGCAGCGCACTGCGAAGGTGCTCTCTGTCGACCGTCCGATGCTGCGCGCTCCGTTCGTGTCACCGAGGCTCTCCACGCTATGGGTGTCCCTGGTGACGGGGATGCCCATCGCGCTCGTCGGCCCGCTGGTGCGGAGTCTGGAGCACGCAATGACGGTCGAGAGCAACCCGCTGCAAGCGTGGCTGCTGAAAGGCGCGACTACGTTCGACATGGCGCTCCGCGAAGCGCTTCGGCACGAGGCGCGACCCAAGCCGCGTCTGGCAGAGCGGCACCGTGAGCGGCAGAAACAGCGGCCCGAGCGCACGGTTCGGTCCGTGCAAAGACTCCCCCGACCGGAGGGTCACGACGCCGCGTCCGTGGCGCGCACCTACATCGACTGGCTCCCGCGTGTGTGGCCGCCCGGGGGCCTGCGCTGCGAGGTCGACGGGGACGACGTGACGTTCCGCCTCTTTGGCTTGCCGCTCCTCGTACTGGAGCTGTCGCCGACGAGGAGCGTGGACGGACGCGCGCTGTTCTACATCATCGGCGGCGTGCTCGCGGACATCAGCGGCCCCACCCGAGGACGCCTCGAGTTTCGAGAGGCGCCGAATGGGCGCGACATGCTGGCTGCGATCCACGAGTTCCGGCCGATGTTGCCCTGGTACCTCTACAACGCAACACAGGCCCAAGCGCACGCGGCCGTGATGTGGGGGTTCGCACGCCACCTGCGCCGCTTCCCCTCACGACCCAGGGAAACGTCCACCCCGGCCTCGGCGATGTCGAACCCAAAGCTGGGTTGACTCGTCAGTTGAGCCCGGCCGGAGGAAACCTACGGGCGCAGAGCTCGACCAGCGCGTCGGGCACGATCGCCGTCCCGCACCCTCCCAGGGGCGCACCCCGGGACATCGCGACGAAGTGGTCGACGTACACCGCGACGATGCCGACAAGGATGCCCAGCGCGAGCCAACCGACGAGACGCGCGGAGTCTTGGCCGGTCCCCCCGTCGCCCTTGTCGCGCCAGCGCACCAAGTGTCGATCCGCGAGCAGCCAGACCGGGATGGAGACGAACGCCACCCGCGGGAAAGCCCCCCAGAGGGCCGCAGCGCTCATCCCGAGGCTGGACACGAGCAAGCAAGCGCGCGCGGCGACCAGGGTGGCGCGCGGCCCGTGCGTGACCACCAACGTGCGGTAGCCCCGGGCGCCGTCTTCTGCCTGCTGGAACGCCTGCGCGGAGAAGTAGACCCCCAGGACGAAGAAGGCCCCGAGTCCCACCACCAGGGCCGTGCGCCAGGTGAACGGGGTGCCGGACACCGCCCATCCCGCGATGGGAGACAGCGTCCCGTAGCCGGCGCCGTTCACGAGCGGACCGCCGAACGGGTGCCCCTTGAGGGCGACTCCTGGGTGGGAGTAGAGGACCGAGAGCACCGCGTTGGCCACCGCGCACCCTCCGACGATGGGAGAGAGCAGAAACGCGAGCGAGACCGAGACGGCGAGGGCTGCGTACCCGAGCGCCGCCGTGCCGCGCGGGACCACGACGGGCTCCCCGAAGAGCACCGCGCCCTCGTCACGGTCGAGCTCGGCGTTCAGCCACATGGCGCCGGCGTGCCCGATGACCCAAACGCCCACGAGACCGAGGACCGTCGGGAGCGCATACCAAGGCGCGATGTCGGAACCCCGCTCCCACAGCCCGAAGCCGTAGCCCACGAGCGGGAGAGACGAGATGAGCACCGCACCGCGCGGACGCGCGAGCGACACCAGGCGAGAGACGACCGACACGCGCGGAGCATGCCATGGGTGGCGTCCACGGCGACGGAGGGTACGATTCAGCCATGGAGATCGGAGTCGTACTGGTTGCGCTGGCCGTCGTGGCGGTCGTGGCCGCGGTGGTGAGCCATGTCGGACCCCGGCTGGGCAGCGCCGCCACCAGCGACGCCCACTCCTTCGCATGGGCGCTGTTCCAGCAGGTCGCCGACGAGGTGGGTGGCTTGCAGGTCCTGGAAAGCGACGCCGGATGGCCACGCCTCAAGGGCATCGCCGACGGCGTCGAGATCGAGATCGACCAGCACAACAACATCGCCTACGGACTGGACGCGCTCCTCGGAATGCGGTGCTCCCTTCCCGAGGCCGCCCGTGCCCCCAACGCCGCCATCTGGGTCGGGGACGTCGCCACGCTGCACAGCCAGTTCGGCCGGCCGCGCGCGGTGGGCGACGCCGACGCGCTGTTCGACGTGTACACGCGCGCCGCCCCGAGCGCCTCCGACTGGTGGCAGGAGCCCGAGCTGCTGGAGGCGCTGCGCTCGCTCCCCGGGGCCGGTCTCACGCTCTACGATGGACAGCTCACCGTGTTGTTCTCGGACCTCGACGCCCACTCCGTCCAAACGGCGATGAGTGTGCCCAGCCTGATTCGGCGCGGCGTGGACCGCGTCACCATCCACTGAACCCTTGCTCCGACTGGGTCCTCTCCTGCTCGCTCAGGGCGGGGCCTGCGCGAGGACAAAGTAGTCCGGTGCGTAGCAGCCCACGTAGCTGCGGAGCGACAAGTTCAGGTCCCGCTCCGCCGTGCGGGCCGTCCGCGCGCCAGACCAACTCTCACTCATCCCTTCCCAGCTCCAGCCCATGATGGGGTAGCCCCCACGCATGGAGCTGCGCTCGGAACGGACGCGGGTTCCCTCGGGCGCGCCCAGCACCTCGGAGGTCTGCATACCGACGGTCACGATCTCCTCGATGCGGACCCCCTCGGCCACGCGCAGCCGCCAGGTCGCCGCGCTGTAGCTGCTGAGCACGAGCACGAGCGGGGCTGCGGTGCGCGCGACATCCAGCCCAATCTCGCCGCCCGCGTAGGCGCCGATCACATGCAGTTCGCGACCGCCCTGCACGGTGCAGGTGTCAGGCTCGTGGGCGTCCCAACTGCGGTCGCACTCGACCTGGTGCACCACGCGCGCCGCGCAGGGTTCCGTCCCCTCCGGCAAGGGTGTCGCCACGATGGGCCCCGACCCGATCGGGGGCGGAGCCGGTGGCGCGACAGGAGGCGCGATGGGGCGGATCGGCGGCGGCGCCGAGGGAGGCGGCGCCGACGGGATGACCACGGGTGAGGACCAGGTCTGGCGCGGCGGGGGCTCTTCGTCCGCGGAGAAGAGGTAGGTGGCGATGCCGCCGCCGATGCAGGCGACCGGCAAGAACAGAAGCAGCGCCGCCGCGACGACCCACGCCACCCGGCTGCCGTCGCGAGGCGCCACCTCGCTGAGGGGCGCGCCCGGCATCGAGTGAGCCTGGCCAACGGACGGCGAATAGGGCGCGTACGGCGCGGACAGCGGCGGCGCCGACAGCGGCGGCGCGGTTAGCGGCGGCGCCGAGACCCCGAGGGAGCTCACGCCACCGAACGCGGGCGTCTCCGGACCCGGTCGGCGCGCCTGCCCCGGCGTCGAGGCACGCGTCGAGAGAAACGGATCCGCCTGCTGCCGCGGCGACGCGAGGCGGACCGACACCGGTGCATCGGGCATCGAGGCGCGCAGGGCACGCAGCTCCGAGGCGAAGCGACGCGCGTCGGGCGAGCGCTGCTCCGGCACGGTCGAAAGATTGAGCGCGATGAGGTCCGCGAGCGCGCGCGGCGCCCCTGGGAGGTGCGTTTCGAGGCGTTCGGCCGTCGCGCCCTGAAGACGGAGCACCATGTCGCCGATCGTTTCTGCACGATACGGAAGGCGCCCTGTGCACATCTCGAAGAGCATGGCAGCGACGGAGTAGAGGTCGGCGCGCGCGTCGACCCCGCTCGTGTTCTGCATCTGCTCGGGCGCCATGTACGCGGGCGTGCCGAGCATCGCGCCCGTCTGCGTGAGCTGCGCGATCCCCCCGGGCGTGATGACTTTGCTGATGCCGAAGTCGAGCAGCTTCACAAAGGGGCGGCCATCGGGCCCGGGTACGAGAAACACGTTTGCGGGCTTCATGTCCCGGTGAACAATCCCCGCGCCGTGCGCCGCCGAAAGCCCTTCGAGGATCTGCAAGCCGATGTCGACCGCCGCGCTCAGGGGCAGGGCACCGGCGCGGGCGAGGCGCCCCTCGAGGTCTTCGCCCGCCAGCAGCTCCATCGCCAGGAACGGCTTGCCCGCCTCGGCCCCCGCATCCGACACGCCGACGATGTGGGGGCTGCCGATGCCGGCCGCCATCTTGGCCTCGCGCAAGAAGCGTTCGACCGTCGTCGCGTCCTCCGCGCGCTGGGGGTTCAGCACCTTGAGCGCGACCTGGGTTCCGAGCACGGTGTGGCGAGCACGGTAGACGGCGCCGAACCCGCCCGCGCCGAGTACGGCTTCGATCACGTACCGATCGATCTGGCGGCCGACGTCACTCATCGCCCCGATGATGCACTCTCCTGGCGACGGGGCCAGCTTCGGGCGGCACGACGGGCCGGCCGCGATATGCTCCGGGCGGCATGACCCACCCCGACACGCGGCCGCTCTCGGGGGTGAAGGTGCTCGACTTCACCCAGAACTTGCCCGGCCCCTACGCGACGTACCTGCTCGCTTCGTGGGGTGCAGAGGTGGTGAAGGTCGAGCCGCCGAAGGGCGACCCAGGGCGCTTCATGCGGCCGTTCTTCGACATGGTGAACCGCGGGAAGAAGAGCGTCGTGCTGGACCTGCGGAACGACGGGTCTCGGCCCGCGCTGCACGCGCTGATGCGCTGGGCGGACGTGATCGTGGAGGGGTTTCGACCGGGCGTGATGACGCGCCTCGGCGCCGATTACGAAGCCGCCCGCGCGATTCGCGAAGACATCGTTTACTGCTCGATCAGCGGCTTCGGACAAGACGGCCCGCTGCGCGACCATCCCGGTCACGACCTGAACCTCCAGGCCTTGAGCGGCGTCTGCCACCTCGAACGGGACGGGTCGGACACGCCGCGCGGAAGCATGCTGCCCATCGCCGACCTCTCCAGCTCGTTGCTCGCGGTCAGCGGGATCTCAGCGGCGCTCCTCTCGCGGGAGCGCACCGGAGCGGGCACCTACCTCGATGTCGCGATGCTCGACGGTGCGCTTTCCTTCGCCGGAGTCTGGAACGGCGTCGATCTGACGCGTGACGCACACGAGCAGGCGGGGCGAGTGCCGCTCGGGCGGCGCGCGTTGGGGCCGCTGCTCCGCCACCTCGACCGTGCGCGGCTGTACGCGATGCCCCACTACGGCGTCTTTCCCACGCGCGACGGGCACCTGTCGATCGGCATCGTGGACGAGAACCACTTCTGGCGCTCGCTGTGCGAGGAGCTCGGACTCGACCGACTGAAGTCGATCCCGCTGCCCGTCCGCATCGCCACGGGGCCCCTGCTTCGCCCGCTCGTCGCGCGCGCGCTCAAGCGCCGGACAACGGCGGACTGGATGGCGCGTTTCCTCGCGCGTGGTGTCCCCGCGAGCGAAGCGCTGAAGCCGGAAGAAGCGGCACGTCACCCGCACGTCGTGGCCCGGGGGTTGGTGGATCGACGCGGCTGGATCGGCTCTCCGCTTCCGGGCGCGGGCCCCGTGGACGCCGAGGCGCCGAAGCGCGGCGCAGACACCGAGGGATTCCTGCAATCCCTGGGAGTGACCCTGCCTTGACGGCTCGTCGCACATGGTCCGCGTTCGCGATTCTTCTGCTGTCCGCGTGCGGGCCTGGGCGCGTGGCCTGGCAGCCGCGCACCGTCTCCGGGGAAGGTGCCCTGGTCGTCCTCGGGACCACCGCCCCGATCCGGACGCGCCCAGATGTGCGCGCGCCGCTCGTGCCCCTCAGCGCCGCCTCGCCGCTCACGCGCTTCGGCGAGGCGCTACACAGCTTTCGATTGCTTCGAAGCCGGGGCGGCTGGGCGGAGCTCGAGACCCTCGGCCCGGACGCCGGGACGTGCGCCGCGCCGCCCTCCATGCTCACGCCGTTTCGACTGCTGATCTACGTGCGTGAGGAGTCCCTCCGGCCCGTGACGCGGATGGAGGTCGAGCGTCGCTTCCCGGACGGGACCTCCGCCTTCCTTGCGCGCGGTGTGCCGGTCGAGCGCGTGCGCGGACAAACCCATCGCGTGCACTTCGGGCGGCTGGCCTTTCCTCTCACGCTGCGCCCAGAGAACATCGGCACGCGGTACCTGCCGAGCCACTTCGTGCCTCGCGAGCCCATGGGCCAGCTCGACCCCGAGACGCTGGCGGCGTCCGCGGTCGGGCTCGGCGGACAGAGGGTCGAAGCGCCCCCAGAGACCCTGCTTCCGGTGCACGGGGTGGAGCCCGCCGGCCTTCGGGAGAACGTCACCGTACATTCGAGCTGCGGCACGCTGACCCTGCAGGCGCCCGAGGGCCGTGTGGAAGAGAGAAGCCTCCTGCTGGGGGTCGCCTCGGAGGAGCCGGTCGCGTGGGTGCGTGCCGGGGCCGACGCGCGATGGCCGGACGGGCGGGCCGCCGGCGACGTGCGAGAGGACACGGGCCTCGGCGCTGCACGCGACGAAGCCGGCTGCTTTGGCCTCTTGGGCTGGGACGACGTCACGCTCTGCTTCGACCCCAGCGACATCTCCGACGCGCCGCCTCCCGAGCGCGGCCTCGCCGGTGCGCTCAGCACGCCTTGAGGCGACGACGCGGATTGGCTATTGCCGCCTCGTGTTCGTGTTCGCCCGCGGTCTGTCGACGACGCTGCTGCTCGGCTCGCTCGCGTTGGGCGCGCTTCCGGCCAGCCGCGTGCGCGCGCAACCACGCTGGGTCGACGCGGAAGACGAGGTCGCGCCGCTCCGAGTGCGGGCCTCGCGTGTACAGGACGACGCTGCGCGGGTGGGCATCGAATATCTGCTCGACCGGTCGGTCCGCCTCGCACATGGGAGCCGCCGCGCCGGAGAGGACCCTTGGCTGAGCCGCGCTGCGCGCTACCTGGCGCGCGCGGAGGCTGGCGAGGACCCCTACGCGACCGAGGCGCGGGGGGAGATCACGCTGCGCGGCTACGAGACCGCGCTCGGCACCGCACCCGCCGGTTACGCGGTGTATGTGCCGCCGAACTACGACCCGGAGCAGCGCTACCCCCTGCTCGTCGCGCTTCATGGAGGGAGCTCCAACGGCAACCTCTTCCTGGGGCTCACGCTCGGCGCGCACGTCCCATTCGATCGCTATCGCGAGCACTGGGAAGACGTCTTCACGCCGGAGCTCGCCCCCCGTTGGATCGTCGTCGCGCCGGATGGCTTCGGGAACTCCATGTGGCGCTTCCAGGGCGAGCGAGATGTCCTCGCCGTGCTCGAGCATGCGCTGTCCCACTACGCGGTGGACGACACGCGGGTGGTCTTGCACGGGCTCAGCAACGGAGGCCTCGGCGCATACAACATTGGGCTTCGACACGCGTGGCGGTTCAGCGCCGTCGTGCCGGCAGCCGGCGCCCCGGGGTGGCTCACGTATCTCGGCGGTCGACCGCGTCGATACGAACGGCGGGCGCTCCTGCCGCTCAGCGCGTCGTCTTTGCTGGAGCACGCGCGCCTCACGCACCTGCACGTGCATCACGGCCGGCGTGACCCGGGCCCGATGCGGCCCGCATACGCAGAGGCTCTGTCGACTGAGATGCGAGACCGTGGGCTGCCGATGTCGCTCCACTGGTATGCCGGCGGACACGACCTGGTCACTCCCCTGCAGCGGGCGGGCCGCGTCTTCGACCACGAAGGCGAAGCGCACCGAGCGGAGCGGCCGGCCGAGGTCTTGGTGCGCAGCGGGGACTACCGCGCGGCCCGCCAACACTGGCTGCAGATCACGGGCATCGAGGGCTACCCGCAGATCGCAGGGGCGCGCGCACGCGTGCTCGATGGCCGCGTCGAGGTGGAGACCGAGCGCGTGACGGCGCTGACGTTGCACCTCCGGGACGCCCCGGTCCGGGAAGGAGCCCTCGAGCTGCACGTCGACGGCAGCACACTGATGCTGCGGGGCCCGCGCGGACGAGTGCATCTGATCCGCACCCCGAACGGATGGGTGCGTGGGCGCCCGTCGAGCGCGCGCAAGCGGCCCGGGATCAGCGGGCCGATCACCGACGCCTACTACGACCGCATGGTTCACGTGTACGGCTCGCGGGTGCCGGCTGATGAGCCTGTTCTACGTGAGGCGGCAGAGGCCGGGGCGCGCGGCTTCTTCGGCGCACTCATCGGGTTTCGTCAGGAGGTCGTCCGCGACCGCGACCTCAGCCCTGAGCAGCTCATGGGCGCACACCTGGTGCTCTACGGGAACACGGAGAACCACTCCTTGCTTGCGGCGACCCGCGGGCAGCTGCCGATCGAGGCGGACCGCGGGGGCGTGACGGTGCGTGGCGTCCGGCACGCCGGCCGTCAGATGGGGGCGCGCTTCATCTACCCCAGCCCGCTCGCCGACGACCGGTACGTGCTCGTCGCGACGGGAGGGAGCGCGGAGGCCGTGCTCGCGGGCGACCGCCTGCCTGCGTTTCTCCCCGATTGGGTGCTCTACGACGCCCGCCAGCTCCCCGGGCGGCGCAGCCAGCTCTCCGGGCGGCACCCTCCCACCGACAGCGGCTACTTCGACGATGCGTGGCAATGACGACGGCGTGAATAAAGGCGGGTTGCCCACGCGTCGTGCAGGCCGGATGCTCCGCCCCATGTCGACCCGCCCCGCCCTCGTCGCGGCTCTCCTCGTGATGGCGCTCGGCTTTGGCCAGAGCGCGGGAGACCCGTGCGACGTCGGCGCGCAGACCCGCTCTCTCGAGCGCACCCAGCGGGGCGGTCCACGGCTGTCGGTGCTTCACCGGGTTCTCAGTGGCATTCAGCCAAAAAGCGTCGCGCTCTCGCCGGACGGAAACCAGGTCTGGGTGGCGAACTTCGGGCGGCCCGATCGCGACAACGTGAAGGTGTACGACGCGGACTCGCTCGAGTTGCTCGGCACGGTGGAGTTTCCGGGCAACGCGGTGGAGTTCGCCTTCAGCCCGGACGGCGCCACGGCGTACGTCTCGAACTTCCGGCGCCACACCATTCATGAGGTCGATGCGCGCACCTTCGAGGTCCGGCGCGAGCTCGAGGTGGGCGGGCACCCCAAGGTGATGGTCGTCTCACCCGACGGCGCACGGATCTATGTCGCCAACTGGGCGGGCTCGCAGGTCACCGAGGTCGATGCGGAGGCTTTCACCGTCACCCGACGCCTCCCGACCGGAGAGCACCCGCGCGGGATGGTGCTCGCGGACGAGGGGCAGCAGCTGTACGTGGCGGCCATGTACTCGCATCTCGTGCACGTCTTCGCACGGGACGCGGACGAGCAGACGACGGAGTTCCGGCCCTGCCGCTACCCGCGCGCGATGCAGCTCTCTCCCGACGAGACGCGGCTCTACGCGAGCTGCTCGTGCTGCCGGCAGGTCCGCTGGTTCGACCGCGCCGGGCACCTTCGAGGAATGGCCACGACCGGGGAGAACCCACGCTCCATCGACCTGAGCGACGACGGTCGCTGGCTCGCCGTGGCGGACTTCGACGACACCACCGTCACGCTCATCGACACCGTGGAGAACACGCATCGCATCGTCCCGGTGCCCGACGCCAACCAGATTGTGGGCGTCGCCGTGCGCGCGCGCGGCGAGTCGATCCGGGTCTACGCGACGAGCTGGCTCACTGGAGAGCTCGTGGTGCTGGGCACGCCCGAGCCGGGTCCGGAGCCTTCCCGGCCTGAGCCTTCCCAGCCCGAGCCTTCCCAGCCTGAGCCTTCCCAGCCGGCTACCGCGCCGGCTCACTGAGCACGACCGCTGCCCACAGAGGGCGCCGAGGTCGGCCTCGACGCGCGACGTGCCGCCCGCTTCGGTCCTCGTACAACCACGTGATGTTCCGGAGCCCCGCCTCAGCGAGCATCGTGTCGAGCGCCTCCTTGGAGCGCAGGCAGAAGCGGTACGTGAAGGCGTCTTCGTAGATCCGCCCCCGTTCCTCGAAGTGGAGAGCCACGTCGATGAACGGGGCCGCGAAGGACTTCACCTCGAACCGGTACGTGAAGCCGTCGAGGTGGTGCACGGACACGTGCGGCACCCGAAGACGAGGACCGCCGAAGAACTCCAGCGCGAGCAGCCCATCGTCCTCGAGGCTGTCCGCGGCCGCGGTGAGGTACGTACGCAGCGAAGCCTCATCGAGCATGGCCCAGCTGAAGTTCATCGCCGAAATGAGGTCGAACGCGCGCTCGCTGCGTTCTGACACGTCGCGCGCCACGAACGACAGCCGGCTGGACTCCCCTTCATCGAGGGTCTCCGCCTTCGCCCGCCCAAACGCGAGCACGCGCGCGTCCCGGTCCACCGCCATCGCCTCGCGGTCGTCGTGACTCTCCACCCAGGCGACGCTGGTCGCGCCCGCACCGGAGAAGTCCTCTCGCAAGGTGAGCGCCTCTCGCCCGCGCCGGCGCTGAAACCGCGACGCGAGCAGCTCCACCTCACGCTCGGGGCTCTGAACCGCCCGTGTGTACAGCTCGAGCGCGCGTGCCTCGGAGTCGTTCATGGACATCTGCCGGGGAGTGGGCCGCACGACCCAAGGAGAGCACGCGCGCCGTGGTCTCGTCTCGGTCGGGTATCCTCCACCGGACGGGGCAACATGCGCACGCTACGTGAACTCGCCGGTTGGGGCGTTCTCCTTTCGCTCTGGGTGATCCCCCCGATGGCGGCCACCTTCGGGGTCTTGTGGCTGTCGGAGGACCTGCACATCGCCTGGCCGGCGCTGGGACTCGTCCTTACGCTCATGTGGCCGGGCTTGCGACAGATGGGACGCGCCTGGCGAACGCCGCCGCACGACGAGCACGCCGAAGCCGACGGCCGTCGGCCGGTGCTGCTGATCCACCGGAGCGCCGACCACGAGCTGCCTTGGTACCGGCGGCTGCTTGCGCTGCAGCGCGGCCACTGGCGTGCCGCCCGCGACCAAGCGTGGCGCGAGGCGCTCGCCGCGGGGTACGCGCCCCTGGGCCCCGCGCTGCCGCTTGCCCGTCCCGCCCTGCCGCCCGCGTCAGGGCCGGCCGCGATGCTGCAACCCGATCGTGCCTGGGGCCCCGCGCTCCGCCGCCGCCTCAAGACCGCGCGCCTCGCGGTGATCGTGCTCGACGCGACCGGGACGTGCGCCGATGACATCGCCCTCGCGCTCGAGGTCCTCGGACCACGCCGCACGGTGCTCGTCATGCCGGCGACGATCGAGTCGGATCTTGTGGCGGCCTGGCCAGCGCTCCAGGCGGTGGTTCCCGGGCTGCCCGCCTTCACCTCACACGCCCTCGCCTTTCGCTTCGATCCCCAGGGCGCGGTGCTGGCGATGACCGACCCGCGCGGATTCCGCCCACGAAGAAAGCAGCTCTCGCAGCCGAACCGCATGCTCCTCTCGCACGAGCACGACACCCCGCCGTCGCCGCCTTCCTGGAGTCTCTTTGCGATCGCGCTGCCGACGCTCGCCGGGTTCGTCTCGACGCTCGCCGTCCCGCTGCTGCTCGACTTCGAGGGCGCGGACCTCAACTCACGCCTGCTGACCTTCGGCGGCGTGGCCGCCGTCGTGCTCGGCGTCACGCTCTCGGTGATGGGGCGCCGGCAGTTCCGTCTGGTCACGTCCAACGAGGCGCCCTTCGTGGTGGTGGCTTCCCTGCCCTGGCTGTTGAGCACCGTGGCGCCTTGGATGACGGGCGAGTGGAGTCGCAACGTCTACAGCCTGGATTCGTGGCTCCGATTCATGACCGCAGGGGCGGCGTTCTCGGCTCCGCTTCTCCTGGCCACGTCGCTCATGCTCAGTGCGAGCGCACTGGCGCGACGGTCTCCGAACCGGAACCTCAGCTACGCGCTCTTTGGCATCGTCGCGCTGCTCCCGTTCGCCACGCTCGTGACGTTGCTGGACGACAGCGGCACGTACGTGCTCGGCCTCGTGCAGTTCTCACTCGCAGGCGGCATCGCGGCGAGCGTAGCCGTGGTGGCGGCGAGCGGAGACAGCCTCCGCCCCCACCAGCCGACGCCGCTCGGCGCAGGGGCGAGCGCGGCGCTGGCGGTCGGAGCGTGGGCAACCGTCGTCACGACCGAGCAATGGCGCACCCTGCTCAACCTCGACGGCCCGCCCGAGACCATCCGGCGGCTCGCCAGCGTGGCGCCGTCGCTGGTCACGTTCGACTCAGCCTGGATGTGGTTCCTGCTCACAGTTCCGCTGCTCGTCGGCCTGATCGCGAGCCTTCACCACGGACGGGGCTCGAGGACCGCCGTCGGCAACGTGTGGGCGCTCGCCCCGATGATCGTCGTGTTCGGCCTGGTGGGCACCGCGCATGCTGGGGCGCGTACCGCGTTCAGCCATGCCTATGTTCAAGCCGGCGGCCTGATGCTCGTCCGCGCGATGCCGGCGCGCGAGAGCGCCTCCGTGACGCTCGCGGCGCTCGGCTCGGGATGGCGGAGCACGCGGCCGCTGGACGCCGTGCTCACCCCCGACGCGACCTTCGTCGGCGGCGCCTTGGTGCCGGACAGCGAGCACGCGCGGAGGCGGCTTCCCGCTCGGGTCCCGGAGGGGCGCACCGCCCGGATCGGAGCGGATCGGGCCACGCCGGCGCGCGACGTGGAGCGCTTGGTCGCCGCGTTCAACGCGGACGGCCGCAACTGCGCGCTGAGTGACCTCGACGGCTGGACGGTCCCTGTGCGAGGCGCGCCTGCGCAGGTGCCCCGCAGTCGCGTGCTGGTCATCCTGCAGCTCGCGCGCGGCCGCTACACGCTCGCGAGCACCGACGGAACGAACCGGCAGGTCGACCGCCTCAACGCGGTGAGCGACCTGCTCGACGAGCGCCGCATGCTCGAGCCGAGCAACCGCACGCTCTTCATCCAGAGCGATGGCAGCACCGACGCCTCCACGCTGCTTCACGCGGTCCGGCGCGCGCACCTCTCCGGTTACACCGACCTGATCGTGGGCGTCCCCCCCGGCTTGTGGTGACCGGACCTCAGACGCGGAAGACGGCCGCGCCCCACGTGAAGCCAGAGCCGAACACCGTCGAGAGCACGAGGTCGCCCTTCTTCACCGTGCCCGCCTTGCGGTGGTGGTCGATGGTCAACGGCACCGTCGCGGCCGTCGTGTTGCCGTAGAACATGATGCTGTTGAGCGCCTTGTCCTTCGGAATCTCGGCGTACTCGACGACCGCTTCGTTGATGCGGAGGTTCGCCTGGTGGGGCACGAACCAGTCGATGTCATCCCACGTCAGCCCCGTCTTCGCGAGCGCGCCGTTGGTCGCCATGACCATCGTGCGCACGGCCTGAAGGAAGACCTTTTTGCCCTTCATCTGCGGGTACTGGATCTCGGGGTCGTCCTTGGCCAACGCGTTGTACGGAAGCATCGGGCGCTTCGAGATGTCGAAGACCTTGAGGTAGAGGTTCCAGGCGCCGGAACCGTCCGCGCCGCAGCTCGTGTAGAGCACGCCGCTGTCCTCGTCCGAGTCCGCCTTGCCCACGACGACCGCGCCCGCCCCATCGCCAAAGAGCACCATCACGTCGCGCCCGCGCGTGGTGTAGTCGAGCGAGTGGCTGTGCACCTCGGAGCCCACGACGAGGATGCGCTCGTACTTGCCGGCCTGGATGAACGCGTCGGCCATCTCGAGTCCGTACACGAACCCGCTGCACTGCTGCCGGATGTCGTAGCAGGGGCAGCCGCCCTCCCCGTCGATGCCGAGCTTGCTCTGCAGGAACACCGCGGTCCCCGGAAAGTGAATGTCGGGCGACAGCGTGCCGAGGATGATGCAGTCGATGTCCTTGGGCTCGAGCCCGGCGTCGGCGATCGCCCGCTTGGAGGCCTCGAGCGCCAGATCGCTGCAGCCGACATCGCGGTCGTTGTCGACGTAGTGACGCTGCTCGATGCCGGTCCGCTTCTGAATCCACTCGTGGTTCGTCTCGGTCTGCTGCTCGTCGCAACGCTCGTGCAAATCGTTGAGGAATGGGATCTCCTCGTTGGTCACGATGCGGGGGGGAACATAAGAGCCGAGGCCCAAGATCTTCGCGCGCGTCATCGCGCAGGCGTAGCGCGAAACACCGCGACAGCCAACGGGAGGCTGTGAGCGTTCGGGCGCCGCAGTGCGTCATGTCGCTACCCCGTTCTCCGGCGGCCGAGGGGCCCTGTCGGGAGCAGAATCGGAGGGTCACCTCAGACGGACGCGTGAGCGCGCTTGTCACTCCAACCCGCGACGTCTAGGTTCCGGCCGCCATGCCAAAGCCGCACACGGTGGTGATCGGAGGAGGCATTGCCGGGCTGTCGGTGGCGTGGGCGCTCGGGCGGAGCGGCGCGCGCCGGGTGACGGTGCTCGAGCAGGAGAGCTTGGTGGGCACGCACAGCTCGGCGCGCAACGCGCAGATCTGGTTGCCGGTGGACGATGACGTCAGCACCGGGCCGCTGGCCGTGCGGAGCGCGGAGTTGATGACCGCTCTGATGGGCGACGAGGCAGCTTGGCTTCGGCGCGCGGACGCACTCGTGCTGACGGAGGGCCCAGGCGAATGGGTCCGGAGCGGAGCGGAGAAGAGCGGGCTGCGGGCGAAGCCCCTTTTGAAGGGCTTGGCCACGATGGGCGCGAGCTTGCGAAGCGAGGCGACGCCATGGCGGGTGGAGGGCGCGGGGGTGCTCGATCCGCACGCGATGGTCGATGCGCTGCGGCGGGCGTGCCTCGACGAGAACGTGAGCATCCGAACGCACTCTCGAGCGGTGACGATCGAGGCGGACGACGCGCGCGTGACCGGTGTGCACCTCGAGGGCGGCGAGCGCATCGGGTGCGACGAAGTCGTGAACGCCTCGGGCGCATGGGCGGGCCTGATGGGACAGGGCGTTGGACTCGCCGTCCCGCTCGTGCCGCTGCGACGCCACCTGATGGTGTTGGAGGCGCCGTCCGACGCGGTGAAGACGACCGCGTGGCACTTCGGTGCGCGCAGCGTGTATGTGCGTCCCGAGTCCGGTGGCGTGCTGGCGTGCCCGTGCGACGAGGTGCCCATGCCCCCCTGCTTGCCTGCGCCCGATCCGTGCGCGCTGGAGTGGCTGGCGTCGCGGCTGGAGGGGATCGCCCCGTCGCTGATCGACGCTCCGGTGCGGACGGGTTGGGCGTGTCTGCGAACCTACGCCCATGACCGCGAGCTGGTCGTGGGACCGGATCCGAGGCTCGAGGGCTTCGCGTGGGTCGCCGGCCTCGGCGGCCGCGGCATGACCGTGGGCGTGGGCGCCGGCCTTCTGTGTGCGCGTTCGATGCTCGGCGATTTGGAGGCCAGTGAGCATGGGCTCGCCGAGGCGACCCGACCGGATCGCGCCCAGCCGAGCACCCTTCAGCCGGCTTGAACGCTCACCCGCCCACGAGACCCAGCTGGGGCAGCCGCTTGACCTCGTGGTACCGAAGCGCAGCGATGATGCATGGCTTCAACGCGGCTCTGGGCAGATCCGCATCGACTCCCAACACGATGGCGCGGTCGCCCTCGTACTCGAACCGATCGGCGAACACCTCGCGGAACGTGGTGACCAGCTTGCTCGTGCACTTGAAGTAGAGCGCGTACTGGTCCGGCGCGCGCTTTCCAGTCCATCCGCAGGGTGGACCCCTTCTTCGCGATGTAGCTCGGCTCCCCCCAGCGAAGCCCCTCCTCGAGGTGGCTCAGCCCTGGCGTGTCCGAGGCGGCCGCGAGCACGAGCGCGCGAAGCGCCGTGAGCCTGGGCTTCACGTGTTCTGGGTACGCCGCGAACACCTTGGCGACCTCAGGGTCGGAGACCAGCTCGAAATCCAGCATGCGTTTCCTCGGGTGCGCTCCACAAAATGACAAACGGCGAGAACGCACACGCGTTCTCGCCGATGTCACCGAGACCGAAGTCCCGAGAGCGTCAAAACCGCTTCAGTTGCCGGCGGCGGTGACGATGTGGAGCGTGTACGCGCCGGTGCCGTCGCTGTAGGCGCAGGCGTTGACGGTGTAGTCGCCCGACTCGGTCACGGTGGTGTTGAGGCGCGCGTTCGTGCCGTCGGTGTCGTCATCGCTGGCGACCTCGGCGTCACCCCGCGTGAGGATGACCTTGTTGTCCCACTCGCTGTCCATGTCGGCACGAACCGTCCAGCCTTCACCCACGGAGATGTCGTAGGTGTCGCAGTTGTGACCGCCCACCTGGGTCTGGCCGGCGGCAAGGTCGCCCTCGTGGTTCTGGTCGACGGGGTCTCCGCCTCCGCCGCAGGCGGTGAGGGCGAGAGCAGCAAGGGCGGTGAAGAGAATGCGTCGCATGATGGTTTCCTATGGTCTCTGGCCCACCGCGGCGGGCTCGGTGAAAAGGCGGGAGACGCGTGGGCCCCCCTGAAGTGTTCCGGTCGCGTTTGTACCCGATGCTCGATGCAGACGCGAGCCCCACCGTGCGTCGGATGACTCAATGCACAGCAAACTACGATCCAAGCCCCGGATTCATCCCCATCGAGGCACCTGTTGCCCCGACTCCGGGCAGAGCAGAGCAAGACTTGCGCGATCGTGCAACGTGGACCGGGCGATCTCGCACGGATGCCGGGAATTCTCGGGCGCAGAAACGTGCGCCGTGCGCCATCTAGTCGAGGTCGGGCACGCGGGCTTCGGCGGGGACCAGGAACGTGACCCGGCGCCGATCCAGCTCGGTGAACCCGTCCCCGAGCAGCTGAAGATCGGCGCCGTAGAGCTGTGGCTCGGCCTCTGCTGGCACCGTGTCGTTCTGCTTCACGATGATGTCGAAGCAGACGGGCTCGCCGGGGGTGACCGCGCGGAACGTCTCTCTCCAGCCGTCGCCGTCCTCGTCGTAGGCGGTGCGCGGCGCGCAGCCGCGGGACGGGTCGCCGTCCTCGTTCGCCTCGATGTGGTCGACGAACGCAGCGAACGTCTCCACGTCGTCGCTCGGGTCGTCGAGGAACGCGATGCTGACGTCGATCGGCGTGGAGTTGGCCAGCGTACGCACGTGCTGCACGACCGACGAGCCGACCTGACCGCTCGTGGCGTCGCTTACGAGCGGGCGATCGCCAGCGGAGATCGCGCCGGTCGCACGGGCCACCGCTTCGAGATGCGGGCGGGCGGCGGTCGCGCCGGGGACCCCGACGGACACCCCGACCACGCGGACGTTGGTCTCGGTCAAGGCGGCGACCAGCTCGTCGTAGGTGGGCGTCGCGCCGCCGATCGCGCCGTCGTCGTAAGCGTTGTCGCCGCCGGGGCCGTTGTGCATCGGCGCGTCGGTGACGATGACGAGGATCGGGAAGGCCCCTTCGCGGAAACACGGCCAGCCGAAGCGGCCCGTCGCGCACGGCGAGAACCCCGTGGCGCTTGCGCGCGACTCGTTCCAACCGCTGGCGCCAGGAAGGCCCATTCCGGTGACCGCGGACCACCCCGCCGCGAAGCCAGACTCCGCCGTGTCGCCACCGCGGTGGGTGACCAACGAGCCGACCGCGGTCTGCGCCTCGTCGATGCTCTCGGTCAGATCCTGCACGTGATAATAGGCGCGGTCGCCGGCCATCTCGCTCCCGTAGGCGAGCGCCCGGTAGTCCTCGAACCCACCGACGCCGAACCACGTGTTTGGGATCTCGGCGCGCACCTGCGCGATGACACCGGTGGTCGGCGTGGACAGGCTCTCGCGGAGGTTCTCGATCGCCGCTCCCATCGAGGCGCTCGTGTCGACCAAAAAGTAGACGTCGGCGTCCTGCAGCTCGGTCGCGAACGCGAGCGTGTCGCGCGGAGGCGACGGGGGCGCCATGAACGGTTCCGTAAACACGAAGTCGCCGCGCGTGCGCGGGCTGCTCTCCGGGTCGGTGGCGTCCCCCACGCAGCTCGCGTCTGCGCAGGCCACGACCTCGACGACGTCCAGCACCCCGTCGCCGTCGGTGTCTGGATTGAGCCGATCGGTCCCTGCCTCCCGTTCGTCCACGTCGCTCAGGCCGTCCCCGTCACTGTCGCTGTCGCGGTAATCCGGCGTCAGGTCCCCGTCGCTGTCCACCGGAGGCGTGCCGGGGTCGCTGTCACCCGCCTCCTCCGCATCCGGGTATCCGTCGCGGTCCGAATCGAGCTCGACCCGGTCTGCGTCTCCATCCTCGTCCGTGTCGCGGTTGGCCTCGTGCACGTCCAAGATCGTGTCACCGTCCGAGTCTTCGTCGAGGTAGTCCGGCACCCCGTCCCCGTCGGTGTCGGTCGGCGAGTCCGGGTCGCCGATCTCGTCGCGGTCGTCGACCTGGTCGCCGTCGTCGTCGATGTCGTTTCCGTCCCGCACCCGGTCGGAGTCGTAATCGCGGTCGGGCTCGTCCGCGTCGGGGATCCCGTTGTCGTCGGCGTCCTCGTCGCGAAAGTCGTACACGCCGTCGCCGTCGGTGTCGGCGGGCTCTCCCGTGCTCGGATTGACGCCCGCCTCGTCGGCGTCCGAGACCCCGTCGTTGTCGCTGTCCGTGTCCTGCCAATCGGGGATGCCATCCCCGTCCGTGTCGACGTCCGCGTCTCTTCCCTCGTAGGCGTCGACGATCCCATCTCCATCCTCGTCGGGGCCATTCGGGTCAATCCACGCGTCCGACGTGCCCCCATCGCCACCGGTGCCCCCGTCGAAGTCGCAGGCCACGCCGGCGAGGCCCACTGCGGCCACGACGAGTCCGCGGAGAAGGTACGGAAGGGCGGTCGACCGGCTGAACAAATCCTGCACGATTCCATGCTCCAGGATCCGGGTGGGGCTTTCAATGCCCTGTGCCACCTGCAGCGAGACTCTGTGCGGCATCCTGCGAGACAACGAGCTACCGTTGTTGGCCCTGGAGGGCGTCCCACGACAACGCCATGTCGGTGTTGCGGAGCCACATTTCCGCCGAAGCCCCATGCACGACCCCGGTATTCACGAACTCATGCGGCGCGGTCTCGATTGGCTCGCCAGCGTCGCGCCGTACGACCTCGCCACCATCTTCGCGCTCGAGGGCGAGGAGCTGGTCGTGCAGACGGCGCGCGGGCCGCTGGCGGGCGAGAACGTTGTAGGGCACCGCATCGCCCTGGGCGCCTTCCCGACGGTGGCCGAGGCCATCGAGACCCGCCGGGCCCGCGCCTACACCGAGCACGACCACAGCCACGGCGACGGCGACCCGTTCGACGGCGTGATCGATCTCCCCGCCGGCCACAGCTGCATGGTCGTTCCGCTGACCGCCGGAGAGCACACGCTCGGTGTGCTGAGTCTCGACCGCGCCAAGTGCCAGGTCTACCCGCAGAAGACCGTCGAGCTCGTCGAGCTGTATGCACGCTTGCTGGCGTTGGCGATCCATCACGCGCGCGGACGGGCGGAGCTCGCCACCCTGAGCGAGCGCCAACGCATGCACGCGGCCACGCTCGAAGCAAGGCTTAGCGGAGTGCACGCGGGCGTGCTCGAGGACAGCCGCGCGCCGGGGGTGCGTCTGCTCGCAACCCGGGCCGCCCAAGTCGCGCGGACCGACACGCCGGTGCTCATCCGCGGCGAGACGGGCACCGGCAAGGAGAGGCTGGCGCACGCGATCCACGCGTGGAGCAAGCGGGCCAGCGGGCCGTTCGTGACCGTGAACTGCGCTGCGTTGCCCGACGCGTTGTTGGAGAGCGAGCTGTTCGGGCACGACAAGGGCGCCTTCACCGGCGCGACGACGGCCCGCGTCGGACGATTCCGCCTGGCGGACGGCGGCACCCTGTTCCTCGACGAGATCGGCGAGCTCGGCCCCGCGCTGCAGGCGAAGCTGCTGCGGGTCGTCCAGGAGGGCGAGGTCCAGCCGTTGGGCAGCGACCGGCCACGTCGGGTCGACGTGCGGCTGCTCGCGGCGACCCACGTGGACCTCGAAGCGGCGATCACGGACGGCCGGTTCCGAGAAGACCTCTACTACCGGCTGAGCGTGTTTCCGCTGCACCTGCCGCCGCTGCGAGAGCGTCTCGAAGACCTGGCTCCGCTCGCGACCAACCTGCTTCGCGAGCGGGGTGAGCGATTGGGCCGGCGCGATCTGACGCTCAGCCCGGCCGCCCTGGACGCGCTCCGAGTCCACGACTGGCCCGGCAACATTCGGGAGCTCGCGAACGTGTTGGAGCGCGCCGCGATCGTGAGCGACGGACACATCGAGCCGCGCCACGTCTCGCTCGGCACCCGCTCCACGCCACCGGCGGCCGTCGCGCCGACCTCGCCGATGCTCTCGATGGCCGCGATGGAGCGCGCCCACATCGAGCGCGCGCTCCGCCAGACCGGCGGTAAGATCTACGGCGAAGACGGCGCCGCCGCGTTGCTCGCGCTCAAGCCGACGACGCTCCAGAGCCGGATGAAGAAACACGGCATCGACCGCCGCGCGCTCGAGTACTGAAGGTTCGAGAAGAGAGTCTTCCTCGAGTGTGCCATCGGACGCGCGGAGCGCGGCGCACACTCAAAGACTGAACCGGCGACGGCGAAGGAGCACGCTGAGCGCGCCGCCGAGCAGCAGGAGGACCCCTGGAGCCCCCCGTCCGGGAGCTGCCCGGCACCCACCGCCACCGGACTCCATGCCTCCGTCCACCGCGGGCGCCCCTCCATCGCTCGGGCGGCCGGCGTCGATGCCCGCCGGTCCCGCGTCTCCGCCCGCCGCCGCCTCACAGACCCCCGTGCGACACACCTGGCCCTCGTCGCAGTTGAAGAGCTCCGCATCCGGGTTGGCGCAGTCCGGGTCGTCCCCACCGCACTCGCAGTCGCAGCCGTCTCCCGTTCCGAAGTACGCCAACTCGCACGTCCACGAGTCCGGCACGACCACGGCGAGCCCTTCACAGATCGCGTCAAACGAGCAGGTCTCGCCCGTATCGCACCCCACGATTTCCTGCTCGAAGTCATCACAGTCGGGGTCGTATGCGCCGCACTCGCAGTCACATCCGTCGACCGCGTCGTAGTAGCCCGGCGGGCAGGTTCACTCGGCGGGAACGACGTCCTCGGCAACGAAACAGTCTTCGGGGCAGCTGACCTCGTCTTCGGTCGCGTCGCACACGCCGTCGTTGCACGTCGCCGCGTCGCAGTCCTCAGAGCAGTTGTCCGCCGTCTCGATGCCGGTGCACATGCCATCACCACAGCTGCGCTCAGTCCCGCACACCCGGAGGCTCGGCCACTCTGTGTCACACAACGCGGTCACCGCCGTAGCGACGTAACTGATGGATTCACCGCCGCGGTCGGGCTCCGCCTCGATCTCGTTGACGACCTTGCAGTCGCCGCGGTCGATGTAGTCGGTCGCGCCGCGGACCAGGATGCCGATCACCCGACCGCTGTCGTTGAAGACCCCGGAGCCCGAGTTCCCCCCGAACGTGTCGATGCTGCCGGTGAAGAAGTCGAGAGGGCCGTCGAAGGACAGAATGACCTCGCCGCTCGTGTCGATCTTCGCGGGCAGGCCGCTGCCAAATCCGATCACGCTGAACGTGTCACCGGGGACAGCGGGATCGCTGCCCGGCGCGATGGGGGCTGGCACGTGTGCGCCGCTGACGGGACGGTCGAGCTGGATGATGGCGTAGTCGCGCCGAAGCCCGTCGACGTCGTCATCGCGGCGCACGAGCACCTGACGGCAGGAGTAGACGTCACGTCCCGCGTCGATCGTCGCCAGTTCGCCCGGAGTCGTGTAGTGGTAGTTGAAGACGAAGCGCTGCGAGCGGCAGCTCGCCTGAGGGTCCTCCTCGTCGAAGCAGTGCCCCGCGGTCAGGATGAGGTCGTCATCGATGAGCGTGCCGGAGCAGCCCGCGGCGGACGGCTGCTCGAGAAAGCGCTGGTCGTCACAGAGGCCGTACGCCTCCTGCAGGGAGTAGGCGTTGAGGCCCACGTCAGAAGGGTCGGCGAAGTCCAGCGCCGTTGGCGAGATCAGCGCCACGATCGACTCTCGTGTCAGTCGCTGGTCGGCTTCACTGGCTTCGTAGTACTCGCGTCGGTCGTCTTGTTCGCCATAGACGACCGGGGCCCGCGCAGGCTCCGCCGGGGGCGCCGCATCGCACGCGGTCACGAGGGCGAGAAGAGCGGCAACCCAGATCGCTTTCCGTTTCACCGGCAGAGGGAAC
The DNA here is from genome assembly GCA_045106715.1 of Sandaracinaceae bacterium. Lineage (GTDB taxonomy): Bacteria > Myxococcota_A > Polyangia > Polyangiales > Sandaracinaceae. Next base: position 107,057 of record JBGCFC010000023.1, read on the forward strand.
CCCTCGCCGCGATGGTTCAAGCCTGCCTCGACCGCCACGTCATTGACCTCCGCGGCGGCCCGTGAAACCTTGAATGGGTGCGACGCAGTTTGTTCACCGCAATTCTCTTCTCAGCCCTCTGCTCCGGCCTCGCCTTGGGCGCCCTTGGGTGCTCCGAAGTCATCCCGGCCTTGGAAGACGGCGATGAGCTGCGCGCCACCGGGGACCGGTGTCTCGCGGACAACGAGTGCATGACGGGGCACTGCGAGTGCGAGGACTTCGAGTGCGACCGGCGCTTCTGCACGGTGGACGACTGCCTCTGCGGATACGGGACCTCCGGCGCGTGCGAGTCTCCGCTCACCGGGCGCCCGGACCCCGAAGACTGCGACACCCCCGACACGGTGTGCGGCGCCATTGGCGCCTGCGACGTCAACTGACGGGGCGCGCGGCTCGACACCATCCGAAGACTCGCCGATCTCACCCACGCCGGCTGACCTCGCATGACGGGCTGGCTCCTCGACTTCGCCGTATTCCTGCTCCTCTACTTCGGGGGGTACTGGGCCGCCGTCTACACGCTCGTGCTGGTGCATGCCGTGGCGCGAACCGAGCGGACGTCGGCCAGCGGAGTCGATCACGGCGCCGTTCGAATCCTCGTTCCATCCCACCACGAAGGCGACACCGTGGTCGACACGGTGCGAACGCTGCTCGAGCAGGACTACGTCGGGGACCTCGTCGTCGAGGTGCTCGTGCGCGACTTCGAAGACGAGACGGTCGCGGCGCTCTGTCGCGTGTTCGGCGAGGGCAAGAGCGATGGCCGTCAGCGAGAACTGCCCACGCGTCTGAACCGGCGGCGCCTCTTCGCGACCGCAGTGGGGCGCCCCGAGAAGCACGCGAAGCTCAACCACGCGATCCCCACGGCCCCTGAGCCCTTCGTCGCGCTGCTCGACGCCGATCATCGAGCCCGCCCGAGCTGGATTGCCGTGGCGCTCGAGCGGTTGACGCGGGACGACGCCGCGGGCGTGCAGTGCCGCAAACGACCGCTGGCGACGTCGCGCCTGGCCCAGATGTGGGACGCGGGCTTCTCCCACACCGCGTTCGAGCTGTTCAACCACAGCGTGTCTCGCTCGTTTGGGCGTGTCGCCTTCACCGGCTCGACGGCCGTCTTCCGCGCCGACGTGCTCAAGGCCCACCCGTTCCACGACTGCATCACCGAGGACACCTATCTCTCGTACGACCTGCTGCTCGGCGGACTCGCGCTGGTCTACGAGCCGGACACGGGATCCTACGAAGAGGCCACCCCGAACATCCCGAGCTTCGTGTTCCGGCGGCGCAGATGGGCCGCGGGGCACAGCCACGCGTTCTTCGCTCACCTCGGCGCCCTCTGGGCATCCAGGCCGCCGTGGGGCACCCGCGTCCTCGTCGCGTTCGGCGGGCAGTTCTTCCTGCTCCCCGTGGCCGTTGCGCTCTTCTTCCTGACCCAGGGCGTCTACTACTTCCTGCTGGTCACCGTGGAAGTACGGGCCGTCGTGTTGCTCGTCTCGGCCGCCCTCGCGGTGGGGCTCACGTTGTGGCTCTCCTGGCGGCGCTCGACGAAGCTCACCGACGCGCTCGTGCTCTGGCTGATGGTCTTCCCGCACGTGAGCATGCAGGGCGCGCTCGTGTACTTGTTGCTCGACCAGGAGCCCTACTATTTTCTCAGCGCGTTTCCGTTCGAATCACAGCTGTGGAGCGTGCAGGCGGGCCTGCTCTTGTCCGCGCTCACCACCTTCGTGGTGGCCCACATCAAGCTTCGCGCGTTGCCCCATCGCCACGCGCTCCTGTTCCTGCTGACCGCGCCGCTCGTCATCTTCTTCGAGCTTGCGAGCGCGCTGCTCGGCTTCTCCGACATGCTCCTTCAACGCCGCACGTGGTCTCGCATCGACCGCGCGGAGGAGCACGACGCGGTCGACGAGAGCATGCGAGGGCGACTTCAGACCACGGTCCATCGCGGCCCTCGGCAGCGCGCCTGGTTGCTCGTCCTTCCCGTCACCCTCGTCGCGCTGGTCGTCATCAACGACGTTCTGTCGATCGGACCGTGTGGCGATCGCACGCCGCTCCTGTGGGACCCCATCTTGTTGCAGCCCGACGATCCTCCGGTCTTGCGACTGGAGATCGAGCGCACACCCCGCGGAGACCTACTCGAAGTGGTCCTCCGCGCGCACATTCGGAGCGGGGAGCGCGGCCCGCTCAGCCTTCGCTTCTTCGACGGGGACCGCGCGCTCGCACAGCGCGAGGTCTCGGACGGGTCGTCCCACGAAGCGCGCCTGACCTGGCCTCTCGGCTGGAGCACACGGACCATTCGTGTCTCGCTGGCCGGCCCAGGCCGGCAGTGTCTGGTGGAACGCGAGGTCGCCACGCGGTCCGTCGAGCTCTCGGATTCCGGGCTGCGGGTCAATGGCGAGCCATTCCCGATCAAAGGGATGGTCGCGACCTTCTCGGCCCCGGACATCGGCCTGCCGCTCGACGCGGGCTACCGGCAGCTGCGTGAGGCCGGCGTCAACACGGTCCGGCTCTACCACCCGCCGACCGACGCGGTGCTCGCCGCGGCCCAACGGCAGCACATGCTCCTGATTCCTCAACCGGAGGGCAGCACCTGGGAGTCACTGGACGCCGACAGCGCCTGGGATCGAGCGCTCTACCGCCGGCGCTGGCGTGCGTTCGTCTCCGAGACCGAAGGCCACCCCTACGTGCTGATGCGAAACACGGGCAACGAGCTCGAGATTCACGATCGGTCCCGCGAGAACGTCGCGGCCTTGGGCCGGGTGCTCCGCGACGCGGGGCGAGAGAACCAGGATGGGCTGACGACCTACGCCACGTTCGCGACCTTCGTCGACTACCCGGTGGACGTGATCGGCATCAACATGCTGGACACCGGCGCCACCTATTGGGGCCCCGCGCTGGACCTCGTGGGGCACTCGGGGAGACCCTTCTTCGCGAGCGAGCTGGGGGGCTTTGTCGCGTTCTTCGAAGACCCGCCCAGCGTCGTTCGGCGATGGCGCATGCTTCGACAGTCCGACGAACTCGAGCGACGAGGGGCCCTTGGCGCGGTCTACTTCGCGTCCCACGACAACTGGGCGCAAGCCGTCCCCCCGGGCAGCTACAACGACCCCTTCACCGGCGACCACCCCGACGACCGGCGCGGCTACTGGGCACCCAACAACGCCCCCAAACCCGAGCTGCGCACGCTGACTCGGCTCTTGGCCGACGTTCACCTCTCCGCCGCCCCCACACCGCTGGCCGCAGACACCGACGAGGTGAGGGTGCGCGTCGAGAACGTGCGCACGCACGCCCTTCGCGCGGTGGAGTTGAGCCTCGGACGTGGGCGATGGGTTCCGGTGGGTGAGCTCGGCCCCCACGGGCATGCCGAGCTCAGCTTGCCCCTCGACGCCCTCCGCGCTTCTGCGAACTACCCCGAGGTCGAGGTCCGCTACCGCGCGACCTCGCACCATGGGCTGCCCAGCGAGGGCCGTTGGCGGTTCTCCGTGCCGGACACGGGTCTCGGGCCCGTCTTGCTCACCGACGTCGAACACGACGTGGAGCGGGGGGACAACGCGCTGCGCATCGCGCCACTCGAGGCAGGCCCGGCGCGTCTGTTCCTGCCACCCGAGTGGGGCTCGGCGAACGTGGGAGGAGAGACCGAGGTCGACACCGGCGAGGGCATCGAGCTCACGCTCGACTCCCCTCGGAGGGCGCTGTCGGGCGTGTCGTACTCCTTGGACGGGGACACTTTCGCGCCGTTCGACGGCGCTGCCATTGGAGAGGGCACGCTCTTCCTTCGCCTCTCCCTCCCGTTCGCGCCGGGCCGCTCGGAACGCTTCCTCGTCCTGTCCGGCCTCGCCGCGACAAGGGTGTTCGCCCAATGGGAAGGCGGAACCTCAGTGCATCCGGCACATCCGTATCGGGACACGCTCATCCCGCTGGCCGGACGCTCGGGCGTGGTGACGCTGCGCTTCCAACGGCGGCGCGCCCGCTATCTCCCCGCCGCGTCCTCTCCGACCGGCCGGGGCGTTTCAATCGAGCTCGCCGCGCCGTATGTGTTCGACACGCGTCGGTTGGAGGTGCGCCGTGGCTCAAACTGATCGGCGTCTCGAGCGCTTCGGCCTGCCCCTCGGCATCAGTTTGGCTGCGGCCGGGGTCTACCTCGCCCTCAACGATGGATCGCTGCTCGACTGGGACACCTACCAACGCCTCCGCTTCATCGAGCACTACCGCGCCGACGCGGGCCCGGACACTCACGTCCTCTACCACCTGATCCTGCGCGGGCTCATCGGTCTCGGGCTGTCGCCGCTTCAATCGGTCTTCTTCGTCACCGCCGCCAGCTGGGGCCTGTTTCTGGTGACCGCGTCGGAGGTGGCGCGGGCGCGCGGGCTTGCTGGAGCACCCCGGCTCATGGCCGTCATCGTCGTTGCCGTCGCCAGCCCCGGGCTCATCGCGCTCGTGTTGTCGGCGGAGGACAACGTCGCCTACTTCGCGCCGCTCCTGCTTGCGTTCCACCTCCTGACCCACAGCGCCGACACGGAGCGCGCCGAGCGAACGAGGGGCAGCCTGGCCGGGATCCTGCTGGCCATCGCGCTGCTCTTGAACGTCACGGTGCTCCTCTACCTCGTGACGCTTCCGCTCGCGCTCGTCTGCATGGGCCTCGGGCAACGCCGCGACGCCGTCCGGCTCGGCCTGGCCGGCGGCACCATGCTCGTGGTCTACTACCTCGCGTACCTGACCGCGTTTCGCGACGTGCCCATCGCGATGCATGCGTTTCTTCCGCGCGCGCTCGGGCTCCAGGACTTCGACCAGTCCCGCGCGCCGCTGCTCTCGACGGAGCGAGTCGCGCAGTACCTCGGGGGGCTTCGCGCCATCGCGTTGACGCCGACACTCTACCGGATGACCCCCCCGCACTGGGTCGCGACGCTGGCCACGGCCTGGGCTCCCGCGGCGCTCTGTCTCGCCTACGTCGCGCTGTTGGTGCGCGCCTGGCACCGGGTCCGCGGCACGATCGAAGCGCGCCGATGGCTCGCGCCCGCGGCGCTGGCGGGGCTCGCCTTCGTGTTCCCCTACTTCTACGAGCCCGTGCTCATCGAGCGCTGGGATTGGGCGTGGCTGTGGCTCTATCTCGGCTTGATCTCGACTCTGCGTTCACGGCCGCGTGCCGGAGCGGAGGTCGTCCTCGCGCTCGTCATTGCCGTGCACGCCGGCGGCGCGCTGCTCGTCGTCAGCCATCACTTTCAGCGGCGCTACGAGCACGACGAAGAGTCTGACCTCCGCGCCCTCGTCGACTCGATGCCCAGAGACACCAACCCGATGGTCCTGCCCGCCGCGATCAACCGCCACCACCTCGCTTACATCGCACACCGGCGGCCGTCGCGGCGGCTGTTCTTGATTGGAGACGACGCGGGCGTCCCTCAGTGCGTAGAGCTGCGGCGACCCCTGCTCGAGCAGGCGCTCCCGTGCGCGACCGCCATGCAGGCCGTAGACCGCGCCGACGCCCCGTTCATCGATGTCGCGGTCGGGCCCGACCTCCTGCGTCGGGCGCGCTCCGCCGTGGACGCGTCCGAGTAGGCCTCAGAACCGGCCGGCGCAGCTCACGCCGCTGAGCCCGGGCACGCACTGAAGCGAGGCCGACTCCCCGTCGCCCCCCGAGTCGACCGCGATCACGACGATGCCGATCGTCGCGAGCAGTGCGCCGCCGGCCAGCAGCGCCGACATCGTGATGAGCGCCGAATCACGCTCTCCTTCGAGATCCGTACGGTTCATGCACGTGCCTCCGCACTGCTCGACGGCGTTCTCCCGGTCGAGGTACCAAAACGCTGTGCCGACGCCGCCGAGCACGATCGCACCACCGACGACCGTCAGCGCGAGGCCGGCGCCGCTCAGCCCGCCTCCACCCTCTGTCGCGCCCGGGTCTGTCGCTGCTGTGCTGCTGCGGGGCGACGCTGAGACGGTCGTAGGGCGCTCCGCTGACTCCGCCGGAGCGGCAGCGGCGTCCTCTGCGATGGCCTGCTCGAGCGCGGCGATTCGGGTGCGCGCGAACGGCGCGTTCGGTGCGTCTCCGACCCGCTCCAGATAGAGATTGAAGGCGTTGAACGCCTCCTGGTTCTGGTGCAGACGATCGTGGCAGTTGGCGATATTGAACAGCAGCTCGGGGCGGTCGCTCAGCTCGAAGGCCCGCTGAAAATACTCGAGCGCGCGGTCGAAGTGAGCCGCGGAGAAGGCCTGCTGCCCGGCCAGGAAGAGCGCCCGGGCCTCGGCGTCGTCCGTGGCGCTGGGCCCCGTGTCCTGTGCGAAAGCCGTGCCCGGAAGCGCCACCGTGAGCATCGCACCGAACGACATCGTAGCGAACAACACTGCAGCCGCGACGAGGAGGGGGGAACGCATGGCCCTCAGGATACCAGATGCGAGGTCGGGCCCTCGACGTGCGTTCAGCTCACCCAAGCCAAGAGAGCCTCGCGCTTGTCAGGCAACATGAAGAGCTCGGGATCACTGAGCGCGGTCCGCACCGCGTCGCGGCCCGCGTCCCCCAGAGCGACGAGCTGCGCGCGCGCTTCCGGGACGTCCGCCAGCAGCAGCACGTACACGACCTCGGTACCCAGCCGTCGGCGCTCGACGCGCTCATCGATCAGATACGCCAGCCACAGCTCGGGGGTGGAGGTCAGCCTCACGGCGCAGCGGGCCGCGACACGCGCGCGGATGAGCCCATCGCAGCCCGACTCGGTCAGCGCGATCGCAACGTCGGCGTCACCCAGCTCCGTCAGGCCGAGCGCCGCACCCTCGCGCCCCTCACGCGTCGGGGCCCTGCGGAGCGCCGTGAGCAGGTCGGTCCGCGCGCGAAGACCGAGCATCTTGGCCATCGCGACCCCCGCTGCGGCCGCCGCGTCCGCGTCTTCGTGCAGCATCGTCGACAGCGTGCGGTACGCCGAGCCGTGCCCGATGGCGCCGAGCAACTCGGCGGCCATGTCGGGCGCCAGTGCCCCCCGGTCGAGCGCCCCGAGCACCGCACCGGCGGGAGGCTCGCGGGGCGGCATGCCCTCGAGCACGAGCGCGATCAGGCGCGAACGGCGCGGCTCACCCACGGCCATCTCCACCAGCGACAGCGCGTCTGGCGGGTCCATGTCGGAAGGCAGCCCCAAGAGGCGGCGCAGTGTGTCCCACGGGAGCACGGCCAGGAGGGTAACGGCACTCAGGGCCACGTGCATGGCTGGTTGTCGTATCGTGCGCGCGATGCCCTTCGATCACGCATGGGTGCGACAGGCGCGCATCCTCGCCGAAACCGCGCACGCAACACAGACGCGCAAAGACGGGAAGACGCCGTACTTCGCCCACCTCGAGTCCGTGGCGCGGATCCTGGCCGAGCACGGCTACGAGGATCCCGTCACGCTGTCCGCGGCGTACCTCCACGATCTGCTCGAGGACCAGCCCGAGCACGCAGCGACCCTGCGTAGAGAGGTGCCCGCTCCGATCGTGGCCGTGGTGGAGGCGCTGTCCGAAAGCAAGACCGACACCGCCGGACGCGTCCGCCCTAAGAAAGAGCGCTTCGAGGACTACGTGGCGCGCCTTTCGGACGGATCGGACGCGAGTCGGCGCGCGCTCCCGATCAGCTGCGCCGACAAGATCCACAACACCTCGAGCCTGGTGGCGGCGGAGGGACGGGGGGAGCGGCTGCTGGCACGGTTGAACACCCGGCCGGCCGAGCACGGCCCGCACCTCGCGCTCCTGCGTCAGCTCTACGCCCCGACGGTCAACCCGGGTCTTCTCGCGACGTTCGATCGCGCCCGCGACGCATTGCTCCAGGCGATCGCCCGGCGCCGCACGCTTCAGGTCCAGCTCGATGACGCCAGCCGAGACACCGTGCGCGCCCGAGCCTCCCTCCGTATCGTACGGGGGGATCACATCACGCTCGCGCACGGCGTCGACCCCGACCACTTCGAGCCACGATGGGTCCCGGGAGGCGTCGCCATCGGCACCCAGGTCGATGTGCAGGCTCGCCGGGAACATGTCTCGGCCGTACTTCAGGCGTGGACGGTCGAGATCGCGGGCTCGCGCACCCGCCCCTTCGACGGCGGGGTCCTCCACGTGACGGTGAGCCGCGCGGAGGGCGCCCGCAGCCGCCACGCCAATCGACTGGTGGAACAGACGGTAGGCAAGCCACTCGAGCAGCGCCTCCGCGGGACGGTGACCTGGGTGGAGCCGTGAGCCGCCTTTGCGCAGCGACAGGGCCTGGGGCAACGTCCGTTCGATGAGCGACCGGAGCGCCTTGATCGAGCGTGCCGCGAACACCGAGCCGGTCGCGGACGAGGTGCGCACGCTGGCCGATGCGCTGAGCGCGGAGGAGGTCGCCGCCGCGCTCACGGACGCGCTCGACGCCCACGAGGTCGACGCGGCGATGGTGTTCGCCCTGGTTCAGTTGGCGCAAGACACCCCACCGTCCGCCGAGGTCGTCGAGCGGCTGTTCCCCGACTCGATCAGCGATCGCGCGTCGCAGGTCCTGGTCGCGTCCCACCCCGAGGCGCTGACCATCCTCACCGCGCTGTTTCAGTCACGAAGGCTCGACCGGTACCAGCTCGCCACGGCGGCGGCGCTCTACACGCACCTCGCGCCGGACGGCCCATGGCCAGCGCCGCTGCTCGAGATCCTCCGCACGTTGGCGCGCGCGAGGGAGGGCTGGATCGGTCAAGGCTGGGCGCGCGAGGCGGCGCTCCGGTGCGGTGACGCGGTCTTGGATGAGCTGTACGTCATCGATCGCGAGCGGGAGAAGCCGGACCCCGCCATCTTCGAACTCGGCGATCCCCCCGGCATCGACTCGTTGCCGCCGACGCGCTCCAACGTCGTGGCCTCCGGGTTCACAGCACGGCGCGCCAGCCCGAAAACCGGTCGCAACGACCCCTGCCCCTGCGGCAGCGGTAAGAAGTACAAGAAATGCTGCGCGGGCAAGGACCGCGGGACCAGCTGGTCCCCGGTGGCCGGGATCTCGATGCGCGAGTACCGGCGCCGCATGCACGAGTTCCTCACCGCGGACGAGCTCATTCAGCAACACCCGGCGGACCTCACACGCTTGCCATTGCCTGCGCTGAACACCCCCCAGCTCGACGCCTGCTTCACGGTGTTCGTGGACTGCGAGCGTCTCGACGACGCCGAGCGGGTGCTGGCGCTCCTTGCCGAGCGCGACCTGGGGGAGCTTACACCGGACGATCTGCGGGCCGAGCTGGTCGCGTTCGCGCACGATTGGGGTCACGACGAACTCGTCGCGCGCCATCTCCCGTTGTTCGACGACCCCAGCCGAGTCCCGCCGACGGTCGCGCTTGGCCGCGCGCTGCGGGCACCGGACGCCGGCATCCTCCAGGTGCTCGAGGCGGAGTGCCGTCCCTACGTGATGGAGGGCGGCGTGCCTCCCATGGAGTTGGCCTACGAGCTGCTCGAGCCCTACCCCGCGCTCGGGATCATCGTGGCGCGGGGGTGCCTGGACCCGGAGCACGCACTGGACAGCGAGACCCTCTTGGGCGAAGTCCACTGGGCGCGCGACCGGCTCGGTGCGCCCGCCGATGAGCCCTACCAGTCGGTGTGGGACCTGATGGTCGACGACCGGCGGCTCGCCCGGGCTTCCGATGCGGAGAAGGCTGAGCTTCAGGCGGAGCTCACGCGCATGCGTGAGGAGGCCAAAGAGGCGCGGGCCAACGCTCACGTGCTCGTGCGAGAGCTGGGCCTGAACGAAGAAGCCCTCAGCGCGCTCGAGGAGAAGGCCACCGCGGCCGAGGCCCGGGCGGATGAGCTCCGGTCGAACGAAGAGCGGAGCCAAGACGACGCGGACCGTGCGGCCGCGGCGGCGTTGCGCGACAAGATCCGCCAGCTTCAAGGCCGAATCCGGGAGGGGCACTCCGAGCGCGCCGAGCTCCGGCGACGCGCGCAGTCGCTGGCGGACGAGGCCCGCGAACATGCCGCCCCCACCCCCACGGCGCCGGCTCCCGAGCGAGGTGAGCCGGTCTCTCCGCACGGGATTCGTGTGCCCATGTGGTCGGACAAGGCGCGTGGTTCCCTCGCGAAGTTGCCCAAGAACATCGTCGCGTCCGCCATCGCGACCGCCGGGGCGCTGGGCGCTGGAAGGCCCGACGTGTGGCGCCACGCCAAGCGCCTCGAGGGCATGCACGGGCTATGTTCGGCCCGGCTCGGGATTCACCACCGCTTGCTGTTCACGATGGAGAACGCGAACGAGCTGGACGTCGCCGAAGTGGTCACGCGCGAAGACCTGGACCGGGCCCTCGCAGCACGAAGGTAGGCGTTCGGCGCAGCGGAACGGTACTTCGACGAGAAACTGTTGGGTTGCTTTCCCCCTTTGTTCCATCCACTCTCAAGCGACTGAATCGGGTGCAGTGGGTCGGCCGCGACACCGTTCGGACCCAGGAGCGCCATGCCCCGAGACCCCGCCAACAAGGGCCCTTCCTCCCGCAGCCTTCGACTGGTGGATCCGTCTAACGACGAGGATACCTCCGGAGATCGCATTCGGAAGCACGGCCCGTTTGGCGAAGGCGAACTCCCCGAGCGCATGGGCGAGCTCTGCCGCGGGTTCCCTTCGCTTCGGCACCTCGAGGGCGCGGGTCTCGGAGAGTGGAACGCCGACCGTGTTCTCGCGTTCGCGTGCCGTCGGGAACGTGACGCAGGTCAGCTGGCCGCCCTGTTCGTCCTGCGAGTCTGGAACAGCAACACGGACTGGAACATCATCGCTCACATGGAAGGCGAGAACGGGGAGGCCCCCATTCTCGCGCCAGGCGAGACCCTTGCTCCATTTGAGCTGTTCGAGGCGTGGCGCATCTGGAGCCCGATGACGCGCCAGGCGGCCTTGGCGTGGCTGATGTCACCATTCGGGGATTGACCGAGCCATTGTGAGCGGAGAGTCTCCGCGCTCGCGCGAGTCCTTCGTGAGACTCGCGCGCATCTGTCTCGTGCAAACAGAGACGTCGCTGATCGCCGGAGGCCCTGTTCATGCTGACTGTCCGTGACCCCCTCGAGATCGTGTTCATCGTGGAGGACGACGAGGATGACCGCGCGCTCCTCGCGCGCCAGCTGACGTCATGCGCGGAGGTACGAGAGGTGGTGACCATCGGGTCCGGACAGGGGGCTCTCGAAGAGATCCTGGCACGCGCCGGCACAGACACGCTTCCCACGTTGATTTTGCTCGACGTCAACATGCCGGGCATGAGCGGATTCGATGTGCTCGACGCGCTCGATGAGAGCGACGTCATCACGGACGAGACCGCGGCCATCGTGGTCACCGGCTCGGCCTCCGATCCGGATCGGCTACGGGCACTCGAGTACGGCCGCGTCCTCGACTACATCGTAAAACCGGCGTCGCGCCGCGACGTGCTCAACATCCTGCGCACGGCCGCGCGGGAGAGCTGACGCGAGAGAAGACCCCTCAAGTTCGCGTCGCATCGGCCGTTCTCTTCTTTCCGACACACATCACGAAGGCCCCATCACGGAGCCCGTACACCGGAGAGAGCCCAGCATGGACGCGCGCTCCTCCCGAACGGCAGCTGGACCGACCGTCCTCGGCTGCGCTCGGAGACCGCCATGCCCCGCTCGCTACTCATCGCCCTCGTTGGGCTGATCCCGTGTCTGAGCGCATGTCAGGTGGTCGTCACCGCCGGCCGAGGCATGGTGGATCCGCTGGTCATCGAACACCGCATCGAGCTCGGAGACGTGCCCCCCATGGGCTGTATGCCCTGGGAGGAAGTCGTGGAAACCGACCGCGCGGAGACGGCGCTCGTCACCATCGCGCCGCTCGATGCGGACTGCCAGATCACCGTCGACGTCGAGCGCGCCGAGCTGATCGACGTAGCGCAAGCCGAGGAGCTTCGTGAGCAACTCGCGGAGTACGACATGGCCGCGGTCGTCGGGATCGAGATCGTGGTCGACATGCTGCGGATCGTCGACGACGAGAGCGGACGTGACCTCGAACTCAGCGGGCTCGGCGACATGGTGCTCACGGTGGACGGAACCCGCGTCTACGATCGTTCGGTTCTCCAGAGCCCGTATGAAGAACGGGTCGCGGTCCCGGACGCAACACAGGCGCGCCTGCTGGACGCGATCGTCACCGGCCGCCCTCTCTATGCAGAGGTCGAGTTGGTCGTGACCGGCCCCATCGACCGAGAGTTGCCCCGCGCGCTCCGCCTGCAGGCGCAGCTCCAGCCGGTCGTGCACATCGACGCCACGCAGGCCTTGTAGAGTCAGAGAGGGGAGTTGATACAGTCGGCGTCATGCTGACTCATGTCGTGCTCTTCCAGATGAACGAACCCGTCGCCGAGAACGCCGAAGCGGTCGCCGCCCGGCTCCGGGCGATGGAGGGCGTGGTGGCCGGGCTCGCGTCGATCACGGTCGGTGTGGACGTGAACCGCGGCCCGCGCGCGTACGATGTCTGCTTGATCACCACCCACGCGGACGAGACCGCCTTGAGCGCCTACCAAGCGGACGCCGCGCACGGCGAAGTGAAGGCCTTCATCGGCGAGGTGTCTCGCGGGGTGGCCGTCGTCGACTTCGCCAGCCCGGACGCGTAGCGCGCGGTCAGCGCCGTACGAAGCCGATGACGTTCGGCACCTCCCAGAAGTGCCGGTTGTCGTCGTTCTCGTTGAAGTCGGTCTCGTAGCTCCCGAGCTCCTCCACACGCACGTCACCGTCGCGGACCACGAGCGACGCCTCCGGCCCGCCCTCCATGTAGATCATCGACCGGATCCGGAGCGACGGGTCCGCGAGCATGCGGTCGAGCACGCTCATCCGGTACGGCGTGCGCACGTGCATGAACACCGCGCGGCCGGCCGCATCGACACCGAAGCCGGCGGCGCTGTACCGCTTGCGTGTGGACCAGCGCCTCGCCTCACCTCGGCAGTTCACCATGGGGAGCGCCTGGAGCACGTTCTCGTAGCGCGCCGCAAGGGAGTCGACGGTCTGACCGCAATCCGGCCCGCTCACCGTGAGGGCCGGCAGGCCGCCGCGGCGAGGCCCGAAGCCCACCACGCCGCGGTACCGCCCGACGCGACGCCGAGACACCACGGATCCGTCACGGATCATGTGCCCGACCGAGCGACCGTTGGGCAGGAACATCCCCGCGTTGATCGCGCCCGCCAGGTTCAACTCCCGCACCCAGCTCGGCACCGAGCGCCGCGGACCATCGTGCTCCTCGGTGAGGATCCGGAGGCGGTAGCGATCGAGCCGCACGCGCACGATCGTGATGACCCGATCACCCACGGGGACCTCCGGCGCAATGGGGGCACGGACCCGCTCGACGATGACCGACGAGGGCTCCGACGCGGGGTGCTCTTCCACCTGCGCCGCCGCGGCGACGCTGCCCAAAACGACGGCGCCCGCCAGCGCCGCGAGGGCCCGCCGCTGGTCTTGTGCGCGCGTGGCTCGGTGGGATGCGGTCATCGCTCACGAACGGAGCGGGCACCGGGCCCTATTCCTGCGGGACTGACACAGCCTCGGGTACGGAGTCCGGCTCGGGCGGCAGGACCGCCTCGAGCAGCCACGCCCCGATCCGTCGGTAGCCCTCGTCGGTGAAGTGCACGTGGTCCAGACTGCCCCATCCGCGGGCCACCCACCGCGCCATGCTGCCTTCGCCGCCCATGCGAGCAAACGTGTCGAGGAACGCGCAGCGCGCCCGGCGTGCCTCCTCCGCCTGGATCGCCACGATCGACGTCAGCCGCGGTCTCGGACCCAGCCCTCCGTGGCGGTCCTCTCGCGGCCAATCCGCCGGACCCATGAGCAGGCAGCTCGCGTCAGGAGCGCGTCGGCGCCAGGCCCGCAGCCCCGCACGCAGACGCGCGCGATACGCCTCCAGCGTGACGCGGTGGTTGCTGCTCTCGTTGGTCCCGTACGCGAAGACGACGAGGTCCGGCGGGCGCATCACGAGCGCTCCGGAGAGTGCGCTCTCGTCCCAACGTGCCTGATCCGAGAAGCGCGCGCCGGGCACACCGAAGTTGTCCACCGTGATGCCGCCCGCCTGGCGATCCAACGCCAGCCCGAACACCCGCGCCGGGCCGTCCGTGATGAGCGCGACACGGTGCGCAGGGGCGGGGAGCGTGAACCGGAACACGCCCGCCGACGGCTGACCGGGCCGGCGCGCCGTCTCGACCGTCCACGTTTCGTCGCCCACTCGCACCTGCAGGGGGGCGGCGCCATCTCGACGATGGAAGTGGATGGACACCTCGTCGAACGAGCGCTCCGCCACCACGGTTGCGTGTGCGTACCCGGTCGCGTCGAGCGCGATTCCCGCCAGGCCGAGCGGTCCCGGCACGCGCCGTCCGAAGCGCCGCGCCAACCCCCGCCAACCCCCGCCGCCGATCGTCACGCGCTGTGGCGCGTAGAACGGAAACGGCGAGCTGGGCACGATCCAGCCCGGCCCCCCATCTCCGAAACGTGCCTGAAGCCCCGCGCGGAGCACCTCGACGTACGTGCCCGCCGCGGTGTGCGACGCCCCGTACACGAAGACGCGGGCCCGCCCTTCGCCGAGCGCCTCGTGAAAATGCGTGAGCGGCGCCTGGGCCGCGGCGGGGCTCGCGAGCAGCGCGCTGAGCAGGCTGAGCAGGCTGAGCGGAACCGCGCGTCTCACGCGTGGACGAGGGTCAGGAAGAGCGATGCCACCATGCCGACGAGCCACGCGCTCGCGAAGACGGAGTGGGCGGCCAGCGCGCGGCGCCAGCCCGAGGTGTGTGCCCGCAGGCCACCGAGCACCGCGAGCAGCGGGGTCGCAAAGAGCCACACGAACAAGATCACGGCAACGGGGACGTCCAGCCAGCCAGGGGGCCGGACACCGACGACGACCGAGAGGATGACGGCTGCAAAGCTCAGCGCGAGCGCGACGTTGGCACCGAGAAGCAGACGGTCGAGCGGGGCGCGGGCGGCGGTGAACACGGTGGGCACTGCATCAAAGGCGGCTGGCATCGCGAAGTCCTACGGTTGGCGGACGGGACTTGTTCCCCGCGCCGGGGGACTGCGACCGTGGGGAGGTCACGCTCCTTGGGTAGGGCCCGGGCATGAGGCGAAGTCAGGCCTCGTCGGACAACCCCAAGGAGTCCTTGGCCATGGCCACGAGGCGGCGACGAAACACGCGGTCGCGCGCTTCCGTGGCTTCTTTTCCGAGTCCCTCCCAGAGCAGCCGACGACTCAAGGAGTAGCCAAACGCCGTCGACAACACAGCCACGTAGGTTTGCTCGAGGTCGTCTCGTTCGGGTCGGAGTCCGCTCTGTTCGAGACGCCGCTCGACGACGTCCAACACGAGCCGGGACCCCTGCTCCCTGGCCGGCGCGAAGTCGGCGGTGTCAACGCGGCCGCTCAAGAGCGCCCACGCCGCGAGCCGCGCATAGAGCGGGTGCGTGAGCGCATCGAAGAGCGCGCCGACGATGCCCTCGAGGTCCTCCGAGTCCTGCAGCCGCGTCAGCATCTCGACGCGAAGCTCCCGAATGAACGACGCGAAGGTCTCCTCGAGCAGCCCGTCCACCGTGCCGAAGTAGTGGGTGACGAGCGAGTGGCTGACGCCCGCCTCTTGTCCCACGCGTTTGAGCCGGATGGCCTGGGGACCGTCATCGGCGAGCAGGCGACGCGACGCCGCGAGGATCTCGGCGCGCGCTTCCTCGGGACTGCGGCGACGGCGAACCATCCGCTGAGGGTAGTTCCTATTGGCAAGGTTGACAATCATGGCAGGAGGCTTATTGTCATGACTGACAACAGCAGGAGCACGCCATGAGCCTTCCACAAGCCCCCCGTGATCGAGCGTCCTATGACGAGGCCGCCGCCATCCGAATCGCTCTCACCGGCAGGACGCGCGACCGCGCCCGGGTCGCCGCGCGCGCCATCGCCGCCCTTCACCGCGATCCGAACCAGACCGAGCACGTGTTCTCGCTGGGCATCGCACTCAACGCTGGCCAGCTGCCGCGCGTGCTGTCGGAGATGGCGGTCGATCCGATGGGATCGAAGCTGCTGCGCGAGCAGCCCGCCATCGACCGCGACCACGTCGACTTCGCCTTCTTGCGTACGCTCCCGGCGCATACCTTGGGGGGCGCGTATGTCCGGATGGTGGACGAGCTCGGTCTCGACCCCGACATGTTTCAGCCCCCGCCCGGGCTTCCTGAGATCCCCGCTTACGTGACCCAGCGCATCCGCCAGACACACGACCTCTGGCATCTGCTCACGGGCTACGGAACGGACGTTGCCGGCGAGGTCGTGCTGCAGGCGTTCACGTACGGTCAGCTGCGGGTGCCGAGTTCGATCGTGATCGCGCTCGTCGGCGGGGTGCGCATCGTCCCGCGGGCCCCGGGGATCGTGCGGGCCGCGTTCGACGGCTACCGTCGTGGCCGCCAAGCGCGGTTCCTGGCCGCGGTCCGCTTCGAGGACATGTGGGAGCGCGACCTCGACGAGGTCCGCACGAGCCTGCAGATCCGGCCGGCGCGGGTCACGCCCCCGACTCTGTTCGTCGACGCCGCGTAGACCGCGCGCACATGGCGGTACGGCGATCCGGGTGTAAATGCTCCTTCATGGTGTTTCGCAAGCCGCTCTCGCGGCGGGGGTTCCTTCGTATCGGCGCTGCGGGCGCCTTGGTGGTTGGCTGCGGCGGGGGTGACGACCCCGACGCGGGCACGGACGCCGGGAGCGACGCAGGCATGGCGGACGCGGGACGCGACGCCGGAGCGGACGCGGGACGCGACGCGGGCACGGACGGGGGTCCGCCCTTGCCCACGCTGGCCTTTCCTCCTCTTGAAGAGGGAACGATGACGGGCGGCGTGCGCCGCTTCGGGCTCACGATGGCCGCCGGCACGACGCAGTTCTTCGAGGGCGTCGACACCACCACCGCCGGCTACAACGGCAGCTTCCTCGGTCCGGCGCTTCAGATGCGCCGGGGCGAGAGCGTCGAGATCGCGGTGGAGAACCAGCTCGGGCGGGTCACGACGACGCACTGGCACGGCATGCACGTCCCCGCGGCGATGGACGGGGGCCCGCACCAGCCCATCCTGGATGGGGAAACGTGGACCGCCGCGTTCACCGTCGACAACGCCGCCTCGCTCTGTTGGTACCACCCGCACGCGATGGGCGACCCGAGCCAGCCGCAGGCCACCAGCGCCCAGGTTTGGACGGGGCTCGCGGGGCTCATCTGGGTGCGCGACGACGAGAGCGACGCGCTCGCCTTGCCGAGCACCTACGGCGTGGACGACCTCCCGCTCGTGCTGATGGACCGGGAGTTCACTGACGCTGGGCAGCTCGCACCGCTGGCCGTCCCGAGCGACGCGATGGGCGTGCGCAAGGGCGGCGTCTTCCTCGTCAACGGCGTGCCCTCCCCTCGGCACGAGACGCACGCGCAGCGGATCCGTGTTCGCGTGCTCAACGGCTCGAACGCGCGGATTTACAACCTCGCGCTCATCGACGCCGCCGGAGAAGACCGGGAGTTCCAGGTCATCGGCTCGGACGGGGGGCTGCTCGAGCGCCCGGTCCCGCTCCGCCGATTGGTGCTGTCGCCCGGAGAGCGCGCGGAGCTGGTCTTCGACTTCGCCGCCGACGAGCGACAGAGCCTGCGGCTGGTGAGCAAGAACCTCGAGCTGTCGAACAGCCTCTACGCGGGCAACTTCATTGCCGACGCGTACGACGACCTCGAGAACCGCCTCGTCACGTTCGAGGTCGGTGCCGCGACGGACAACCCCATCCAGACACTGCCGAGCGCGCTCGCCACCCTGGAGACCTTCGAGGAGAGTGCCGCCGCCCGAACCCGTCAGTTCGACCTGAACGTGCCCAACGGCGAGGGACTCCACCCGATCAACGGGATGGCGATGGACATCAGCCGAACCGACTTCTCCGTGCCGCTGGACGACATCGAGATCTGGGAGATCCGAAACCTCACCCAGATGGCGCACCCGTTCCACATCCACGGCGAGCCGTTCCGCGTGCTCTCGCGCACCGGATTGGCCATGGACGGGGTCCCGGAGGAGGAGACGGGGCTCAAGGACACGACACTCGTGCGCTCGGGCGAGGTCGTTCGCGTCATCCGCCCGTTCCGCGACTTCGCCGACGCCGATGGGCACTTCATGTACCACTGCCACATCCTCGAGCACGAAGACCGCGGGATGATGGGCCAGTTCACCGTCGCCTGAGGCGGCGAGGGCATTGCCGTGCGTCCCTAGAGTCCTCGGTCCGCCTCGGCCATCTGGGGGCATTGCGTCCTGGCGTCCCGGCGTGCGTTTGGGCTACACACGGCTCGTGACCGGGCGCGGTTCGCGCTCGACAACCGAGGAGACGTTGGATGGCCGAGATCAAGTGGAGCGAGCTCGAGGGCAGGGGCGTCATCACCGCGGACGGCCGTGAGATCGGGGAGATCTCGGACGTCGTCATCGACCACGAGAGCTGGTCAGTCGAGGCCGTGGTGCTGAAGCTGGGCCGTGAGCTCCTCGAGGTCTTTCACATGAAGCGTCCGATGTTCGGTACGCAGACCTTCCAAATCCCGACGAGCACGGTCAGCAGCGTGGGCGACAAGGTCCTGCTCAACAAGAAACTGGAAGAGCTGACCAAGGAGCGTGCGCGCGCCGCTGCGGCCGTCTCCGACCCGGAGGAGTAGGTCTGGTCGCGGCCAGGTGACGTAGACTCGTGGCGTGCGTCCGCGCAGCTACGTCTTTGTCGTCAAGCTCGTGCATCTCTTGCTCCGGATGTTCTTCCGGCGCGTGGAGGTGGCCGGCCTCGACAACGTGCCGACCGACGGCGGCGGTGTGCTGGTCAGTTGGCACCCGAACGGGATGATCGACCCGGCGCTGATCTTCGAGACGTTTCCCCGGAAGGTCGTGTTCGGGGCCCGTCACGGGCTGTTTCGCATCCCGGTGCTCGGCTGGATCATGCGCTCGGTGGGCACGGTCCCGATCTTCCGGGCCCAAGACGCGGGGCAAAGAGCCGACCCGGCAGCGCGCCGTCTGGCCAATCAAAGGAGCCTGGACGCGCTGGCAGAACAGCTCGTGAAGGGCTCGTTCACCTGTCTCTTTCCGGAGGGCGACAGCCACGATGCGCCCCACCTTCTGGCGCTCAAGACCGGCGTGGCGCGCTTCTACTACCGGGCGCGGCAGCTCTCCGACGGACCGCCTCCGCGCATCGTGCCGGTGGGCCTTCACTACGACGCCAAGCGCATCTTCCGCTCAAACGTGCTCGTGACGTTCCACCCTCCGATTGAGCTCCCCGAGGCGCTGGACGTCACGCCCAGCGAAGACGAGCCCGAAGACACGCGCCGGGCGCGGTGGCGTTCGCTGACCGACGTCGTCGAGAGCACGCTGCGCGAAGCCGTGCACGCGACGGAATCCTGGGAGGTCCATCACCTCATGCACCGCGCCCGCAAGCTGCTCCGCGCCGAGCGCAGCCACCGGGCGGGGAGCCAGCTCGACAAGCCCACCATGGCCGAGCGCACGCGCGCGTTCGCGCGGATTTGGACCGGATACGAGGTCCGGCGCAAGACCCACCCGGAAGAAGTCGCCGCGTTCGAAGCGCGCATCCGGGACTACGACGCGGATCTTCGCGCGCTGCGCATGGAGGACCACGAGCTCGACCGCGGCCCGCCGATCGTGAACCTGTGGCTGGCGCTCCTCCTGCTGCTCCAGGTGTTGCTGGTCTACCTGTTCCTGCCGCCGCTGTTGATCGTGGGCTACGTGGTCAACGGGCCGCCGGCCGGCGTGCTCTGGTTGCTGGCACGGTGGGCCGCGAAGAAGCAGAAAGACGAAGCCAGCATCAAGGTGCTCGCCGGCGCCGTGCTGTTCCCGATGACCTGGCTCGGGGTCGGGCTGCTGGCCGGATGGACCCACGTGCGGATGCACGCGCTCTTCCCCGCCATCCCGGACAACTTCGTGCTCGGTGGGTTCACCGCCGCGCTGCTCGCGTTTGTCGGCGGCGCGGTGGCGCTCCGCTACCTGCGGCTCGCGCGAGAGACCATGCGCGCGGTCCAGGTCCGGCTCACACGCGAGCGGCGGCGGCTCACGGTGGCGCGCCTGCGGGTCGACCGCGAAGAGCTGACCGACACGCTGACCTCCCTCGGCGAGGGCCTCGATCTTCCGGGCAGCGTCGGCGACGACGGACGCGTGCGCCGGAGCCTCACACCAGGCGCGACCTGACTACAAACGGCAGGCGGCGTCGGCGCCCAGGGCGGACTCGACGAGGTTGACGACCGAGCGGACCGGGCCCGGGATGGCGCCCGCGTATTCGCGACGCTGGGTGCCGGCAGGAGTGCGGAACACCATGCGCATGCGCGTGTGGCCGGGCGCCGTCTCGGGTGGCGGACGTGGGCCCGGCGGGATGACCGCGAGGCCGGCCGTCAGCTGCCCGAGGCCGAGCACGCCGAGGCTGCCGCTGATGACGTGTCGCCGCGATCCGCCGTGCTGGCGCCAGCCGCGGATGCGTCCGTCTTCCTGCACGACCCGCACGCAGTACCAACCCTCGTAGGGCGCCGTGAAGTGCTGAAACCGCAGGATCTGGTTTTGCCCCAGCCCACCGCGCGACCAGCCTTGGGGCTGAGCGACCCCGACGACGGAAGCCAGCAGCATCCCCACGAACACGAGCCCCCCGAACAACGCACGCTTCTTCATCGTCACTCCCCTCGCGTCTGGATGTACCCCAGGAGCGGTCGGAGTTCGAGGCGCGGGTCATCTTCGAGCCACGCGATCCGGAGCGACACTGTGCGTGACCCGTGAGTGAGACTCAAAGCGCGTCCCGTCCGTGCGGTGCATCGAAGTCGAGGTCGGGCGTGAGCGGGACATACGCGCGCGGGTGAACCGAGCCGTGACTCGCGTAGTAGTGCTCCATCGTGCGGGGCAGATCGCACGTTTCCGCGACGCCGGGGTGCTGATAGAGGTCCCGCGTGAAGGCCCAGAGGTGCGGGTAGTCGACCAGGCGCCGGCGAGAGCACTTGAAGTGGATCGCGTACACCGCGTCGAAGCGGTAGAGGGTCGGGAAGAGGAAGAGATCCGCTGCGGTGAGGGTGTCGCCAACGAGGTAGCGCCGCGTCGCGAGGTGGGCCTCGAGTGCATCGAGCCGTTCAAACAGCGCGTGGGCGGCCTCGTCGTAGGCTTCCTGGCTGCCGGCGAACCCGCAACGGTAGACGCCGTTGTTCACCGGCCCGTAGTTGGCGTCGATCATGGCCGACACCTCCGCATCGAGCGCCTCCGGGAACATCCTCCGCTCGGGATGGGCCGCGAACGCGTCGAGCTCCCGGTCGAAGAACCGCGTGATGTCCGCGGACTCGTTCGAGACGATGGTGGCCGTCTCCCGGTCCCACAGCACCGGCACCGTGACGCGGCCCGTGTACTTGGCGTCGGCCGCGACGTACACCTCTCGAAGCAGCGCCTTTTTGAGCACGGGGTCGGTGCCCGGCGCGAAGCTCCACCCGTCGTCTCCCATGTAGGGCTCGACAAAGGAGACGCTGACCACGTCCTCGAGCCCCTTCATCTGATGCAGGAGCCAGACGCGGTGACACCACCCGCAGGCGTGCGCGAGGTAGAGGTGGTACCGCCCCCGCGCCGCGGGATACCGCGCCTCCGGGTTGGCCTCGATTCGGTCGCGAAAACGCGTCTCTCGCCGCACGAAGCGGCCCGTCTTGTCCGTCCCGATGTCCTCGGTGACCCACTCCCCCTCGATCAGGCGTCCCATGCGTGCCTCCTCGAGCCGGTTCTCGTGGCGAACGTCCACAGCGTCAAGCGGAACCGCGCTCGCCCACGCCGGGCATCGGCGACTCTGGTAGTCTCGCGCGATCGCGGTGGCACTGGAGATTTCCTCGTATGTCCGTTTCCCTCCCCCAGCACGATGACGACACGACGGCGCGGGCCAATCAGCTCGCCGAGTCGCGACAGACCTACCGCTACGCCTACGACTGGCCGGTCGGTGTGGCCACCGCGGTGGAACTCCCCGAGGCCGACCACTATCCGCTCTCGTATATCGCGCACAGCGCGGGCGTGTACGCCAAGATCGCCGCCAACCTGGCGGCGATGGCGGTCGAGGGGGTCGAGCACGGGGCGCTGGTCAAGATGATCGGCGAGCGGATCGCGACGGGCATTCACCCGCGAGAGTTCGCCAAGAATGTGCTGTCGACCCCGGCGGAGCTGGCCAAGCTGCTGCCGCACCGTTTTCCGCCCTCGGTCGAGGCGTACGAAGCGTTCTTCGCCATGTGGGATGCCCCGCCGGTCGTCGACTTCTATCACCGCACTCCGGCCGATCTCAGCGACGCCTTTGCGTGGCAACGCGTCGGAGGCGTCAACCCGATGGTGCTCGCGCGCTGCGCCGCCGTGCCGGCTCACTTCCCCGTCACCGACGCGCACCTTCAGGCGACCTTGGGGAGCGATGATTCGCTCGCCGCGGCCGCCGCCGAGCATCGCCTCTACCTGGCCGACTACGCCGCGCTCGACGGCGTCGCGACCGGCGTCACCGACGGCCTGAAGAAGTACATGAGCGCGCCGCTCGCGCTGTTCGCCGTCGAGCGCGGGACGGGCACCCTCCGCGCGATCGCGATCCAGGCCGAGCAGGTGCCGAGCCCGAAGAACCCCGTGGTCACGCCGGCGGACGGCTGGGCGTGGCGCACCGCGATGACACTCGTGCAGGTGGCCGACGCGTCGCACCACGAGGGCGTCGCGCATCTGTCCCGCACGCACATGGTGATGGAGGCGGTCAAGCTCGCGATGGAGCGCCAGCTCGCCGCCCGCCACCCCCTGTACAAGCTGCTGGAGGCGCACCTCGAGGTCACGCTGGCGATCAACCACTCGGCCAAGACCTCGCTCATCGCGCCCGACGGCACGGTGGACCACTGCTTCGCTCCGACGATCGAAGCGTTCTCCGAGATCGTGAAGGGGGCCATCTCGACGTACTCCATCACGGACGCCATCCCGCGGGTCGACTTCGCGGCACGCGGCCTGGACAACACCGAGGCGCTGCCAACGCACCCCTACCGAGACGACAGCCTGCCCATTTGGGACGCGCTGTCCCGGTTCCTCACGGGCTACGTCGACGTCTACTACGAGGACGACGCGGCGGTCGGGGCGGACACGGAGCTCGCCGCGTTTGTGCGGGAGCTCGGCGCAGACGACGGCGGACGGCTGCACGACGTGCCCGAGGTCCACACGCGGCACGATCTCGCCGAACTGCTGACACGCATCGTGTTCATCGCCGGCCCCGGCCACTCCGCGGTGAACTTCCCGCAGTTCCCCTTCATGGGGTTCGTGAGCAACATGCCGGGCGCCACCTACAAGCCGGTCGACGGCGCGAGTTGGCCCGCTGACGACGCATCGCTGGCGGCGATCCTGCCGCCGTACCGCACCACGCTCGAGGCCGTGACGATGGTGTACTTCCTCTCGAACTGCCGGACGAGCAAGCTCGGACACTACGGTCCGCTGCACTTCCTCAACCGCCAGGTCCGCAAGCTCGTGGACGCGTTCCAGGACGAGCTCGAGGCCATCGAAGCCGACATCGTAGTGCGGGACGCAACGCGCCTGATGCCCTACCCCTACCTGCGGCCGTCCCAGGTTCTTCAGTCGATCAGCATCTGAGCATGGAGCCCACGATGAAGCCCTGTCTCCCCAAGGACGAGACCGCCCCGGACGACCGCGCCAATCGACTGGCCAAGGCCCGACAAGCGTACGTCTTCGACTACGCCTACCACGGCATCGTGTCCGTGAAAGACCTGCCCGCGCACGACAAGTCGGACCTCAGCTGGTGGGCCGCTGTCTCGAAGAAGATCGTCGAGCTGGAGATCAACCAGCTCAAGAGCCGGAGCCCGAAGGAGAACCTCGAGGCGTTGGGCAGCACCGTCCGGGGCCTCTTCGACAAGCTCTTGCCGGACGAGCTCACCGAGAAGCGCGCGGCGTCGCGCCACGACAAAGCGGTGCAAGACCGCGAGGTCGGGGCCGACCAGTACCGCCGCATGTACGCCACCATCGAAGCGCCGCCCGTGGTGGACGTCTGGCAGCGCGACGACATCTTCGCCTGGCAGCAGCTTGCCGGCTGCAACCCGGTCATGCTGCGCGGGTACCGAGAGGCGCTCGGTCACTTCCCCGTCGAGGAGGCGCACTACCAGCGGGCGGTGCCCGGCGACAGCCTCGCCGCGGCGATGGCGGAGGGCCGCCTGTTCGTCGCCGACTACGCGGTGCTCGACGGCATCGTGACCGGCGAGACAGACGGGTTCTCGAAGTACAACTTCGCGCCCATCGCGCTCTACGCGCGCACGCCCGCCGGCGGTTTCGTCCCCGTCGCCATCCAGCCCGGGCAGGAGCCCTCAAAGCTGTTCACACCTGCCGACGGCGCGAGCTGGCGCATGGCCAAGAACACCGTTCGGTGCGGCGAAGGCAACTACCAGGGCGTCATCTCGCACTTCGCGCTCTGCCATCAGGTGATGGAGTCCGTCATCGTCTCGGCGCGCCGTCGGCTCGCGGACAACCACCCGCTCCGCGTCTTGTTCGAGCCGCACTTCGCCAACACGCTGATCACCAACGACATCGCGATGTCCAACCTCATCGGCCCCGGCGGCTACATGGAGCGGCTGCAGAGCGGCACGCTCACCGCGTCGCTCGAGTTGGCCAACCGGTCGCTCGCCCAGTTCCGCCTCATGGACTCGGCGCCTTCAGACGACTTCGGTGGGCGTGGCGTCGACGATCTCAACGCACTCCCGAACTACCCGTTCCGCGACGACCTCACCACGCTGTGGCCCCTGATCGAGGGGTTCGTCCGCGACTACCTCACGCTCTACTACCAGGACGCCGCGGACGTCGGCTCCGACCCGGAGCTCGCCGCGTGGGTCCGCGAGATGGGCGCGGCTGACGGCGGTCAGCTCGTGGGACTGACCGTGCCCGCGACTCCAGAAGACGTCGTCGCGCTGGTGGCCCGCATCGTGTTCCGCTGCACCGCGTACCACGCCGCCATCAACTACTCTTCGTTCGACATGTTCAGCTACCCGGCGAACGTCATGGCGGCCGCGTTCGCCCCCGGTCCGACCGGCGAGGGCGACTCCGTGGAGGCGGCCGACGCGATGCTCCCGCCCTTCGAGCTCGCGGAAGCCGGCTTCTTTCTCTTCGGGGAGATCGAGACGCAGATCAACCAACTCGGGCACTACCCCGAGGGCCACTTCGAGGACCCGCGCGTCGGCCCGCTGGTGGCCGCCTACCAGTCCCAACTCGACGCCGCGGAGGCGACGATCACGGAGCGAGGCGCCGACCGCCTGCTCCCCTACGGGTTCCTGCTTCCCAGCCGGATCTCCAACAGCATCCACGTATGAGCACCGCGGACGAAGACACGCGGGTGGAGCCGACCCGCCCGTCGGCTCGGAGCCGGCGGGAGGCCACCATCCAGCCGAAGGCGGGCATGCCGATCAGCGAGCGCGTTCGGCTCGTCGAGCCACTCGCGAGCGGCGGCATGAGCGAGGTCTGGGTGGCTGAGCACCTCACGCTCGACACGCGCGTCGCCGTCAAGTTCGTCCTCTCGCTCGACGATGAGCGCATGCGAGGCAGGCTGATCCGCGAGGGTCGGCTCGCGGCGCGACTCGACCACCCACACGCCGTCCGAATCTACGACCAAGGCGCGCTCGAGGACGGCACGCCCTACCTGGTCATGGAGCTGCTCGAGGGCGCCACGCTCAAGCACCGCATCGCCAACGAGGGACCGCTGTCCATCGACGAAGCGCGCCGGCTCGTCACCCAGGTCGCCGAGGTTCTGAACGAGGCGCACCGGATGAACATCCTTCATCGGGACGTGAAGCCGGACAACGTCATGCTGCTGAGCTCGACCGCGGAGCTCTTCGCGAAGGTGCTGGACTTCGGCGTCGCCAAGGACGCCTCGAGCGAGGAGAACATCACCCTGACGCTCGACGGCCACATGGTGGGCACGCCCGCTTACATGGCGCCAGAGCAGCTGCTGGAAGGCAAGCCCGCCAACAAGGACTCCGATCTCTGGGCGCTCGGTGTGCTCGCCTACGAAGCGCTGGCAGGCCACCGTCCGTTCCGAGGCCTCACGCGCGCCGCCGTGGGTGTGGCCATGATGCTGGAGCGCCACGAGCCCGTCTTCGCGTCACGGCCCGAGCTTCCCGAGACGCTCGCCGGCTTCTTCGGCAAGGCCTTGCGCCTCCAGCCGGAGGAACGCTTTCGCACGTCCCAAGAGCTGTCCGCGGCGTTCGTCGAGGCTCTCACGGGCGAGCCTGCGGGCGAGACCGCACGCGCCCCGAGCGGTCTGCGCATCCCGCAGAAGCTCTACGGGCGCGACGCCGAGCTCGCGGTCGCGCTCGACGCGTACGAGTCGGCACGCGGAGGGCGCTCGCGCCTGCTTCTCATCAAAGGGTTCTCCGGGATCGGCAAGACCGCGCTGGTGCGTGAAGTCCATCGACGCGTGGCCACGCGCGGCGCCATCTCCGTCGGCGGCAAGTTCGATCAGTTCGACCGCGGTCAGCCCTACCAGAGCTTCGTTCAGGCCCTCGGCGTGCTCGTTCGGGTGCTGCTCGGGCGGGACAGCGCGCTCGACGCGGTGGCGGACAACGTGCGCAACGCGCTGCGCGGGAACGGCCAGGCGCTCATCGACGTGGTCCCCGAACTCGAGGACCTGATCGGCCGTCAGCCTGCGCTCCCGATCGTGTCGGCGTCCGAGGCCAAGCACCGTTTCCACGGGGCCGTCCGCGCGCTGCTCTGCGCGATCGCCACCGCGCGTCGGCCGCTGATCCTGTTCCTCGACGACCTCCAGTGGGCGGACCTTCCGTCGCTGGAGTTGATCACCACGCTCGTGACCGACCCGGACACACAGCACGTGCTGTTCATCGGGGCGTACCGCGACAACGAGGTCGCGGCGACCCACCCCGTCGCGCGCGCGGTCGAGCAGATGCAGAAGGTCGGCGCCGTGGACGAACTGGCGCTGGGCCCGCTCGACGAAGACGCGGTCCTCGAGCTCCTCTCCGACACCGTCGGCCCCGGCAGCGGCCGGCTGCGATTGGCCATGACCTGCCACGCGCGCACCCGCGGCAACGCGTTCTTTCTCCGGCGGTTCCTCGAGGCGCTCTACGAGGACGGGCTGTTGGCCTACGAAGTCGACTCCGATAGCTGGACGTGGGATCTCCCGCAGATCCTCCAGCGTCCGATCGAAGAGAACATCGTCGAGTTCGTCTCGGCCGAGCTGAAGGCCATGCCGAAGACGGTCGGCTACACGCTCAGCGTGGCCGCATGCATCGGCGACAGGTTCGACCTCGAGACGTTGGCGCACGTGCTCGACCAGGCGGTTGGGCCGACGCTCAAGCAGCTCAAGGACGCACTCGCGGCAGAGCTGGTCATGCCCGCCACCGGCAACGCGTGGCTCCCCGTCACCGCGACCGACACCCAGCAGGAGATGGTCTTCCGGTTTGCGCACGACCGGGTG
The DNA here is from genome assembly GCA_045106715.1 of Sandaracinaceae bacterium. Classification (GTDB taxonomy): domain Bacteria; phylum Myxococcota_A; class Polyangia; order Polyangiales; family Sandaracinaceae. Next base: position 134,432 of record JBGCFC010000023.1, read on the forward strand.
CGGCAGGCCGCACGTGGGCTCATCGACGACCGCGAGGCCGCCGCCGTGCACGCGTCCGTCGGCGACTACATGCGCACGCGACTGTCGGACGGGCAGCGCGACGAGCGCTTCTTCGAGATGGTCGAGCACCTCGTGCGCGGCTTGGAGGGCGAGGACACGCGCCCCGAGATGAAGAGCGCCGAGTGGCGCGTAGAGACACGGGACCTCTGCCTCACCGCGGCCCGGAGGAGCGCCGACTCGGCTGCGTTCGCCGCCGCGCATCGGTACTATTCGGTCGCCGAGCGCCTCGTCGAGGACGACCTCTGGTCCACGGAGTACACGCTGGCCCTCGAGCTCCGGGTGCACGGCGCGCGCGCCGCCTACCTCGCTGGGGACCCGGAGGTGATGCGGGCCCGCATCGAGGACGCCGTCTCCCATGGCGAGACCCCGCTCGATCGAGCGCGCGCACGCGAGGTCGAGATCCACGCGCGCGTCGCAGACCAAGACCTGGCCGGTGCGGTGGAGCTCGGTCGCGCTCTACTCGGTGATCTGGGCTTCGAACTCCCGAGTGCGCCCACCGAGGACGACGTGCGAGACGCCGTGAGTTCGACGTTGGCGCTCCTCGGGGAGCACGACGACGCGCGGATCGCGCGGCTCCCGATGGCCGAGGACGAGGCCATCGCGTTCGCGCTGCAGATTCAGACCGGCATCACGACCTCGGCTTACCTCGCCGCCCCAAGGATGCTGCCGCTCCTGGGATGCAGCATCGTGAGGGCGACGTTCGAACATGGGGTCTGCCGCGATTCTCCATACGGGTTTGCGATCCTCGGCCTGGTGCTGCACGCCGCAGGGCTGGTCGATCTCGCGGACCGCGCGGCGACGGTCGCGCTGGCCATGCTGGACCGCCTGGACTCCCCCGCGGTGGGTCCGAAGACGCGGCACGTGGTCGCCGGGCATCTCCGCATCTTCACCCGGCCGATCCGGGAATCGGCCGAGTCGCTGCGCCACGTGTTCGAGCAGGGCATGGACCGCGGCGACCTGGAGTACGCGAGCTGGGCGTTGCATCTGTCAGTCGCCAACAGCTTCTACGCCGGCGAGTGCATCGAAGACCTGCGGGCCCTCCACGACCGCCACGTGTCCATCCTCGAACACCATCGGCAGCTTCCTCAACGCGCCTGCACGCTTCCCTTCGGCCAGCTGCTGGAAAACCTCGTGACGGAACGCGACGACCCGACGCGTCTCGTGGGCGACGTCTACGACGCGGAAGCCGGGTTTCGAGCCATGGTCGAAGCCGACTTCCGAGGCGCTGCGATCATCATCTCCACGCTTCAGGTGTTCGTGCGATGCGTGTTCGGTGACTTCGGCGGCGCGGTGGTCGCGGCCGATCAGGGCGCTCCATTCCTGGATGGGGCGGTGGCCACCTACCACCAAGTCTCCTGGCACTTCTACCGCTCCTTTGCTGTGCTCGCGCGCGCGGAGCCCAGCACCCGAGAGGCGGCCGTGGAGGACATCGCCGAGAGCGTCTCCCAGCTCTGGCTCTGGGCCGGCTTCTCTCCGGCCAACCATGCGCACCGCATCGCATTGATCGAGGCGGAGCTCGCTCGGCTCGGAGGCGACGCGGCCGCGCGGAAGCACTACGAGGCCGCCGTCGCGCACGCACGAGACGAGGGGTTCCTGCATGACTGCGCACTGGCGCAGGAGCGCCTCGCGGCATGGCTCGAGGCCGAAGGCGACGACGACGCAGCCGTCGCACGGGCCGAGACCAAGGCCGCCTACGAGGCCTGGGGCGCCACCGCCAAGGCCGCGCGCGTGATGACGTGAAGCGAGCGTCGTGACGTCGGCCCGCACCACGAGCCTCATCGGCTTTGTTCTGCTGGCCAACCTGGTGGCGCTGAGCGTGCCCGCGCTCGAGATGCCGACACTGGACCCGGCGTGCGTCTTTCAGAAGCCCATCCTCTGCGCGGAGCTGCCGCATGACGGGGCCGAGCTGCGCGCGGTGCTCGCGGATCCCGCCAACCCTCTCGCGCGCTGGCGACGGCAGATCTACTGGGACATGCCGTTCCTGGTCCTGTACTTCGCGATCGTCGCGCTCACGGCGCTTCGTGACGGCGAGCGCGGCGGGAGGCGACTGGCCATGCTGGCCGCGGTGCTCATGGGCGTAGGCGCACTGCTCGACGCAGTGGAGAACACCGGCATCCTGTCCGCCATCGCCGATGTCGAGGCCGGCAACGCGGTCTCCGACGGGACGGCGTCGTGGGTTCGAATCGCCTCGCTCTCGAAGTTCCTGTTCCTCTGCGCGGGCTGCGCCATCGGCCTCGGCTTCGCGTTTCGAGACGCGCCCTGGGTGGCGCGCACTCCGCTCGGCCTCGGCATCGTGGCGTGCGCGCTGGTCCTCGTGGGCCTCGTGTCGCCCCCCTTCATCGAGGTGGGTGCGCTCGGGATCGTGGCTGCGTGCCTGGCCGCATGGGTGCGAAGCGGCCTGCAATGGCGACGCGAGATTCGGGCCTGGTCGCTCCCGAGCGAAGGATCCTAACTCGAGCAGGTTGCTGCCAAGGGCTCCCGGATGCATCGCGGACCGCGGCGTCTGGCTTCATCGCGACCACCTCTGCCCGCGTTTGCGTCATGGAGCGTCACGGACTCGTCGCACACCCACGACACGGCCCGTACTAGGTTCCGCCGATGATCGATTTGGTTCGGACAGGCTCAGTCTCGCTCGGACTCATCGTCGTCTTGTGTGGATGCTATGAGAGCCACAAACTCAATTCCGCAGATGCCTCCGAAGGACGCGACACAGGCCCTCCATGGCGGGACATGATCAGCGACGGCGGAGACAGCATTGAGGACACAAATGTCGCGCTGGATGCCCCCTCAGACGGTTCATGGAGAGAGCCGCTAGATACCGGGTTTCCCGTTGGTGATCTTATCGAAACTCAGCGCCTTTCGCTTTGATCAGGAGACCGATGCGTGCGCCCGATGTCGCCGTAGTTGATTGCGCAGGACGGCAACTACTTTGCGGCGGTCACGGAGTCCACGAACTGCGACGACCGCTCGGACATCGTTTGGGAGCAACGACTGGACAGGTCGGAGAGTGGCTGGTCACGCGGTGTGGTCGCCACGTCAGCCGCGCTTCATGGGCCTGGGCATCTCGCTTCAGGCGCTCGCTCAGGGGCGATATTCGGGTGTGAGGGCATCGACTTTCGCCAGCGAACAACCGACCTGACGGAGCTGCGTACAACGGCGATCGAGCGCCCCGGGGTGAGTACTCCCGAGTGCCCATGGATGAGCCGGTGTGAGGCCGCAGCCGAGGATGACGAGCCGCGCGTGGCCATCATGCGGAGCCGTGACTGTGACGTTTCAGCGAGCTGGATTAGAGATTTCCTAGGCGACACGATCTCCTTGGAAATCGGACCTCACTACGACGGGCGTTTCGTGGGCCTTCTGTTGACGGAGGGCATGGTCGTCACGACGGACATCTCACGGGGAGAAGTCGTCCTGAGCGAGTTCAACATCGAAAGCGGCGCTCCCCGTCGTACGGTTCTCGGCGCCAGAGGGAGTCACGCAGCGATTTCCGCCTGGCCGTTCGCTCCCGACCACATCGCCGTCGTCGTCTACGCAGACGAACCGAGCGTCGAGGGCACGCAGATGGAGTTGTTCGTGCTCAACGGATCCAGGGAGACTGTCATTCGAGAGCCCTGGACCGCTCTTCGGGACTTCGCTGCCGGCGGACGCGTCTCGGTGGCGACGACATCGCTCGGTCTGGCGGTCGCTGCCTATGGAGGGCTGCCGACCGGCGCCGTCCGGGGCGTCGTTTCTCTTTCGCTGCTCGGCCCGCGAGGCCGGCCGATCGCGCCCGTTGCGCAGTGGGGCGTGGAAGGCATGGTTCCCGAAGTGGAGGTCGCCGCAATGGACTCGGAGATCGCGGTTCACTTCCTCTCAGCCACCGACAGCGAGGCACGGTTCTTCCGCTGCCGCTAGCGTCCCGCCAATTCGGTTCCGTGGTCGATCTCGGTCGCGAAGCGGCGGCGGGGAGCGGAACGTGCGCGCGGCGGGCTCGCGAGGCCTCCAAAAATGGGCGCGCCGACGCTCTCCCGCACATCCAGATACAGTAGGAGCCCAAAGATCCGTATGATTGGAGTCCGAGTGGAGGATGAATGCGGCGTCTGTGGTGTGGTGCTCCTATGGTTCTGGTCCTCTTTGCCCTTGGATGCGACTGCGAAGGGCCCCTCCCCGAGGTCGACGCCGGGGACGCCGGGGAGGCGGACGCCAGTCCCGAGCTCGACGCGTTCATGGTTGTGGACGCCGGGCGCCCCGACACCGGCACCGACGCGGGCGAGATGGACGCCGCGATGGGGCCGGACTGCGACGACGTGACATGCACGCTCGGTCAGCGGTGTGACCTGACGAGCGGCGAGCCCACCTGCGTCGACAACACCTGCGACGACCTGATGTGCACGGCAACCGAGCGCTGCACTCCTCACGCGATGGGCGGCAACACCTGCGTGAGCATCGCCTGCGACTCCGACGTCGAGTGCGATCCGAGCGAGTACTGCGACGGCACCATCTGCGTCACCGACGTGTGCACGCCCGGGGTCAGCCGCTGCGACGCCGACGCCGTCTTGGTGTGCGACTCCAACGGCGGCGGGGAGTCTTCGCTCGCCACTTGCGGGAGCGAGTCCTACTTCGCGACGGGCTGCGTCGACGAGGCGTCGGGCGGCGCTTGCACGTGCGAGGGCGACTGGGATTGCCCGGCCTTCCAGGTGTGTGAGGTCGGCCGCTGCATCGGGTCGGGCACCGCGCCGAGCTGCACCCTGCCGCCCGTGCCCTTCGCGGAGGCCCTTCCGGCCATCGAGATCGAGTGGGGTGGGGTGAGCCGCTCCGACGACGACGCGCGAGACGGGACCGGGACGGGGACGCTGGCGCCCTGGCCCAACTTCAGCCACGTGCTGAACACCCCGGTGGTCGCGAACCTCGACGACGACAACGGCGACGGCTTGGTCAACGAGCTGGACTTCCCGGAGATCATCTTCGTCGGCCACCAGGGCAGCAACGCGTGGACAAACGGCGTGCTCCGGGCGATCCACGGCGGCGGACCGAACCGCGGCGCCGACTTCTTCGCCCGCTGTGGCGACCTGTTGTGGCGCTCCAGCGACCCCATCTCGGACACCTGCGGCAGCAGCACCCCCGACAGCGACTCCGGCGCTCCGGTGGCGGTCGGGGACCTCGATGGAGACGGCTTCCCCGAGATCGTCACGCCCATCGAGGGCAACCGGTTCCGCATCCTCAGCGGCGACGGGAGCGAGCGTTACACTTTGCCCACCGCACGCAGCTGGGCGTCGGCCGACGACGGCGAGACGCTCGCGATCGCGGACCTCAACTTCGACGGCTTCGCGGAGATCATCGCCGGCCGAACCGTGTACATGATGGGACTCGACGCGTCGGGCGAGTTCGAGCTCGTGCGGCGCCTCGAGGGGGCGGGCAGCCCTGGCAACAACGCCTTCGGGTTCATGGCCTGCCCGGCGGACTTGCGCCCGGACCTTCCCGGGCAGGAGGTCGTTGCGGGCGGCACGCTCTACCGCATCCCAGACGACCTGCCGGCGTGCATCTCACCGCCCTGCACCGACGTGGCGCTCGAGGTGGTCTGGAGCGCGGCGGGCGTGGACGGATACTGCGCCGTGGCCGACGTCTGGGGCGCGGACCCGGACACCCCGCCCGGACCGGCCAACCCGCCGGACGGGGTCCCGGAGGTCATCCTGATCGAAGACGGCGAGCTCGTGCTTCTCGCGGCGGCGGACGGCAGCGAGATCGAGCGACGCAGCCTCGGCGGCGGCGATGACGGCGGCGCCCCCAACGTCGACGACTTCGACGGCGATGGATACATGGAGATCGCCTCGGCCCTGCAGAACTTCTACGTGGTGGTCGATCTGCAAGACTCCACCGGCGCCGCAGGCGCATGCCCGAGCTGGCCGGCGGTGATCGCGCGCGCCACCGAGTCGGACGGCAGCCACAACACCAACCCCGCGCGTACCCCCGGCGGGGCATGCACCATGGACAGCGAATGCGACGCGGCCGCCGCGTGCAACGTGACGCTCGGCCAGTGCGTGTGTCTGCACAACGGCTGGAGGCGGAGCAGCGACGACGACTCGAGCCGGGCCACGTCCTCGAGCGTGTTCGACTTCAACGGCGACGGCGCCGCGGAGGTCCTCTACAACGACGAGTGCGACTTCCGCGTGTTCGACGGCACATCCGGTGAGGTCCTCTTCAGCGAGGTGTCGCGCAGCCGGACGGGAATCGAAAACCCCGTCGTGGCGGACGTCGACAACGACGGCAACGCCGAGGCGATCAGCGTGAGCAACACCGCGATCGGCGACCGGTGCGACGAGGACACCACGCCCATCGGCCCCAACGGCATCCGCGTCTGGGGCGACCCGAGCGACGCGTGGGTTTCGGCCCGGCGCGTCTGGAACCAGCAGAGCTACCACGTGGTGAACGTCACCGAGGGCGGTGGCGTCCCGGACCGCGCCCCGGAGAGCTGGGGTAGCTTCAACGGGCGCACCTACAACACCTACCGCAGCCAACCGCGCAGCTTTGGCGTCGCGCCTGACCTCGTCGTGGAGGCGCTGGCCGTCTCCTCGCCCGACGTTGGCTGCGGCATGCTCTCCGACCAGCTGGCGATCACCTTCCAGATCCGAAACGCGGGCGACGTCCGCGTCGGCCCGGGCGTCGAGGTCGTGTTCTTCGGCACCTTTGGCGGGACCGAAGAAGCGCTGATGGACGGCGGCGGCGGCGCGCTGTCGCTCACGCTGTCGGCGAGCCTCGAGCCTGGACGGAGCGTCTTCCTGACGGTGAACTACGAAGCGAGCTTCAGCTCCCGCGGCGTCCTGCCGGATTCCGTCCGGGTGGAGGTCGACCCGACGAGCATGAGCGCGCCCTTCGGCGCCGAGCGCGAGTGCCGAGAGGAGAACAACGAGCGCAGCGTGACGGTCGAAGCCGGCGACGCGCTCGCCGACCTTCGTGTTGAACTCGGTACGCCCGTCCCAGACTGCGACGCATCCGAGGTAGACGTGCCGACCACCGTCACGAACGACGGAAGCGCGCCAGCGAGCGACGTCGTGGTCCGCTACTACGCCGGGGACCCGGCAGCGGGCGGCACCCTTCTGCACGAAGAGACGATTCCCGGCCCCATCGCGGCCAGCGCCAGCGAGACGATCACCGCAACGATCCCCAGCTTCCCGTCCAACCGCAGCATCGTCATCTTCGTCGAGGTGGACCCCGACAACACCATCGAAGAGTGCAACGACGGAAACAACACCGCGTCCGCACCGGAGCCCGTGATCTGCTCGACGATCATCTGAATGAGTTGAACGTCTTTCGGGACGCCCTGACCCTGGGGGAGCTGCTCGACCGGCTCACCCGGGGGTTTGGCGGCTATGACCTGCTTCATCATTGGACGCAGGGCGAGTTCCACCACGACGTGGTGCTCGAGATCCCCCCCGACAGCGCCCTCTCCGCTCGCTTCCTCGTCGTTGCCACCAACTGCAACGGTGGCGTCAAGGAGGTGCTCTCCTTCTCCGAGCCGCCCGCGCGCGACGCGCTTTGGCACTGGCGTTGCCCCGAGGTCCCCGACTTCGAGCCCCTCGCCTTGCCGGAGGTCCGCGCTGTCCTGCGAACCGTCCACTTCTTCGACCCCTGCGAGCTGCTCACCGAAGACGCCCGCAGCGAGCTTCGTCCGGAGCACCGCAAGAGGCAGCGCGGCGGGGGCTGGATCGCCATCGAGGACGAGGGAGGGTGAGGTTCGTTCGCGCAGCTCGGGCGGTGTGATGAGTCGATGCAGTGGATCGGCGTGGAGGGACGCGCCGCAGCGGGGCCCGGCGCGTCGCGAGCTCCGCCGACGTCATCAGATGGCGTCATCCCCGAACACCGCGCCGACGACCGCCTCGGAGGCCTCGTCGAGCGGAACGAGGAACTCCATTTCGAACTGCTCGGCGACGGCGTCATGGACGGCGGCCCACCTTCCGTGCATCGAGGTGAAGCGCATGCGCGCGCCGTTGGGAAGTTCGACCTCGATGGGGACGTACACGGGGACCTCCTCCAAGCCTCCGAGCACGCTCGTGACGTGGTCGAAGCGCCCGTCTTCGATCGCAGCATCGAGAGCCGCTCGTACGGCTGGGGACCTCCGCGCCACCTCCTGAATGCGCGTGTAGAAGCTGCCGCTGGCTTGCTCCCAGTTGATCACCGTCGCGCTGAACGCGGGCGACAGAAAGAGCGTGTGCATGTTCGACGCGCGGCCGAACGAAGCGCTCATGCGCGCCCCAGCTTCGTTCATGCGCAGGAAGTTCCAGTCTCGATCGACGACGAAGGCGGGGAACGGCCAGTGACGAAGCACCTGCCGCGACATGAGATCGAGGATGGCCTGCAGTTCCGCCCCTTCGAGGGAGCGCCGCGGGTAGGGATTGTGGAACCCGGAAGCGGCGAAGAGCGCCGCACGATGTGCCGCCGTGAGCCCAAGGCCCGCGACCAGGCGGCCGAGCATCGCGCGGGTCGGTTCGGACCGGCCGGTCTCCAGAAACGACACATGGCGCTGGGTTGTGCCCACCGCATGGGCGACGGCTTCCTGGCTGAGCCCAAGCTCCCGTCGCACCGCGCGAAGCGCGTCTCCGAAACGTTCGATCATGGTTGTGTTTATTCCCCACGAGGGAATAGCAACCATTCCCTATTAGGACTAGGTAGCAGTGGAACGAGACGTCTCGCAAACGACGCGATGCGTGAACCACTGCGAGTGACCCATGAACGACTCCTTGATCTCCACCCTCGGTCTTCTTCTCTGCCTCGCACCTGGACTCGTTCATGGTGCCGAGATGGTGTCGCCGATGCTCTCACGCTGGGTCATCCGCTTCGTCCTGCCTTTTTTTGGACCGGGAGTGCCGCGTGCGGAGTCGTCCCTGACCTACGAAGAACAGGTCGCGATGCTCGACGCGGCCCGCGAGGCCGGGCCTGAAGGCAAGGACGTCGCCACGAACGACTACCTCTTCCTGATGCTCTTCGAACAACGCCAGGGAGGCATCGCCTTCTTGTCGGTGATGTGCGGCGTCCTCTACGGACTCAGTCTGCCGCTGGACGAGCGCGTCGCACTCCATGTGATGTTGGGGGCGATGTCAGTCCTCTTTGCGCTCGTGAACGCGAATCACGCCGGCATCCCCGGACTCGGGCACCATCCCCGCGTCTCTCGTCACGGTCGGCACGTGGGCATCCTGTTCGCTCCGTTCTGGGCGGGCGCCGCCGTGCTCAACCTCCTGGCGTTGGCGAACTCCACGGCGTAGCCGTCAAGCCAATCGCGCTACTTGCGCCGGATCACGCCAGCGAAGGTGGGGATGGGCGATGCGGCACCTCAGGGTTGGAGTGCAGGGGAGAGGATCGTCACTCTTGACAACACCAGCTCGTGTGATTTCCCGGGAGGGGGCTGATGGAACCGCTGCATCCACGATCACCCCAGGGGTCCGATCACTCTGGGACCACGAACCGATCACCCCGGACCGCTCCCGAGAAGGACCGATCATCCTGAGATCAGGTCCCTCGACGGCAGAATCGGGAACGTGCCGTCGACCATCTTCCAGTCGACGGGATTCATCGCCGCCGCGACGATCCTGACTAGGATCTGTCCCTTCTTCGGAGTCGGTCGGGGGACGTCTTTGACGACGAGCACGTCCGACATCGGGTCGCCCCTGCTCGAGAAGTACGCTGCCTTCATCTTCATGTCGGCCTGCCCTAGCGCTCGGTGAGCGCCTCGATGATCAGCTGCGAGAAGAGACGGCTGCTGTGTTGCTGCTGCCCGGTGATGAGGTTGCCATCGCGGACAGCGAACGGCTGGAACCGGGCGGCCGATTCGAAGTGTGTGTTCGGGTTCTTCTTCGCCTCCGACTCGATCGTGTAGTCATTGACCGTCACGCCCATGGCCTCGTTGATCGCCTCTTCTTCGCTGTCCGCGTACCCCGTCCAGGTCTTGCCGTCGGCGATGAGCGAACCTTCGCTCGACCGGGCCCAGAGGAGCAAGCATGTGCCGTGGCAGATGAGGCCAACACTTTGCCGGACTCGTGGGCGCGGCCGACGAGCGCGTGGAGCCTCACGTCATCCTCGAAGGTCACGAGCGGGCTCCCGCCGCCTGCGACGCAGACGGCGTCGTACCGGTCCACGTCGACGTCGGCGATCGACCTCGTGTCCGCGAGCAACGTGCCGAACTCGGGATGGCGCTTGAAGCCAAGGGTGACCAGGTCGTTCGGTGCCTGTGTCATCTCGCTGTCCGGGTCGGAGAGCCCGTCGAGCTCGATCTTCCCGCCCTTGGGAGAGACGATGTACGGGCCGGTCAGCTCCTCCGCGAAGAACCCGACCGGGAACCCTTTCAGCGTCCCGGGGTTGGCGACCCCAAAAAGGATCCACGCGGACGAGTGAGACGGTCCCCGTCTCGGGGCGGCTCGCGACCAATGACCGAGCCTTGAGGATGGCGATGGTGCGCGGCGGCATGGGCATCGGCCTGGTGCTCCGCCCCTACGTCGAGGACGAGCTGGCGTCCGGCGCCCTGGTCGCGGTCCTCCCCGAGCTGCTGGGGACGACCGCCACAATGAACGTGGTCTTTGCAGAGAAAGAGAAGATGCAGCCCAAAGTGCGGGCGTTCATCGACCACGTCGTCCGATGGTTCGCCGAGAATGGCGTGGAGACCGCGCTGCACCCACCGCCACGCTGAGGGAACACCATCCGACACGAGCTGGTGGCCATCGGCTAGATGGCTGAGGCGGAAGTCGTGATGCGGATCGACGGGCGCGAATGGGTCCATGTGGGGTGCGCTAGGACGTCTGAGAGCGACCAGCCTGGTTGCGAGCCCAAGGCGTCCGACGTGCGGCTTCGTGCGATTCTGATCACCAGCCACGCGTGCGTGCGGGACTGGTTGGATCGCTAAGCCGTCGATCCGCGTCGCCGCCAGGCCATCCACGCCGCCAGCAAGCTCACCAACAGCCAGGCGCCTGCCCCTCCCCGGACCGGGCCCGCGCTGCACGTGCCCACCAGACGATCGACGCGTCCGTTGGGGTTCGTACCGGGATCCTCGAAATCCACGTTGGCGTCCGCGCCGTACCACCCACCGTCGGCCGCGGGTCCCGCATCGGCGCCGTACATACCAGCATCCCGCTGTGGCGAGCCGCCATCGTCCGCAGCCCCCGCGTCGCGCTCGCCGGAGTCCGAGCGGCGGATCGCGATGTCCGCGCACTGAAAATAGTTCCCGTTGCCGTGCATCATCTGGATGAGCTGAATCGTGCACCGCTCGCACTCGGCGTCCGGCAGGGTGACCGCCTGCGCGTAGTTGTTCCGGTCCATGTCCTCGATGCCGTCGAGCAGCACCGCCGGGGAGTTGTAGAGGTCGTCGCGATCGGCGGGCGGGACGAAGTCGTCGTCCCCGTCGATGTCGAAGGCGATGCGGTAGTGAGATGTGTGGTTGACGGTCTCGGTCCACCGAATGACGATCGTCTCGCCCGGCTCGTACACCGCCACCGTCTCTCCACGCGCGAGGCCGTTTTGGCCACAGGGCCCCTCCTTCTGACGTGAGGTGCGGGGCGTGGGCGAGCTCATCTCGATGTGCGCGTGCGCGGTCGCCGGCCCGAGGACGGCGAGGCCGAGGAGCATTCGAACGAGGTGCCGGCAGCGCATGCCTCGACACTCAGCAAACCGCGATCCAGCGCGACTTCGCCTGCGAGTTGGTCAGTCGCCCGTCGATCCCCGGAGCGTGGAGCGCTCCAAGCGGCGCCACGGCGCATCCCGTCAGGCGGCGCGCCTGCCTCTTGCCGAGTCGCGGCGCCGGAACCCGAGCCACAGCAGCAGCGCGCCGAACCCCCAAGCCAGCGGAACCGACGTGCCCGTGGCCGTGGAGCAGCCACAGCCGGGCATCGCTTCGACGGGCACGCCCGCGTCCTCCGCGGCCGAGGCATCCCCGCCGGCATCCATCCGCCCCGCGTCGACCCCTCCACCGTCGGCCATGCCCCCGTCTGGAGGGCCGCTCGATGCAGACAGGACCAGCGCACACCACTGAGCGGGGTCGGCGAACGAATCGAGTTCCGCCCAGTCACGCGCCGAGTTCGCTCCGCCTCGCGGGGTTCCGTCATCGGGGCGACCGCGGTTGTTGAGCGCCACGTTGAGGCCGAGCGTGGGGCCGCCGTCCGGCGGACGCAGTGCTTCCCAAGGGATGGCCAGCTCGATCGTGAAGCCGACATCTCCGACCTCGTCGTTGATGGTGGCGTCCAAGCGGGTCGCGCTCTCGAACTCGACCGGCCGACTCGCGTGGCTGCCTCCGAGCGCGTTGACGATGATCTGGAGGTCGTCGTCGCCGAAGTCGCCGCCGCTCTGGTCCGGATCGACGAAGACCTCGATGCCGTCGTCGAGCCAGGCCTGCCCTTCCTCCCCTGCCGCGACGTGCGCGCGGACATCGTCATCCTGCACCACCGCCCGCACGAAGAGCGCGTCGCTGCCCCACGCCAACACCACCTCGGCTCGGGCCGAGCCGCTCTCGAGCTGGATCGGCGGGAACGCAACCGGCTCGCTTGCGACGCCGTCGACCTCGAAGCTCGAGCGGAAGGCCGTCACGGGACTGCCTGCGCATGCCGTCGAACACGGCTGGTCACAGAGTGCCCCGCACATCCCGTTGTCGCAGCCCGGCAGCGTCGCCTCGGCCCCCTCCACTCCGAAGCGCAGTACACCGGCGGCCTCGTGCGCGCCGACGTCGGGACCTGCGCCGACGAACGCGTCGCTGAAGTTGGGGATGCGGGCGCCGGTGTCATGCCCCAACGACCCTGCCTCGAGCCGGAAGTCCGCCTCGAGCGTCGCGCGCGCGAACGAGCCGGTGGCGAAGTCGGGCTCGCCCATGAACCCGTTGGCCTGGGACCCCTCCGGTACCGCTCGGTTGTACAGGTCGTAGTCGAAGTCGACCTCGACGTGGGGCACCGAGCTGCGCGCAACCGCGATCGAGTTCTCGACGGAGCTCGGAACGAACAAGATGTTGTTGCGGCCGACCACATACCGCATGGGTCGGTTCCTGAGACCTGGGCCCCAGGAACCACGGTTTCCTGGGTTCGTCAGCGTGTTGTGAAAAAGGTACGTGAACCCGCGCATCAAATAGCGACCTTGCGTGGGGTCCGTATCGGGGTCGCGGTTCTGTGTGCCCATCTTCACGAACGCCCCCGGCGCCCCGCCCAGCTCACGCTCGCTCACGCCGATCAGGTTGCGGTAGAGGTAGAGGGGCCCGATCTCCACCGCGGCGTTCGCGATCATCATGTAGCAATGGTCGATGTAGTTGTTCCAGACGCGGAGGTTGCGAACCACGCCTTCGATTTCGAGGCCGTCGTCCCACCCGTTGGCGATGTAGTTACCGTAGATGTCGCTGTCGGAGAGGTCCCCGCCGATGACATCGCCGAAGTAGTGTTCTTCGCCACCGAAGATCTCGTTGTAGCGGATGACGTTGTGGCCGGTGGTGTTCGACAAGTACACGGACACGGGCCCGTAGGGGTGCCCATTGCAGGTCGTGTAGTCGCTCACCACCCGTGTTCGGCAGTTCGGCTCCTCCCATGTGTTCGACCGGAAGGTCGGGTCGTGGATCCGGTTCCGCTGAACCACGATGTGGTGAGCGCCGGGCTCCAACGCCCTGACGCCCGCGTTCGTGTGCCCCCACACGCCTCTGCCGATGCGCAGGTCGTCCACGTCGATCGAGCGGGGCCCACGAAGCGAGCCCCACGCGCTGATGTCGCTGTCTTCGACGACAACGTGGTGTTGGGACCGAATGCGGACGGCGTCCTCCCGCGCGCCGCGCAACACGAAGTTCCGGAGGATGACGTAGTTCGCACGCACGTCGATGTTGTGCGCTCCCTCGCGCGACAGATCGAACACCTGGCCTCCTCCGTCGTAGACACGGTAGGCCTCGGCGGTGCCAGACGCGTCGATGACGATGCTTCCGTCCGCGGGGTCGGGGCGAACGACCTCCCCTTCGGGCAAGCTCTCGCTCCGCGTTCTGAGCGTCATTCTGGCGAGCTCGGAAGAACCCTCGAGCGTCAGCTCGACCTCGTACTCCGTGTCAGGGGACAGGTGGACGAGCGAGCCGCGGTACACCGCAACCTCGTCTTCCGCCCGCACGCTGTTGTGCGGCATGGCGAGGCCGTCTCGCCACTCTCCCCCCGTCTCCCGGAACCGCACTTGAACTTCTCGAGACGCGTCGGCGTCGGATGGGTTCCAGTACAGACTCGCACTGTGAAAGGTCGCCGAGGACGTCGGTGCGTCGGCGCGCGCGGTGGCTCCCGCACAGAGCACGAGCAAGGCCGCGCACGAGGACAGGAGAGGAGGGAGGGAACGACGCGAGTTCATCGCGCACAGAATAAGGTGAGTTGGAGCGCTCCTGGAAGGCGCGCTCCAGCTGTCGTCTACTCCGTGTCGCTCGGGAGCCGGCGTGGAGGCGCCGCGAGCTGGCCGGCCGACGAAGGCGCCTCGATGCGTCCAAAGCTCTCGGCGTAGCGCTGAGGCGGCAAGGCATCCATCCCGGAGTCCGCGATGATCTGAGGTTGGAAGGCGGGGGCCGAGGCGTTCTCGAGGGCGTACGCGTATTCACGCAGCCGTTGCGTCATCTGGAAGCCCCACTTGTCCTTGACCTGGCGACAGTGGTTGAGGTCGACCTCGCTGATGAGCACCCCGTCGCGGATGCGCGAGAGCCCGGGGCTGCGGCCGCCATCCGGCGCCGCGATGTAGCTCGAGCCGTAGAAGTGGCCGAACTCTTTGTGCGCCGCACCACCATCGCCGCTGGTGAACGCGTTGGGGAAGCTCTCCGTGCCGATGCGGTTGATCGCAGCGGTGAAGTAGTTGTTCGCAATGGAGGCGCAGCGTGCTTCGATCGGCCAGAGCGGCTCGGAGAGCGCGCCCACGGTCGCCGAGGGGTTGAAGACGATCTCGGCACCGTTGATGCCAAACATCAGCCAGTTCAACGGGTGGTGTCGGCCGTAGCAGATGTTGACGCCCACGCGGCCGAACTGCGTCGCGAAGACCGGGTGACCGGTGTCGCCCTCCATGTAGTAGGTCGACTCGTTGAAGTCGCCGACGCGCGGGATGTGGTTCTTGCGGTGCTTGCCGATGACATTGCCGCGGTTGCCGATGATGACCGCAGTGTTGTGAATCGTGCCGCCGTGCAGCTCGTCGCGCTCGAGGATCGGCGACACGATGACCATGTTGTAGCGACGCGCGAGCGCCGACAGCATCTGGGTCGAGGGGCCGTCGACGGGCTCTGCGAACTCCAGCCAGGGGTGCTTCTCCCGGGTGCAGAACGCGAAGGGCATCGTCCACGCCTCCTGCAGGCCAAGCACGTTGCATCCCATCGCGCCGGCGGCGTGGATCAGCTTCTCGGTGCGCTCACACAACGCCTTGAACTGGTCGAGCACGGGCGCGTCGGTGGGCTCGACGATCTGGGTCTGGATCACCCCGATGCGCACGATGCGCGGAGGACGCATCTGCTCCGGCGCGGCGTTGAAACGATACCCGGCGACGTCGAAGTCGTGCTCCGAGGCGAGCTGCTGGGCGGCCTCGGGGATCGGCAGTGCGTCCGGCATGTTCCCGTAGAGGATGCGGAAGGCTTCCTTCTGGTCCTCCTCGGGCAGCTTCCGCAGCAGGCTCTCCAGGCTCTCGATCTCTTCCTTGCTCGCCATCGACCGCTCCTCTTTCTCTCAAGCGCCACGCGGCACTCACGCCGCAACCCGCGCGCATGATTATCACAGAAGGTCGCGCGCCCGAGAGGGGCGAAGAGCACGGGCTAGCGCGCGCGGCGATCGGCGCGCACCATCCCCGAAGCCAACCGATAGGGGTTGGTCCACGTCGAGTTGGTCATCACGACGTAGCACTCGCGGTCGGCCGGGTAGGCGATGAGCGCGGTGCGCGTGCCCTGCTGACCTCCCGAGTGGCTAACGCGGGTCCCGTTGGTGAAGAACCCGAGCCCGTAGCGCGGCGCGCCCGGCTGCGGGCTCCACAGCTCGGCGTCTCGGATGGCCGGCGGCACGACCACGCCTTCCACCAGGCCTGCGCACCATCGCGCCAGGTCCGCGGGCGTCGAGGCGAACCCCCCGGCCGGCAGCTTGTAGGAGACGTCGTCGTCCCGCTCCAGCCCGATGTTCCCGTCGTCCCGGCGGTATCCGCGCGTGCGGTGGGGGCGAGGATGCCAGATGTCGTCGGGACCGAACGAACGCAGCCCGAGGCGGTCCGTCACGTGCACCTGCACAAACGCTTGGTACCCGCCCACGGCCCGATCGAGCGCGGCGCCGGCGAGGTTGAAGCCGAAGCTCGAGTAGCGATAGCGACGCCCCGGCACCGACAAGAGCGGCACATCGCTCCAGTAGGAGAGCGCCCACACGAACCCCCCGTTCCGCGCGGCGTCGTTTCGGTGCTCCGGAGGCGGCACGGGGTCAACCGTTCCGTTGCGGTAGTCCTGCACACCGGAGGTGTGGCTCAGGAGCTGGCGCACGGTGATGACGCGCTCGAGCGGGGTCATCTCGATGGCGCAGTCCACGGCGCGGCAGCCTTGCGGCAGGACCTTCCGTGGCAAGGGCACATCCACCCAGCGTGAGACGGGGTCGTCCAAATCGAGGGCGCCGCTCGCGTCGGCAAGCGCGGCGACCGCGCCCGTCACGCCCTTTGACAACGAGCCCCACCGGAAGACCGTCGTGGTCGGGTCCACCGGGATCTGCGCCTGTTGGTCCTCCCAGCCAAAGCCGCCCAAGTAGACCAGCTCCGCGTCGCGCACCACCGCCGCGCCCACGCCCACCAGTCCGAGCGTCTCGCGACGCTCTTCGAAGTACGCATCCAACGCGGCGTTGGGCCGGGCGCGGTTGGGGACGAAGCGGCCGACGACCCCGGTCACCGGCACCGAGACACGCGCGCCCTCGCCACGGATCACGACCTCGCCGTGAACGGTTCGCTCCTCGTCGGTGTCGAGTGCCAGGCGGAGACGCGCGCCTCCGCTGCGGGAGAGCCACGCAGGCCGCGAGAGCACACGCACCCCCTCCGGAGCGAGCACCTCGGTCACGCGAAACGCGCGCGGCCCGCGCACGGAGAGCGCGATCTCCGGCGGGCTCGCGTGGCGGCGAACCTCCCCGAAGTCCGCGCGAGGCGCCGCGCTCGGAACCGCGGGCGCAGGCCGCGCGCAGGCCACCAGCAACACCCACAGGGTGCCGCGCAGTCCCCGCGTGAGCGTCGAACGCATACCCAAGCATGACAACTCCGAGGTACGAGCGCGCGGATCGGGGAAAGTCCGGTTCCGGCGCAACGTATGAAGGGTTGATGTTCACCCACCTCAGGCTCACTCGCGGCGCGCTGGCGCTCGCCTTCATCTTCGCCGCCACCGCATGCGGCGGAGACGACGGGGGCATGGACGGAGGCCCGAGAGACAGCGCCTCCCCGGGAGAACATGCGAGTCTCCTGAACGACGGGGGATCGGATGGAGGCGAGGACGCCGGCCCGCCCCCGCCGGCAACCTGCGGGAACGGACGCCTGGACGAAGGCGAGCTGTGCGACGGAGAGTTCCTGCGCTCCGCGACGTGCGAAAGCGTCATCGGGACGCCGGGCACGCTGGCGTGCGCCGCCAACTGTCTGGCATACGACGAGCGCGGCTGTGAGTGCAGCCCTCGGGCGTGTGAACCGCTGGACTGCGGGTCCATCGACGACGGATGCGGAGACGCGGTGGACTGCGGGGAGGACTGCCCCGGAGCACTGAGCTGCGGCGGGGCGGGAGCCGAGAACCGATGTGGACGGGCCTGTGACGACGACGCGTGCCCGGCCGGCACGGCGTGCGACGCCGATGGACTCTGCGCGCTCTCCGGCGGGGCTCTCGAACTGAACTTCGACTACCGCGTCGTGACATTCGCGGTGGAGCTGGGCGGCAGCGCAGCTCCGGACTGCGAAGAAACCCGCATCCAGGTGAGCCTCCCCGACGACCCCGCGTTCGACCGAGAGCTCACCCTCGATTGCACCGGGAGCCACGGAACGGCCCAGATGGCGCTCACACCCGGGCAGTACGACCTCATCCCTCTGGTGCCATCACGGCGCCGACTTCGCACGAGGCACTTCGTGGTTCCGGAAGCCGACGTGACCATCCCCGTTCCGCTCAACCTCCACGCGGTCTCGGGACGCGTGCTCCACAACGGTGAGGCTCCCGAGCGCGACCCCATCTGCCGCGGGAGCCGGACGCCGACGGGGACGTTGACGTTTGATCCCGACCCGAGCTCATCGGGCCGGTCCATCACGGCCTCCGTCGACTGTCGCGCCGGCTTTGTGTTCGGACCCGTCGTACTCGAGGACGGCCCACACCAGGTGCAGCTCGTCGCGGAGGGAACAGAGTACGCAGTGGTGAACATCGGAACCTGGCGGCTCGACATGGGGGAGACGACCATCGCGGGCGACGACAGTGACCTCGAGTTCAACCTTCGTACCTACGGAATCGAGGGACGCTTCACCGTCGGCGGGCGTCCTCTTCCCGGCTGCCAGGAGGGAGAGGCAACGGTCCGACTGGCGACGACAGGGTTCAACCAAAGCCGATACGCCTACACGTGCGGCAGCGACGGTGCGCTCCTGCTCGACATGAACCTGCCCGTCGGGGTGGATGTATCCACGTTCCAAGTCCGTGGGCGCGGGAACTGGAGCGACTCGTTCGAGGCACTCGATGCGGACACCGTGAACCTCGATCTGCCCGGCGCCTTCGTCGAAGTGTCGGGCCCCTTGTTGGAGAACGGAGATCCGATCCCGTGTGCGGCAGGCTCCACGACCGTCAGTTTCGCCGGAGAAGACGCGAGCGCGCGCGTCGAGGCCGAGTGCGTGGATGGGGCGTTGGTCGTGCCGCGAAGCCCGATCCCAGCGGGCACGGTGAGCGGCTTCGCGGGGCAGCGGCCCTTCTCGCTCGAGGCGGTGGCGGACCGATTGCACACCCCGATTGCCGTGGCCGATTCAGGCCGCCTCACGGGGACGATCGCGCTGCCGCCGTTCGCGGACTGCGAGAGGGAGTTCTTCGACCTGGAAACCGACTCCGAGGCACAGCTTCGCACCACCCTCGACTGTACCGGCGCCTACGAAGACGTGCGGGTGGCCGTCGGCGATTGGCCCATCCGCTTTGCCGCGAACTCGCTCGATCCCGCGGCGCTCGAGGTGGTCACCGTGCGGGGGGGCGAGGAGACGCGATTCGACGCCACCGTCCCGTTCGTCGCCGAGGGCGCCGTGCGCTTCCGCTTTCTCTACGACGGGATGCCCATCGCCGACGTCGACCAGGTGAGAGTGTTCGCCAATCGGGTGTTCCTCGAGGCCGACAGCCACGTGGCACCGCTCCCGCTGCACACGCCGCTCGGACAGCGCGATGTTCGGTGGACGGTCCGGACTCCGGCGGGCTCGGCCCACTGGGAACGCGACCGCGTTGCGATGCCGGAGGGCGGCGACGTCACGCTGGATGTGTCGCCCGTCTTCACCGGAGGAACCGTTCGCGTGTCTGGAGTCACCGTGAGCTCCGGCTGCACACGCCTCGGCCGCATCCAGATCGGAAACGCCTCGGGCGAGGTGGATTGCGCGGGCCGCTTCGGCCCCCTGGCGCTGGCCTCCGGCCCAGCGGCCGTGGCCTTCGAGCCGGACTTCGGCGCGTTGTCGAGGGCGACCGCCCACGAGTCGGCCGGGCCTGTACTCCTCGTTCCTTAGCTGGCCATTGAAGAACCGACGTCGATGGATCGGGCCCGCGACGTGCCGTCCGCGTCGCATGACGCGACGACGTGCATCCTTGAGGATGTTGGAGGAGCAGCAGGCGGCGGCGAGGCGGCACAACGATTCTTCAACGGACAGTTAGCGAGCTGAGCCCAGACCCGCCGGAGCGAAACTCGGACACGGACCACGTACGCACAGGCCATGTGCAAAAGCGGCGGTGCCGTTCGGGCACGAACTCGCTCACCTTGGAACATGGCCAAACGTGCTTTCGAGACCGATCCACGGCTCATGCAGGACTGGGCCGCGCGCCGTTCTCTTCGTGACTCTGAGCGTGCCTTGCTCGAGGCGGTCCTGGCCGGACGCCGCGGACAAGAGCTCAACGCACAGTTCGACGGATCCATTGCGGAGGCCGAGATGGCGTTCGCGCGGGCGACCGGGGTAAGCGTGTACTCGGTCGCCAAGGATCTGCTCGCGCGACAGAGATTGGCGCGCGATCGGCCGGACACCGCCGAGCGCTGACCGATCGCGCAGGCAACCGCATCGCAGGATGGCCGAAGAGGCTCCCGTGGGAACCGACTTGCGCGGGCTGGCGATCGGCGCCGCCCAGAGGGCAAGATGGCCATCTGGAGGGTCGATGCAGAAGCGGGACGAAGCGGCGCAGGCCGAGAATACGGTCGAAGAGGCGGGGGAAGCGCCCAAGAGCGCGCTGGACGAGATGCTCGAGGCACCGCCGATGGCCCCCATCCTCACGCCGGCGGGGGTGAGCGAGACGCTCGTGGGCGAGGTCGTCGACACGAAACACCCGAGCCTTCGGGGACGGGTGCGCGTCCGCTGGAAGGACCTCGAGGGACAGACGTTCGAGAAGTGGCTCGCCACCCTGCACGGCCTGCCGGTGCGCGAGTCCGACCGCGTGCTGCTGACCCAAGCAACGAACTGGCCCGAGCGCGTCGTGACCGGCGTGCTCGACGGCTTCGCGCGGCGCCCGGAGATCGATCGGGAGACGGCGGCGCAGCTGGAACTCAAGCGGGACCAAGCGCTGCGGGTGCGCAGTCCCGAGGGAGAAGACCTCATCGAGGTGTTCCAGGACGAGCGCGGCCCGGTCGTCCGGTTCCTCGACGACAACGTCGACCTGGAGCTCGGAGGCAAGCTCCGGGTGCGGGCCAAGTCGATCGAGCTGACGGCGACGGAGGGGCAGGCTCGCATCAAGGCGTCGGACGACGTGATCGTCAACGGCGAGACGATCCATTTGAACTGAGTTTTCGAATGTGCGCGCTTCGCGCATTTTTGCACATTCGAAAACTCACCATTTTCTGGTGGCGCTTCCGCGCCACGGACGAGGGGCAAGCCCCTCGAGCTCCCCGTCTCCGATGGATCGACAGTCCTTGAGCCTTCTTTCGCGCGGGCGCGTCCGATCCTGGCGTCGCGCTCGCACCCCGGGTCCGAGTATCTGCAGACCGCGAGCGGGGAGCCGACGCAGAACTCGCGCGTGTGGACCAGCGACCCTAGGTCGTGCGCATGAGGCGCAAGCACTTCTGGGCATTGCTCGTGGCGGTCTCCCTCTTTGGCTGCGGGGGCGGCGAATTCACCCGCCACCTCGCGTACGAGACGGTGCCGAGTCCATCGATGCACGGGCGCGAGATGAGCTACGGGGTGTTCACGCCCCCGGGCTGGACCCCCGAAGAGCGACTCCCGCTGGTGGTGTTTCTGCACGGCGGCGGCGACGATCACCTCTCCTTCGACCGGCATGGGCTCACCACGCGGCTCGAGGACGCGACGGTGCGTGGCGCGATCCCGCGCGTGATCATGGTCATGCCCGAGGGGAACCTCGGGTTCTGGGCCAACTGGTACGACGGCTCCTCACGCTACGAGGATTGGGTGATGCGCGACGTAGTGCCCCAGGTGGCGTACGACTACCAGACCCTTCCCTGCCCAGAGCACTGCCACGTGATGGGCGTCTCGATGGGTGGCTCCGGCACCATCCGGTTCGCGCTCCACCACCGCTGGGCCAGCGCGACGATGATCAGCGCGCCCGTTCTCAACACCGTTCAGATGATCAGCCTGGCGCAGAACCCGCTGCTCCAACCGATGATCCCCATGGACCGCATCTTCGGGCCCACCCACGACGACGAAGCGCCGCTCCGGGTGCGGGAGGACGACCCGTTCGCGCAGTGGCAGTCCGAAGACGACCTCGATGGGATGCGACTGATGGTGGCGTGGGGGACGGAAGACAGGGGTCCCATCGCGGACACGAGCCGCAACCTGGTGGCGCAGTTCGAGGAGCAGGGCGTGCCGCACGAGGCGCTCGAGTACGACGGCAACCACTCGTGGGTGAGCTGGACGCCCGTTATTCAAGAAGCCCTCCGCCGCATGGTCGAGCCGAGCCCGTGGGCGGCTCCTCCCGAGGGCTCGGCGCCGCTCGCTCGTTCGATGACCGCGCACTAGATCGCCGTTCTTCTTCTCAAGGCCGTGGCGTTCTCGCCCGAACGGAAAAGAGAAGGAGAGCCGCCCCCCATGAGCCAGCGCCCCCCGCTCCCGCGCCGCACCGAGGTGTCCGGCGACTGTGACCTCTTGCGCTTCGTGCGCCTCGAAGACGACCTCGACGCGACGCTCGCCTTTGTGGAGCGCGTGTCGCGCGTCTCCGAGCGGCCGGTGGATCCACGGCTGTTCGAGCCGCCTTCGTTCGAAGACACGAGCGAGCGCCTCGACCTCGAGAGCGTGGTGGACCGCCTGTCCTCGGCGCCCGCCCCCGCCGGCATGCTCCACGCGCGGCGCTTCACCGATCCCGGCCTCGCAGGTCGGCGCGTGGACATGGACGCGGTGCTCGAACGCATCTCGATGACACCCTCGATCAACCTGACTCCATCGGACCGCCCGCTCCCGCTCCCCGTTGTGGTGAGCCCCGCGCCGTGGCCGTCATGGTCGCGACTGGCTGCCGTCGCGGTGAGCAGCTTCGTGCTCGGCTCCGCGATCACCTACCTGGCGGGCTGACCGGCGGCGGCGATGAACCCGCGGACGCGACCACCTCGATCTGCACGGGGTTGGACACGAACACGCCTTGAAGCATCGAGGGGACCACCGCATTCGGTCCGAGCGGGAGACCGTGGCTGGCGGCGCCGCAGTAGCGGTAGGCGAGCCACACCGAGTAACGCCCCGGCACCGGGATCACGGCTTGGCGGACGTAGCTCGCCCAACCGCCGGGCAGGGTGTCGTCGCCGTCGCGAGGAGCGATCGTGCGAACGTCCTCGTCCACGATGGGGTTGACGTTCCCGCAGCGGCCGCCGTGAAAGTCCCAGCGGTAGAGCGTGCCGGTCGCTTCGTCGCGCAGGAACAAGTCCCAGTGCGGATCGCGCCAGTGTTCGAGGCTTCCGTCGAGCGCACGCATCACGCGAACCGGAGACGACGTGCGGTTGTGCACCTCCACCTCGAGCGCGAGCGGCGTCTCCGTGGTGGTCCGGCTGGCCACGCGACCCAGCGCGATCTCCACCCCGGGAGGCGAGCTGCTCGGAAGTGGTGCGGTCCCCTCCACTGGATAGAACCCCACGCCGCCACCGAACTGCGCGGCCATGAGCGAGCCCCCCGGGGACGTGGACGCACCGAGCACGGCATCGCTGGTCGTGGTGGCCGCCACGCCGCACGACGGAGGCGAGGGGGGAGCCGCGGGGGAGCTCGTCTGGGCCAGCGCCGGGGCAGCCCCGGTGAGGCATCCGACGACGAAGGCGATCGCGGCGCGTTTCGTACGTCGACGGACCCGGCCGGCCCACATCGGCTTGGGTTCGCGTGCGGAGGTCCGGTCACACCGTTCGTCGGGCATGCTCGATGGACACCGGAGCAGCCGGCTTGTTCCGTTGCGCAGCTGCGCGCGGGGAAGAGGGCGCGAGGAGAAAGAGAATTGCAAACGCCCCGGCGGGGCCGAGGCGTTTGAACGAGATGGAGCAGCGAGGAGGAGTGCCCAGAGACAGATTTGAACTGCCGACACGGGCATTTTCAATGCCCTGCTCTACCAACTGAGCTATCTGGGCGTGTCGGAAGGTGGGGAACATATCCGACGGACGGGGCCTGTCAAGGATCGATCCGCAGTCGACCTTCGAACACCGTGATGGCCGCGCCGGACAGCCGCACACGCCTCGGCGTCGTCTCCACATGGACCTCCCCGCCTCGGGAGGAGAGCTGTCGCCCGAGCAGCTCCGCGCGCCCGAGTCGCTTCGCCCAGAACGGCGCCAGCGCGCAGTGGGCCGAGCCGGTCACCGGGTCTTCGTCGACGCCGACGCGAGGCGCGAAGAAGCGGCTCACGAAGTCGGCGCCCGCCTCGCCGGACGCCGTGACGATGACCCCTCGCGCGTCGACCTGGCCAAGCCGTCGGAAGTCGGGCGCCGCCGCCCGCACCGCGTCTGGAGAGTTGAGCTCGACCAGGACATCGGCCCCCGCCCGGTAACAACGTCCACGCACCCCGAGCGCCTGGAAGAGCCCGAGCGGAACCTCGACCGGAGACGTCTCGACGCGCGGAAAGTCGAGGGTGATGCGGTCCTTTCGCCGAGACGCGCCCAGCTCCCCGCTGCGCGTCTCGAAGCGGAGTTCCGACTCCTTCGATTGCGAGAACAACACGTGTGCGGTCGCCAGCGTCGCGTGGCCACAGAGGTCGACCTCGGCGATCGGCGTAAACCAACGCAGCCGATGCGCCTTGCCCATCGGGAGTACAAACGCGGTCTCGGACAGGTTCATCTCCGCCGCGACGGCCTGCATGAAGGCGTCCTCGACGTCGCGGTCCAAGAGGCAGACCGCCGCCGGATTTCCCGAGAACGGCGTGGTGGTGAAGGCGTCGACTTGATGAAGGGCGAACATGTCCCCGGGATGCCCGCCCGCACGGCGCGCAGCAAGGTCCGGAGCGGTGTCTGCGAGGGTGCCGATCAGGCCGCTCCGATGAGGCACGGTGGGCCGGGTCTGCTATCAGGCGAATCATGAAGCGCACGTGCGTCGCCCTGTCGATGGTCACCCTCGTTGCCTGCGGGACCCCGGAACAACACCCCACTGAGCTGGAGCCGGCGCCAGGGCCCGCGTTCGACGCGGAGCACGGCGGGGTGCTCATCGGGCTCGACGGCCCGGTGATCGAGGTCGTCGCGCACGCGACCGGGGAGCTGCACGCGCACGTCCGCACCGAGGGCGACCTCTCGGACAGCGGGTTGACGCTCACGCTCGACGACGAGGGCGGGGCCGCGCACGCGGTGGCCATGCACTGGCGCGACGGCGTGCAGGGGTTTGTTGGCCAGATGGAGAGCACTCCGGCGGCGGGAGAGGTCGAGGCCCTCCTCGTCCGGAACGGAGAGCGACACACGGGGAGAACGACGATCGAGACGGTGCTCGCGTCCCCCGAGCACGAAGGATCGGTCCTGACTGTGGGCGAGCACACCGTCGAGGTGGTCGTCGACACGGCCGGGAACGCGCATCTGTATGTGCTCGACGACCCCGCTCATCGGCTCGAGGTGGACCTCGTGTTGAACATCGGCGGCCAGGACGGGCACCTCCACCCGCTGGCGATGGTCTGGGACGAGGAGACCGGGCACTACACGGGGCACATCGAAGGAATGCACCCGACGCCCGGACCGCTCGAGGTCCTCTGGAGCGAGGGAGACCAAGCCGCCCTCGGTCAGGGATCGCTGCTCGACGTCTCGGCGCTCGCGCGTCCGGGCGCGATGGGGCACGACGTGCCGGACGACTTCCGGCTCGACCTGCCCGACCTGGGAACGAACGTGCCGGCGGTCATCCCGGTGCCTGAAGGCGGAGACGCTCCGACCGAGGTCGCGCCCGTAGCGGAGTAGAGCAGGCCTCAGACGGGGCGGAGCTTTTGGTAGCTCAGCCCGAGGCTGAGCAGGCTGAGAACGGCGATGGCGAAGTACGGCCACCACACGGTGCGCCTCCCTTCGCCCGCGATCGTCGCCTGCACGGCCGCGCGATACGGCGCGGCGCCGGCGTCTTCGCGGAAGCCGAGCACAACCCGCTCACCGATGTACACGGTCGGCAGCCCGGCCATGCCTGCCTCGTGGGAGCGCGCGAGGTCCGCCTCGATGCGCGCGTCCGTCGCGTCCGAGGCGAGACACGCCGAGAACACGAGCGGGTCGATGCCCAGCGCGTCGGCGTGCTCCGCGAGCGCCGCGTCGTCCAGCCCTCCCGTGAAGAGCCGGTCCGCCATCTCCTCCCCGAGGCCCCGCTCCTCGGCACAGAAATAGGCCGCGGCTGCGGGACGCGCGCGCTGATGAAAGCCGAGCGGGACCACGATCCGCGACAGGTGCACCGTGGCTTCCGTGTCTTGCACCACCTCGCGCAGCACGGGGTGCATGTGGCGGCAGTGTGGGCATTCGAAGTCAGCCATCTCGACGATGTTCACGTCTGCGTCTTCGTCCCAGAGCGCGTGAATGGGCGCTGGCAACGCCGGGTCGGGGAACGTCAGCGCCCACGCGAGCGGCGAGAGCGCGAGGAACACGAGCGGCCACGCATAGCTGGCCATGGTCGTCTCGCCGTCGTCGCGACCCACCCCGTCCCGGAGCATCCAGACGCCGCCGACCGCCGCCGCGATCGCGCTGAGGTCCACGCCGACGCAGAGCCAGCAGTAGTGCCCGATGACAAACGCTTGAAGCAGCAGGAACGAGAGCCCCCCGAGACCACAGAGCACCGCCAAGCGCGCCACCCAGCGCAACGTAGGCCGGTGGTCTCCGAGGCTCCCGGCGAAAAGCAGCGGAAACACGATCAGGCCGAGCGCCGGAAGCGCGGGCCCGATGAGCCGGCCGATGCCGGAGTGCTTCACTTGATCGCAACCGCCCGCCGGCTCGCAGAACGTGTGCCCGGAGATGTAGTACTCGACCGCCGTGGCCGCGGTGAAACCCAGCGCGACGATCACCGCGACGCGGAGCAGGAGGATGGCGGGGTGCACACGCACCCTTGCGTCATACAGCCCGTTCGGAGCCCCCGCCAGACTATGGGTCCGCCAGCGCGCCTCCGGCGGTGGACGGGTCGTCGCCGCGGGCGTCGGTCGGCTCGGTCGGAGCGCCGCTCACGATGCCGGAGAGCCCCCCTGATCGGAGGGAGTCAGACGTCTCCCGCAGGGCCGCTGCGAACGTCTCGAGCTCAGTGGCGATCTCCGGGTGCATGTGGTCGTCTCCGACCACATTGGGGCCGAACGCCAGGACGCGGACGCGCTCGTCGCTGACCTCGACGATCAGGAGGTTGTCGGTCACCCGCTCGAGGCGGCGGCGCGACGGACGCTGCGGGCGGCGGGGGCGGCGACGGTTGGACAGCGAGTGCGCGTACACCGCGAACTGCGTGCTCATCGGGTCGACGTTCGCATGCTCGTAACCCAGCTGCTCGGCGCGGCGCACCAGCGCCTCGAACACCACCGCCCGCGGCGCGCGGCAGTCGAACTGCGGGAGCGTCGCCTGCGGATAGTCCGGGCCGCCGCACGCCACGGCGAGCAAGGCGAGAACGACGACGGCAAGACAGCGCGAAGGGCGGGGTGCGATCACGGCTCGACGATATCGCAGATCGGCGCCGCTGGCGCCCCACGCTACCGGGCCAGAGAGCTGAAGCTCGATCCCGCCGGAGCGGAGTTCACCCGGTCAGGAGACGCGCTTCCGTTGGAGCGCGATCAGGGCCCCTCCCCCCGCGACGACCAGGATCGCGGGGCCGAAGTGCATGCCGACCTGGTGTGCGATCCCGCTCGACCCCGGACACAAGAGCTGGACCGCCAGCGTCCCGGTGAGGCCACCGGCGAGCGCCGCAAACGCGAGCCCGCGGCGAGGCCGTCGGTCGAAAAAGGCGGCGACCGTTGCGGTCGGAAGGGCTGTCACCAGCCCCATGACGAGGCAGCGCGCGGGCCCCACGCCGCCGAGCGCCCCATTGCTCGAGGCGACAACGGCGCCGAGCCCCGCCAACAGCAAGCCCCCCGCGAGCAACCCACGCGGCGCGCCCAGCCACTGCGGGCGGTGAGCGGGCTGGAGCGCCGCTGCGACGGACACCGCGACGGCCGCCACGAGGATCCAAACCCCGACCGCCCACAGTGCTCCGCGCCCCTGCCAGAAGCCGGTTCTCCCGGTGAGCGTGATCACCGCGCCCAGTGTGGCCAGCGAGGTCGCGAGCGTCGCCGCCAACCGGGTGCGGGTCGGGCGCGCACGGAGCCATGCGAACGGGCCGCGCTCCTCAGAGACGTCTTCTTGCAGCTTCTCGAAGAGCGCCTCGACGCGCGGCTGGTCGTCCTGTTCGTGCATGAGATCCCGCAACCGGACGGCGCGGGCCGCCCTCTCCGAGGGTACCGCCGTTCGTCGCCGTTCGTGTGCGTCGCCCTCTTTCGGGGCGGCCTCTCAAGTACGCTGGAAGTGGCCCTCGGTTTCGAGGAGTGCGCGCATCTTCTTGTAGCCGCGGTGCGCGCGCACCTTCACGGCGCTGACGCTGGCTCCGACGAGTTCGGCCACCTCCGCGAACGGACGCTCCTCCAGCCAGTGCAGCTCGATCGCCTCACGCTGGTCCGGAGGCAAGCGAGAGAGCACGTCCCGCACGAGATTCGCGTCTTGCTTGCGCTCGACGCGGTTGTCGAGCGCGGCCGGGTCGTGTCGCCCGTCCAACTCGAGCGGCGCCTCCCGCCGGCGCGACCGGCGCCGGAAGGCGTCGCGCACGAGGTTCATCGCGATGGTGAACACCCACGGACGCACGCGGGCCCCCGTTCGGAAGTCGAAGCGCGCGCGGTGAACGAGCAAGAACGTGCGCTGGACCACGTCCTCCGCCTCGGCCGAGTCCCCGAGTTGGCGGCGGCTCATGGCCAGGAGGCGAGGCGCGAGCCGGGCAAACAAGAGGCGGTGGGCCCCTGTGTCCCCAGCAATGTAGGCAGCCATGAGCTCTTCGTCGGAGCGCACGTCGTGGTTCTCTTCAAGCATGCGAGGGGGCTATGCGCAGCTCGGCCCGCTGTTACGTTCCGCTGACGGAACGGTGCGTTGCATCAGGCGTCTCAAAGCGGCCGATGTAACGCGTGCCTTGGCCTGGCATACCTCAGCCATGGCTTCTTCCGCCGATCTCGCGCTGTATCTGTTCGACGGATGTCCGTATTGCGAGCGCGTGCGTGGAACCCTCGAGGAGCTGGGCGTGACGGTGGAAGAGCGCAACATCCACAGCGATCCGGCCCACCGGGCAACGCTGGTGGCCCAACGCGGACGCGCGACGGTGCCCGTTCTGGCCATCGCCGGCGCCGACGGCGAGACGTTCATGGGCGAGTCCAAGGACATCGTGGCGTACCTCTACGCGACGTTCGGAGAGGGCCAGGAGCCGCCCTTCTCCATCGAGCCGTACGCGAAGATCGCGCTCTGGGGTCTTCTTTTGGGCGGCGGGCTCGCTAGAGAGCCCACCCGGAGCATGCTCTGGACGCTCGCCTGTGCGCTCGCCGCCGCACGCTCCGGCTGGACGGCATACCGCACCGGGATGTGGATCCACGGCGCGGTGGCGGGCGCGTTCGCGTTTGGGGCGCTGTCCATTGCGCTGTCCGCCCTGGAGATCGCAGACCTCCCGTGGTGGTGGGCGGCGATCGGTGTCGCCGGAGCGGCGCTGATCCCTGCGATGCGACGCAAGCGCACCGCGAGCTGACACGCGTTCACGGAAGCTGAGCGCGAAGGGTGTCCGGGTCCGACGTCGGCAGCTCACACCGGCCGACCTCACACACGAACGCCGTGGGCCGACCGTCCAGCGCGGTCTTCCCACGCAGCGCCGGCAGGGCTTCGAGCAGCGCGGCACTCGCGCCGGACGCCGCCACACGAACAGGCAGCACACGCCCCGGGGACGTCGGACGCACCACCGCAAACAGGGCCTGGGTCGCCCGGTCCTCAGGTGGCCCGGCGATGACGACCTCGCGAGTGGGGCAGAGCGCGTGTTCGAGCGCGACCAACAGCGTCCCGCTGCGCATCGGAGACTGGCGCGCGCGCGGCGCCGCACGGCGGAGCGTCTGTTCCCCGAGGCCATGCAGACGGGTGTCCCCCGCCATCGCGCCAAACTCCAACAGCGCCAGGATCGCCGCGGTGCCACCGGACGGGAGCACGCCGTCGTCGAGGTCCGGGCGCCTCAGCGGGAGGCCCTCCGGGATGTCGTCCCGCGCGGTCTGCACGAAGCTCTCGGTCTCCGCGTCGAGGAAACGCGCGACCATCGCGTCGACGAGCGTGCGCGCATGCACGAGCCAGGCGGGGTCTCCGTCGGCCGCGTGCAGACGCAGCAGGCCGAGAGCGACGAGCGCATGGTCATCGAGGAACCCCTCCCCCAACGAGGCATCACCACGGCGGCCCCGCATCATGCGGCCGTCGACGAAGAGACGGTCCATGACGAAGTGCGCCGCGCGCTGGGCCGCCGCGACGTACCGCGGCTCGTCGAGCCATCGCCCCACGTTGGCGAGCGCGACGATTGCCAGGCCGTTCCACGCCGCCAGCGCCTTGTCGTCCATGGCCGGCGGAGGGCGACGCTGACGGGCTGCGAGCAAGCGCGGGCGCACGGACGACACAAACGCATCCACCTCGGCGGGCTCCATCTGAAGCTGCGCGCGCGCCGCCGCGTCGCTCACTCGGTGAAGAACGCTGCGCCCTTCGAGCAAGCGCTCGCCCGCGTTCGTGACCGCAAAGAGCCGCGCGAAGCGCGTTCCGTCCTCCGGCCCCAACACCGCCGAGAGCTCCGCCGGCGTCCACGTGTAGTAGGCGCCCTCCCCTTCCGGATCGTCGGCGTCGAAACCGACGACGAACCCGCCGGCCGGCGTCTGCCAGTGCGCGAGCAGCTCGTCGAGCACCCCGCGTCCGACCGCGACGAAGTCCGCGCGCCCGAGTGCTTGCCCGGCTTCCACGTAGAGTTCGGCGAGCTGCGCGTTGTCGTACAGCATCTTCTCGAAGTGCGGCACGTGCCACGCCGGGTCGACCGAGTACCGGTGAAAGGCGCCGCCCAGATGATCACGGATGCCGCCCCGCATCGCCTGGTCCAGGGTCAGCTCGAGGTGCGCCCGAACGCCGGCGTCGGCAGTGCGCTGCACGTAGCGCAGC
The DNA here is from genome assembly GCA_045106715.1 of Sandaracinaceae bacterium. Classification (GTDB taxonomy): domain Bacteria; phylum Myxococcota_A; class Polyangia; order Polyangiales; family Sandaracinaceae. Next base: position 165,187 of record JBGCFC010000023.1, read on the forward strand.
TGCGCGAGCAGAAGCGGCGTGTTGGGGAACTTCTGCCGCGCCCCGAACCCTCCGCGCCGACGATCGCGTGCGCGCTCGAGCCGCTGCATCGCCTGCGCCACCAGCGTGGGCGTGGGCTCCGTGCCTGGCGCCGGACGACGCGCCGCACGCGCGATTCCGTCGAGGATCTGACGCCCGCGGGCCACGTCTCCACCCCCGCGCTGAAAGCCGCGATGGACCTGGTTGAGCACGTCCATGAAGCCGGGGCGACCATGCCCGCCCTCGCGTGGAAAGTATGTGCCGCCGTAGAGCGGGACGAGGTCGGGCGTGAGGAAGATCGTGAGCGGCCACCCGGTAGAGCCGCCCATCGCGGCTACCGCGTCCATGAACAGCCCGTCGAGATCCGGGCGGCGCTCGCGGTCGATCTTGATCGCGACGAAGTGCTCGTTCAGGAAGGCGGCGACCTCGTCGTTCTCGAAGCTCTCCTCCTCCATGACGTGGCACCAGTGACAGGTGCTGTAGCCCACCGAGACGAACAGCGGACGGTTCAGGGCGCGCGCGCGCTCGAGCGCTGCCTCTCCAAAGGGGTACCAGTCGACCGGGTTGTGGTCGTGTTGCTGGAGGTACGGGCTCGGCTCTCCGACCAGCTGGTTGCCTCCCTCGCGCACCTCGGCAGGGGAACGCCAGCTGGCCTCGGGCATGTCGGACGGTTCCGGCAAGTGCGCCGTCGGAGCCGGGTCGGACGAGCACGCCGCGAAGACGACGAGGGCCAAGACCCGCAAGGACGCGGAAGATGCGACGCGGATCATGAGGTCGGAGTAGCCGATGCCTGGGCCAGCCGCACGCCTGCTATCGTCGCGCGATGCGCGCCGCCCGAATCCACCGCTACGGAGACCCGGACGTCTTCCAGGTCGAAGAGGTCCCCGATCCCACCCCGGGTCCGGGCGACGTACTCATCGAGGTGCACGCGGCGAGCGTGAACCCGGTGGACTACAAGATCCGGCAGGGCGGCCAGCGCGCGATCATCCACTACAAGCTCCCGTGGATCCTGGGCCTCGACGTCTCAGGGGTGGTGCTGGAGGTCGGCGCCGGCGTGACGCGCTTCGAGGTGGGCGACGAGGTCTACGCGTCACCCACGCACCGAAGGCCCGGCACGTACGCCGAGAAGGTCGTCATCCGTGAAGGCGCGGTGGCGAGGAAGCCGCGCAACATGAGCCACCACGAGGCGGCGACGATCCCGCTCGTCGGTCTGACGACCTGGGACGCGCTCGTGGTGAAAGGTCGACTCGAGGCCGGACACAAAGCGCTGATCCACGCCGGCTCGGGGGGCGTCGGCACCTTTGCGATCCAGCTGGCGAAGGACCTCGGCGCGCACGTCGCCACCACCTGCAGCGAGCGCAACGCCGAGCTCGTCCGGTCGCTCGGCGCCGACGAGGTCATCGACTACCGCAGCACGCAGTTCGAGGACGTCCTCTCCGGCTACGACTACGTGCTCGACGCGATCGGCGGCGAGACCCGGGAACGCAGCCTCCAGGTGCTGAAGCGCGGCGGCCACCTCGCAACGATGATTGGCGGCTTCCCTGCGGCGACGATGAAACACGGCCCGGTGAAGGGCGCGCTCGTCGCGGTCGGCGGGCTGGCTTCCATCACCCTGCGCGCCAAGTTCAAACATGGGGTCACGATGTCCCACGTCCTTCGTGAAGACGACGGACTCGTCCTCGAGCAGCAGATCACTCGCCGCATCGAAGCCGGGGCCATCCGCGCCGTGGTCGACAAGACCTACCCGCTCCATGAGATCGCCGAAGCCCACCGCCAGATCGAGACGGGGCGCACGCGCGGCAAGCTCGTCATCGCGGTGAAGAAGTAGCTACAGCAGCGTCCGGCTGAGCTCGCCGAGCATCGCGAGCGCGACCTCGGGGCGCGGCAGCCCGGTGACCTCCATCACGCGAGCGTCCGGCGTGAGCTGCATCTCGGCGCGCAGCTCGGTCAGCGCAGACAGGCGCGCGAAGTGCAGCTGCGACCGCTCGGCGTCGGTGAGCTGGGGTTCGACCCAGCTCGCCACCGCCCAGGAGAGCTCAGCGTGGCGACTCTCGTCCTCGGCGATCGTCTGCATCATCCGGGCGATCGCGGGGTCCGAGGCGGCGAGGGCCTGGTGGTGCGCGACGAGGGCGCCGTAAGTCTCGCGCAAACATCCCTCAACCGCGTTCTCCAATGCGATGGCAAAGAGCGGACGGACCGGGTTCTCGCTGACCTCACACGCAAACGGACGAGCGCCGAAGCGTGCCGCCTGCGCCTCCATCAGCGCCGCGTGCCGCACCTCGTCGGCCGCGGCATCACGCGCACGCGTGACCAACTCCAGCGGCGCTCCGTGATGCTCGAGTTCTCGCGCGAGCGACTCGAACGCCACGACCGCCGAAGCCTCGAGCCGGCCGATCGAACTGAGCCAGTGACCCACGGCGTCGGGCACGATCTCGCCCGTCGCGGCCGCCAGCCCTTCGGGACGTCGACCCGCACAGCCCGCGTCATCGATGCGCTCGATTTCCTCTTCGGCGAGCACCGTGAGCGTGCCCTCGGTGGCGACGTTCAGGAGGTAGCGCGTTACGATGACCGGCGTCCCGCACCCGCCCGCCGACTGCACCGCGACCACCTCGTAGCCTCCCTCGACCTCACGCACCGCGCTGCGCGACGGGTCGTCGCACTGCACCCCGTAGCCGGCGTGCCACGCACGGAGAAGCGCATCCCCCGGGCTGTCGATCGGGCCGAGGAGCGCGAGCAGCTCTTCGTCCGAGCGATGCATCGAGACGGCGTCTCCCTCGGTCGTCACGACGAACCGTCCAAAGGTGCCCTCTTCCATGATGAGCGTGTCCATCTGGACCATGCATGCCTCGCCGTCGGTCGCGCCCTCGCACGCCGTACCAGTGGTGGCCACGCTCCACGCCTCGGGCACCATCCCATCCGCGCGGTACACGCCGATGTAGTCGTGTGTCAACGCCGGGTTGAGGCTCGACGCCGCGTTCCAGCGCCCCTCCTCGCACGCCGGCGGCGTCAGCTCGGTCTCGGGCGGAAAATGCGAGGACGTGCAGCCCACCGCCATCGATCCCGCCATGAGGACCGAAGCCTTCGCCAGCCGCCGCAGGTAAGTGCGGAGCGCGTGCGGAGTGTTGGCGTGGATGAGGTCGCGGAGGGAGCGTTGTGCGTCAGACATGCCCTTCGGGCATGCAGCGGGTGTGCCACGGCACAGCCAAGAGAGTTTCGTCTCGCACTGGCACGGTGTGGCAAGGCAGCGTGCCCGACGACGCGGCTATTTCGAGACCGAGAACGTCATCCCGGCCTCGCGGAGTCGCTCGACCAGGCGCATGCCCATGGCCGTCGCGGGTGTCTGGATCCCGCCCTCGCTGGTCAGCTCGGCGCCCTCGATCGCGAGGCAGTACGCCGCCTCCCCGAGCATCTTGGCCGTCTCGCCATAGCCCGGGTCCTGCTGGCCTTCGACCAGCCCGCGAAGCACGACTGGGCGCCCTTCCTGTGTGCGGCCCTTCGCGACCAGACGACTGCGGAAGAACCCCGCCTCCCGTGCAGCGCGATCCGGGCCTTCTCCTGGATCGGGCAGGCGCTTCTCGACGATCGGCCGAAGCGGAGACGCGAGCGCGCCGAGCGTGGTGGCGAACGCCGCCGTGACCCCGGTCGCGCGCGCCAACCCGGCGGGCCCTCGACCGAAGCTCATGCTCTCGCTGTACTGAAACGAACGGCCCCAGGGGAAGCCCATCAGCGCGTGGCTGCGTCGGACGACCCGCGTGTTGATCGCCGCCATCACGAACGGTCCCGTCCACATGCGGAGGTCTTCGTCGTAGCGCACGCCCATCTGATCGGACCCGTCGGGGCCCTGACGGTCGCCTTCGGGGTTGAGCGCGTAGGGGTCGCCGAGCACGCGGCGCAGGCTCGGGTCCTCCTTCACCTCGTCGAGGATGTTGAGCATGCTGGCCACGGTGCCCCCGCTCGCCGAGCCCTTGCTCTCGCCGGCCACGTAGCGGACTTCGTGCGCGTAGGTCCCGTACCGCTCGTTCATCTCCTCCTGCATCATCAGCGTGCCGAGGTCGGAGGGGATGGAGTCGAACCCGCAGCAGTGCACGATGCGCGCGCCGCTCTCCTTGGCCGCTTCGTGGTGCGCGTCGACCATGCGCCGGATGAACTGGGTCTCCCCGGTGAGGTCGCAGTAGTCCGTGCCGTGTTGGATGCACGCCTCCACGAGCCCTGCGCCGTACTTCGCGTAGGGCCCGACGGTGGAGCAGACAACCGAGGTCGACGCGGCCATCGCGTCGAGCGCCTCGTTGTCGAAGCTGTCGGCGACCACGAGCGGGAGGTCCACCGCCGCGCTGTCGATCCCCGCCAGCTGGGTGCGCACCTTCTCGAGCTTCTCGAGGCTGCGCCCCGCCAGCGCGAGACGGAGCCCGTCGACCCCGTGGGTGCGGACGAGGTACTCGGCCACGATGGCGCCGGTGAAGCCGGTGGCCCCGAAAAGGACGATGTCGTGAGTCCGTGAGCGATCGCGGGTTCGGGTCATGTGGCATGTCATGGCCTCGCCGCCGGATTCCGTCCAGCCGCTCACGCCACGCGCACGATCTCCAGCTCTTCGAGCTTCCCGCGCCGTCGCACGCCCACGACATCCCCCACGCGCTTGTCGACGAGGGCACGCCCGATCGGGGACGCAGGAGTGATGAGCCAGATCTCATCGTCCTCATACGACAGGCACACGCCGCCGGAGACAGGGACCAACAGGTAGCTCCGCGCGACCCCCTCCTCGTCCTCCAGGATGACCAACGCGGTGAGCCCGATGGGCATCTCCTCCGTGAACGCGCGCGGCGCCAAGAACCGCAGGCGCGTGATCGCCTCTTCGGTCTCTTCCACACGCATGGCTTGTCCGCGCGCGAGGTAGCTCGCCTCGAGCCCACGGGTGTCCTTGTCGTTCTCCGCCCGGCTCTCCTCGTGGGTGGCCGCGCGGCGCGTCTCCTCCGCGGATGCCCGAAGGGCAGCAACTTCACCCTCGAGTCGGGTGACAGCGCGCAGAAGCAGCGCGCGCTTCGTCTCGACGTCCACCGCTCTGGTGTAGCGCGCCACGAAGTCCGCGACGAGCGCTCTGTTCCCCCGTCGGGCTTCTACCGACAGCGGATGATTACGCATTTACTGCTTGATCGGGAGGGAAAAATCCCAATAGTGAAGGGAGTTTGGCGGTCTATCGACGGAAGCGCGAGACGAACGCCCCGAACGGGGGGAGACTGTCCACGGGGGAAGAAGGCGGAGCGTGATATCGACATGCGAGACGTCTTGGAGGAGAGCGGCGCACGCCCTGTCCTCTCTCCTCCCGCTGGCCACGCTCGACCGCTTTCCCGGAGCCCCGAAGGCCCAACCATGAGTTCGCCCAAACGTAAGCCCCCCACCAAGCCCGCGGCCCAAGGCGACAAGCCGGGGTCCGGTGTCGCCAAGATGCCGAAGCCCAAGGTGCCTGCCGGCAAGCTCCCGCCTGCCAACAAGGCGGCGTTCCCGCGTCCGGCGTCCCGCGCTCTGCCGCCCAAGCCCAGCGGACGTCAGCGCCCGCTCCCGAGGCCGGGTGGAAAGCTCGTCGACAGGCCCGCGCCCTCCGCCGCGGCGGCGCGCGCAAAGTCCAACCTGAAGCTCCCGGGGCGTCCGGTTCAGGCACCACCGAGCGCGGTGGTCGAGCCGCCTGATGTCGACGTCGCCGAAGACCTGCTGGACGCCGCGCCGATCGAGCTCGCTCAGCCGAAGTCGGTGACGAGCAACCCGGCTCGAAAGAAGGACAGCCTTCACGGCCTCCAAGAGATCGACGAGCCCTTCGAGTCGACCTCCGAGCGCCTCAGCCTCTCGGAGATGGAGCTGCTCGATCCCGGCGAGCTGGAGATGGAGTCGGTGCCTCCCGGCGAGATGGAGTCGCTGCCGCCCGGCGAGGTGGAGTCGCTCCGTCCCAGCGAGATGGAGTCCCTCCCCCCCGACGAGCTGGAGTCTCTGCCTCCTGGCGACCCGGAGACGGTCGTCGATCGCCTGGACGCAGCCGTGCTCAGGGCGCCGCCTCTTCCGTCGGAGGCCGAGGCCGAGCGCGTCAGCTTTTCGGAGCTCGTCGAAGTCGAAGCGCCGCCACCGCTGACCAAGGCCAAGAAGAAAAAGCGTCGCAGCTCCAAGGCGCCCTCCAAGCGGAACTCCAAGGGCCCCAGGGCCAAGCGCAACTCCAAGGCACCCGGGTCCAAACGGAGCTCCAAGGCAGCCAAGGCCAAGCGCAGCTCCAAAGCGCCCGGATCCAAGCGCAGCTCCAAGGCACCCAAGGCCAAGCGTAACTCCAAGGCACCCAAAGCCGCCGCGAGCCATGCCCCGGACCGGCTCTCGATTCCGTCCCTGCCCCCGCCCGACCCGTCGTTGACGCTCGCGGCCGCGCCCGCACCCGCGGAGGAAGAGTCCAACAAGAAGGGCCTTCTGTTGATGGCGCTCGTCGCCGTCGTGTCCCTCGTGCTCGGTGGCCTCGCCGTGCGTTTGCTGGACGGCCGAGATGACGTGGATCCGCCTGACGGACCGGCTGTCGCGGCGGCCCCCGAAGCCCCCGAGCCGGTGTCCGAGCCGGAAGCCGTCGCGGTCGTTGAACCCGTGGTCGAGGAAGAGCCGGCCGAGGAGCCGGCCAACGAAGAGCCGACGGCCGCGCCGGAGGAGCCCTCCACGGACGAGCCGCCGGCCCGCATTGCCACCGGCCCGCGCACGCCCCGCAGCCCGCGTGCGAGCCGACCGGCCCGTCCGACGCGAGCGGCCTCGACGACGACCCCGAGCGCGCCCGCGCCCGCGGAAGAGCCAGACGACGCGCCGGCCATCGCCGCGACGACCGCGCAGACCAACCGCCCTCCGCCCCGGCGCACGCGTGACGCGCCGCCCCCCCGGGACGCCGCCGCGCGCCCGTCGCGTGCGCAGGTCGAAGCCGCCATTCAGTCCGTCACCCCAGCCATTCGCCAGTGCGCCCCGGACCTCGGTGGACACCGCGCCCAGATTCGCTTCCGGTTCGTCTCGAGTGGACGCGCGACGATGGCGGTCGTGGAAACCACCGCGGCGAGCGGACCCCAGCGCTCCTGCATGGCGCGTGCAGCGCGCGCGGCGCGTGTGGCCCCGTTCACCGACGCACAGCTGATGGTGACCTACCCGCTCACGCTGTAGCGATCACCTGGGGCAGGAGCGCATCGCGCGCATCGCGGTTCGCCGGCGCGATCGACGACTGCCCTGAGCACGTCCCTCGGTCACCCGTCCACCCAGGCATAGGGAGCGCGTAACGGCGCGTCTCGAAACGGCCCTGACGGCGCGCTCGAGACGCGCATCAGCACGTGGCTCGGCGACTCGCTCACGCCTGCGTGGAGTGGCAGGAGGTCGTCTGGCACGTCCACCTCCGAGGCCAGCACGCACTCGAACCCCGGCCGGTCCCCGCGCGCGAGGCGGCGCAGCCAGACCCAGCGAGCGCAGGCCGAGACGAGGAACACGAACGTGGCGGCCACTCCCATCACAAAGCCAGGTTCCCCCGTCGTGACGAGCGGCAAGCAGAGAGCCGCGACCCCTCCACTGACCACGACGAACACCATCGAGCTCGGGGTTCGGGTCTGGCGCCGCCTCACCTCGCGGAGCCGAAGCAGGGGAAGGAGGAGCAAGGCACCCACGACCAACCCGAGGCCCGCGCCGACGAGGCCCGAGGGAATTAACGCGTGGCGGACGAGGCGGGTAGACCCACGCTCCAGGAGCATCAGAGTAACCACCACCGCCCCGTTGAGCGCACCCAACAGCGCCGAGATGAGGAACGATTTCACGCCGATCAGCGAACCACGAATGCACAGAGCAAGCCGGACGAGCACACCCACGAGCAAGCTCGTAGACAGCCACGACGTCAATAGGAATGGAACCGATCCGGCGACCGCGTGGCCTCCCATCAACGAGATCGGCACGAGGCAAGCGAGCCCCGTCGCCATCGCAAGCGCCACCCCCCCGACGACCGCCGCGCGGGCGCTGCGGCGATCCTGATTCGGCCGGGCGGTCATCCGTCCACCCGCGCGTACGCGACCCGCGCGGATGCCTCCCGGAACGGTCCGCGTAGAGGTGCGAGCCCCTCGAGCTCCCGGTCTCCGATGGATCGACACGCTTTCAGTCCACCCGCGCGTACGGCTCGCCGGTGGTCCCGGCGCGGTAGGGGCCCTCTTCGTCGTTCGAGGCGAGGCGCAGCACGATGTGTGTTGCCTCGTGCGAGACGCCCGGGTGCAAGCGCGGCAGGCCTTCGGCGTCGGCGCCGAGGGACTCAGCCGTCACCCGTGAAAAGCCGGGGTGGGTCCCGGCCGCGATGCGCGTGAGGCGGAGCCGCTCGACCACCGCCACGGACACGACCATCACACCGAAGATCAGCACCCCGAGCGGGAGCAAGAGCGGTGGGGTCTCGTCGACGTCGGGGATCGCCGTGAGGGCTCGAATCGCCGCCATCAGGAGGAGCCCCGCGACCGTCCACGTCAGGCCGACGACCTGGCGCATCCACGTGCCGTCGTGGCGCGTCGGGTGCGCGGTCACCTCCTGGACGAGGCGCATCCCAGGCCAGAACCCGATCGCGTACACGACCGCGATCACACCCCCGACGAAGGCCCCGACCAAGCCCATCACGAGCACGAAGTCCGACTCGCCGGAGAGCCCCCCTTGAAGCACCGCCGAGAAGCCGCCGTTCAAGGTGCCCAGGCCGAGCATGGTGAGCGTGTACGGCGCTTTCCCTTGGCTGTCGGCACCCGCGCGGTACGCGAGGAACACGACGCTCGCGCTCGAGATGAACGAGGCGCCGAGATAGATCATGGCGAGGGTCGGCGAGAGCCCCATCAGGTGCAGCGTCACGCTAGGAACCAGGCCGATGAGCCCCCCGAGGAGCGCGAGCACGACGACCCCGAGACGAGTCTGCCGACTCCAGCCGCTCAATCCACCCATGCGAGCACCCATCCGGCTCATCGCGGAACGCGCCGTCATCGATGTGCGCGGTTTCGCAACGGAACGGAGCGACGAGGGCCAGTCACGACGGCCAGCCAACCGCGTCGCTTCCAGTGGGACGGTCGACGATGCGCCGCAGCGCCATCAGTGGCAGATGCAGAAGTGCCCCCATGGCGAGCCCGAGGCCCCCGCCGACGACCGCGGCGATCAGGGCGACGACCAAGAACCCCTCGCGCCAGCCGGCGTCGTAGAAGAGCACACCGCTCACGAACACGCCGTTGCAGACCCCCGCGAGGCACGACGACCGAAGCAGCCGAGACAGCGCCCGGACGCGGTGCGGCAGGCTCATGTGCAGGCTCAGGCCGATCAACGCGCTGGTCGAGAGCCAGGACGCCACCAGCGCGTCGGGGCTGGCGACCAGTCGCGGGCCGAAGGCGATGTGGGTGAGGCCGACGATCGGCAGCATACCGAGGGTCCCGGCGAGGAACGCCAACACCCCGACGCCGATGAAAACCGATTGCTGATTCATCCGCGCACCCCACCCATGCGGGTGAGGACCCTCCGGGCCGCACAGAGATTCCCGGCGCGTGCAGATTTGATCTCTCTCGCTGCAAGGCCGCCGCTCATTCGACCAAGGTGCGGCAGGACGGCGCGGTTGCACGCGCCTCCGGGTGATCGGTCGCCTGCGCGGTGCGAGCCGTCGGACACGACCCCTCAATCGACGCGGGCGTAGGGCACCCCTTGGACGCCGCCGCGGTACGGGGAGTCCGGTCGTCCCTCGAGCCGCATCAAGAGGTACTCGGGCTGATCGCTGACGCCGGCGAACAGGGGAGGCAGATGCGGGTCCAGCCCATCCACCGACGAGGCGGCCACACGGACGTACCGAGGGTCTCCCCCGCCGGCCATGAGGAGGAGCGCGCGGTTCTTGCGGTACGCGGAGAGCACCGCGATGAACCCGATGACGAACCCGACGGCGGCCGCGCCCATGATCCACGGGTCGGCGCCGAACCAGAAGAAGAAGGCGCTCATCATCACGAGGTACGCGCCCACCGTGGAGCGCACCGCGACCGCGCTCTCACACGTGGGGCGCGCGCGAATCTTACGGAGCCAGATCACGGCGGGCATGAGCGCGAGGGCATAGACGAACCCGACCACGGCACCGAGGCCGACAACCACGCTTGCCATCTGCAACAGGGTGTCGAGATCCATGCCGTACGGGTTGGACCGCTGGAGCGCCTCCACGATGGCCAGGGAGGCCACGTTGACGACGCCGAGGAGGCCGCCCGACATCAGCAGGGCGCGATTCGCGCGCTGCTTCGCCGCGAGACCGACCAGCACCATCATCCCCACGAGCACCGACGTCGAGACGAGCCCCCACAACAGGTACAACACGTTGCTGAACGCGGCCGGCGCGCGGCCGTAGCGCAGGACGTGCGCCACGAGCGGCCCTGTCGAACCGGCCGCGAGCGTGAGCACAAGCGCACCTCGCGCCACCGCGCGGTCCGTCGCCTCTTGGAGCACACCTCACTCTGGACGCTCTGGGCCGGGGATTCAAAGGAGCTCACGTTTGGACTCACGCTGCGATCGCGCATATACTGTAAACATGCAGCATTGGTTCACCTCCCTCGGCCTGTCTCTCATCCTGGCCGCGCCGGCCGCCGCGTCGGCGCAAGACTCCGATCCCGCGCCTGAGCCGCCCTCTTCGGACGAAGCCACGACGCCATCGGACGAGGAGCCCCCGGCCGCTGAGCCGCCGGCCGCCGAGCCTCCGGCGGAGGAGATCCCCGCCGTGGACCCCGACTGGCCGCTGCTGGCCTATCGGATGAACGTCCGGACGGGCACCGTCATCCTGCACGTCGACGAAAGCGAGGGGGCGGTCGAGTCGCTCCGCTTCCAGGCCGAAGGGCGACGCATCGCGATCGACCGCGTGCGGTTCGAGTTCCACGACCTCGACCAAGCCGCGGAGATGCGGCCGCGGGAGGTGGTGTCAGCCGGCGAGCAATCCGACGCGCTGCCTCTTCCGGAAGCCGGCGCGGTGCGGCGTGTCCGCGTCCACGTCCGCGTGCTTCCCGGCCGTGGGCAGGCCACGCTCAACCTGCTCGCGCGCCGCGCTGATTGATCGACGGTCTTTGATCTGTCGCTCAGCGGGCTCGGCGACGGCGCACCGCGAGCGCCCACCCCAGCAGTCCGACGACGAGCCAGCGCGGTGCGGGCCGGCGACCCAGGCTGACGCTGCAGCCCCCGCCGCCCATGGTGGCGAAGCCGCGGGTCACGGAGGTGAGGTTGCCGGCCGCGTCTTCGGCGATGACCTCGAGCTCGAACAAGGAGTTCGACTGGAGCGCGTCGGCCGCGACGGAGAGCGTGCCGGTCGCCCCCATGAACGGTGCCTCCTGCACCACGACCGCCATGCCGTCTTCCTGCAGCTCGCGGATGACCCAGCGCGTACGTACATCGCCGCCCGAGTCGGTCGCCATCCAGGCGGCGGTCACCGATGGCCCGGTCAGAATCGGCTCCGGCTGCTCGGTCAGCACCAGCTCCGGTGGGGTGCCATCGACCGTGAAGGAGTGCGCCGCGGGGGTCGGGTCGCGGTTGTCGTTGAGGTCGACGGCCGCCACCTCGAGCGTGTGCTCGCCCGCGGTGACGTCGAACCGGATCGTGCGCAGCCCGGATGGCGTGCCCATGTCGAGCGGCGTCCCGTCGAGCCAGGCGCGGTAGCGCAAGAGATCGGTGGGGGAGTCGTCGTCGGTTCCGGTGACCTCGAACGCCGCCGTGCCCTCGGCCAAAAGGTCGGCCGGCATCACGAACGACGTCTCCGGGGGCACAACATCGTCAGGGTTGGGAAGGACCAGATCGGCGCCGACGCGCTGCCAGCCGCCGGCGCTCTCGACCGAACGCACGTGCACGAAGGTGCCCATCACGGGCTGTAGCCCCGGCGCCACGGGCAGCCCCCGGAGTCGCCCGGACAACATCGGCGCCACCGTGCTCGTGATGAGGCGCTCGAGCCGCGCGCCGCTGAGCTCGATGTCTTCGCCCGCGGTGTCGATGCGGATCGAGTCGAGCGACAGGTCCGTCACATCGAGCGACAGCCCGCCGAGCGCCGGATCGATGGCGAGCGTCGCAGCGGCGCGTGCGTCGGCGAACACCTCGATGGTGCTGATCGGGCCTTCCGGCGGGGTGGCGACGACCGTCACGTGCAACCCGCCGAGCGTAAGCTCCGCGAGGTTGTCCCCGCTGCGCCCGAACTGGGCGGATGGCGGCTGCTCGATGTCGAAGGACACGTCGAGCGAAATGCCGTCGTCGAGGCCGATGAGCTTGGCCGCGCCGTCGCCCGCCAGATCGACCGACAGACTCTGGTCCGCGAGCAGCCGGCGCATCAGGCCGCCGCTCCACGCCTCGTAGAGCGCCTCCGTGACGAGGCGGTCGGTCAACGCAAACTGGAAGTCCCCGACGAAGTCGGCCGGCAACGCGGTGCCCTCCGGCGCCTGCGTCTCCGGGGCCGGCCCGCTGTTGATGCGCGCGCTCCGCCACTCCACGTCGAGGTCGCCCCCGAGCGTCACGCCGAGCTCGCGGCTGAGGTCCAGCGACTCGAGCCGGCCCTCGAGGTTGAAGCCCTCGAGCTCGAGCGAGAGCTGCACCGTGTCGGCGAACAGCGTGGTCAGCGTGGCCGCGAGCTGCTGCGAGACCGCCGTCTCGAGACGTGGCGTGAGCAGCTCCAGCGCCCAGTCCTCGAACGCATCGAACAGCCAGGTCGCGGCGTCGCCAACCGCGCACCCAACGGAGTCGATCGCCAGATCCTCCGACGCGAGCGCGAGGTCGACCGACGCCCCCTCGAACCCGATGCCCCCGTCCTCGAGCGTCATCGCGGCGAGCTCCACGGTGATGCCGATCCGGTCGAGGTTGGCACTCACGTCGCAGAGCGCGGAGCCGAAGCACGCGTTGACGTTGTTGATCTGGATCGTGTTGGCGACGTCGATGTCGAGCACCGCGCTGACCACCACGAGGCCGTCGTCCGTCCGTACGTCGAGGTCGCGGAAGGCGAGGTTCACGTCGGTGGGCGGGATGTTCGCCACGATGTCGTCACCGGGGCAGTCGAACAGCACCGGGTCGAGCCGCTCGATGGAGTACACCGCCGGGATCCGGTCGAGCGCGACGTGGGTGAGGGTGTCGAGCCCGCCCGGGGTCACGCGCGCCCCGAGGTCCTGCGCGGACGCGGGGCTGGCGAAGCTGAGGAGGAGGACGGCGAAGAGCAGGGGTCGACCCATGGACGGATCCTTCCACTTCCCAGGGCCGACGTCGAACGCGACGTCGCGGTCCGAGACGCGGCCGCGTGGTAAACAGAGAGCATGCTGCCCCCGGGGACCTCGTCGAAGCGCGCGCTCGTTCTTGTCGCGCTCTGCCTCAGTGTTGGCCTCGCGCTCGGCTGCGACCCTGGACCTACGGAGACCGACTGCGCCAACGGCATCGACGACGACGCCAACGGGTTCACCGATTGCAACGACCTCGCCTGCCGCGACGTCTGCGCGGACGGCGGGGGCCCGACGGACGGCGGGATGCGGGACGGCGGCGGCGGCGAGGGCTGCGACGCGACCAGCTGCGCGGGCTGCTGCGATGGAGACCAATGCCTCAGCGGGGAGTCGCTCGCCGCGTGCGGCCAGGGCGGCGTGGCCTGTGAGGCGTGCGCGCTCGGCGCCAACTGCGAAGCGACCGGATGCGAAGGCGGGCCCGTGGCGTGTGGACCCGGGAACTGCGAGGGCTGCTGCATGGACGACATCTGCGTCATGGGCGACCGACCCGCCGCGTGCGGCACGGCCGGCGGAGCATGCACGACGTGCGAGACGTGGGAGACCTGCGGAGACAGCGGCTGCGGCGTCGACCCCGCATCCGAGTGGCAGGTGTCGCTCCTCGACGCCGTCGTCCCCGACACGGCCTTCGGCGGCTCGAACTGGGACGGCATCGGCGCCGGTGAGGCCGACCCGTACGTCCAGCTCCGCGTCGGCAGCGCGGGCGCCACCCCGCTGACGCTGCCCACCATCGACAACACACTCACGCCGGACTGGACCGACGGCGGCACGAGCACCACGCTTTCGGAGCGCGTCACGGCGGCTCAGATCCTCGCGTTCCTCCGCTTCGACATGTTCGACGAAGACACCACGTTCGACGACGTCATCGGCATGTGCCGCTACGACATGGGCGAGACCCCGTTCAACGGTGAAGTCGTGACGATCATCTGCGAAGAGGACGCCACCAGCGAGCACGCCGGCTACACCCTGCGCTGGCAGCTCGTCCCAGGGTGAGGGCGTCTCACCCGACACCCGGCGCCTACAGTTCCCCTACGACCTCCTGAAGTACGTCCCAGACCGCGGCGATGCGTGGGATCTTCCGCCGTGCGGCGTGCGCCACGAGGTGAAGGTCGATGGGCGGGGTCTTGGGCAGGCCGAGGTCCAGGGCGATGAGGTCGGGATCGATCTGCATCCACGATCGCGTGAGCACCGCCACGCCGAGGCCGACTCGCACCATCTCCACCTGGGTAAGGTAGCCGCTCGTCGAGAAGCGCGGAGGGCGCCCCACGTGGGCGGCAACCCAGCGGGACTCGGGCGCGTCCACGCCGGGCATCCCGAGGCCGATCCAGTCCAGCTCATCCGGGCGACGGCGCTCGGCGTAGGCGCGGTTCGCGAGCACCGCCGTCTCGAGACGCGCAATGCGTCGGTGCACGAGGTCGCTGCGGTCCGGGCGCTGGAAGCGAAGCGCGAGGTCCGCGTCCCGCTGCACCAGGTCGGCGTTGCGGTAGCTGGTCAGGAGCGTGACCTCCAGCTCTGGGTAGCGGTCCCGGAGGAGCGGAAGCACATGCGGCACCACGACGTGCACCGCCACGGTTTCGGTCAGCGCGAGCCGGACGAGACCCGAGACGCGTGTCTCCTCCCCGCTCGCCTCGTCCTCGAGACCCTGCATTTCGGCTTCGACCCGCTCAGCTCGCTGAAAGAGGCGCTCCCCCGCCGGGGTCAGCGCGAGTCCCCGGGGGGCGCGGTCGAACAACCGCACACCCAAACGGGACTCCAACCCCGCGATCCGACGGCTCATCGTAGACTGCTCGATGCCCTCCTCTACCGCCGCGGCGGTGAAGCTCCGCGCTCGGGCGGAGCTCAGAAAGAGGCGAACGTCATCCCACCGTGCCATGCATCAGAGCATACAAGAGCTGATCTGGTCGCCCTACTCATGCACACAGGAATACACAGACTGAGCGCATGATTCTGGTCATCAACGCACATCCCAACCCCAACAGCTTCGGCGCGGCGCTCTCCGAAGCCTACGCCGAGGGCGCTCGCATGAGCGCCGACATCGACCGACTCGGGCTCGCCGATCTCCGTTTCGATCCGGTGCTCCGTGCCGGCTTCGACGAAGGTCAGCCTCTCGAACCCGACCTGGTCGACGCACGACGGCGAATCGAGAAAGCCAAGCACGTTGTCTGGTTCTTTCCCACCTGGTGGGTTGGCCCACCCGCCCTGCTAAAGGGCTTCATCGACCGCACGTTCCTCCCCGGCTGGGCTTTTCGCTACACCGATGGAGCGCTGCCAGATCCGCTGCTCGCCCGGCGCTCCTCGAGGGTGGTCACGACGATGGACAGCCCCCGTTGGTGGTACGGCCTGTGGCACCGGCGCGCGGTGCACGCCGCGTTTGTCAACGGCACCCTTCGGTTCGTCGGCTTCTCTCCCGTGCGGCAAACGACGCTGTACGGCGTCCGTACGATGAGCCCCGAAAAGCGCATGCGCGCCATCGAGGAGCTGCGCCGAGTCGGGCGACGCGACGCCGCACGGTGGCCGAAGCAACTCGCCGCCGAATCGAGCACCGCGTCGAGGTGATCGGAGTTCAGCTCAACGCACAGAAAAAGGCGACCCGGAGGCCGCCTTCTTCAGGGGAGCGTGGAAGCGCGCATCACTCGGGGGGCGTGATGTTGACCACGAAGTTGCCCGCGTTGGTCGACGCGAAGCCCTCGACCACGACGAGGACTTCCTGGCCCTCGGTGAGCGTGGCGGTGAGGGAGGAACGGAAGTCCTCGGCGCCGATGTCGTCGTTGCACGCGACGGCGGTGGCATCCTCACACGTGTTCAGCAGGTAGAGAACCGTGTCGAAGTCCGAACCGATCGTGTCGAAGGTGTACTCGCCGGCCGCGGGCGCGGTCCAACGGAGCGCGCGCTCGGGCGAGCCGCCGCCGCCTTCGATCTCGTAGCAGTCCGTGGGGGCATCGAGGTCGGTGCCGGCGCCCACGGTGGTTCCCATGAACACGCTCGCGCCCGTGGTGTTGATGGCACCGGAGTCATCCGGGCACGCGCCGGCGGGACCGACGACCATCGTCTCGAGGCAGGTCTCGAGCGTCGTCTGGTACGCCATGGCGTCCGCCTCGCTCACCGTCGGGCAGCTGAACGCACCGGCCGCGGCTTCGCAGGCCTCGATCGCGTCGTCGTCGCACGCGGCCGCGGCGAAGCAGGTCTGGAAGTCCTCGTTGATCTGCGCCTGGCAGGTGAAGAACGCGCCCACGGTGGCGAAGTGCGTGTCGTAGGCCATGTCGGCGCAGGTCGCCGCGACGTCCGAGTCGTTGAACGCAGCGCACTGCTCCGCCGTGGCGAACACGCCCATGTCGCAGCCACAGTCGGTCATGCGGATGGCGTCGTTGGCCGCCTCGTTGCGCATGCTCGCGTTCGTGTCGGGCGGGCCCGCGTCGAGGACCGGCGGGAGCCCCGCGTCGGTCGGGCCGGAGTCCGTGGTCGGCGGGGTGCCGGCGTCCTGCATCATCATCATGCCGGAGTCGGTTCCCGGCATGCCGGCGTCGGTGCGGGTGTCGTCGCCACAGCCAACGAGGAAGATCAGGGCCAAGGAGGCGTAGGAAAGATGGAGCTTCATGCGGGGTACCTCTTACCCCCAGGCATGGGGGGCCTCAGAAACGGGGGAAGCGGCCACCCTGACACCCGCGCGTCACCCGCGCCAGCGGACGCTCAGGACGTGTGGAAGCTCACCGCCAGCTCGGACAACCGAGACAGCACCGCCTCCACCCGGTTCAGGTCGACGGGCGCCACGTACACAGAGACGTGGGTGCGATCCACCGCCACGGAGTCGATCTGGGCGGCGCGGAGCGAGTCACGGAAGCCAGCTGGAATGCGGGTCTCCCAGCCGCGCAACCCCGGCTCACCGTGCACGACCGTCCAACCGTCGGCGTCCGGGATGAGCGAACGACCGCCGAGATAGTCCTCCTGCGCGCGACCCTGCCGGGCCGCTGAGAACAGGCGCGCGGCGTGGCCGGCGTGGGCGTCGTTCCGTCGCAGCATGCCGCCGTGCTCGCCGATCCATAGCTCGTGCGGGGCATCGTCCCAGCGGAAGGCCACGCGGTGACAGAGCCCCATGAGAGCGCGGTCGACGAGCTCGGGCGGCGTGCCGTCGAGGGCAGCCGCCAAGCGCAGCGCCACGGTGTCATCGGGGGCGGAGCGGCGGCGGAAGGCCACGAGAGCCACGAGCAGCGGGCCGCTCAAGATGAGCACGGCGAGGCCCAGCCAAAGTGCGTCCATCACTCCGTGCCCCGTTCACGCAGTCCCAGATCACGGAGTGCGCGGCGCTGAGGCTCGTCGATCTCTCCCGTCGCACCACATCGCATGACCTGGAAGCCCGCCGACGGGGTGGGCCGGAGGAAGAGGAGGAACGTGCGGCCCTCGGCGCGGGACTCGGACCAGGCCCACTGGGCCCGGCCTCGGCGTGCGCTCAGCTCGAACCCGGCAGGAGCCGAATCGCCGCCTTTCCAGACCACGGTGGTGCGAAAGCGCGCCGTCGCCCCGGCCTGTTCCACGACGGCCTCCACGACAAAGGCACTCTCCTGCGCGTCCTGGGCGAGCGAGACGGCCCTGCAGCGGGCTTGGGTGGACGCGGGCGCGAGAAGCGCGAGCGCGAAGGCAGTCACAAACAAACGACGACGCATGCTGAAAAGGTAACAAACCCGGGCCGCGAGAGGCGCCCGCCACAACTTCGCCACATCCGTTCCCCCAACTCGCCATCCCCGGTCCCCGAGACTGCGACCCCGGCGAGCCACAACAAGGACCGGAGGCAACGAGATGAAGCGAATTATCGGTATCGGTGCGGTGTGGGGATTCTGCAGCCTGGCGTGGGTGATCCTCGGCTCGACCCTGCTCGTTCGCTCGGAGGGCTCGGAGGTCACCGGCGACTCGGATGTGCAACAGCTCTGGGGCCCGCCGACCGAGCAGCTTCAGCCGACCGCGAGCTACCGCCTCGAAGAGACGGTGGAGCAGGTCCAGACCGAGACCGACACGGACGGAACACGCCGGCAGGTGACCCGCGAGGTCGAGCAGGTGAGCAACCCCGTCATCCCCCTCACAGGCTCGGACATCGAGGCCCAGCTGGCGCTCGAGCACCGGCAGCGCGGACTCAACTGGTACCCGACCTACACGGTCGATCTCACCGGGCGCTACCGCTTCGAGAACCCGACAGACGAGCCCCAAGAGGTGACGTTCCGCTTCCCGCTCTCCCGCGGCATGGGCCTGGTCAACAGCGCGTGGCGGTCCTACTCGGGCAGCGGCGAGAGCGCCGTGTTCGACGGGTTCAGCGTGCGAGACGCATCCGGTGAGCTCGTCCCGTTCGAGATCGGGGGCGAAGCCGCGACGTGGACAGCCACGATGGCCCCCGGCGCGACCACGTTCGAGGTGGCCTACCAGAGCCGAGGCACACAGCGCTGGCAGTACCGGATGGCGGAGGGATCGACGCGCATCACCGACTTCCACCTCAGCGTCGAGACCGACTTCGACGAGGTCGACTTCCCGGCGGGCACCGTCAGCCCGACCGAACACGGCGAGACGTCCGATGGCTGGCGTGGGCAGTGGGACTTCGACAGCTCGATCGCGAGCCGCCCTATCGGCATCGAGATGCCGCAGCGGCTCAACCCCGGCCCGCTCGCGGCGCGCATCACGTTCTTCGCGCCTGTCGGCATGCTCTTCTTCTTCTTCGTCGTCGGCATCCTATCGATGGCGCGGAAGGTGGACCTGCACCCGATGCACTACTTCTTCATCAGCTGCTCGTTCTTCGCCTTCCACCTCCTGTTCGCCTACCTGGTCGACCACCTCGCCATTGGGGCGTCGTTCAGCATCGCGGCGGGCGTGTCGGTGTTGCTCGTCGTCAGCTACGCACGGCTGTTCACGGGCTGGCGGTTCGCGCTCCAGCACATCGGCATCAGCCAGCTGCTGTACCTCGTGCTCTTCTCCTACACCTTCATGTGGGAGGGGTTCACCGGCTTGGCCATCACCGTGGGCGCCGTGATGACGCTGTTCGTGATGATGCAGATCACCGGCCGCAAGCGCTGGGGCAAGTCCGCCGCGAAGGGAGACCCGAGCACCGAGCTACCGACCCCCACTCCCGAGACGAAGGCGGGCGAAGCCAGCGCGCCGGCCGCCTTCTGAGCCAGGCTCGCGACTATTTCGAAGCCAAGGACGCGCCGCTCTCCGGCTGCTCACCGTCGATGGGATCGATGATGAGCGTCAGGGGCGGCTCGTCTGCTTTGAACGCGCTCCCCCAGGCCAGATCGCGCACGAGCACATCGATCGAGGTGTCGCCGACGGTGAGCACGAGCGTGTCGCCGGGGCCGACATCGCCCTCATATTGCTCGAGGATCAACAGCTGTCGGTCCGCGAGCGCGTAGGTCTGGCGGATGCTCGCCCGGAAGGGGCGGACAGGCGGAGTGGGCTCGTCGGACATGCTGGGAGGGTACCGATCTGGCAGCTGCCACGGAAGCGAGGAGGCCGCTCCAGAGGGAAATGACGATGGCACCCAAGGTTACCCCGCCAGAAAACCTCTGTATGCTGGTTGAAACGTGGCGCTCCGCGCCGCATCCTCAAGCGTTCCGCTCGCGAAGGTGAGTGGACGCGGCCGCCATCACGTCGAGAAACGGCGTGAACGCCTCGAAAGCCAACGCCTCGAAAGGGAGCCTGCTCGTGTCCGACCAGAAGGAGTCGTCCGTCCTCTTCAACCTCAAGGAGCTGATGAACCTGGAGGAGGAGCGCGTCCAGTCCGAGGAGGACGAGCGCAACCGGAAGGTCGAGGAGGAGCGCGAGCGGCGAGAAGCCGAAGAGCGCGCCAAGCGTGAAGAGGAAGAGCGCATCGCGCGCGAAGCCGAAGAGGCCCGCCTCGCCGCGGAGCGCGAGGAGCAGGCCAAGCAGGACGCCATCCGTCGCAAGCGCGAAGAGGGCGAGCTGCGAATCAAGCTGGAGGCCGAGGAGCGCGAGCGCCTGGCTGAGCAGGCCCGCTTGCTGGAGGTGGAGCAGGCTCGCGCCCGCGAGATCGCCAAGAAGCGCAAAGGGCTGCATCCGGCCTTGCTTCCCGCCGCGCTGATCTTCGTGGCGATCGCGTGCGTCGGCATCTACGTCGGGGTGATCTCGCCGATGCTGGCTCAGCAGGACGCCAACGCAGCTGCGATCCGGCAGGCCGCCGAGCGCGCCGAAGCGGAGCGGGAAGCCGCCAACGCGCTCGCCGCACAGCATGAGCAGCAGGCCGCCGCCGCCGCGAGCGCGCGGGCCGAGGCGGAGCGCGAAGCAGCCACCCTTCGGGCCGAGGAGGATGCGCGTGAGGCCGCCGAGCGCGAGGCGAACGCCCGCCGGCTCGAGGCGCAGCGCCGGGCCAACCGCCCACGTCGCCCGCGCGGCGGCGGAAGCTCGAGCAGCAGCGGACCCGACCTGGGTGGCGCGCTCGACGGACTCTGAAGTCCCGCGCTTTCTTTCCGCATGAAGAGCCGCTTCTCGCAGAGGAGCGGCTCTTGTCGTTTCGGCTCAAGGACCGCAGGCGGCGCGAAACGCCTGGAGTCGGAGCGGCGGTGCGGACTCGCGACCGAGTGACTGCATGAGCGCGTCGGCCACCGGTCTCGCGTGCTCCAGCAAGATGGCGTCGAGCTGAGTCAGGCTCGGGAGCGGCACACGGTTGAGCCGCGCCGCGATCGCCTCGACCATCGCCCGGACCGGCTCGGGCACGGCATCCGGTCGATGAAGCAACGTGACCCGGAGGGGAGCACCGTCGGTTCGCGCACGCAGCGCCTGACTGACGCGTGGGCCGCGCGCGCAGGTCGCGAGGGTCGAGCTGACCGCGCCGTCGTCGTCGTCCACGCCCTGCTCAAACAGCGCGAGCGCGGTGCTGGCCGCGAGCGCCGCCAGGTCGTGGAGGGTGGTGACCGAGGACACGGCCACCTCGAACCACGGCTCCCTCAGCAGCCTCCACGCGGCGGGGAGGCGCTCCTCTGTGGGCTCTTCCAGGAGCGCACGGAGGACGAGCTCGATCTGCTTGGTGCTGCCGGCGCACACCTGCGCGTCCCCCACCAGGAGCGGCTCGGTCGCCAACCGCTCCATCACGACATCGATCTGCACGGGCGCCTCCGCATCGTCTCGCCCCTGCAGGAGCGCCTCGTTCTGCATCTCCCGGAAGCCGAGGCAGAGCTTGAACGCCGACGCGTGCCGCTCGTCGACGGCCACTCGTGCGTCGTCCTCGTTGATGCGGAGCGCGCTCAGCGGAGCGGCGAGGCACATCGCCTCCGCGCGTGCACGGAGCCGAGCGTGGTCGGACGGATGGCTCCCGTACAGGCTCGAGAACGCCCCGAGGTTGTGGTTCAGGTAACCCGCAACCTGCCGCAGCGCGGCGATGTTCGCGGGCAGTCCGGTAGGGTCACGCAGATCGCCGAAAGACACGGTCCGCTCTTCCCGCGGGCAGGAAGGATAGAGGGGCGACGCGCGCTCACCGAGGGGACGACCGGCGGTGTCCAGGAGCGAGATGTGTCCATCTCCGAGGAGCCACGCGACCGCGTCGTCGGTACCTCGCGGCAGGCTCAAAGAGCGAACCTCAAGCGGCTTCGAAGCACCAGGCGTCCCAGCTGGCGGTGCAGCGACGACGTCGCCTCTGGGCCGGAGAAGCTGGACGGCACGTGCGTCGCGTTCAGCACGAGATGCCCCTGACCCTGGCCCGTCAGGCCGACCGGAGTGGGCGCGTGGAACGTCCCGTAGTGGAGCTCTTCCTCGCCGAGACTCACCATCTCCGGGCGCGTCGGTCCTGCGCGCATCACCCTCCCCCGGGAGGGGAAACGATCGTTCATCGCCGCGATCGTGTACGACTGACCTCCGGCTGTCAGGCGGCCGGCCAACGTCACGCGGTGTCGCTCGAGCAGGATGGGGGCCCGGCGCTGCGCGCGCAGATGCAGCTCGATGTCCAGCCCCGACGACGTCAGCGCACACGCGATGCGACCTGCGATCGGCCGTACCGCGCGACGCGCGGAGGCGGGCGTGGCGCCCAAGAGCAGCCCTGCGCCCCCCGTGAGCAGGAGGCTTCCGAATCCGCGGCGGGAGAAGGCGTCGGTCATGGAAGAAGGTGTAGCGCACCGTTCCGCGGTGAACTGCAAGAGCTTCGTAAAGTCCGGCGGCTACAGCGCGTAGCGGACGTGACCCTGCACTCGCAGCTCGGCCAAGCGGTGCACCGGCGCCGCGTCCGCAGGCCCTCCGAACAGGGCAGGCGCGCGACGGGCCACCAGTTGAACGCGACCCCGGCCGCGTCCACGAAGGCCGTCGGGAACCGGCCCTTGGAATGTCGCGTAGTGGCCCTCGACGTCCGGCGACAGCGAGAGCGCGGGCGCGCGGGCGGGCCCTACGCGGCTGTAGATCGCGCGCTCCGAGTAGGTGTCGCTCATCGACGCGATCGAATAGCTCCGGCCACCCGCATGCAGCGTCCCCGACATCGAGATCTGACCACGCGGCACCAAGACGGGCTGCGCGCGTGCATTGCGGAGATGCAGCTCGACTTCCAGCCCGGAAGACTCCAGCCGCGCGACGATGCGCGGCGTGACCGGGCACGGCGGCTGGTCATCGGCGTGCGCGCGCGAGGAGACGAAACCGAGAAGCATGCCGGCGCCTCCGGTCAGGAGCAGACTGGAGAAGTCGCGGCGAGAGAAGGCATCGGACATCGTCTCGGTATAGCGGCGATCCCGGAGAGAGACCGCAAGAGTTCCGTAAAGCTCGCCCTCGACGCGGCCGCATTCGGCGCTAGTCATGCGGTATGACGCAGCTCCGCATCGACATCTGGTCCGACATCGCCTGCCCGTGGTGTTTCGTCGGGAAACGACGCCTGGAGACGGCCCTTGAGACGCACGCGGGCATCGAGGGGGCCGAGGTGGTGTGGCACTCGTTCGAGCTGGACCCGAGCGCGCCGCCCGAACTGGACAACCGAAAGACGACCGCGGAGCGCTTGGCGAAAAAGTACGGCATGCCGGTCGAGCGGGCGACCGCGATGATCGAGCAGATGACGGTCACCGGCGCGTCGGTGGGCGCGGAGATGGACTTCGACAAACTGCGCGCGGGCAACACGTTCCAGGCGCACCGGCTGCTGCACTGGGCGGCGGGAAAGGGGAAGCAGGACGCCCTCAAGGAGCGGCTGTTCCGGGCGTACCTCAACGAGGGCGAGCTCATGAGCGACGTGGCGGCGCTGGCCCGCCTGGCCGGAGACGTCGGGCTGGACTCCGACGAGGCGGCGGGGGTGCTCGCGTCCGACGACTACAGCGCCGAAGTGCGGCAGGACGAGACGCAGGCCGCCCAGCTCGGCATCCGAGGCGTGCCCTTCTTCGTCTTCGAGGGACGGCTCGCGGTCTCGGGTGCCCAGCCGCCCGAGGCGTTCCATCGGGTGTTCGACCAGGTCCTCGCCGACCAGAAGAAGACGGCCGACGCGATCCCGGACGCGCTCGTGTGCGGACCGGAGGGGTGCGTCTGAGCGGGGTCCGACGACCCCCGGATCAAACGGCGGCGCGGGACAGGAAACAGGCGAGCGCGACCGTGCGGCGCTGGAGGCTCGTGAGGTTGCAGCGTTCGCTCGTGCGGTGGATGCCCGCGCCGGCGGGGCCGAGTCCATCGATGGACGGGACGCCGGCCGCCGAGAAGAGGTTGGCGTCGCTGCCCCCGCCCTGCAGCGGCGCTTCACCCGCCCCGAGCCCCGCGGCCCTGGCGCACGCTCCGTAGCGCGCAGCGAGCTCGCGACTTTCCGGCGTCGCCCGCATGGGGGGACGATGCAGGCGCCCCCGCAACGCGAGCGACGCAGACGACAGATGAGGGGGCAGCGGCATGGCGACCGCGCCCTCGAGCTTGCGGCTGAGTTCTTCTCCGTCCTCGGGCGACTCGAACCGGCAGTCGATTGTGCAGTGGGCCTCGTCCGGCACGGTGTTGGACGAGGTGCCGCCCTCGACCAGCCCGACGTTGGCGGTCATCCCGCGCGCCACCTCGCTCACCGCCTCCACCCGCACGATCGCGTGGGCGAGCGCCTCGATGGCGTTGACTCCTTCTGCGTGGTGCAGGCCTGCGTGCGCGCTTCGGCCGGTCGCCGTCAGCCGGTAGCTGCCCACGCCTTTTCGCGCGACCACCAGCCGGTCTTCGGCGCGCCCCGCTTCAAACACGAGCGCCTCGCGCGTGACCTGGGCGACCTCCGCGATCAGCCCGTCGCTGGTCGGAGAGCCGACCTCCTCGTCGGTGTTGATGAGGATGCGGAGCCGCGGCGCGAACGAGGGGTCGGCGACGCGGAGGGCCTCGAGGGCCAGAAACATGGAGCTGAGACCCGACTTCATGTCCAGCACCCCGGGCCCGAAGGCCGTGTCGCCCTCCCGGCGGAACCCGAAAAAGCCCGCCGAGCGCGCGAAGACCGTGTCGATGTGCCCCACCAACGTCAAAGTCGGCGCGTCCGCGGCCAAGCCGGGACTGCCATAGAGGCGGTGCGCCGCGTGCGTGCCGCCTGGCACCCGCCGGCGATCCACCGACAAGCCCAGCCCCTCAGCGCGAGCGTCCAACAGACGAGCGGCGGCCTCCACGTCGTCGGGCTCGCGACTGCAGCTGGGCTGCTCGACGAGCGCCGCCAGGAACGGCACCTGCTCAGGCTCGAATCGGTCCACGACCGCCTGGGCGATGGCCTGGTCTTTCGCTTCGCGGGAATCCATGCGTGGAGTCTGCGCCGCCGCACGCACCGGCGCACGACACGACACGTCGCAGAGGTGCCCGTGGACCGGACGCCGGCAGGCCGGGTACCGTCGGGCCATGCGACTCGAGAAGGGAAAAGGCGACCGCCGCGAAGCGCTCTTCGGAGGCGACGGCGCGGTGACGGTGTGGAACCTGTTGGGTCGCCAGCGCGCGGAGCCGTTCAGCGCGGTGATCTCGTGTGAGCTCGACCCGGGCGGCTCCGTCGGACGGCACCAGCAGACCGACTTCCCCGAGATCGTGATCGGCGTCGAGGGGGACGGGGTCGCGGTGATCGACGGGGAGCCCGTCCCGCTGGGCCCGGGGGACGTCGCTCACCTTCCGCTGGGCTCCATCCTGTCCATCGAGAACCTCTCGGTGGAGGCGCCGCTTCGCTACCTGATCGTGAAGGCCCGCGCCGTTCCGTGAGCTGGCTTCCGGACGCATGGCTGAAGTCGCTGCTCGCGGAGTCGGAGGGGCTCTCGAGCACGGTGATCGGCCTGGCCGACCCGGCCGCGGCACATCGTCTCGCAGCGCTCGATACGGTGCTGGCGCACTTGCTGTCGGGGGACCGGGTGTTGCCGGACGCGAAGTGCGCCCTGCCGTACGTGCTGACCTTGGCGACCACCCGTCGCTACCCCCAAGCCGCTGCGCTGCTGACACGGGTCTCACACGTGTGCGCCGCCGCGCAGTCGCCCCCGCGCAGCGGTGCGCCTCCATCCGAGCACGCGGCGGCTGCGCTGGACGCCGTTCGGGAGGCCTTGCCGCGGCTGCTGGATCGCGCTCGCGGTGGCGGTCCCGCCGTCTCTCGCATCGCGTCGACGCTGGTCGCGCGTTTTCCCGAACGCGACGCTGAGCTCACACCCGCACTCCTGGCACAGCTGAGTGGGGTGGCGGACGCCGAGGAGCGCGCGCCGCTCTGCTACGCGCTGTCCCGGATCCAACTGGACGCCCGCGTCCCGCTGCACCGGCGCTTGGCCGAGGCGCTTCGGCGCACCCCCGTCGATCCCGAGGCGGTCGCGGTCGCGCTCGCGCTCCTCGACGCTGGGGTGCCACCCCACGAGGCCCGGCGCCTTCACGCCATCGTGCGCGCGGCGCCGCGGATGGGTGACCCCCGCTGCTACGGGCGGCGATGGGTGGCAGACCCGAGCGAGGACCCGCCGGCGCCCGATTGAGCATTGGGGCGGGTGTGTCATGCTCGCCGCCATGTCGGTCGGACCGCGCTCCTCGAAGAAGAAATCCCCGCGAGCCAGCAAGGTCGCGAAGAAGGCGTCCTCGGCCTCGGCGAAGTCTCGGAACGGGACCGCCAAGAAGGCCACGTCAAAGAAGAAGGCAGCGCCAAAGAGGGCAGCCAAGAAGGCAGCGCCAAAGAAGGCAGCCAAGAAGGCAGCGCCAAAGAAGGCAGCCAAGAAGGCAGCGCCAAAGAAGGCAGCGCCAAAGAAGGCAGCCAAGAAGGCAGCGCCAAAGAAGGCAGCCAAGAAGGCAGCGCCAAAGAAGGCAGCGCCAAAGAAGAAGGGCGGGGGCGAACTGCTCCCGCCGGTCGAGGTTCGACGCAGCCGGGAAGACAAGGCGTGGGCGGAAGCGCGGCTGGCGGAGATCGACCAGGTGATGAGCGCGTGGGCCGACATTCTCGCCGAGCGCATGGTTGCCGATCAGACCTTCTCGGAGATTGTCGAGCAGCTCCAGGTGGACCGCCCTCGGGACCTCCAGGGCCTGTTCCTCTGGGAGGCGCTGCACGCTGCCGAGTCACACGTCGCACTGATCACCGAGGTGATCGCGCTTCACATGAGCGACCGCAAGGCGGACCCGGTCGCGATCCTGGACGACCTTCGGTCCCGGCGTCGTCGCGTCGCGGCGGTCTACGCGGTGAACGCGTTCCTCGCGGTGTTGAACCAGATGAAGCCGACCAAGGCCAAGTGGCTGTCCTCGATGGATGCCATCGACCCGCGTTTCGCCGTGCTGGCGCTGGCACACCAGACGCTCCGATACGCCACGGACGCCGTCAAAGCCGAGGGTCCTCCGGACCTCACGGACATGATCATCAGCGCGACCCAAGACGAAGCCGTTTGGGTGTGGCGACGGATGCCCGAGCCCGGCACCGACACCCTCGCTGCCTGCGCCGCCGCGGCTGCGTTCTTCCGTCAGCTCGACGCGGATGTGCTGGTCACGACCGACGAGGTCGCCGCCCACTACGCCGCACACAGCCGCGCCTAACTAACAGCCCGTTGAAGAATCGACGTTGATGGTTGGGGCACGCGACGCGCCGTCCTGGCCGCGGGCGTGACGACGGAATCCCTTAGGATGTTGGAGGAGCGACAGGCGGCCTGGGCGGTGGGTCCCGCAACGGTTCTTCAACGGGCTGCTAACAACCTACGCGATCAATCGACGCCGATGCCGCGCGCTTGCAAGCGATCGAGCTGGCGACGCGCGGGGCCGAATTGGGGCTCGATGTCGAGCGCCTCCCGGTAGGCCACGGCCGCGCGGTTGAAGTTGCCGCGGCGCATGTGGATGTCGCCACGAAGCGAGACGGGAAGGGGATCCTGCGGGTTCCAGGTCTCGGCGTTGCTGGCCCACTCCAGCGCCTCGTCGAAGTGCCGCTGCCGGAACGACGCCACCGCGATGCGGTAGGCCGCGCGGGCGTTGCGGGGAGACGCCTCGATGACCAACCGTGCGAGCGCCTCGGATCGTGCGTAGTCACGAACGCGCGCCGCGGCAGCGCTCGCCTGAATGCGCTCGGTGATCTCCGCGGACGTTGTCGGCACGGGAGGCAGCGGCTCGTCCGAGGACGGCGGCACCGCGGGATCGGATTCGGGCACGGGGTCCTGTGAGGGCGTCTCGACAGGCTCCTCCACGGCCACCGGTGGCTCCTCGACGGTCTCCGGCGGCGGATCCGGGACTTCGTTCACTCGACGGTCTCGGACCTCGGGTCGCGGCCGCGGATCGGTTGCGGGAGGCGGGTCCGGAACCACCTGGGTGGGGACGGTCGGAGTCGGGACCTCCGGCGCGGTCCCCGCCGGGACGGCCGTTGGCTCTTGGGTCGGGGCTCGGGGATGCGACGACGCGTCGGCCTGACTCAGGCGGTATACGCCGTAGCCCGCAAGCGCGAGCGCGATCACTGCCGCCACCCAGATCATCGGATGGCCGCCGGACTCTTCCGTGGTCACCCGGTCCAGGGAGGGACGCGCCTCGGTGGTCTTGGCCGGCGCGGTGCCGTTGTTGCCGCGTGCGGACTTGCGCTCGGACGCGGCCGACTTGGACCCGGTGGCGTTCGCTTTGGCGCTCCGTGCCTCCCCAGGCGGGCGCTTCGACGCACGCTTCTTGGTGGCTTTCTTTTTCGCCCCGGTTGCGGCCGTCTTCTTCTTGGCCTTCTTCTTTTTTTTCTTCTTCGCGGGTGCGTCGGACGTCCTGGCGGCGACAGGCGGCTCGGACATGGCCGGCTTCGGGACGGACGGATCAGACGCAGGCGGATCAGAGGCGCTCGGATCCGAAGCCTCCGGGGCGGTCTCCGCCGCGTCTTCCCGCCGAGCGGCGGCCACGCTCGTCTCCTCCTCGGCCGGAGAGGTCGGCTCCGCCTCGCTGTCCGCGTCGTCCGCGAGCTTGTCCCGCAGCTCCGCCATCGCATCCGAGGAGTACGTGCGGGTCGCCTCGTCCTCCTCCTCTTCGAAGGCGTCGAATCCGCCGGGCGGCGATACGGGCTTGGGTACCTTGAACAGCGGAACAGTGGCGTCGGTGTGCTGGACCACCACCTCGCTCATGATCTTGCCGCCACGCACCTCCATGGGGACGATGCGCCCCACGATGCTGGGCCGGCGTGCGCGACGCATTCCGTCGAAGCGAGCCAGCGACGCTGGCGGCCCGGCGAGCACCCGGCCAAAGGGCAGGCGAAGCAGCATCTCCACGGCCGCACGCCCTTCGACGTCGTCGCGATCGATGAGGTGGAAGGACGCCCCCTGGATCTTGCCCTCGCTGAGGTCCACGCGGGCACGTCCCGCCGCCGAGAACACACGGAGCGTCACGTCGTTCCTGCACTGACCGAGCACCTTGAGCCACCGCGCCGTGCCCAGCGTCTCGAGGCGCGCGGCGACCGGCTGACCTTTGCGAAGGGTGCGCACCACCGCACGCTCGGGCGCAGCGTAGCCCGCGACGAACGCAGCGAGGCTGTCCACGGGCGCCGTCAGAGCCCCCCCCTCCAAGACGAGCAACCCGCCCGGCACGAACCGCGCGTCCTCCCACAGAGGAGTGCACGCCGGCTCGAGCAGGGTCTCGCTGGACACCACGATCGCCATCGGGTCGAGTGCGCGCTCCCCGGCGAGCGCCGCGGGCGTACAGGAGACGACCTTGACCCCCTCGAACTCGAGGAAGCCCTCGGCGAGCGGCGCGAAGCGCGACGGGTCGGGGTCCACCAGGAGGACACGTGCTTGGGTCAGGTCACCGTGCGCGGCCGGGGGCGGCTCTCGGAACACCCGCACCGAGCCGGGCGGGCGCTCGTACAGGGTCAGCTCGAGCTCCGGGATCCCGACCAGCGACGCCACGAAGAGCTTCGGGTCGGGGCCGATACGCCCGTCGCTGTCCAACGCGACGGCGCCGCCACCGGTCGCCGAAAGCAGCCCGGACCGTCCGGCCATCGCCGCACGACGCGCCACCTGCGGGATGTCGTCGAGGTCAGCCTGCACACGCCAGCGCGGCAAGCGCCGGGAGAACCCGTCGAGCAACTCGCGGATGGCGCCTGTCAACTCGGGCAACGGCAGGTCGCGGTCGAGGCGGGCTACCATGCCGAAGCGAGCCCGCGGCTGCGGGCGTGCGTCGGCGGCGTCGGTGAGCGCCACAACCGGAACGTAGGGATGCACCTCGGCGAGCGCTTCGACCAGCTTGGCGCGCTCTTCACCCTGCTGCGCGAGCACGATGAGATCGGGGGCGCGCTGAGCCACCGTCGCAGAGAGGCGAGGCGCAGGGACTTGCTCAACCCGTACGCCGTCTTTGCGGAGCGCGGTCTGCGCATCCCGCTCGGCCGGGCTCAAGCTGCCCGACCAGGCGATGAGGTACCCCTCGCCCGGCGCGCGGTCCTGCTTGACCGTCACTTGCGACGCCTCAGTTCCGGCGCCTCGAGCGCAGGCCGCGACAGGAAGTAGCCCTGCCCGAGCTTCACGCCACAGTCCTTGACGGCCTTCAGCTCGTCGGCCGTCTCGATGCCCTCCGCCACCACCTTCGCGCCGAGGTCTTCGCAGAGCGCGTTGAGGTGCCGCACCATCAGCTGACGCCGGCGGTCTCGGTCCATCCCAGTGATCAGCGCGCGATCGAGCTTCACGACGGACGGCTCCAGCTCCAGAAAGCGCGTGAGGTTGGAGTACCCCGCGCCCAGGTCGTCCAGCACCAGGTGGGCCCCCGTCCTCGCGCACACTTCGCGGAGCACGCTCCGGCAGAGGTCGAAGAACTGGAACGCTGCTGTCTCGGTGATCTCGAGGTACACGCCTGACTCGTGAAATGCGATCGGGTCGTTGGGCTGAACCAGCCAGCGGCTGCTCAGCTCGTGGGGGTGGATGTTGACGAACACCCGGTGGCCGCCGCAGCGCTCAAACGCCGCTTCGCGGATGAGGCGCCCCAGCCGGCCGGTCGCGCCTTGTTCGACGGCGGCCCGGAAGAGGACCTGAGGATCCTCGAAATGCGGCCGAGTGCAACGCGCCAGTGCCTCGACCGCCCACACGCGGTCGCGCTCCAGCTGAACGATCGGCTGAAAGAAGACAGACATCTCGTCGAGCCCGAGACCCCGCACGGCGTGCGAATCCGCTTCGTCGGCCAGACTCGGTGTATCGCTGAGCGTCCAAGCATGTCGGCGGCGAGCCAGCGCGACCTCCAGCGGAAGCCTACCACGATGCTGGAACGCTGGCCGGCCCCGAATCGAGGAAGCGCGCCTCCGCTCAGGCCTTGAAGCGTGTCCCGCCGAGCAACCCGAGGAACAGCGCGACCACGAGGAACGAGGCCATCCCCGCGGCGCCGGACTGTGCCCACGCGTCCCAGAGCAGGGGCTGCGCTGCGTGGCTGTAGAAACCGCCGACCGCCCCAGCGACGCCCAGCACGCTCGCGATGGCCACCACCTTGGGGCGGTACACCACGGCAGCCGGCAGGACGCCCAGGCAAAAGAGGACGGCGTAGCTGACGATCTCGTGGTGGTGGCCAATCTGTGGCAACGGCCGGTCGGCGCGCAACAAGGCACGCGAACCTTCGTTCGCGAGGAACGCCGCCCCCGAAGACGCCGCCGCGAAAAAGGCGGCGACAAGGAAGGAGAGCGCGCCGGCCCCGAACGTCCAGCGTGAACCGAGCTCAACAGGGACGTCGGCTGGATCGGCGTCCGGCGCGGGTCGCTTCTTGGCCTCGGGCTTCGGCTCGGGCTCAGGCTCCGCCGCAGCGGCTTCGGTCGGGGCGCTCTCGGGCGTCGGTGCCGGCTCCGCCGGAGCCGCCGCCGGCGTCTGACTCTGCCGCTTCGCCTCGCTGAGACGGTGCGCGTAGCCCATGGCCTTGGCTTTTTTGAGATAGAACGCCCGATCCTTCTTGGGCAGCGAATCGTCCGCGACCATCGCCAGGCAGAACCGAACGCATCCGAGTTCCGCCATGGCCAGCTCGTACGCGTCGGTGTTCGGGTCGTCGTCGATGCCGGCGGCGCGCGCGACGTTGCGGTACCAGACGTCGGCCTTCTCGGCATCGGCCGCGTAGTGCACGCCGATCTCGTACAGGTTCGCCACGTAGACCTTGGCCCGCAGGCTGCCCCGCTGCGCCGACGAGCGCATGCGCTTGGCACCCTCGGCGAGGTCTGCGTGGATGCCGAGACCGTTGAACGTCGCGACGCCGACCAGGTACTCCGCATCGGCGTGGCCGAGTGTGCTCGCCGACTCGAAGCACTCGAGTGCCTTGAAGAGGTCGCGATCCACGCCGACGCCCGCTCGGTAGGCGGCGCCGAGGTCCATCAGTCCGTCGACATCACCAACCGCGACCAGCTCGTCGATGCTCGGGACCGCGCCGCTGTACGGGATCGGCTCGTCGAGCGCGTCTTCAAGCGCGTCCTCACCGGCTTTGGCTCGGGGGTCCATTCGGGGATTCTACGCCGAGCGGGCCCGGTGTGTTCCACCTCTCGATGGAGTTTCGCGCGAGCGGGCGAAAGAGCGGCCTCAACGGGCGCGTGTATAGCGTGCGAGGAAGACGTTTCGCTCGGCTTCGGCGTCCGGCAGGGTCTGGCTGTCGGCGGCGCCGGGCTCGAGCTGCGTGCCCTCGCCGTAGCGCCCGACCACGACCAGATCACCCGAGGTCAGCCGAAGAAGGTCGTCGCCGTCGACGTCGTTCGTGCCGAGATGCTGTCCGCCGAGCAGCTCGCCCGACGCCCCGTAGCGGAGGATCACCAGCCGCGCGTTGGCGGACGACTCCGGAAGGACGAGCGGCGGCCCCTCGGTGAACTCGAACGTCGCGCCCTCCGCGGCCACGGTGAGCAACAGCCACGTCTCGGCGTCGTCGGCCGGCTCGACCGCCTGGACGAGCAGGGTGCGAAGCGAACGGATGCGCGTCTGCCAGGCGAGCGTGCCTTCGGCGTCGATCCGCGTGATGAGTCCGTCGACGCCGAAGATCAACGCGGGCGGGATCTCGCTCGCGTCGGGCCAACTCGTCTCCCCACGGAAGGTGCCAGCCACGGTCAGCGATCCATCGGCGTGGGTGCGCAGATCACGCAGCCCAGGGTAGGTCGTCGCGTCGCTGCCCATCGGACGCGCCCAGAGCAGATCCCCGTCGGCGTCGAACCGCAGCACCGCGTCCCAGCGCAGCGTGCCCGCGGGCGGGGCCGGCAGCACGCGCTCCCCCGTCTCGCCGGGCGCCACGCGCAGCATGCCGCTGTACCGGATCAGCGCGGCGGAGGAACCGTCCGCAAAGACAGCCAGGCGCGTGGGCTGCGACGTACCCTGCACGCGACGGACCCAGGTCGTTGCGCCCGTGTCGTCCAGGCGGGCCAAGAACACCTCCCCGTCGGCCCCGGGCGTCGGGGACAGCGTCTCCGAGCCGAGCACCGCCCGCCCGGTGGCCAGCCCGAGCACGAGGCTCCCGCCCGACGGGAGCGCCGCGACATCCACCAGGCGGTGGTCGGCGAGGCCACGCGTGGAGGCGACCGGCACCACCGACTCGAACCTCCGGTCCGCGCCGAACGAGGCGAGGTATCCCTCAGCCGCAGTCCAGACGGTCATGTCGTCGGGCATCTCGACGGTGGTCATCAGGGGCACCGCGCCGGGGTCCGAGCCGCCGAACACGCCGGAGCCTTCGAACCGGCCGGCGAACAACGCGCCCGCATCCGCGCGCGTGCTCACGCCATACCCGAGCCCCGCGAAGCCGTCGGCCGCCGCCGTGGACACGCCGCGGGCGGCGACCAGCGCGCCATCGCTGTCGTACCAGGCCCCGGCCTGGGACACGAGGGTGGTCGCATCACCGACGGTCACCGCGGCGCCGCCCTCACCGAACACCGTGGGCGCGCCGCCCGTGGTCAAGGAAAGCACGAAGCCCTCGTCGGGGAGCGGGGCCAGCCGCGCCTCGGCGACGCCGCCGAGCGTCTGCGCGCTGGTCACCCGGGTCACCCACGAAAGGGTCAGGTCACGGAGCGCCGGCGGCCCCGCGTCCACGCCGGCATCGAGGGGCGGCGCCGGTCCGCTGTCGGTCCCCGCGTCGGGCGTCACGGACGCGTCTGAGCCCGCATCGGCCGGCGGGGTCTCGCCATCACACGCGGTAAGGAGGAGGCACGAGGCGGTGAGGAGGATGGGCAACGAGCGCATGCGGCGCCCAGTCTACGACGCCTGGTCTGGATCGCATCTGCGAGAACCCACCTCGCACCGATGGGACATGTCTCTCCGCGCCGGTCAGCACATGCTCGGACCCGCGCTACGGAGCGTGGCGAGGAAGAGGGGGACGATGTCGAAGAAGCGCGGGTTCGGACCGACGATGACGATGCTGACGGTGCTCAACATGCTCTCGGGCTGTGCGTCCGCCGGCGCAGAGGGCCCGTGCGAGGCCCTGAACGAGCACCTGTCGACGTGCGGAGCCATCCTCGACGAGGCGTCCCACAGCTGCGACCCGGACGAGGTCGACGCCGTCTTGGCGATGGACTGCGACCAGATCGGCACTGTGGCCTCCGCCGGCAAGGCGGATGGGACGTGGGACCGGCTGCTGTGCACGCTCGGATTCGAGTCGCGCTGCCCGCTCGGAGCGCCGGTGCGCGACCCCGCGACCGGCCGACTGGACCGCTACGACCTGCCGGGCGCCACACTCCACCCCGAAGCGGGCGCCTTCTCCGTCCGTCAGAACGCGTTCTTCGTCGGCAGCCTGGACGACGGCGGTGTGCTGCGCGTGG
The DNA here is from genome assembly GCA_045106715.1 of Sandaracinaceae bacterium. Lineage (GTDB taxonomy): Bacteria > Myxococcota_A > Polyangia > Polyangiales > Sandaracinaceae. The sequence continues at coordinate 199,525 of JBGCFC010000023.1, forward strand.
ACGCGGCTTCGGGCGAGGTGAGCACGCTGCTCGCACCGCAGCACGAGGACTGGAGTTCGCTCGGCATGGCGGTCCAGGAGGACATCAACCGCCTCTGGGTCTGCGCGATCCGAGACGTCGACGCGCAGTATGGCGAGGTCTGGAGCATCGACATGAACACGGGTGCGCGCGCGCGCTACGATCTGCGCGACGCCCACGAGCACGGCTCCTGCAACGACCTCGCACTCGGCCCCGACGGGACTGTCTATGTAACGGACCGGGAGAACCCGAACGTCTACGTACTCCGCCCGGGAGCCGAGACGGTCGAACTGCTCGTCAGCGACCCCGTGTTGGCCCCGCCGCGTCTCGGGCTGGGTCAGAACGGCATCGTCGTGCTCCCGGAAGAGGCCGGTCTCATCACCACGCAGTACCTGCCGCCGCGTCTCAACTTCGTCTCGTTCTCGTCGGAGACGCCCACGGTAGAGCGGATCGAGGTCGACGGTGACTTCCACGACTACAGCTCCCTCGGCAGCGGCGCCGACGGGATGGTCCTCCTTGGCGGGTCTCTGTTTGTGATGTTCGCCACCGAACTGGTCGAGGTTGCGCTCGCACCGGACTACCGGAGCGGCACAGCCCACGCGATCGGCGTGCGCGGCGGGATGACCGATGTCGTCCCCGTCGAGGATGAGCTGTATCTGCTCAACGGCCAGGCCGTGGCGTTTGTGGCCGGCGCGGATCCCGCCGGGACCTTCGCGCTCTTCCGGTTCGACGCATCCCGCTGAGATTCGACGGGCGCGCGCGTATGCTCCCCATCGTGACATCGCGCCTACGTACCGGTCTTCTGTGTTGTGCTCTCGGTTGGCTCGCTGGCTGCGGCGGCGAGCCCACCGAAGATTGCCGAACGGAGGGCTGCGACGCGCCTCGCGTGTGCCTCGAGGACACCGGTGACGGGAGCGCCAGCTGCGTGTGCCCGGACTCCACCGTCGAGGAGATGGGTGAGTGCGTCGAAGCCCCCGCGTGCATGGACGGGGAGTGCGGCGAGGACGGAACCTGCGATGGCCTCGTCTGCGTGTGCGCGACGGGGCGGGCGGGAGCGCGCTGCGAGCGTTGCGCAGATGGCTATCACGACGACGGGGCCGACGGATGCACGATGGACGCATGCTTGCCGAACCCATGTGAGTTCGACCGGGTGTGCTCTCTGACGGAGAGCGGCGTCGCGTGTCTCTGCCCCGCCGGACAGCACGACGAGGGCGGCGAATGCGTGCCCGACACCACATGCATGCCGGGCACCTGCGCGGGCCATGGCGAGTGCGACGACGCGGCGGGCAGAATCATGTGCACGTGTGACGACGGCTGGGACGGAACGCACTGCGACGCGTGCGACGAGCTCGGCGGCTACCACAACGACGGCGCGGGCGGCTGCACGATGGACGTGTGCCTGCCCAACCCCTGCACCGGCGCGAACCAGACCCAGTGCGGCACGGACATGATGGGCGACGTGACGTGCGGGTGTGACGCCGGATATCACAGCGACGGCCTCGGCGGCTGCGCGGCGGACGAGGCATGCGACGCGCGCTGCGGCGACCACGGGACCTGCTCGGCCGCCGGCGGCGAGGTGATATGCGGCTGCGACACGGGCTGGACTGGCGCCCTCTGCGACGCCTGCGACAGCGAGGGCGGCTACCACCCCGACGGCGCGGGCGCATGCACGATGGACGCGTGTCTGCCAAACCCGTGCAGCGAGGCCAACCGCGGGGTCTGCAGCGTGGAGGGCGACGGATCGACGACGTGCGCCTGTGACGCAGGGCACCACGAGGAAGGCGCCGCGTGCGTCCCGGACGAGGAGTGCACGGAGACCACCTGCAACGGCAGGGGCGTCTGCGAGCTGACGGCGGGGGTCGTCTCGTGCGACTGCGAACCCGAGTGGGCGGGCGCCGCGTGTGATGCCTGCGCCGCCGGCTACCACACGGACGGAATGGGCGGTTGCACGATGGATGCATGCCTGCCCAACCCGTGCGTTTCGGCCAATCGCTCGGTGTGTTCAGCGGACGGTTCCGGGGGCTACGACTGTGCGTGCGACGCGGGCTTCCATGAGGAGGGGGCCGCGTGCGTGGTCGATGAGACCTGCACCTCCAGCTCGTGCAACGGCCGTGGGAGCTGCACGGCCCCCGGGGGCGTCGTCATGTGCGGCTGCGAAACGGGCTGGACGGGCACCTACTGCGACGGGTGCGACGAGGCGATGGGCTACCACGACGACGGCGCCGGCGATTGCACCACGGACGTCTGCCTGCCCAACCCCTGCACCGTGCCCAACCGCGGTGTGTGCACGGACGTCGCCGGAAGCGCGAGCTGCGCATGCGAGACGGGCTACCACGATGACGGGGTCGGCGGCTGCACGACCGACCCGTGTGTCCCGGACCCATGCGCGGCGAGCGGCCGCCTGTGCCGCGACGCCGGCGCGGGCGCCTTCGAGTGTTTCGTGCCGACCTGCAACGACAATGAGCCCTGCACGGACGACAGCTTCGACGGAACCACCTGCGTGCACACACCGCGGGCCAACGGCGCGAGCTGCTCGACGACCCTCTGCCGGTCGAACCAGACGTGCACCGACGCGGTCTGCGGCGGCGGAAGCGGGGTCAGCTGCGACGACGCGAACGCGTGCACGGACGACGCATGCGACGCGCTCACCGGCTGCGAGAACACGCCCGACGACAGCAACGTGCCGGACGACGGATACGCCTGCACCGTCGACACCTGCAGCGCGGGGGTCGCCGCAAACGCCGCCGACGACGGGGTCTGCACCGACGGTCTGTTCTGTACCGGTGTCGAGTCCTGCTCGCCGTCTTCCTCGGGCGCCGACGCCAACGGCTGCGTCACCGAGAGCGTGCCCGTCGCGCCGGGTCCCGACGGCCCTTGCGGAAGCTGGGCCTGCGAAGAGGGCAGCGGCGCCTTCGTCTTGAACGCGGTGAGCGCCGGCTCGAGCTGCGACGACCTGGTGTCATGCACCAGCGGCGACGTCTGCGATGGACTCGGCGCCTGCGGGGGCACACCCGGCGCGAGTTGCGAAGGCGGTCCGGCGACGTGCGCGAGCACCACCCCCTTTGGCATGTCGGGCGTCGATGTTCCACGGGCACGCGCGCTCGGCGCCGTCACGGTCAGCGGCGGGCCGGCGGTCGCCAGCGGCAACGACGACGAGGTGGCTCTCTGGCTGCGCGATCAGGCCACCGGATCGCTCGTGTTCATCGAGGAGATCGACTTCGACTCCTGGGACGGATCCGAGTTCCCCGTCCGCAGCTACAACTTCCGCGACGACCGCGTCATCGATCTCGATGTGATCCCCGGCACCTACGACGTCCTCTACCGACGCTTCTGGAGCACCGGTGACGAAGAGCGCGACTTCGGCGACGAAGCCGACGGAAGCTACCCGTAC
>JBGCFC010000230.1:0-17677 GCA_045106715.1 Sandaracinaceae bacterium
GTCGTGCAGGGGATAGAACGCGTTGATGCCGATGAGGTCCAGCTGGTCCCAGAACAAGACGTCTTCGGCTTCGTCCCAGTTCGCGCTGTAGGTCAGGTAGCCGTCGAAGATCGCGCGCACGTCCTGAATGAGCGCTTGCCAGAACCGCCCGAAGCGCCCCGACCACGACTTGCACTCCACCCCGAGGCTGAACGCGTCGGCGCCCGCCGCCGCGGCGTCTCTCGCCCAAGAGGTGACGAAGTGGTGGTAGCTGGCCCGGTAGCGCGCCCACGCCACGGGGCTGCCCGGATCCATCTCGCCGCGCCATCCGCCCGCCTCGACCCAGAGGTGCGGGATCACCAAGACACGGATGCCGCGCTCGTGGGCCTGGGCGATCATGCGGCGCACCGCCGCGCGGTTCTCCTCGTAGGGCGCCTCGAAGTCCATCTGGATCTCGGTGCTCTGGAGATCCCACACCCGCCCGAAGGGAGTGATGGAGACCCAGTTCACCCCGCGGCGCGCAAGCGCGTCGAGGGTGGCCGCGCTCGACGGCGTGCCGTACCCGCGGCCCGGGAACAGCGTGTTCTCGATGGGACCGATGGTGACGCCCCGGACGCCGGGCTCACCGGCCTCCCGCCAGCCGTCGGTGCCAGGCGGAAGGCGGTGCTGAGCGAGCGCTGAACCAGGCGTGATGCAGACGAGCGGGATCAGCAGCGTGGCGAGCAGCGCGCCAACCAGGGCGACACGAGACAAGGCGTTCAGGGGGTGAGGAACGAGATGTTGAAGTCGGCGGTCGCCGCTGCCGTCGTCTCGACCATCAGGATGTACGTGCCCGCTGCGAGCACCTGATTGACGGTGGGGGTGTTTCCGGCGACGCACGTGACGATGTTCGAGGGGTCCGCCTCGCAGGCTGTGCGAAGCGTGAGCTGGTACTGCCGCGTGGACGGCGTCACCGGGTCCGCGAGGGCAATGATGGCGCGTCGCGAGGCCGCCAACGTGAAGGTGTAGAAGGCATCCGGCCGGCTGCCGGTCGCACAGGTGCCTCCCGCGAGGTCGTCTTCAAACTCCACCGTCGTGTCGGTGCGCGAGTCCCCGTTGTTCAAGACGATGGCACCGTCACAGCGGTCGTTCGGAGGGATCGGCGTCGGCAACCCAGTGATGATCGTGGCGTCGATCATCCCGGAGGACCGCGTGGTCGACACGTGCAGGAAGTACGTGCCCGCGGGCAAGCTCCGCCAGGTCTGCGTTCGCACCCCCGAGCCACTCCAACACCGGAGCGACGACCCCGCGTCCGCGCAGGTGGTCTGCAGCTGGCCGTAGTGGGTGCTGCCGTCCGCTTCGGTGGTGATCGTGACGTCGCGCGTCTCGGGCAGCGTGAACGTGAACGTTGCGTCCTTCGAGCTGCCCGTGGAGCCGCCGCAGCTGGTGCCCGAGTCGAGTTCGAGCGTGGTGATGTCCACCGCGCCCGAGCCGCCGCCCCCGAGCGTCGCCTCCGAGATGTCGATGGCCGTCGAGCACGCGTCTCCCGTGTTGCGCGGCACTGGGTCGGTGATCTCCACCTCGAGGTTCCAGGTGCGGGGGTCGGAGTCGGACGACTCGATGAGCACGAAATAGGTGCCGGCGGGCATCTCCCGCTGCCGGAACTGTGCGTTGGTGCCGCTCCGGCACGCCAGCTCGCTGGTCGGCTCGTCACAGTCCGTGAGAACGGTGATGTAGGCCGTCCGGCCGAAGGACTCGTCGCGGGTGCTGGCGGTCAGCGTGACGTCCTTGGGCGCGTCCAGGGTGAAGGTATACGCGGCGTCGGGACGGGCGGTGCTCCCCGCGCAGCTGAGCCGGTAGTTGTCCTCGGTGTCGCTGAACAGGCCGGAGAAGCTCGCGACCACCGAGGCGCCGCAGGGCATCCCGCCGCACAGGTCCTGCGTCATCGCGTCGCAGACGTCGATGGGAGGGATCGGCGTCGGAGGATCGAAGCGGAGGTTCAGGTCGAACGGAACGCCGCCGCTCGTGCTCGTCTTGACGATGACGGCGTAGTCCCCGGCCGGCAGGCTGCGACGCAGGAACGTCGGGGGGGAGCCGGAGTTGCAGCGGTCGTCCGGCCCGTCCGCGCACATCGCGAACGGGCGCAGGGCCACTCCCGCCGAGCCGCCGCCGGCCACCGTCACCGTGACGTCTTGTGACTCGGTCAGCGTGAAGCGGAACACCGCATCGGGCCCCGTCTCGCGACAGGAGAGCGGGTAGTCCGACGCGAGCGAGCGCGTCGAACCGCTGTACGTCCCCGGGCCCGGCAACACGGTCGCGCTCGCGCAGGCGTCGTTGGTCGGCAGGCAGTCGTCGTCGTTGAAGTCCCGCTGGCCGTCGCAGTCGTCGTCGCGACGATTGCTGCAGTCCTCGGGGGCGCCCGGGTAGATGTCGGCGCCGACGCGAGGGTCGTCGTCGCAGTCTTCGCCGCCGCAGCGACCGTCGGTGAAGCCGTCCGCGTCGAGGTCGCGCGCGACGAAGACGCAGCCCATCTCGGTATCGCAGGAATCGATCGTGCAGGAGCTCTCGTCGTTGCAGTAGAGCGGCACCCCGCTCGTGCAGCCGTCCACCAGGTCACAGAGCTCCGCGCCGTTGCACGCGTCTCCGTCGCTGCACATCCCGTGCTGCGGGTCGAAGAAGCAGCGGTTGGCCTCCTCGAGGCAGACCTCGGCGGTGCAGTCGACTTCGTCCACGCAGGGGTCCGCGCCCATCACGCACACGTTGGCTTCGCACCGCTCGACGCCGTTGCAGTAGCAGCCGTCGTCGCAGGCCGCGTTGCTCGCGCACGACTCACCGAGCGTGGCCCCCATGCCCGCGGCGGTGCAGGTGTCGATCGTCGGGGGCGGCAGGGTCGGCCCGGCATCCATCTGTCCCGCGTCGGCGGGGGGCCCCGTGTCGGGCAACGGGCCGGCGTCGGGGAACTCGGTCACCGTCTGCACGGTGCACGCGGGGAACGCGGCCAGTCCCAGCGCCACAACGAGGGCAGAGAGCCCGTTCCACGGGAAGGAAGCACGCAAAGGTCGCACGGGGTCCATCATGCCTCAGAGGGGGGTGACGGTCACTTCGAGGAGGTATGCGCCCGTGGAGGAGCTGCCGAAGCCATCGACGATGACGAAGTAGACGCCCGGGTCGAGGTCACGGTCGATGAGCGCGCTGGCGCCATCGCCCGAGTTGTCATCACAGTAGAGGTCACCCGCCGAGGTGCAGGAGCCCCGGTGCACATGAAGCACGGTGTTGTACGCGGAATCCTGTGTGTCGAGCTGGACACGGCTCCGCGCCGTCAGCTCCAACCGGAACGCCGCATCGTTGGATGTGGCGCTGCCCCCGCAGCTGGCCAAGTAGGTGTTGGTGAGTGCGCTGGTGTCGCCCGAGAACAGGCCGCCCGTCTCGGGGATCACGTGGGCGCCGCCGCAGTTGTTGTTGCCCGTCACCGCCTCGGGCACGGTGGGCGGGCTCGTCGTGGTCAGGTTGAGCGTGTACGCGCTCGTCGTCGTGTTCTCGGCCACCACGAAGTAGGTGCCGGCGGTCAGGTTCCGGGCGCGGATGCGGGACGGGGTCGCCGCGTTGCAACGGATCTGGCTCGGCGTCTCTCCGTCGGCGCAGTCGGTTCGGAGCGCCAGGACCGCGCGGTTGCCGGTGTCGAGGCTGAGGTCGATGTCGGCCGCCTCAGTGAGCTCGAACGAGTAGACGACGTCGCGGTAGGCGATCCCGCAGCTGGTCGCGAGGTCGTTCTGGAAATCCGCGAAGGACCCGGAGGCCTCCGCGCCGGCCACCAGCGGGATGGCGTTTTCGCAGGACTCCCCGGCCGGGGGCGTGGTGGCGGCGCTGAAGGTCACGTCCATGTCGAAGTCGACCTCGCGGGACGCTGGCCCCTCGAGCGCGATGAAGTAGGTGCCCGCGGGGAGCTGCCGGACGAGCCCGGTCGCCGGCGAGCCGAAGTTGCAGTTCAGCGCCGTCTCGTCGTCATCGCACGTGGTCCGCAGGCTCCAGTTGAGTGACTGCCCGGTCACCGACTGCGCCGTGATTTCGACGTCCTGCGGCTCGGTCGTCGTGAAGGTGTAGAACACGTCCGGCGAGGCAGTGAAGCCGCAATCGACGACGGTGTCGTCGGCGGTCGCCACGAAGCTCCCGGAGAACCGGCCGCCCGCGCTGACGTCGGTCGGCATCGTGCAGTCGTCGTTCGTCGGGGGGTCGATCGGATCGGCGAAGTTCACCTCGAGATCGATCTCGCCCGTGCTGCTCGCGCCGACGATGACGAAGTACGTGCCCGCGTCGAGCGCTGGGAAACGAACCACCCCCGGGAAGCCGCTCATGCACGCGAGCGAGCTGGTCCGGTCGTCACACGTGCTGCGCAAGTCGAGCGCCACGCTGAAGAACTCCCCCTCGGCCACCAACTCGACCGAGCGACGCTCGGTGAGGGTGAACGTGGCCACCAGATCGCGGGAGGTCGTCCGGCAGTCCATCGTGTAGTCCGGCGCCGCTCCCTCCGTGTCGAGCAAGAAGAACCCGCCCTCCGAGACGTCGAGCGGCTCGTCGCAGGTGTCGAAGCGCGGTCGCCCACATTCGCTCTCGTCGACGACCTCATCGCAGTCGTTGTCGACGAAGTCGCCGCAGACCTCGTTGAGAAGGGAGTTCACCGTCGCGTCGCGGTCGTCGCAGTCGCCTCCGCCGGCGCAGAAGAAGTCCGGGTCGCCGTCCTCGTCGAGGTCCCGCGGAGCGTAGCGGCAGATGCCGGCTTCCTCGTCGCAGCGGTCGATGGTGCAGACGTCGTCGTCGTTGCAGGTCTCGCGCGGGCCCATCACGCAACCGATGCTCGGATCGCACTCCTCGCGGCCGTTGCAGAACACTCCGTCGTCGCAGATCGTGTTGTCGACCGGAAAGCGGCAGGAGCCCATGCGGCACTCCTCGACGGTGCACCCGATCCCGTCGTCGCAGTCGGCGTCGGTCTCGCACGGGGGCCCGGCGTCAAAGATGACCGGACCGGAGTCGACACGGCCGGCGTCGACCATGCTTCCGTCCGGGCCTGCGTCGGTCGGGTCGTCGGGGTCGCAAGCGACCAGGAGAAGAAGCGCGGCCGCACAGGCCGACCAGCGTCGAAGCGAAGTCATTCGGGTTCCCCGGGCGAGCGTCGAAGAGACGTCACCCCACCTGTTGGACGTACCGCTTGGGTCTGCCCCTGTCCAGGCGGAGCCCAGCGCGGTCAACGCGGCGGTTGACGCGGCTGTCGCCGCCGAGATAGGCCGAGCGCGGAGGTCGAGCACGATGCCGTTGCCCATTTCGAAGGAGGAGTTGCCCGACAAGGTCCAACGGTTCGGTGCGCCCGATGCGCCCACGGCGGCCAAGCGCATGGCGGCGCGCGGGCTGGTGCCCGTCAAAGGCGACGATCTGGTCACGCTCCTCGTTCAGCTGGGTTCGGACACCGACGCAGAGGTCGCCGAAGCGGCGTCGAACACACTGCAAGGCATGCCCGAAGGGGTGGTGCTCGCCGCCTGCGGGGCGTCACTTCACCACGCGATCCTCGAGGGCCTCGCCCATCACGTCAAAGACCGGCCCGCGCTCCTGTCCGAGCTGGCGGCGAACCGCGACCTCCCCGACGAGGCGCTCGTCCGCGTGGCGCGCTTCTGCGACGAGCGAACGGCGGAACGCATCGCGCTCGACCAGCAACGGGTGCTGGCCTTCCCTGAGATCATCGAGGCGCTCTACAAGAACCGAAACACCCGGATGAGCACGGCGGACCGCCTGGTGGAGCTCGCCGCGCGCAATGGCGTCGAGCTGTCCGGGGTCGCGACCTTCGCCGCTCACGTGGAGGCCATCCAGGGGCAGCTCATCCCGGATGAGCCGCTCGACGAGCCGCTGCCGAGCGACACCATCTTCAACGAAACCCTCGAGGTGGACAGCGAAGAGGTGGCGGTCGACGTGGACAAGGTGGACGGCTCCGAGGAGGTGCGCGAGAAGGCCCGCCCGCTCGCCACGCGGATCGCGGACATGAGCACGTCCGAGAAGATCCGCCTCACGCTCGTCGGCAACGCGGCCGCCCGCTCACTCTTGGTGCGGGACCCGCAGAAGCTGGTCTACATGGCCGCGATCAAGTCTCCGTCGATGACGGACGCCGAGGCAGCCCGCATCGCCGCCTCCAAGCAGATCAGCGAAGATGTGCTCCGCCAGATCGGCCAACGCCGCGACTGGCTGGGCAACTACGAGGTCAAGCGCAACCTCGTCATCAACCCGAAGACGCCCGTCGGCATCTCGATGAAGTTCCTCAGCCATCTGCGCGCCAACGACCTGCGCAGCGTGGCCCGGAGCAAGAACATCCCCACCGCGCTGCGGACCGCCGCCAAACAGCGCGTGGAAAAGAAGAGCCGGAGATAGTACCGCGGATCCGGAGGCGCGGCGGGGATCCCCGAACCGACGTCCCCCGTCCGCACCTGAAGCAGCGCGATGTGCTACGCGTCCCGAATGTCGTTCTTCAAGCGCATGTTCGGTGGGGCCAGCTTCGACGAGGAGCGGGACGAGGGGGACCGGCTCTTCGACGCCGAGGAGTACGAACAGGCGCGCATCGCCTACCAGCGGGCGGTCGACCACAAGAAGCCGGGGCCCGAGAGCATGATCGCGCACTGCGAGACGCGCATGCACGCCTGCCTCGACCAGATGGCGGAGGCGCGCATCGCCGAAGCGGAGGAGCTCGTCGAAGGCGGCCAGCTGGACCTCGCGGAAGAAGAGCTGCAGCACGCCATCGAGCTGGCCCGGGACGAGAGCATCATCAAGCGCGCCAAGCGCCGTATCGAGACCCTCGAACAGGAAGACGCCAAGATTCAGGCGGAGCTCCCCGACGAGATGAGCGACGAGGACCGCTGGGCCATCCTCGCGGGCACCTGGGACGACGACCAGCTCGCCGAGTACGACGAGTATGGGGACGGGTTCCGCGAGGCCATGCTCCTGCTGCACGACGAGAAGTTGGAGGCTGGCCTCGAAGGGCTGGAGGAGTTGCTCAACGACGCAGAGGAGCCGGTCTACCTGTGGCTCGAGGTGGGGCGGGCGCGCGCGGTCAACGAGGACTTCGAGGGCGCCGAAGAGGCGATTCGGGAGTTCCTCGATCTGCTCGAAGAGGACGAAGGCGGCGAGGCGAAGCTGAGCGGAATCGCGACGCTGGCGCGGCTTCGGGAGCAAGCCGGCGATGAAGAGGGCGCGATGGAGGAGCTGTCCGACGCGATGGAGGCGTTTCCCGACGACCCGCGCCCGTTTCTCCTCATGGGCCAGTACCTGCGCGGCAAAGGCCACGGCGAGGAAGCCGCGGAAGTGCTCGAGGCGGGACGCGCGCTGCTCGACGAGGACGGCTTCGACTGGCGCTACTACCAGGAGGTCGGCCTGGCTCACAAAGACGCCGGCCACGCGGAGGCCGCAGCCGACTACCTCGACCGGGTCATTGCGTTCTGCATCGAGCGGAGCCGGCAGAACGGCACGGTGGTCTACTACCCGGAGACGGCGGTGGCGCGCGCTGAGCTGTACGAGGACGAAGGACGCTTGGAGAAGGCGGCCGACCTCTTCCGGACGTTGGCGAGCGGACCCGACCGCGTGAACCACCTCGTCTACCACCGGGAAGCGGGGCGGCTGCTCGCTGAGCTGGGGCTCGACGACGAGGCTCGCCGGATGCTGACCCGTGCCGTGGCGCTCGCCGAAGACGACGAGGACGCGCGCGAGGCGATCGAAGCGCAACTCGAGGAGCTCGAGTAGATGGCCGAGGCGGAAGTCGTGATGCGGATCGACGAGCGCGAATGGGTCCACCTGGGGTGCGGCGTGACGAGTCGATGCGGTGCATCGGCGAGGAGCGACGCGCCGCAGGGGGGCCCGGTCCCGCCGCCGAGGCGCGTCACGACTTCCGCCGAGGACATGTAGGCGTGCCCGTCCCGCCGGTGCGAAGGGTGACCGCCCTGCCGACGACGCAGTCCATCGCCCGGAGCTCGGGTGAGGCGCTCGGCCAGGTCGCCGATCTCGGGGAAGTGCTCGGCCTCTCTCACCTGCGCTGCCACTACGAAGTGCTGGAGCCGGGCCGAAGAATGAGTCGGCCTCATCATCACACTCGACGGGAGGAGTGCGTGTACGTCATCGCCGGCCACCCCACTTTGCTGTGGGGCGGGGCGAGCCGCGGCCTCGGCCCTGGTGACGTCGTCGCCCTGCCTGCGGGGCCGCCGGCCCACAGCATCCACAACGAGGCCGACCACGCAGCGTCCCTGTGGGTCGTCAGCGCCACGCCGGAAGAAGATCGCGTGGTCTTCGCCCCGACCGAACCGTGAGGCGCCTGGTCGTGACCACGCCGGGCGGTCGGTTCGAAGCCATCGCCGTCGGCCCAAGGGGGGGCACACCCACTCTGCTTCTTCATGGCTTTCCCGACGTTCCCCAGACCTTCTCGGCGGTCATGCAGCATCTCGCGGACCGCGGGCATCATTGCGTCGCGCCCTTCACGCGCGGCTACGGCCCCTCGGTCACGCGGGGTCCGTTCCACCTCGAGCAGCTCGCGGAGGACGCCACGGCGATCGCCGACGCGGTCTTCAACACACCCGCACACTGGGTCGGGCACGACTGGGGGGCGGCGACCGTGCACATGGCCGCGCGAGGGGGATCGATGCGGAGCGCGGTGACCCTGAGCGTGCCGGCCCTCCCCGCGTTCCGCGCTCAGCTGCTGCGTGACCGCGCCCAACTTCGCCGGAGCGCGTACATGCTGTTCTTTCAGTTGCCGCTCCTGCCCGAGTTGGCGCTCCGGCGCGGTCTGGTCGCGCGTCTGGTGGGGCGGTGGTCCCCGGACTGGGTCCCCCCGCCGGGCGCCATCGCGGAGATCGAGGCCTGCCTCGCCCGCAGCGGCTACGCCCCCCTGGGGACCTACCGCGCGTTGCCCCGCCTCCTGCTTCGCCGTGGCTGGAGGTCCGGCGTGCCCACCCTGTCACTGCATGGCGGTCGGGACGGCTGCATCGCGCCCCATGCCGCGGAGGCCGACTGGTACACCGGTCCGTTCGAGCGGGCGCTGGCACCGGGGGCGGGGCACTTCCTTTCGCGGGAGGCGCCCGAATGGGTCGCCGACCACATCGCACGTTGGTGCCGCCTGCACACGGCTTCGTGAGCGCACGCAGCCCGAGAATCCCGCAGCGCGGGCGCCAATTCGGTGTTACATCAGGGGTGCGGAGCAGGCGTGGACCGGGAATCGACTCGGCCGCGACCCACGAAGCAAGACAACACCCATGAGGAAGAACGACGGGCAGCCCCCCGAGGGCGCACCGAAGCGACGTTCCCGCGTCACCGTCCCGAAGCTTCGGGCCATGAAGCGACGCGGCGAGCGCATCGTCATGCTCACGGCCTACGACGCTACGTTCGCGCAGATGTTCGACGAGGCCGAGATCGACATGCTGCTGGTCGGCGACTCGCTCGGCATGGTCATCCAGGGGCAGGACTCGACGCTGCCGGTGACCGTCGACGAGGTCATCTATCACACCCGCGCCGTGGCCCGAGGCTGCCGTGGCCCGATGATCGTCGGCGACATGCCGTTCATGAGCTACCAGATCAACCCCGAGGAGGCCCTTCGCAACGCGGGACGGTTCCTCTCGGAGGGCGGCGCGCACGCGGTCAAGTTGGAAGGCGGCGTCGCGGTCGCCCCCATCATCGAACGCATCGTGGCGGCGGGCATCCCGGTCGTCGCGCATGTCGGGCTGACGCCCCAGCACGTGCACGCGATGGGCGGCTTCCGGGTGCAGGGAAAGACCGAAGCGCAGGCCGAGCGCATCCTCGAAGACGCCCTCGCGGTGCAGGCCGCCGGGGCCTTCGCGCTCGTGCTCGAGGGGATTCCCACGGCGCTGGCGGCGCGCATCACCGAGGCGCTCGACATCCCGACGATCGGAATCGGCGCAGGCGTGCACTGCGACGGTCAGGTGCTCGTCTGCTACGACTTGCTCGGGCTCACGCCCAACCTCCGCCCGAAGTTCGTCAAGCGCTACGCGGAGATGTTCGACGAGGGCGTGGACGCCGCGCGGCGCTACGCCGAGGAGGTCCGGTTCGGGCTCTTCCCGACCGACGCGCACTCGTTCGGGGCAAAAAAGAAGAAGCCGGCCGAGGCCAACGCAGCGCCCAGGGCCGTGACGAGCGGCATGGCGACGCATGCGGTCGCGAACGGGTCCAGCGGCACCGTCGTTCCGCTCCGGCCGGTCTACGGACCGGCGGAGTGACGGCCTCGCACGCTGACTGAGCCATGACCTCTCTCTTGCGCGAGCCCGCGGCCTTCCGCGCGTGGTGTGATGCCGCGCGCGCGGAGGGCCACAGGGTCGGGTTGGTGCCCACGATGGGCGCCCTGCACGCCGGACATCTGAGCTTGGTGGAGGCCGCACGGACCGCGGGCGCCACGCGGGTGGTGCTCACCATCTTCGTCAACCCGCTGCAGTTTGCGGCCGGCGATGATCTCGCGCGCTACCCCCGCACTCTGGACGATGACCTCGCCGCCTGCGAATCGGTCGGCGTGGACGCCGTCTTCGCGCCGGAGATCGCGTCGATGTACCCAGCTGGTTTCTCGACCGGCATCGCACTCACGGGCGTGACGGAGCACCTCGAAGGCGAGTTCCGCCCCGACCACTTCGACGGGGTCGCCACCGTCGTCGCCAAGCTCTTCGGGCTCACCGGGCCCTGTGTCGCGGTGTTCGGCCGCAAGGACTACCAACAGCACGCGATGCTGCGGCGTATGGCGCTGGACCTCGACATGCCCGTGGAGGTCGTGGGCGCGCCGATCGTCCGGGAGCCCGACGGCCTGGCGCTCTCGTCTCGAAACGTGTACCTGAGCGCCCCGGAGCGTAGGCGGTCGCTCGCCATCGTCACCGGTCTCCGCGCGGCCTGGGATCGGTACGCCGCTGGCGAGCGGGACACCACCGCGCTGGAGTCCGCCGCGCGAGGGCCCGTCGCGGGCGGGATGGATCGGATCGACTACGTCCGCGTCGCGACGGTGGGCGGCGTCGTGCCCGTCGAAGGCGTTCTCGAGGGCCCCCATGTGCTCGCCGTGGCCGCCCACTTGGGGACGACGCGCCTGATCGACAACGTCGTCTTGGGACACGATCCTCGCCCGTGACGCGGATCCCTGATCGCAACCGCAACCGTCCGCTCGCGTGGGCTCTGTAGGGGCGCAGCGTCCCTCCCTTAGGACGCCAAATTCACACCGTCGGGATCGCCCCTCCACGTCGCGGGCGCGTGGTATGGTCCCGGCCCTCGATGATGAAGATTCGCGACATCGAAAAGGCCGACTTCGACTATATTGTGTCGGTGCTCGACCGTTGGTGGGGAGGCCCCTCGAGCGAGCGGGCACACCCGGTCTTCTTCTACGAGCTCGGGGACCAGGCGCTGATCGCGGAAGAGGATGGCGAGGTCATCGGCTTTCTGCTCGGCTTCCTCGCCCCCAAAGCACCCCCAGTCGCCTATGTCCATCTCGTGGGCATCCACCCCGACCATCGACGCCGGGGTGTGGGCAAACAGCTCTACGAGACGTTCATGGAGCGTTCTCGGGCGGCCGGAGCGGACCGGCTGAAGGCCATCACGACGGTGGGCAATGAGGGCTCTGTTCGGTTCCACGAAGCCTTGGGCTTCCAGACGAACGAGAGAAGAGACTACGCAGGCCCGGGTCGTTCCCGGGTCGTCTTCGAAAAAGGCCTGACCCCGAACGGGTCGGGGAGCGGAAACGACGATGAGTAGCTATTCGGGAGCCGACAAGGCGAAGCAAGCCCGCGAGAGCCTCGGCAAGGCGCTCGAGGCGCTGCAGTCCGACCCCAACATCCCGCCCGATGTCATGGCGGTGGCGCAGAACATCGCCAAGTCGGTGGGCGCGCTGTTCGAGGCGCAGAACGCGTCGAGCGAGCCGGACGGGAAATCCTCGGTCAAGAGCGCGCTGGGGTCGCTGAGCCAGACGCTGGCGCTGTTGCAGGATGTACGTGAGGGGCACCCCGGGGTGCGCATGGCGACGGAGACCATCGCGGGGGCGATGGGGCTTCTGTTCCCTCTCACGCAGACCCCGAGCCGCCCTCCCCCCGCTGGAGAGCCCGCCAAGCCGGCGTCCAAACCGGGGACCTCCCGCCGGGCTCCGCAGGAGGTCCGGAACATCCCGGACAGCGAGCGCGAGAGCGTGGAGGCGAACCTCGGCGCGACCACTGAGTCCAACTTCTATGTGGGGTTCTCGGGCGAGATCAGCCAAGGCGGCGTGTTCATCGCGACGTACAACATCCTCCCGAAGGACACCGCGGTGCGCTGCCTGATCACCCTGCCGGGCAACCTCTCGACGGAGATCCGCGGGACCGTGCGTTTCGTGCGAGACCCGATGGACATGGCCTCCGACAGCGAGCCGGGGATGGGGGTCGCGTTCGAAGGCCTCGAGGCCGACTCGCGAGACCTGATCCTTCGCTTCATCTCGAAGCGGCCCCCCGGCTTCTACGACGAGTGACCCGAGCCCGATGACGGGACGGCGAAACGCGGGGATCGGCGCTGCGCGCGATGCGCGACGGCACATCGCCGGACTGATCGAGGTGCGTGGCGAGGAGAGCCCCGAGCTGGCGCGCTCTCTGAGCACCACGGTCGGCTTGCTGTTCGGCGCGGAGATCGGCGACGACAAGAAGCTGACCGCTGCGCTCGGAGAGAGCCTCGAGCGGCTGCAAGATCTGCTCGAGTTGCCCAAGTGGAAGGACGACGACGAGGTGGCGCGCGCCCTCAGCCGTGCCTGCGCGATGTTGCACCCTGCGTATGTCGAGCTGTCACGCGTTGGCGGCCGTCGCGACATCACGCAGCCCTTCCTGCTGACTCCGCACCGCATCAAGGCCTCAGACGTGCCGCCGGAGCAGGAGCGCCGCGAGTCCGACCGGAGCGAGATGCTGATGGAGGTGGGGCTCGAGGGCGCCAACCGCTTCTACACCGGGCAGGCAGACGACCTCTCCCGGGGCGGCGTGTTCGTCGCCACTGACGATCCCCTGCCGGTGGGCACCGAGGTCACGCTCTCCTTTGTGCTTCCCGATGGGCATCGGATCGCGACCGCGGCCGCCGTGGCGTGGGTGAGGGCGCCGCGCTACCGACCGGACGCCCTGCCGGCCGGCATGGGCGTGCGTTTTCGTGAGCTGACCGAAGGCGATGTCGAGGCGATCCAGCACACCCTCGAGACCCGCCCCGCGTTCCACTACGGAGACTGAGATTTCGAATGTGCGCGCTTCGCGCATTTTTGCACATTCGAAACCTCACCATTTTCTGGTGGCGCTTGCGCGCCACGGACGAGGGGCAAGCCCCTCGAGCTCCCCGTCTCCGATTGTTCGACAGTCTTTGAGTGCTCGCGCGTGCGGCCGCGATTCAACGACAGTCCTTGAGCCGCGAAGCCGGGCACATGCACAGGTCCCTCGCGCGCACGGATGCGCAAACGCCTCGCAACCTGTCAGCCCACCTTCGAGAGCATCGAGACCACGGCCGAATAATCCGTCACCCGCTAAAGGCGGACGCCGCATCGGCCGTTCGGGCTCGGTGGAGGACAAATGCAGAATCTCGTCGCCGAGCCCCCGGCGGAAACCGCCCGCAACGCTCGCCGAACCGCTGAGGTCATCGTCACCGCAGTGGCGGCGCTCCGTGAAGCGGTGTCGGATGGCGGCGCGCTGAGCCGAGCCATCGAACGTGCGGCGCGCGTCAGCCGCGGTCTACTTCACGACCCGACCTCCGTCGCGTTCTCACGCTCGGTCGAGGCCACCCACCATGCCGTCGCCGACGTCTTGGCCATCGGCCGCGCGGTCCGGAGCGGTTTGATTCCGCGGGGACAGCAAGGGCTGGAGGCGTTCGCCGCCGCCCAGCGCGTGCTGTATCCGATCGCCAAGGCGCACGGCGTCGACGCCCCGCCCCCGCTGCCCGCGGCCTCCATCCCGATGCCCGACGAGCGCCGGACGTCCCCGCGGGTGGAGATCACGGTCGACATCAGCTTCGGCTCGGACGACAACTTCTACTCGGGGTTCAGCGAAGACCTGAGCGACGGGGGGCTGTTCGTCGCGACCTACGACCTCAAACCCGTCGGGACCGTCATCGAGCTCGAGTTCACGCTCCCGGATGGACACATCGTGCGCACCGTCGCCGAAGTACGCTGGTTGCGCTCCCCGCGCGACGCCGACAGCGACATGCAGCCCGGGATGGGCATGCGCTTCTCGAAGCTGGCGCGCGAGGACGGCGAAGCCATCGAGCGCTTCCTGGCCGCCCGCGCGCCGCTCTTCTACGACGACGAGTGAGAAGCGCGCCAATTGCCGAGGAGTCGTCGCTCTTCGCGGGTGCGGGCTATGCTGAGGCGTGTTTGTTCGCAAGGCAGCTCTGAGGCCGGTCCCGCGCTACGCGGTGGTCGACGATTTTGCGCTCGATGCCCTGGAGGACGCGCTCGGCGCAGAGGAAGACGACCTCCAGCGCGCGCTCGACGACGGGTACCGCGATATGGATCGGCTCCAGCCCGACCTCGCAGCGTGGATCGCATCTCAGGTCTCGAGCCGGGATGACGAGCTCGCGCAGTCGGTGGGGTATTTCCTCGCCGTCAGCGTGTTCCTCGCGTTCCGCGAAGCGTTCCCCACGCGACTCGGTCCGGTGGACGCCTCCTCTCTCGCGCTCGCCGTCGATACGCTCGACACGGACGTCGAGCTCCGCGCCAACGACCCGACGGAGGTCATGGAGAGCGACGACATCGTCGCGATGGGGCAGCCCGCCCTCGTCTCCTATGTCCAGCACCACTTCGACGAGGCCATCGCGCAGTCGGAGGCGGACGCCGACCTCCACGCCTTCGACACCGTGTACCGCGCGATCCTCGTAGAGGTCATCGCGCTCAGCCATGCCGTCCGCTCCCCCGACGGAGCGAGCCACAGCATCCTCGCCTAACCCGCATCGACGATCGCGACCGCCGCGTCCCGCCAGGCTGCGGGTACACCTCGTGCTCCGAGTTCCGCTCTGGGGAAAGCCGGTTCCAAAGGCTACGGGGGGATCACGGCTCTTTCGAGCGCACGGTCAACAAGCGCGCCGCCCGATCCCATGTTTCCGGGTTCGAGGACGCGCGTGGGGGCAGGTTCTCGAGCGGGATTCGATAGGCATCGTCAGCTACATCGAGCCCCGCCCCCGCCTCGATCAGCATTCGAATCAGTGGAAAGTCGAGTCGGTTCGCCGCGTGCCCCAGCATACTTCGGCCGCTGAATCCGACCCACCGATCGAGCTCGCCTCTACACTGCCCGCGCGCGAGCATCTCTCGAACCATCGAGGTGTTTCCTGCAGCGGCCGCCAAGGTCAAGCCCGACACGTTGTCGATGTTACGGACATGGGGGTTGACGCCAGCTTCGAGGAAGAGCGCGACGACATCCCAGCGCTCGAGGATGGCACCGAGGGTGAGAGCGGTGTTTCCTGCATCGTCTCGTTGCGCGGCGCTCGCACCGTGCTCGAGGAGTCGCAGAACGACTGGGACGGGCCCACCCTCCCCCAGCTCGTCGGTCGCGGCATGGATGGGATACCCGTTCGGTCCCGCGCGCTGGGCGCTGGCACCCCGTTCAAGAAGGTGTGCCACGCGATCTTCGTCGTGGGCTTCGATCGCCTCGAAAAGGAAGCGCTGGAGATTCGTCACGAGCTCCTCACCCACGGGTGCTCCAGATCGCGCAGCCCTACTCCGCGCCGATGTCCCGCAGCCGCTGCCGAAGCCATCGGTCATTGGGAGAGCGCGCGATCCCTCGCTCGTACGCGCTGCGTGCTTCTTCGGGATGGCCTGCTTGACGCCACACGTCCCCGAGAACCCGGTAGGCGATCGGACTCCGAGACGCGCGACTCACCGCGAGCTGGGCCCACGCGACGGCCTCGTCGAACCGAGACTGGCGGGCCGTCGAGCGGGCCAGCCCCTCGACGGCGCCAACATCCCAGTTGTTGAACGTCATCGCCTCGCGATAGAGCCGCTCGGCCTCTTCGAAGTTCTCCTCTCGGTACGCCCGCATGGCGGACGCCTTGAGACGGCTGCTCTGTCTCCGCCGCTGCCGGACGTTCATGCGACGCGCGCGGCGGGACAGCCTCGGGATCGACAGCTCGAAGGGCTGAATCTCCGCGCGCTCCCCCGCCGCCGGGGCGTGCTCGCCGTCCGCCTCGCCGTCTCCTTCGTCGCCCGTGGGCTCTTCCAGGCCGGGCTCGACTTCGGTGGCCGCTTCCGCCGGCGCGGGAGCTTCCGGCGCGACGATGGTCGATGGCGCTTCGGAAGAGGAAGCCGCCGTCGCCGGGGCGACGGGTGTGCCGACTGGCGCTTCGGGGACCGCGGCACGCCCGCGGGTGACGTAGAGCGCCCAGCCAAAGAAGCTGAGCCCCGCAGCACCGAGACAAAAGCTCCCGGCGAGGAACGCTTTCATGACGCCGCTGGCCACGACCCGCACGGCTGGGGGCGGCAGGGTGACACGGGCGGGGGCCTCTCCCGGGTGAGAGGCGCGCGTGGGCGTTGCCGGCAGGATGGGCGGCGCGGCCGTACCGGGGGGGGTCTGTGCGTCCTCGAGGCGTCCCGCGCGGCCTTCGGGGAGTTGCACGAGCGGGCGGGTCGGCTCCCCCGCGAGCGCAGCCGGGCTGTCCAACGTGGGCTCCGTCCCGTCGGGATCCACCGCGGCCTCGGTCGGGTCGTCCGGGAACGGGGTTCCCTGGAGCTGCGTGACCGCCTGCATCGCCGGCGGCGCCACGATGGCCACCTCCGTGTTTGCGTACGCCGCCGCTGCGGTCTGGGTGGCAGAACCCTCACGCGGCGGCGGAGGCTCGGCCAGGGGATCCGTCACCGCTTCTTCGACCACGGGCGAAGCCCTCTTCGGGTCGGTCGGCAGCTCCTGAGACGGAGGCGCGTCGGTCGCGATCTCCGTGTCGCCCGAGTCCGCGAGCGCGGCCGCTGCGTCCTCTGAGGGATTCGACTCGTCTTCCAACGGCGCGGCAGCGGGAATGGACTTGGCGGTGGACCTTCGGCCCTCGTCCTCCGCTTCGAGGGCGGCGTCTACGCGCGCGGCCAACCCCGCCGGCTTCACCCCAGACTCGGGCGCGTGATCTGTCCGCACATTCTCGTGGGCCTCGTTCTCCGTGGGTCTGGGGAACGACTGCAGATCGGGGGCCGAGTCATCGGGCGTGAGGTCACCACGGGGCTTCGGGGCGGGACCGGCTCCTTCGCCGGACGTCGTCGGATCAGAGTCACGGGCGGCGCTCGACTTCGGCGGACGCACCTCGAACGCAGACCCCGCCGTGAGCGTCTTGTTGCCCACGTTCCGGCGTGGCTTGGCACCTGGCAACGTCCGTCCCTGCCCAGCCGGCGTGTCCACGGCGGCCGCGTCCTCAACCGAGGTGTCCGCAGCCGACGTGTCCGCCGGTTTCGGACCCAGCTTTGGACTGGGCGGCTTCACGCCAGCCGGCTTGCTTGCCGGCAACGTGTCGCCGACCGACTTGGCACTGACCAGCTTGCCGCCGACCGCTTTGCCACCGACCGGCCTCCGAGCGGGCTTCGGACCGGCGGGCTTCAGGCCGACGGGCTTGCGTCCAGGGGCCTTCGGACTGGGCGGCTTGGGAGGCTTCGCTCCGACCGGCTTCCCGCCGACCGGCTTCCCGCCGACCGGCTTCCCGCCGACCGGCTTCCCGCCGACCGGCTTCCCGCCGACCGGCTTCCCGCCGACCGGCTTCCCGC
>JBGCFC010000231.1:0-38755 GCA_045106715.1 Sandaracinaceae bacterium
GGAGTTCGTCCACCACCTCTTCTTGGAGAACGTCTTCAAGGAGACGCCACGCTTCCGCGGGGTCTACTTCACCAGCGGCACGCAAGAAGGCCGGCCCATCGACCGCGTCATGAGCGCGATGGCCGAGGCGTTTGGCCAGCCCGAGGTGCAGCTGCCCGCGCCGCAGGTGGAGTCCAAGAGCTACTTCCTGCGCGACATGTTCCTCGGCATCGTGTTCCGCGACGGCGACGCCGCCATGCTGAGCCCGGACCAGCTCCGTCGTCGACGGCGGCGCACGTACCTCACCGCGGGCGTCATCTTTGCGCTCGCCATGGGGATCAGCGGTCTGCCCGCGCTCGCCTGGGCCATGAACCGCAGTTACCTCGACGAGACCGAAGAGGTCATCAGCGACGCCAACCAGGCCACCGGTGACACCACAGAAGGACCGGCCTCCGCGGCGCAGCTGACCGCGCTCTACGATCGCGCCCATCAGCTCGACGAGTACGACGACGACGGCCCGCCGATGCACATGCAGCTCGGCATGTACCAAGACGACGTGTTCCCTCACGTGCGCGACCTCTACCTGCAGCAGTTCCACGACCGGGTACTCGACCCGATGCTCACCGCCGAGGCGCAGTCGATGATCGCCTTCGGCCAGCGGATGCAGGCCTTCAACACGCCTCCCGACGCCGAAGAAATGGGGGCGATGTACGACCGCCTGAAGGTGCACCTGTTGCTCACCGAGCACGGCGAGCTCGCGGAGGGACTCACCGAGCCGCCGCTGGATGATGAGCTCGACGATTTCCTGGTCGAACGGCTGCACCACGGCTGGGCCGAGGCCACGGGCACGGAGCGCCACGAGGCCGCCTACCGAAGCATGCGTGAGCAAATCCGGTACTACGTGGAGGCGCTGCACGACCGAGAGGTCGCATCTCGACTTCGGGTCGAGCGCAGCGACGCAGCGGTCCGGGCGGTGCGCGAGGTCTTCGCCACAACCGCAAACTACATCGTCGCCGTCCAGGGAATCGTCGCCGAGATCGAGCCGCTCAACTACGACATCCGCTTCGGCTCCTCGGTCGGCCAAGTGCAGACGCTGCAGGCACGGGCCTTCGTGCGTGGCGCCTTCACGAAGCGCGCGTGGGAGGATCGTGTGCAAGCGATCTTCGACACCGACGCGAGCCGCTTCTTCAGTGAGCCGTGGGTGCTTGGCACCCCTCCGCCCGAATCCCCACAGGCGGCCGACCGCGAGCGCGAAGAGCGAATCACGCAGCTGCGCGCGACCTACTTCCAGATGTACGTGCTCGAGTGGGAGCGCTTCCTGGCGTCGATGACCACGCCCCCGGCGACCCGCCCCGATGACCACCTCATCTTCCTGACCGACTACACCCGCACCGAGCCGCCCATCGTGGAGACGCTCATCCGACTCGTAGATGCGAACGTCACGCTGGTCCCCCCGGATCCAGCGACGGACCGCCCGGACCCCGCCCCAAGCCGGGCTGGGGGCATCGTCCAGCAGCGCAGCGCAGCGATACTCGGACGAGAGACCGGGCTCGGTAGCGCCAACTCACGCGTGCTGTTGGACGATGCCGCCGAACGCGCCCGCGCAGCTCTCGCCCAGCAAGACGTCGGCGCGGGACGGATGACGCCGGCCATGGTGCGCCGGGCGTTCCTCCCGTTGATCCGCTTCGCCCCCGCGCCCGAGGTCACGGGTCGGGGCGCGTCTGAGGTGGTCCGCCCCGTCATGCGCTACCATGAGCAGCTGGCGTACATGCGAGACACACTCCGACAGGAACGATCGGGCTCCAGCGTCCGCTCGTTCGAAGAGCACCAAGCCACCGCCCTGGCGGCCACGCTCGCGCAGATCGAGGAGCAGCCCCCGCGGTGGCAACCCTGGTTCCGCGCGGTTCTCCTGCCGCCGGTGCAAGGCTCGGCGTTCGAGCCCCCACCGCAGCCGATTCTCCGCCCGTCGGTCGACATGCGCACGCTCGCGGGCGAGTAGCGAGGCGAGGCCCAGGAACGCCTCCGGGGTTCAGGCGCAACCGTCACCCCATCGGGCCGAGCACCCGTCATGCACATGCGCCTGATCCCGGCTGTCCTTCTGCTTGCGTGTGCGGGGTCCCCACGCCCCGTGCCTGCGTCCGCGGCGACCGAGCCGGAGCCGGCGTTCGAGCCGATCGCGTGCGGCTGGTGGCACTTCCCGGCCAGGGTCCGGTTCGGCCTCGCATCGACGCGCTACGAGCCGAACCGACAGTCCGACGGCGACCTGATCGACGAGATTGCGGAGTTCTTGGCGGGCCCCACGATTCGCGCCGTGCGGGTGGAGGGACACCGCTCCGGCGAATGCCGAATCGAGACGGACCGCCACGCGGAGGAGCGCGCCCAGGAGGTCGAGCGCATGCTCATCGAACGCGGCGTCGAGCCGGCTCGCATCTCGTGGAACCGCCAGAACCGGGGGATCGGGTCTCCGCCGTACCCGATGTGCGATCCCGACAGCGCTGAACCTCACCCGCAGCGGGTCGTGGAGTTCAGCATCTACGCGTGTCGCGATGAATCAGGGCCCGTGCGGGTGCACGAGCCCACCCGCGCAGCGTGCTCCGCCGACGGATCAGCGAGCGTTCCGTGTTCCGGTGCTCGGAGGTGATCCCTCGGGGGTGGCGGGTTGGCGCGCCTCTTGCTGTATCTCCGGGGGCCATGTCGACTCACCACGAAGACCGCGAGTTCGAAGCCGTCCCCACCGCGATGCACCGCCCACAAGGCTCGGGACTCGCGGACTTCGTCCCGGCGTGGCAGCAGCCCGACGAAGACAACAAGCGGACCGCGTTCTTCTCGCGTGAAGAGGTCCTCCGCAAGTCGCGCGCAGCCGAGCCGGCGCCGCTGAGCCCGCCCCCGCAACCCGTCGCGCTGTCTCGCCCTGTCCCCGCAGCGCGCATCCAGGACGCCGAAGAGGAGCTGCCCACCGTCATCGTCGACAGCCTGCCGAGCCCGTCCAGCGCCGCGCCCCCCGCAGCGAAAGCTGGCCCCTCACGGTTCGGTCGCTACGGCGCCAGTCTCGTCGGCGTCCTGTGCGGCGCGATCGGCATCGGCGTCGGGGTATCGGCCGCATTCGCGATCGAGCGTGGGCCGAGCGCCGCGGTGACCGCCCCGGCCGCTCAGGTCTCCAGCGCTCCGTTGGTCGACTTGGTCGAGGCACCGGTCGCGGAAGAAGTGGTCGAGCCGACCACGGTCGAGGAGGCCGCGGAGGCGAGTGAGGCCGCGACGGAAGCGGATGAGACGCCGACTACGGATGCGCCCGAGCCCACCCCCGAGGCACCCCTGGCGGAGGCGCGGGCGGCCATCGACATGGCCGACGTCGACGTGGCGCAGGCGGCCCTCGACCGCGCTCGGGCCGCACAAGCCAACCCCGCGATGCTGCGACGCCTCGAAGCCGAACTGACCGTGCTGCGGGGCGACGGCGCGCTGTCCGTGCCACGGCTCTCCGAGCTCTCGGAGATTCACGACGACGCCGTACTTCATGTCGCCTACGGCCGGCTGCTCGTGCAGGCGGAGCGGGACGAGCAGGCCATGCGGGCGTTCCGCCGCGCCCTCGTGGTCGACCCGACTGCGGTCGACGCCCACCTCGGGCTCGCGGGGATCCGCGCCCGGGCGTTTGCGATGCCGGCCGCACGCCGCCACCTTCGGGAGGCGCGCGAAGCGCTAGAGGGACAGCCCACCCAGAGCGCACGACTCAGGGCGCGCCTGCAGGTCGCCGAGGCGATGATCGCGCTGGAGTCCGGCAGCCGGAGCCGCGCGGAAGAGGCTGCACAGAACGCCCTCGACCTGGACCCCCGCTCGGCGGAGGCCCACTTTCTGCTCGCCCGCATGACGGACAACCGCGAGGCCACCCGTCACCTGCGCTTCGCCGTCGCCGGCCGCGCGCCCGCGCCCGTCTCCACCGGCATGCTCGCCAGCCGTGTCCGCGGCGAAGAGGCCTGCGAGCTGGCCGCGCGCTACCTCGACCGCGCGCCGCGTGGCTACGACGCCCCCGCGCTGCGCCGCGTCAGCCGTCGCTGCGGCGGCTGATCCTCACACCGGGAACGCGCCGACCGCGGCCTCGCAGCCTTCCCAGTGGATCCGCCGGTTCTCCGGATCCGTGAGCAGTTCCTCCGGCGGGAGCTTCTCCGGGAAGCCCGTCCAGCCCGTGGGCCCGTAGAAGTCGCCGGACATCGCCTCCGGGTCTGCGCACGCGCGCAGGATGCCGAGCGCCCCATCCTCGGACGACTGCGCTCGCTTCATGAACTCGGACTCCGGGTCCATTCCGCCCGTCTCGGCGGTGGTCACCTGGAGCTGCGTCGCCGCGAGCCCCGGGTGCGCCACCAGCGACTTGAACTGCGTCAGGCCCGCCTTCTCGAGCCGGGCGTGCAGCTCGTACGTGAAGGTGCAGTTGCCGAGCTTGGTCTGGTGGTAGCGCGCCCAGCGCGGCCCGCCGAACGAGGTATTTTCCTCCTCCGTTCCGTCGCCGCCGAGGTCCCCACCGTTCTTTGCGAGGTACTTCGCCTCGAGCGGGGGCCCCAGCCGCGCGCCCGAGCTGTGGTTCACGATGCGCGCGTCGTCGCTCTTCTCGAGCAGCGGCCAGAGCGCCTTCGTCAACAAGAAGTGGGAGAGGCAGTTGGTCTGCATCTGCACGTCGTAGCCGTCCTTCGTGGCCTGGTCCGGCAGCGCCATCACCCCGGCGTTGTTGCAGAGCACGTCGAGCTTCTCGTACTTCGCAGAGATGCCGTCGGCGGCCGCACGCACGCTCGCAAAGTCTTGGAGGTCACACGTGATCGCGTCGAACGTGGCGTCAGGCACCTCGGTCTTCAGCTTCGCGAGCGCCGCCGTCGCACGTCCGCTCTCACGGTTCAGCAGCAGCACAGTGGCGCCGAGCTTCGCCAGCTCGCGCGCGCAGACGTAGCCCGTCCCGCTCGTCGTTCCGGTGACCGCGACGACGCGGCCGGTCATGTCGGCGCAGTGCTTCTCGACGACGGTGGCGAGGTGGAGTGTTTCGATGGCGCTCATGGCGGGGAGAATACGGGGTGTTCGCCGAGACCACCATCCCCCGATGCAGCTGGCGCCGCCCGAGCCTGGTGCGACACTGGGTCATGCGTGCGACTGTGCTCGTTCGGTTCCTTGGGGCGACAGGTGTGTTGATTTGGGTCGCGTTCGTCGTCGCGCCCGATGTCGCGGCCCAGGACTGCGCGGCGGCCGCGGAGCCGTGGGGGGAACCGTGGCCCACCTCCGTGTCAGTCCCCTCTTCGGTGGTCGGCGATCCGGCTGTCCGACTGACGCGTGAGGACGGCGAACGCCTGCGCTGCCTCCTTCAGCGACGGCTCCGACAACCTGTCACCGACCTTCCCCTTGCATTGCGCCCGCAGGTTCAGGACCGGCGTGTCGGACCTCTATGGATGGACCACGGCCAACCCCGCATCGGGGCCTTCTGGGTCCAGAGCACGCCGGACGGTCCCATCCACCTCAGCGAGACGCTGAGCATGAACGCGCGGAGCCGCGTGGGTCTGAGCGTGCGGTTCGAGCGAGTCCGCGGAGCGTGGCGGCTGTCGCAGATCCACACGCGATTCGATCGCGCCCGCTGACGGGGGTCCTCTCTCGATGGTGACAGGAGAGGCCTGGCCGCGATGGATCGTGGGCCGCGGTATGCTCGCCGGCATGCGCTGGAAGCTGCCCCTCTCGTGTCTCCTCGTGTTGGCCCTGCCCGGCCTCGCCCTCGGCCAACCTCCGTCCTATCTCGAGACGGAAGCCGGCCAGGTTCGCCCGCTGGCGATGAGCGCGGACGGCAACACGCTGTACGCGGTCAACACCCCGGACGCGCGACTCGAGATCTTCGACCTGACGGGCGCGCTTCCTGTGCACACGCAGTCGGTGCCGGTGGGGCTCCAGCCGGTGGCGGTGGCCGTCGAGTCAGCCAGCCGGGTCTGGGTGGTCAACCACCTCTCGGACAGTGTCTCGGTGGTGGACGTCAGCGCCAGCCCGGCCCGGGTCGTGCGCACGCTCTTGGTCGGCGATGAGCCGCGCGACATCGTGTTCGCCGGGCCTTCGCGATCACGCGCCTTCATCACCACGGCGCACCGCGGCCAGAATGCGCCCTCGCCGCGCGGCGAGTACGCCACCGAAGGCGTCGGTCGCGCGGACGTCTGGGTGTTCAACGCCGCCGCTCTCGGCGACGGGCTCGGCGGCGATCCGGTCACCATCGTGCGGCTCTTCGGCGATGTGCCACGCGCCCTGGCCGTCAGCCCGGATGGCACCCGCGTGTACGCGGCGGTGTTCCTGTCGGGCAACCGCACGACCGCGCTCCCCGAGGGCGTCGTCTGCGACGGCGGTCCCACCGTTGGCCCCTGCACCACCGAGGGCACCACGTATCCCGGCGGGCTGCCCGCGCCGGTGACGAACCACGCCGGCGTTCGCGGGCCGGAGGTGGGGCTCATCGTGCAGTTCCGTGATGGGGCCTGGCGCGACGAGCTGGATCGCGACTGGAGCGCAGGCGTGCGCTTCGACCTCCCTGACGAGGATGTCTTCGAGATCGACGCGATGGCCGCCACACCGACCTCGACGCGCCAGTTCAGCGGGGTCGGCACGGTGCTCTACGGCATGGCCGTGCACCCGACCTCCGGCGCGCTCTACGTGGCGAATACCGAAGCGAACAACGCGGTTCGCTTCGAAGGCCCTGGCACCTACGTCCGGGAGACCGGAGCGCGCCCGGGGCTGCCGGCGACCGTGCGCGGGCACCTCCATCAGGCGCGCATCACCGTCATCGACGACGGCACCGTCACGCCGCACCCACTCAACCCGCACATCGACTACGACGCGGAAGACGTGCCCGACGACATCCGCTGGCGGACGATTTCGACCCCCACGAGCGTGGCGTTCGCCGCCGACGGCACGCGCGTCTATGTCACCGCACTCGGCAGCTCGGCCATCGGCGTGCTCGACACGTCCGAGCTCGAGAGCGGCGCGGTGGACACGTCTTTGTCGCGCATGATCCACCTCCGCGACGACGGCCCGAGCGGGCCGACAGGCCTGGTGCTCGACGAAGCCCGCGGACGCCTCTACACGCTGACCCGCTTCGACGACGCGGTCGTCACGGTCGACCTGGACACCGAAGCCGTGCTCGACCGGACGCGCATGCACACCCCGGAGCCCGAGCTCATCGTCACCGGACGCCCCGTCATGTACGACGCGCTCGCGACGGCCAGCAACGGCGAGTCCTCCTGCGGCAGCTGCCATGTGTTCGGCGACCTCGACGGGCTCGCGTGGGACCTCGGTGACCCCGACGGGGACGTGCTCAGCAACCCGAACCCGCGCGGGGTGATCGGCGGGGGGACGCCGTTCTCTCCGCTCAAGGGCCCGATGACGACCCAGAGCTTCCGCGGCCTCGCCGACCACGGCCCGATGCACTGGCGCGGCGACCGCACGGCCGCGCGCTCCGGCGGCGATCCGCTCGACGAGCGCGGCGCGTTCGAGGCGTTCAACGTCGCCTTCGAGGGGCTGCTCGGCCGCGAAGAGGGCGCGCTGTCCACGGCCGACATGCGCCGCTTCGCGGAGTTCGCGACGCACCTCGTCTACCCCCCGAACCCGATCCGCCAGCTCGACAACTCGCTGCGCGCGGACGAGGCGCGGGGGCGCGACATCTACTTCAACCGTGCGGGCGTCGACTCGATCGCCACCTGCAACGGCTGCCACGTGCTGGACCGGGCCGAGGGGTTCTTCGGCGGCGATGGGCGCACGACCTTCGAGGGCGAGACCCAGGACATGAAGGTCCCGCACCTCCGGAACCTCTATCAGAAGGTCGGCATGTTCGGCATGGCGTCGGTCCCGTTCTTCGACGGCAGCACCGACTTCTCCTCGAGGGGACCCCAGGTCCGCGGTTTCGGATTCCTGCACGACGGGAGCACCGACACCGTCGACCGCTTCTTCCACGCCACGGTCTTCACGGGCCTTGGCGTCGGCACCGACACCGCCGATCTCGAGGCGTTCATGATGGCGTACGACAGCAACCTGCCTCCGGTCGTCGGCCAGCAGATCACCATCGGTGAAGACGCCAGCGCCGAGGCGCTCGCCCGCGCGACGCTCCTCTCGGAGCGGGCACTGACCTCGCTGGTCTGGGGTGCATCGACCACCACCGAGTGTGAGCTCGTCGTCCGCGGCGTGTTCCTCGGCGAGATGCGCGGCTGGCTGCTGGAGGGCGACGGAATGCTGCACTCCGACCGCGCGGCAGAGGCCCCGGTGAGCATCGAGACCGCGCTCGGCTTCGTGAGCAGCGGGAACGGCCCGTTCACCCTGACGTGCGTGCCGCCGGGCTCGGGAGCGCGGCTCGCCTACGATCGCGACGAGGATGGATCGCGTGACGGCGACGAGATCGACGACGGGACCGATCCGGCGAGCCGGCCGTTCTTCACCCTGCCCGACATCATGGTACCGCCCCCAAGCATGCCGTCGACCGACGGAGGCCCGCCCGATCTGGATGCCGGGACCGACGCGGGTTCGACCGATGCCGACGGGGGCCCCACCGGATCGGACGCAGGCACGCCGTCGGACGGCGGGTTGGGCACGGACGCCGGCCCTGGCGATCCGGAAGACCACGGCTGCGGCTGCACCACGGTCGGACGCCGCCAAAACAGCCCCTGGCCGCTGGGATTCGGGCTCCTTGGCCTGCTCGCGTGGCGCCGAAGCCGCCGCCGCGTCGCCGCCCCGCGCTGACGTCGTCGTTGACACCGAACCGACGGGCCGGGTACCACGGGAGTCGATGCCCTCCCCTCCCCCGCTCCGGGGCTCGCTGGCGCGCTTGGCTCTGCGCCTCGCGCTGCTGTCGGTGCTCGCCGCTGTCCCGATGACCGCAGTGCTGCTCCCCGCCGCGCTGTCTCCTTCGACGGCGGAGGCGCAGTGCATCGATGAGGCGATCCGCGACGAACTCAACGCGCGGCGACGCTACCGCGGCGTCCGGGAGCGGCTGTTCCAGAAGTCGCTGCGGCACGAGCTCAGCGTCATGGGCGGCGTCTACGCGGCTGACCTCCTGAGCGCGTCCTATTTGCTCCAGGCCGCCTACACCTTCCACGTCACAGAGGACATCGGGCTCGAGGCGAGCTTCGCCTACAGCCGTGCCGACTCCGAGCTGGTGCGCATCATCGAGGAGGACCGGGGCATCAACCTCATCCGCATCGACGCGCCCGTGTTCGTTTACCAAGCGCACATGATCTGGACCCTGGCGTACGGGAAGCTGCGCTGGTTCGGGGACGGAATCTCCCGGTTCGACTTCAACCTCGCCATCGGCGGTGGCCTGACGGACAACCAGACTTCACGCGGGCTCATGTTCAGCGCGGGGCTCGGCATCAAGTTCTTCTTCGACGAGTGGTTCTCCATTCGTTTCGACGTTCGTGACCAGGTGATGCAGCAGGAGCTGCTCGGCGAGTCGCGCATCGTCAACAACCTCACCGCGACCCTGGGTCTGTCGGTGTTTGTGCCCTTCACGCCATGACCCGCCTCGCCACGACGCTCTGTCTCCTGTCCACGCGCGGCCTCCGTCCGGCCGCCGCGGCGTTGGCGTTCCTCTTTCTCCTCGGCGCCTTCGCGAGCACCGCCGATGCACAGCGCCGCCGGCGTCGCCGACGCAGGCGCCCGCCGCCGCCGCCGGCCGAGGTCGAGACGCCTGCCGAGGACGAGGAGGCGGCCGCCGAAGAGACGCCCCCGGCCGAGGCCGACGCGCCGCCCGCCGCTGAAACCGGTGCAGGGCAAGACGTGGCCGCCGCCGAAGAAGACGTCCCTGAGACACCGGCCGACGCCCCCACGGACAGCGACGTGCCGCCCGAGCCGTCGACCGCTCCGGCCAGTGAGTTCGACCCGGGGCCCGCGCCGCCCGATGTGACCCCCATCCGCACGGACTACGTGACGCTCATGGACGATCTGGTGCAGGCGCGCATGCGGGTCTCCGCGCTGGGCAACGAGCTGTTCCGAACCCGGTTGACGGTGGATCTTCAGGACCGCACCGGCGACCGGCAGTCGCTGGCCCGCATCGTCGTGCACGTCGATGGCGCGCCCGTGTTCCGCTCGGACGGCCCGGTCGAGGGCGCACAGAACGGAACCGAGATCTTCACCGGCTCGCTGGCGCCGGGCCCCCACGTCCTGACGCTCGAGCTCGAGCAGCGCGCGCGCAGCGACGACGCCTACCGCTACACGCTGCAGGAGAGCTTCCGCTTCCAGGTGGTGCGGGAGCGGCTGAGCGAGGTGACCCTCATCCTCGAGGACGACTCCGACATGGCGAGCAGCTTCCCGTCGGGAGGCGAAGGCCGCTACGAGGTCCGGACCCGCATGCGCGTGGCCACCCGCGCGCTTCCTTCGGGGGGATGACGGCGGCGATGGCGCGAGACCACAAGCCACTCCGGCGCGCGTTCGAAGCGCGCGTCGCCGAGCTCCGCACGCTCGCCTTCCGTCCGGCGGCGTGGGCGCGCGCAGCGGTCCTCGGTGCGGCGCTGGCCGCGACCTCCCCCGCGATGGCGCAGGAGGACGTGCCGGTCCCGGTACCGGTGCCCACGCCCGCCGCGACCACCGAGGCCCAGACCGGCAACTCGCTCAGCGACTACTACGACGCCATGGCCGAGCGCCGCCTGCTCGCCCCCGAAACGGGCTCGGCCTCCCAGCTGCGCGAGCTCGTTCAACAGGGGGAAGATCTCTACCTCGACGACCGGTTCGAGGAGGCCCAGCGCATTCTGTACGAAGCCGTGGAGAGCCCGCGCTTCCGCGACTTCGACACGCTCGTCGAATACCGCGAAGCCGAGCTCATGCTCGCCGGATCCCTGCAGCGCCTCGGTGCCCTCCGCAGCGCCTGGCGGTATCTGGCCCGCATTCTGGAGCGCGGCACCGAGGACCCGTACTTCGGTCCGGCCTACCGTCGCGCGGTGGATGTTGCGCTCGAAGGCGCCAACGCGCCCGAGGCCATCCAGCGCCTGAGCGCGCTCGTGCCGCCCGACGACCTGCCTCCCGACGCGGCCAACGAACTGATCTATCTCCAAGGCCGCGAGCGCTACGACGCGCACGACTGGGACGGCGCCGTCGGCTTCTTCGAGCAGGTCGGCCGTCGCTCGCGCTTCTACGCCAACGCCCGCTACCTGCAGGGTGTGATCGCAGCCCAGGCCGGACGGCTCGACGACGCCGAGGCCCAGTTCTGCTCCATCGCGACAACCTCGGACACCGACCAGTACACGTTCTTCGTCGACCAACGGTACTTCGAGATCCGCGACCTGACCTGGCTCGCGCTCGGCCGCGTGGCGCACGAAGGGCGCCGCCCCGAGGACGCCTTCTACTACTACTTCCAGGTCCCCCAAGACTCGAACCGGGTCGCTGGCGCGCTCTTCGAGGCGTCCTGGTCGATGTATGAGGGCGACCAGCAAGACACGGCGGTGGACCTGCTCGACCAGCTCGAGACACGTTTTCCGGACTCTCCGTACGTCGAGGAGGCCTCGCTCCTGCGCGGCTACATCCACCTGGCGCGCTGCGAGTTCGAGCAGGCCGATACGCTGTTCCAGGCGTTCCAGGCGCGCTTCACGCCGGTCATCCACGAGATCGACCGGATCCTCGCGAGCCCGACGCGGCAGGAACGGCTCGTCGAAGAGCTGCTCAGCAGCGAGGGCGACGAAGTCGAGGCGCCCCCCGAAAGCGACAGCGACGGTCAGGCGCCCGGCGAGGGCGGCGAGGCGATCATCGACGTCAACGAGCTGCTGCGATCGCTGCTCTCGGTCGACCCTACGTTCTTCCGGCTGTACGCCGAGGTCCGCACCTTGGACGCCGAGGCCGCGCGAGGCGGTCGTGTCCCCGAGCAGCTGGGCGCCATCCTGGGGCGCCTCCAGGGCAGCGACGCACCCCGCGCCGCGGCGGCGCAGGAGACCGGCCTCGACGACGTGACCGCGATGCGGCGCGACCTCGAATCGGCGCGCGCGATCCTCCGCGCCCTCACCGAACAGGTCGAGGGCATGCGCGGCGCCGGGGCGACCAGCGATCAGCTCGAGCCGCTCGAGGCCGAGCTGGCCACCCTGGGCGGTCGTGTCGGCGAGCTGGAGACGCGCGTGGACGCGGTCGTCGCGGCGCACGGCGAGAGCCAGGAGGCCGCCCCCGAGGGCCCAGGCGTCGAAGCGATGCTGCAGCGGGATCGTCAGCGCGCGAACCAGTTCGCGGCCCGCGTGTCCGACGTTCGCGCCCGCATGGTCGGTGCGGCCAACGACCGCGCGCTCGCTGCTCTCCGAAACCTCAGGCGCGACCTGGGCGGCCACCTGCGCCGCTCCCGCATCGGCCGGATCGACGCGGTGATGGGGAGCAAACGGCGGATCGAAATCCAGATCGAGAGCCTCGCGGCCGGCCGTTTCCCGCCGGAGCTGCAAGACCCGCTGTCCATTCAGGGGCTGCTCCGCGACGACGAGGAGTACTGGCCGTTCGAGGGCGAGTACTGGGCAGACGAGTTCGAAGAGGACGACCTCGGCGACGAGGAGGACGACCTCGGCGACGAGGAAGAGAGCCTCGACGGGGGCGCTGAGCTGGACGAGGCCGACGAGGAGGACCTCGACGACGATCCCGACGGGGAGGACGACGCGTGAGGCGGTTCCTCCACGGGCTCGCCGCTTCGGGCCTGGCTCTCGCGATCGCCAACGGCGCCGCCGCCCAAGGCGCGGACATCGAGGGACGGTTTCAAGAGCCCGCCGACGAGCGTCGCATCGAGGTCGGCGAAGACAGCGCCGCGCCGTCCGAGTCGCGCGCGCGTTCCCGTCCCGAGGGCGGCTCGGGCGAGAGCCTCGAAGAGAGCCTGTACCTCCGCGAGCGCCCCGATGTGCTCGGCGAAGCGGCCCGCGACTACCAAAACGCACGGCTCGAGCAGCTCTTGGCCGAGCGCGAGCAGCTCTTGGTCACGCGTCGGGACACAGCGATCCGGCTGCTCGAGGAGTTCATCTCGGAGGAGCCCGAGAACGCGCCCGAGATGCCCGACGCGCTCCTCCGCTTGGCCGAGCTTCGATGGGAGGGTGCGCGCGCCGACTACCTCACTGCGTTCGCGGCGTGGCAGCAAGTCCCCGAGGGCAACCGCGGCCCGACGCCGGCTCCGGACTACACCGTGTCGGTGGGGCTGTACGACCGGATCCTGACGCAGCACCGCAGCTACGATCGGTACGACTTCGTGCTCTACATGAAGGCGTTCGCGATGGCCGAGGCCGGGCGGAACGACCTCGCGCTCGAGCTGTACCAGCGCATCCTGGCCGAGTTCCCGGAGAGCAGCTTCATCCCCGACGCGCACATGGCGCTGGCGGAGTCCCGCTTCGCCGAGGCCGACTTCGAGGGCGCGCTCGCGCGCTACGAGGAGGTCCTTCCGTTCCGCGACAGCGAGCTGTACGGAATGGCGCTGTTCAAGAGCGCGTGGTGCCTGTGGCGTCTGAACCGGACGACCGACGCCGCGACGCGGTTCCGCCGCGTGCTCGATCTCGGGCGCGGTCGAGGCCAGGTCAGCGCCGACCAGCGCGCACGCCTGCGAGAGCTGCAGAGCGAGGCGCTCGAGTACCTCATTCAGGTCTTCACCGAGGACGAGAGCAACACCGCGCAGGACCTGTTCGCCTTCCTCGAAGAGATCGGCGGCGAGCGCTACGCCGACCGTGTGCTGGTGCGGCTGGCGAGCCGCTTCTACGAGCAGGACCGCTGGGCCAACGGCATCGAGGCCTACCGACTCATCCTGGAGCGCGTGCCGACCGACGAGCGCGCGCCCCGCTGGCAGCTCGCCATCGCGCGCGGGCGGGCGTCCCTCGGAGAGGCCGCTGAGGCGGTCGACGAGCTGGACACCTTGGCCGCGCAGTACGCGGCGGGCTCAGAATGGGCCAACGCCCAGAGCGACCCGGAGTTGCTCGCGGACACCTCGGAGATGATCGAGTCGGCGATCCGCACCCGGGCGATGCGGTACCACGATCTGGCGCAGCGCGAAGACCAGGTCCCGCTGTTCGAGCGCGCGGAGCGTCTCTACGACATCTACCTGACACACTTCCCCGAGTCGGAGCAGAGCTACGACCTTCGCTTCTACCGCGCGGAAATCCTCTTCCACCGCCTCGACCGCTTCGACGACGCCGGGCAGACCTACCTCGCCGCCGCGCAGCAGGACCCGCAGGGACGCTACACGCGTGACTCGCTCTACAACGCGATCGGCGCGTTCGAGCGCGTCCGGGAAGCGCAGCTCGAGCGGTGCACCGAGGGTGGCGGCGCGACCCCGTCCGAGCCCGACACGGAAGAAGAAGAGGAGGCCAACGAAGAGCCCGAGGACGCCGAGGAAGAAGACGCGGAAGAGGAGGAAGCCGAGGACGAGACCGAGGGCGACGACACCCCGCCCGCGCCGTCGGGCGACCCCTGCGGAGAGACGGAGAACGACCTCCGGTTCTCGACCGCGATCGAGCTCTACGTCGAGCTCTTCCCCGACGACCCGGATCTGCCTGAAATCCTGTTCCGGCAAGGCCGGCTCTACTACGACCGGGAGATCTACGACCCGGCCGTGCGTCTGTTTGGCCAGCTGCTCGAGCGCTTCCCGAACAGTCCGTACGCCGTCACCGCCGGCGAGCTGATCCTCGAGAGCTTCAACCGGGCGCGCGACTACCGAAACATCGAGTCGTGGGCGCGACGCCTCAAGGACTCGCCGGCGTTCCAGACGCAGGAATCGCAGCAACGACTCGACGCGCTGATCCTCCAGGCGGTCTTCGCCACGGGCGAGCAGCTGGCGGGGCGCGGCGAGCACGCCGAGGCTGCCGAGGCCTACCTTCGCGCCGCGCGTGAGTTCCCTCGGGACGACCGCGCCCCGCAGGCGTACTTCAACGCGGGCGTCGAGTACCAAGCGGACGGGAACCTGAGCGGCGCCGCGAGCGCCTACGACCAGCTCGTCGACAACCATCCGGGCTCGGAGATCGGCGCGCGAGGCGCGTGGGCGGGCGCACAGATGTACGAGTCGATCGCGCAGTTCTCCGACGCGGCGCGGTTCTACGAGTCCTACGGCGAGCACTTCCCCGAGGCCGACCAGGCCGCCGACGCGCTCTACAACGCGACGCTGCTGCGCGTGACGGCGGGCGACCATGCCGCCGCGGTGCAGAACGGCGACCGGTTCCTCGAACGCTTCCAGAGTGACGAGCAGGCCGACGAGGTCACGTTCCTCATCGGGCGCGCACACGCGGCGGCAGGCGCGCAGACGCAAGCCGCCGAGGTCTACCGCCGGTTCATCCGCCGCTCGCGCGATGCCGGCCGCCAGGTCGAAGCCAACACCCGGCTCGCCCAGGTCCTGACCGAAGCGGGCGACAGCGAGGGCGCGGCCCGGGCGCTCACCGCAGCGGTCCGGCTCGCCCGACGGCGTCGCAACCAGCTGAGCGATTCGGGCGTCTACTACGCAGCCCAGGCGCGCTATCTCCAAGCGGAAGCGCTGCTCGCCGAATACGAGGGCATCTCGATCGCTGGTGACATGGCCGGTCTCCGGCGCCGGCTCGAGCGAAAGAGCGAGCTGCTCCGCCGGGCGGCCGAGGCGTTCGCCGATGTGGTGCAGTTCCAGGTCGCCGAATGGGTCACCGCCGCACTCTTCCAGATCGGCCGGAGCTACGAACTCTACGCCGAAGGGCTGCGCGATGCGCCAACGCCCGAAGGGCTGAGCGAAGACGAGGAGCAGGCGTACTTCGACCAACTCAGCTCGTTTGTGATCCCGATCGAGGAGCGCGCGCTCGAGGCGTACGAAGGCGGCTACCAGACCGCGCTCGAGCTCCGCATCTTCAACCGCTGGACCGCGAGCCTGCGTGAGGGGCTGACCCGGCTCAATGACGTCCAGTACCCGCCGATCCGCGAGATGGGCGGCGACATCGCGGACACCGCGCCGATCCCCGCGCCGTCCGCGTTCACCTCGCTCCAGCGAGGAACGCCGGAAGAAGAAGAAGAAGAAGCGGAAGAGGAGGCGGACGAGTGAAGCGGGTCCTGAGCATCCTTGTCCTGACGCTGCTCGTGGGCTGCGGCGGTGCGACCCCGGACGCCGAGACCCCGGCCGAGCTGCCGCCCGTGAATCCCGCGGCCGCGCGTGAGTTCAACACCGGCGCGCGCTTGCTAGCGCGGGGCGGACGGGCGCGCACCCGACGGGCGGTCACGCACTTCGAGACCGCGCTGGAGCTCGACCCGAACGTCTGGGAGGCCCACTACAACCTGGGCGTCATCGCGCGGGCGGCCGGGGAACTCCGCGAGGCCGTCACGCACTTCGAGTCAGCGCGGGAGATCCAGCCCGCCGCCGGCGAGGTGCTCGTCGGACTGGCCGAGGCCCGGTACACGCTCGGGGAGACCGACCAAGCCGCGGGGCTGTTGAACGACTACGTCAACGGGCACCCCGACAGCATCCCCGTGCGCATCGCCCTCACCGCGGTCGAGCGCCAGCGGGGGCGCCACGACGAGGCCTTGGGACACGCGCGCGAAGTGCTCATCCGCCAGCCGCGCAACGCCGCCGCGCTGGCCGAGATCGGACGCATCTACCGAGCCCGCGAGCAGTACGACGTCGCGCAGCTCGTGTTCCAGAAGGCGATCGAAATCCAGGACAGCGCATCGCTTCACAACGACATGGGCCTGCTCGAGCTGGCGCGGGGGGACACCCAGGCGGCCTTCGAGCAGTTCGCCGCGGCCATCGCGCTCGACGCCGGGTTCGCCGCCGCTCACCTGAATCAGGGCTCGGTGCTCCTGCACGCGGGGGACTTCGCCGGCGCGCGGGCCGAGTACGAAGCGGTGCTCGAGGAGGACGCAGACAACCTGGACGCGCGGGTCGCCCTCGCCGCGGCACTGCGGGGCCAGGATGAACACGCCCGCGCACGACGCGAGCTGGAGGCGGTGCTCGAGGAGAACGAGAACCACCCGGCGGCGCTGTTCAACCTCGGCGTCCTGATGGCTGAGTTCCTGGACGAGCGTCCCGGCGCGCGCACCCTGTTCGAGAGGTTCCTTCGTGTGGCACCCTCTACGGGTGAGCATCGCGTGATGGCCGAGCAATACCTCCAAGACATCCCGGCACCCGGGGCTCCGCAGCCGGAGCCGCTGTGACCGCCGCTGTGACCGCCTCGATGAAGGCACGGAAGGCGCGATGACCGACGCCGTGCGTACGATGAAGCGCTCGACGCGCATCGGATTGCTCAGCCTTCTCTCCGCGCTCGTATGCCTCCCGGCGGTCGGGTTCGCTCCCGTGGCCAGTGGGCAGGACTCGGAGGCGCCCCGGAGCGGCGCGCGCGCCGAGGCAGAGATCCTCGAAGGAGACGAAGAAGACGTCGACCAGGACGTCGACTCGGACATGCGCACCGAGGGGGGCGAGAAGGTGAAGGTCTTCCGCTTCAGTGGCCTCGATCTCGCCGGCCGGCTCAAGTCGCCGCAGCTCCTCTACTTCCTCAACCGGATGCGCGCGGAGTTCGACCGGCCACGCCTGCCGCACCGCACGTTCATCCCCGAGCTGCAGCGCTCGGCCCAAGGGAAAGCCTTCCGCTGAGTCAGAGCACCATGGCCAAGGTCATCCCAAACACCCGACGTCTGCGCGTCGCTCTCGTCTTCGGGGGCACGATCCAAGCCGAGAAGACGCTCTACAAGCCCAAGCCCGTGTGCCTTGGCTACCGCACGAACGACGTGTTGCCGATGCCCGACGGTCTGGGGGTCGACCACCTCACGGTCCTCGAGCCGCTCGGGAACGGTTACCGGCTGAAGCCCCACCCGGGGCTGGGCGGCTCGATCTGGGTCGGTGGCGAGCGCAAGGAGATGCGAGAGCTGTCGGGGCAGTCGGTCGACATCGGCCCGGACGACTACGGCGTGCTGACGGTGGGCAAGGGCGCGGTCTTCTTCCAGATGGTGGCGGCGCCTCCGCGGATGGGGCCGATGATCCCGTTCCTGCTCTCGCCATCGGCTTACACGTTCAGCCTGATGCTGAGCTTTTTCCTGCACGCGTCGTTCTTCACGCTGATGCTCTTTGCGCTCGCGGAAGCGCCCTCCCCCGAGGACCTCGAGCTGCCGCTCGATCTGGTTCAGCGCTTCATGGTCACGCCCCCGCCTGAGGACCTCCTGGAGGAAGAGACGGGCGGCACGGACACCGAAGACCCGGGCCTGATGGACCGTGAGGAAGCCGGCGGCGAAGCGGCGGAGGAAGAAGAAGGCCGCGTCGGCGAGGAGAACCCCGTCCAAGAAGAGACCGAGATGGAAGGGGAGATCAACGGCGGCGCCGCGGCCGAGCGCGTCTCCCACCTCGGACTCTTGGGCGCCATCCGCGGCGGCGACGGAGAGTCGAGCGCACTGGAAGACGCCCTGGCCGGCCCCAACATTGCCGACCTCATCGGCGGCCTCGGCTCCTCCCGCACCGTCATGGGGCGCGGCTCAGGCGGAGCCGGACTGCGCGGCAGCGGCAGCGGCGGCGGCGGCACCGGCCCGGGCACGCTCTTCGGCTCCGGCTCCATGGGAACGGGCGTCGGCGCAGGACGCGGCGCGGGCGGCGGACGAGGACGCGGAGGCCCCGGGGCACGTGGACGCCCCCGCCAAGAGGTCCGGGTCCGCATGCGGACGGCCCGTCCGAGCGTGAGTGGCTACCTCTCACCCGAGCAGATCATGCGCGTCGTGCGCCGCAACCAGGCCGCCGTGCGTTACTGCTACGAGAACGAGCTGCAGCGGCAGCCCAACCTGGCCGGGCGGATCGAGATCCGCTGGCGCATCTCGCGCAACGGCTCAGTCGCCACCTCGCGGGTCGGCAGCACGACCATGCGCAACGCCCGCGTCGAAGGCTGCATCGTCCGCCAGGTCCGTCGCTGGCGCTTCCCCGAGCCCGACGGCGGCGAAGTCGACGTGAACTTCCCGTTCATCTTCGGCGCCGGCGGCTGAATCCACCGAGGGGCGCCCCGGCCGTGCCGAACACGAGCTGAGCGCCCTCCCCCAAAGAGGATGGCCCACCCCCCGAACGGTCGGGAGGCGGGCCGCGCCACTTGAGCAGCGCTGCTCAGCGACCGAAGGAGAAGCTGAAGCTCGCCGACGCGGTGAAGCTCGCCTGCGCCGAGCCGCGGGTCGATGAGGAGCTGCGCTCATTGCGCGGGGCTTGTCGTGGGGTGACCGTGACGTTGCCGGTCCATGGACAGACCTCGACCGCGTCGCTCGCGGGCCCCTTCGGGCTCACGGCGACCGGCGCAGGCGGAAGCTCCACCTCGGCGGATGCCGTCGGCCAGGACACCGGCGCAGGGGAGACGGCGACGCGCGCGGGCGGGCTCGCCTCGAATCCGGGAAGCGTGTCGTGCACAACGGAAGCCGTGCGCGGCGGAGGCGGGAGGACCGTCGCCTCACCCAGCGGGGCGGCGACCACCGTCGAAGGCGTCGTGGGCAGGAACGTCGTCGCCTCGACGGCCGGGCGGCTGACCACCGTCGGGGGAGGCGCAGGGAGCGTGGAGACTGCGCCTGGACCGACGACGACCACCGTCGGCGTCTCGACCGCCGCGCCGCCGCTCGAAGTGGGCTCTCCAGCGCCCATGCCGAACACAATCTCTCCCGGCGGCATGCTGCGCTCGATCCGCGGGTCAGGCGCCACTGGCTGGGTCGGCGTCGCGCAGCCGGCCGGCAGCCCGAGGGCGCCCAGCCCCGGAGCGTCCGGGGTACAGCGCGGGCTCGGTCGGGGCGTGTCGGGTGTCAGGGGCCGGTTCGCAAAGAAGGCGCCGATCTCCGCTCCCCCTCCGGGCGGCGCGAACTGCGCCGAGGCGCCGAGCGGAAACGCGAGCATGGCGAGGATCGCAAAGAGGAGGGTGGGCTTGGTCATGGGCGACTCCGGGCTGGGGTTCACCCACCACTGACGCATTGGGTGTTGCGAGACTCTTAAGAGGGCATCCAGTCCCTGGCTGTGGCTTCGGCACGAGCGTTGCGCTCGCGAAGCCCATTCGTCGCCCGTGGCACACTCCGGCAGTTCTCTTCGCCGCGCTCCTTCTTGGTCTCGGCGCCTGTGGATCGCGATCCGCACTCGAAGAGGAGCCACCCCGCTTCGATGCGAGCATCGACGCGGAGGTCCCAGATGCCGGCCGGGACGCGAGCGACGACGGCGACCCAGACGGGGGACCGGACGCTGGCCGGGACGCCGGGGCGGACTCCGGCCCCGATGCGGGATCAGACGCCGGTTTGGACAGCGGAGTCCCGTTCTGCGAAGCCCATGCAGACTGCGGCGACCCCGACATGCCCTTCTGCTGTGCGGGCGGAGGGTGCGCGCGCGAGTTCTGCCTCGCGGGCGTGCCTCGCGGGCCTTGCACTGACTCGGGTGAGTGCGGTGAAGGGCTCTGCACCCACGACGAGTGTGGGTGGGCCGCGTGTGTCCCCGATTGCCGCGCGAGCGGTGACTGCGCGCTCCGTGGTCTCGTCTGCGTAGGCGAGTTCTGTACGTTCGACTGCCACCTCGACGGCTTCGCTGGGTGCGGCGACGGCACCGCGTGTCGCGAGAACGGACGATGCGGAGTGCCGCGTTGCGACGACACGGGCTGCGGTCGGCAAGAGGAGTGTGGCCCGCCTCTGACGGGTCCGATGGGGCACCGGTTCAGCGGATGTCGCCCGCTCGGGTGCGCGTCCAGCCGCGACTGCCCCGACGATGGCTTCTGCGTCGACGGCGGCTGCAGCGAGCAGCCGGGGCAGTGTACGCGGATCCCCGACGGTCCACCCGCCGCCCACGGCCCGCCGATCGCTCAACCGTGAGGCGTGCCGCCTTCCGATCGCAGCCCACCTAGCGTGTGTTCCAAGAGACGGTCGAGCGCCCGACGTCTCGCGCGCGCCGAGGGGAAGGCGACAGCCCCACAGAGCTGCAGGGACGCAAACCCATGAACGGCGCTCCACGCGACGGTTTCCGCACCTTCGCGGAGGGCGATCTCGCCGTCGACCTCGAGCGCATCCAGACTGCGCGACAGCACCTCGTAGGGGGTGGGATGCGGAGGAGAGACCTCTGCCCGGCTCGCGCGGTGTTCACCAAACATGAGTCGAAACAGCGCCGGCTCGTCGACCGCAAACTCGACATACGCGCGGCCCGTCGCCTTGAACGCGCGAACCGAGGCGGACTCTCCCAAGGCTCCACGCTTGCGGCCACGATGCATGCGTTCGCCCAGCTCCTGGAAGCCCACGCGAGCCACCTCGCCCAGCAGCGCCGAACGATCGGGGAAGTGGCGATAGACCGCGTTGGCCGACACCCCCACCTCCCGGGCCACGCCCCGCAAACTGAACGCGTCCGCGCCCGCCGCCTTCACCATCTCGATCGCGGCGCGAACGAGCGCGTTTCGCAGGTCACCGTGATGATATCGGTCGCTGGTCACAGCACATGTTGACACCGTGAACTTCCTGCGCAAAGTATACACCGTGAACATTGCCCCCCCGACCCACGACTCCGCATGCGTCATCCCAGAGCCCATCTGCGCTGTCCTGCTCCTGTCCATCGTCATCACCGGCTGCGTGCCCAACAACGAGCACACCGTGCATCGTGTGGGCGCGCTCTCGGTCGACACCATTCGGCTCGAGTACGCCAACGCGCACCTCGTTCGGCAAGGAGACGCGGCCTTTCTCGTCGACAGCGGCAGCACCGCGGACGCACCCCGCCTGCTCGCGGAGATCCGTGCCGCCGGGGTAGAGCCAGCGACGCTCCGCGCCGTGATCGTGACGCACGGGCACGCCGACCACGCGGGAGGCGCCGCTGCCCTGGGCTCGCTGGGTGTCCCCATCGTCGCGGGCGCCGGTGACCGAACCGCGCTGACACGGGGGTGGAACGAGCCCCTCTGTCCGACGAGCGACGCAGCGCGGGAGCGACTCGACGAAGACCAAGCGGCGGAGTTCGATCCCGTCGAAGTCGATCACTGGGTCGAAGACACTGCCCTCGACCTGGCCGCGTTGACCGGAATCGAGGGCCAGGTCGTCCCGCTTCCTGGACACACCCCCGGGTCACTCATCGTCGTGGCCGGCCCCCTCGCGCTCGTCGGTGACCTCGTACGCGGGGAGATCCTCAGCACGGGCGCAGACGTGCACTTCTACATGTGCGACCTCGAGGACAACCGCGCCGACCTCGAAGCCCTGCTCGAAACCCATGCACCGGACGCCGGCCGCTTCTTTGTCGGGCACTTCGGCCCGATCACACGAAGCCACGTCGAAGACCTGCTGCGGGAGGGATGGTAGCGGGGAGAGAACACCGACGGTCCGCTCGGCCATGAAAACGATCGGCGCCGCGGCCGGGCCGGCTCAGGTCGTCTTCGCGACGCCGCCGAGCTAGCAGAGATCGGTGGGAGACTGGTAAGACCGACCTCCGCTCTCGGAGGACTCATGTATCAGGGCTACCGCTACTCGTTCTGGCGCAGCGTCATGTGGACGCGGCACTCCATCGGCATGACGGCGCTCTACGCCACCGCGGCATGCTCCGTCTTCTACTTCGCGGAGATCCACTGGATCGCCCTGCCCTGGCAGCCGGTTGGGCTGATCGGCGTGGCGCTCGCGTTCTACCTCGGCTTCAAGAACAACTCCGCCTACGACCGGACGTGGGAGGCCCGCAAGATCTGGGGAGGGATCGTCAACTCGTCGCGGTCGTTCGCGGTCATGGCGCGCGACTTCGTGCTCGACGACGACGCGGACGAGATCACGAGGGAGATCGTGCACCGCCACGTTGCGTGGCTTCACATCCTCGCGCTCGAGCTTCGCAAGGTCACGCCCTGGGAGCACCAGGGCAAGCTGTCGACGGGCACACGAAAGGCGTACGGCACACTCTTGAAGGAGGGTGACGCGGCGGCTGTGCTCGCGGACTACGTCGACGAAGAAGAAGCCACCTATGTGCTGAGCAAGGGCAACCGCTCGTCTCATCTACTGAGCCAGCAGTCCCGCCGGCTGATGGAGTTCCGCGAGACCGGTGCGCTCGAGCACTTCCGCCACCTCGCGATGCAGGAGCTGATCACCGAGTTCTATACGTTGCAGGGCAAGGCGGAGCGCATCAAGAAGTTCCCGCTCCCGCGGCAGTGGGTGAGTGCCAACGCGTACTGCATCTTCCTGTTTGGCGTCCTGCTGCCCTTCGGCATGATCGACGTCTTCTCGAAGGCCCCCGAGGGGTGGATGGTCTTCCTCGCGGTCCCGGCCACGGTCATCTCGTTCTGGATCTTCTGGATGATGGACCGTGTCGGTGAGTACAGCGAGAACCCCTTCGAGGGGCTCGCAAACGACGTCCCGATCAAGAACATGGCGCGCGGCATCGAGATCGACATCCGCCAGATGCTGGACGAGACCGACCTCCCGCCCCCTGTGGGCGTGGTTCCGGGCACCGACGTCGTCGTATGAGCCCTGCGCGTCTTCGTCGCTGCCCTCGTCGCCGGGCTCGTAGCCGCCCTGACCGTGCGGGTGGCCGTGGGCCGTCTCCTCTTCGGTCGCGTCACGAATCTCGCCGACCGTCACGGAGAAGTGAAGCGTGACGCCCGTGAGAGGATGCTGCGGCGTGATGTGGACCTGGCGGCCCATGACCTTCTCGACCCAGACGGGGAAGGGGCCCTCTTTGCTCTGCATCATGAAGCGCGCGCCCTTCTCGACCTTGGCGTCGTCAGGGAACTTCGAGCGCATCACCTTCTGCGTTTTGACGCGCTGGCGCTCGCCGTAGCCCTTCGAGGGCGGCACCTCGACGTCGAGCGAGTCCCCGGGGACCTTGCCCTCGAGAGCCTGCTCGAGCCCGGGCACGATGTTGCGCGCGCCGTGCAGGTAGAGGAGCGGCTGCCCCTCCTTGGAGCGGTCGA
Source organism: Sandaracinaceae bacterium (assembly GCA_045106715.1). Lineage (GTDB taxonomy): Bacteria > Myxococcota_A > Polyangia > Polyangiales > Sandaracinaceae. Next base: position 23,748 of record JBGCFC010000231.1, read on the forward strand.
GCTCCTTCCCGCTCGGGTCGGTGAGGACGTATTCGATGCTGGCGACCTTCCCGGCCGCGATTCGCTGTTCAGTCACGGGGGCGCACTGTAGTGGAAACGGGCGCGCACGCACGGCGCGGACGGGCGCGCTTGCGCGGAGGGCGGATGTCGCCGAACCTGGCACCGCGAATGACCGCGGGAGACGAAGTGTGAGGCTCTGGCTTCTGACCGCCCTGATGGTGATGGGCGCCTGCTCGGGCGAGGAGCGCGCGGCGGAGACTCCCGCGACCATGGGCGACGAGCGCGCGGAGCCGGCGCCTCCGCCGGAGCTCGCCCCGGCCCCCGCGCCCAGCGAGCCGCTTCCGACGCTCGACGAAGACACCGCGTGCGGCCAGGCGCTGCTCTGCTGTCGAGCGTTCGCCGAAGCCGTGCCCCATGTGGTCGAGTCGAGCGCCTGCGTCGGCCCTTTCGAGGCCGCCGAGGCCGAGGACGCCGACGCGCAGTGCGCTCTCATGCAGGCGGGGTGGCGGGAGGCGCTCTTCCACGCGACGGGGGAGCCACCCGCGTCCTGCGGCGCGTCCGAGCGCCCCGAAGGCCGCTGAAGACGCAGGCCCAGTCGCGCGCGGCTCCCGTCGAAACGCTCAGCGGGTCAGCGAGCCCCAGGTCGAAAGGGCCCACTCGCGGTCCGCGCCGTCCATGAACACCACCGTGCCCACCGCCGCGTGGTGGGCCTCGGCCGCGTGCGCCTCGAGTCGATGCTGGGTCTGTCCGTCGGCCTCCTCCTGGTGGAAGACGGCACGTCCGCGGAGCGCGCCACGCTCGAGCTCGAGGACTTCGTCCCCTTCGATCGGCGGCAGGCTCGCCAGTGTGGACTGCGAATCCGGGCTGGGCGTGCCGGCGTCGTCGTGCACGGTCAGCGAGGTGAACCACACGCTGCGCGTCTCGTCCCAGCCCACCCAGGTGCCCCGCTCTTCCCAGCGCTCGGCGAGTTCGCCGGGGATCGTGATGTGCCACCCGCCGCTCAGCGTCACCCGCACCGAACGCCGTCGGTAGCCGATCGAGGGTGCATGCGCGGCGCTCTGGGCCTTCACGTGAGCGCGCGTCGCCCGCAGCGACTCCTCCGAGAGCAGCGTGAGGATTTCGCTCTGCTCCACCCACGGAACCGACAGCTCGGGATCCAGGCCAAACGCCTTCTCGATGTGGGTCGCGACCCCCTCGAGGAGAGCCGTCTCGGCGTCGTCGAGCGGCGCCCGCCATCGCACGTCGCACCACATGCGTGTCAGCGCGATGCCCAACACGTACGCGCCCGAACCCGCGTCCGACCAACACGGGAACGCATCGATGCCGTGACGCGGATCCGCCAGCACCTGAGCGACCCAGCCGTCGTCGCGCGGGCCGAGCGGAGTCGCGAGCAGGCCGTCGTGATCGAACGCATGCCCCTGGGGGAGCGAAAGCGCGAAGCCGCGCATTCCGTCGGCCGCCATCTCGCGCACCTGGGCCACTGCGCCCCCAAGCCAGTCGAGAAAGCACGACTCGAGCTCCGCGTCATCGTGGCTCTTCCACCAGCCGGTCTCATCCTCGGCCATGTCCCAAACGAAGCCGAGTTCCTCTGCGAGGGCGCTCGCGAGACGACAGACCAGCCGGTGGTAACCGGGCCCGGCCGTGCTCGTTTTGGCGCTCAGCGAGAGCGTGCCTTCCCGCAGCGCGAGCTCGATCGGCTCCGCCGCGGGATGCAGCTCGGCCACCAACAAGGGCGACTCCTCGCTGCGTTGCACGATCGGCGTCGGGTCATGAGGACGCGCCGCCAGCCATCTCTCGATGCGGTCGAAGACAGCGTCGTCATCGGTGGTCAGCCCCCCGGCCAAGCGCAGCGTCACTCCCATGAGCGGGACCATGGGCCCGGCGAGCCGCGCTCACAAGCGGCGCGAGGTCGGCAGCCCTCAGATTCCCAGGCCGCCCATCAGTCCAAGCGTGGAGACGAACACCGGCCCGCCGAGCATCTGCTCGAACGAGATCACGAGCTCGGGACCGAACGTGAAGGCGCCTGCCCGAACGGCCTGGATGTACATGCGATTCTGCACGGTGGCCCCCGGCTCGAGCTCTTCCAGCACCGACGCGATGTTCAGCTCGGGGGTGACCTCGGGGATGAACGACAGACCGTGGGCGGCGATGCGCAGCTCGTCTCGAATCTCCCAGATGCGGAAACGAAGCGTGAGCCCAGCGTAGAACCCGTAGCTCTCGGAGAGCTGGCGGGACGTCCCCTCGAGCGGGCCGAGACGCACTCCCGCGACCCCGACGCTCAGCATCAGCTGGCCAACATCATCCGGCAAATCGATGTCTCCCCCGACACCCGCGAAGAGACGGATCAGCTCGCCCGCGGCGCTCCGCCGCCACGTGAAGTCGTGCACCGCGAGAAACAGCAGGCGGCCATCGCCCCGCACGGTCAACCAGTCCGGCGTGGTCGGGTCGGGCATCGTCACCGCCGCGTCGAAACGCGCGTGGGTGATGTCCAGCGCGAGCCGCCCGCGGAGCGAGCCCTCGATGCGCATGTCGACGTCCTCGGGGGCGTCCGTCGCGAAGAGCGCGCCACCGCCGACGCCGACCTCCAACACGTGGCGCCGCGTCGGGCCCTCCCCCTCGTCCTGTGCGGACGCCGTCCCCGTCGCACCGGAGAGGAGTCCGGCGAGGAGCAGCGCAGCAACGCAGGGCGAACGAATGAGGCAGGTGAGCATGGTTGCTGGGGTCCGAAGCGCGGTCCCTCGTCCGGAGCTAACGGTGGATCGGGTCTGTGTCTTGAGCGCCACCGGACGATCGGAGGCATGCGCGACGCGCTTGGAAGACGGTGTTCGGCGTACCGAGCGCGCGGTATCGTCGGGGCGGTGACCCAAGAACGCGTCGAAGCACTCGAGGCGAAGGTCCTGCGGCTCGAGCGACGAAACCGCATGGCCTCCGCCGTCGACCAGCGGCTCGAAGCCGCGCTGGAAGCCCGTGAGCCCCTCGCTCGCGTCGCGCCCGATCTGCTGGCGTTGCTCGGCGACGAGACCGGGGCGACGACCTCGGAGGTCCGAACGCTCGACGAAGTGCTCTCGCCCCGCACCTTCCACGTGGGCCCGGCGCTCGACCCTGAGATCGCCTTGCCAACACGGCCGACGTCGTTCGCGCTCGGTCCGCGGAGCGTGTTCGTGCATCCGCTGGACGTCGCAGGCGTGGCGTTTGGACACGTGCTGCTCGCGTTCGACGAGGCCCCCGACGGCGACGCCGCAGGCTTGCTGGAGACCTTCGCCGAGGAGCTCGACAATCACCTCGCGGCCGTGGCTGCGGCCCGCCAACGCTTCGAGCTCATCCGTGCGCTCTCCGACGCACTCAAGGAGCCCGTGCTCGACCGCGGCATCGATCGCGCGCTCGCCATCCTCAAGGACGAGGTCGATCTGAGCGACCTCGTGCTCATGTTTCGGCACGAGGATGAGATCGAAGCGGACCTCTTGCGCAGCCGCGTGTGGGTCGATGGAAAGCCGCGCAGCGACGACCCGGCTCTGGAGGAGTTCCTGCACGCGCAGGGCGGCGGATTCTTGGACGGCGACGACGGCCCGGTCCGCGACCGGCTTGGCATCGAGCACTACCAGGAGGAGGTCCTCATCACGGGGGTGCGCACGACGCGGGTGATTGGGCGCATGCTGGCCACGAGCCAGAAGGGCGAATTCCACACCCATGATCGCGAGCTCCTGGACCGGTTCGCCGACTCCCTCCGCCAGCGCCTGGTGGACTTCAACCGAGAGTGGAAGCAGCTCGCCCACGTGTTCCCCGTCTCCGTCTGCGAGCGGCTGCTGGGCGAGGAGAACTACGCCCGCCACCTCGCGCCGCGCGAGCGGAAGGTCGCGGTGCTCTACGGGGACATCGCCGGCTTCACGCGGCTCAGTGAACAGGTGCTGAAGACCCCGGAGGCGATCGGCCGGCTCATCGACACCTTCGCGGACGGTGCGGTAGAGATCCTTTGGGCGCACGGAGGCGTCTTCGACAAGATGGTCGGCGACTGCGTCATCGGTTTGTTCGGGCCGCCCTTCGACGAAGACCCGCCCGACGTCGTGTGCCGGCGTGCCCTGGCAGCAGCGCGCGCGATTCGTGAGCACACGCGGGCTCTGGTGGAGCATGCGCGGTTGCCCGAGCTTGCTGGCCACGCGCCCGTCGACATCGCCGTCGGCCTGAACTTCTGCCCCATGTCGGTCGGCACGTTCGGCCCGAATCACAACTTCACTGGGTTCTCGAGCGGCATGAACAACTGCGCGCGTCTGCAGGGCGTCGCGACCGCCGGGGAGCTGTTGTGCATGGAGTCGTTCGCCGAAGCGCTCGGGGAGGACGAGTTCGAGCCCGGCACGCTCGAAGCGGACGTGAAGAACGTCGCCGAGCCGCTTCGGTACCGCCGCGCCAAGGGTTAGCGTGCCTTCGCACGCTTGGGCGAAGCCGGCGAGGCCCGCTCGCGTACTCGTAGACCGGTACGTACCCGAAGACGGGGGCGGGGTCAGAACTCGGAGATCATACGGCCGCGACGGGCCGCGCGACGCCGTGCGCTCGGTGTGGGGCGGGCCCGCCGGCGGCCGCGACGACGTGGTGGAGGCCTGGCCACCGGGGGATCGCCCATGGCGGCACCCGCGTCGACAGGACCACTGTCGGGCGGGCCGGCATCCTCAGGACCGCTGTCGGTGAGGCCGGCGTCGGTCAGACCGGCGTCGGTCAGGCCAGCGTCGGTGAGGCCAGCGTCGGTCAGGCCGGCGTCGGGCGCGCTCGTCGGTGTGGGGTCTCGGTATTCTGTGACCGGGGGCAGGGACACCGCCGGGGTCGGCGTGTCTTCGGGCCAGAGCAGCAACACGACCAGAGCGCCGCCCATCAAGCCCGCCACCGCGAGCAACACCGCAAAGATGACCGCGAACACCAAGGGCGGGCCTCCCCTGGCGCGTTGGGCTGCGACGGCAGGGCCCGGAGGCGGGGCAAAAGCCGGGGGCGGCACCGTGGGCGCGTCCACCTGGAACTCGCCCGAGACGTCGATGAGCTGGGTCTTCACCTCCGGCTGAATGGACGGATCCGTCCGGTCGTCCGCGAGCCCCTCGGGCACGACGCCGCCCACCGACACCGTCAGGTCCTCGAGCCGGGCTGAGACCTCACCGGTCGGGGTGCGCAGCGCGCCGGGCACCGACTCGGGAATCGCGCCCTCCTGCTGCCCCGGAGGCAGCACCATGCGCAGCAGCTTCCCGAGCACCGATTCGTGCAGAGAGCCGGCTTCGGGCATGGCCTTGACGAGCGCATTTCGGAACTCGTGCGCCGACTGAAACCGCTCCGCGGGGTCCGCAGCCATCGCCTTGAGCACGACGTCGTCGAGCGCGGGCGGCACGTCCTCGGTGTGAATGCTCGGCGGGATGGCATCCGGGTAGCGCGCCTCGTTGAGCACGTTCGCGTCCGACTTGCCGTCGAATCGCTGACGCATCGTGAGCATCTCCCAGAGCACGATGCCGAGCTGATAGATGTCCGTTCGACGATCCACGGGGCGCGCGAACGCCTGCTCCGGGGCGAGGTACCGGAACTTTCCCTTGATGGACCCCTGCTGGGTCTCGCGGCTGCGGCCCTTGGACTTGGCGACGCCGAAGTCGATCAGCTTGACGTTGCCGCCGTAGGCGATGAGCACGTTCTGCGGCGTGACGTCCCGGTGCACCACCCCGAGCAGCTCGCCCTGGTCGTCGGTCGTTTCGTGCGCCGCGTGAAGCCCGTCCGCGAGCTTGATCGCGATGTGCGCCGCCAGCGTTGGGTTGAGCCCGCGCCGCGCTTGCAGCAGCGCACCCAACAGCTGAAAGAGCGACCCGCCGTAGACGTACTCCATGACGAGGAAGTGCCGCCCCTCGACCTCGCGAAGCTCCTCCACGTGCACCACGTTCGGGTGCTGGATGCGTGCGACCAGCAGGGCCTCGTCGACGAACATGGCGACGAAGTTCGGGTCCTCCGCGAGGTGCTCGTGCACGATCTTGATCGCGACGTGCTTGTTGAACCCCGCCGCTCCAAGACGCCGCCCGAGGAAGAGGGTGGCCATCCCCCCTGACCTCAACTTGGCGACGATCTCGTAGTCGCCGACGGTGTCTCCCACGGAGAACATGCGTGCGCCCCAGGCTACCAGGTTGGCACGCCGATTCGTTCAGGTTGGTCGCGGCGCGCTGCCGTCCCTCCTTACGCGGCCACCGCGAACATTCTCCGCGCCCACCCCTGCCCGCGCACCCATTTCTTGTCGCGTGTCTTCGCCAGGGCCCCGAGCTGCTCCGCCGACCCCAGCGCACTCAGGCTCTGAATCCCGTGGGACGACATCGTCTTGAGCCACGCGTCGGGCTCGATGCCCATGCGCGACATCGCCGCCGGCTCAGGACCGCGCAGCCACCCCGCCCCGTGCCTCACCGCTTGGCCCGTCCACTGCAGCAGCTGCACGTAGTCCGCGAACAGCATCGGCAGCGCGCTCCCGTCGTCGTCCGTACCCGCCTGGTCAACAAAGGGCGCGAGTCCTGAGGGCGCCGTGCTCCCGGCCGCGTCTTCCACGCTCGGCTCCGGCGCATCCATCCGCCGCGACGCCTCCCGCAGCCGCGCATCGACGGACGTGAACTCCGCTTCGTCCAGCGTCTTGCACACCCCCGCCCGCACCGGGTTCAGGTCCACGTATGTCATGCAGGTCAACACGGCCGCCTCGTCCAGCAGATCGGAGACCGGCGCGCATCGGCCGAGCGACCCCCGCTACGCTGCCTCCCAGGAGGACTCAGTCTGTGCATCCAGCTTGGTGCCGGAGATCTGGAAGTCAGCGACCAGCTGGTGGAGAGAGCGCGATTGAGAGGACAGCTCGCTGGCGGCTGCCGCCGACTCCTCGCTGTAGCCCGCCATCTGGTTGGTGACGCCGTTGAGCTCGCTCATCTCATGGGAGACCCGTCTCACGGACTGGTGCTGCTCGGCCGATCGCTTGGCGATCGTCTCCACCGACTCCGCGCATTGGCTCGCGCGCTCGACGATCTCCGACAGCATCTCCAGGGCTTCAGCGTTCATCGTCACGCCGAGGTTGACGCTGACCACCGCCTCGTTGATGCGTGATGCTGTGGTGCGCGCGGCGTCGGCGCTGCGCTGCGCCAGCCCGCGGACTTCCTCAGCGACCACGGCGAAGCCCTTGCCCACGTCCCCGGCGCGAGCCGCCTCCACCGCGGCGTTGAGTGCGAGGAGGTTGGTCTGGAATGCGATCTCATCGATCGTCGAGACGATGCTCGCCGTCTCGTCTGCCGCGCGCTTGATGCGCTGCATCGCTTCGGAGAGTTCGCTCATGCGGACACTCCCGTTCCGGGCCGCCGCTTGGGCCGCTGCGGCAAACTCGCGTGCCTGGGCGGCTTCGTGCGAGTTGGACTTGGTGTTTCCCTCCACGGCGTCGAGCGAGGTCGCGATCTCCTGGAGGCTCCCCGCCTGTTGGCTCGCTTGCGTGGCCAGCAGCTCGCTTCCGGCGCGAATCTCCTCCGAGGCCGTGAGCACCTGGGCGGCCGCCGCGCTCACTTGGCCGAAGCTGCCGTCAAGATACTCCGTCGCCTCGTTGAGCGATGCCTGCATGCGCCCGAACTCGCCCTTGAACTCCCCGTCCATCCGGAGCGTCAGGTCCCGGTGGGCGAGCCCCTGCAGGCAGGTCGCTGCCCCGCGCAGAGGGCCGGTGCAGGCAGCGGCCATCTCGTTCAGCGAGGTTGCCAGTCCGGCGTAGCGACCGGAGAACTTCGTGACGTCGATCCGCCGGTCCAGCTCCCCCTGGCGCGCATCGCTGGCGAGCGTAGTCACGTCGGACACCAGGTCGTCGATCGTCGTCTCGAGGCGCATCACTGCCTGACTCAGCCCATCGTGTTCGGAGCGCGGCTGGATGTCCGCAACGTCGCCCCGGCTCACACGGACAAGCGCATCAGCGAGGCCTCGTGTCGAGTCGGCCAGCTCACTGAACGTTCGGGCCACTTCTCCGATTTCATCGTTGCCCGCGTTCAACTCGACCTCCCGAAGATCACCCACGGCGGCTGCGGCGGCGGCCATCGAAAGCTGTCTGAGTGAGGTTGTGATGTCCTTTACGACGCGCCACGACAGGAACGCGGTGGCGATGAAGACGAGCACAAGCCCAACGACCCACCCCATGACCTGCGCGCTTGCGCTGCTGTGGTGTTCGGTGGCGGCGCGTAAGCGCGGATTCGGCGACCGTCATCTCGACGGCGCGCAGTGCGTTGATCTTCGCCGTCTGGAGTTCGAACCAGGCCTCCGGAGTGCCTTCGACTCGGTCGGGCGGAGAGGCGAGCACCCGTGTTCGCGTCGCTTCCGCCGACGCGCCAGGGCCCTCCATCGCGCTGTCGTAGGCGGCAGCCTCAGCCTCGTCGGCCCACCCGTGGAAGCGATTGATGAACGCAGACTGAGTCGCCACCAGGTGCACCAACCGGTCGCGCTCCCCTTCGCCGAAGGCCCCCTGTGCCAGCGTGCTGCTGATGACCGACCGCTCTTGGCCGGCGTGTTCTTTGGCACTGCTCAGCGCTACCAACGCGGCCGAGCAACGCATCAGCTCCGGCTCACGGGTGGTCTGCGCAATGCTGCCGACGAGCGCCAGGCCTCGAGCGTTGAGTCCGGTGTAGTAGGAGGTGGCCCGCGAGCGCTCCACCTGCAGACCATCCACCCGCGTTCGCATGGCCGGCAGGGCCCGGATGTCGTTGCGAAGCGCCTGCACGGTCGACGCGACCGAGCCCTGCGGCACCGTCGACGCGTCGAGGTAGGCCTCCAGCTCTTCGTGGACTCGGTCCGTCTGAGCCCGCTGCGCCTCCAGCTCTCGGGCGAAACGCTGCCCCTGCGACGCCAAGAACAGAGATGTGGCGCCCCGCTCCTTCTGAAGCTCGTGCACCAGCGCACTCACCCCTATCGCGAGCTCCACCGAACCCCGAAGCTCGGCGCTCTCCGACCGTTGGTGCACGTTTCGCGCGACGCTGCTCGTACCCAGCACAAAGAACGCCACGGTCGCCGGCGCGACCAAGAGAAGGAGCTTCGTTCGCATTCGTAGAGCTCGAATCACAACTGCCTCGTCCGTGCGAATCCTCGACGATGTGAGATCGCCTCGAACGGCGCTCGCGGTGGGGCAGCATCGCCTCTCCCGCCCTGATGCATCTCTTGAAGACAACATCGGGCGACAGGTGTGTGACCTGAACCCCAATCGCCCAGCGCTGTCCGAGAGCCTCCCAACTCTCAGGCCGCGCATTTGCGCGGCCACTGCTCGAGAAGGTCGCGACAATCCAAAAACACTCACTTATCGCCGCTCGCCCTCGTGGCTCGAGGCGCGGGGGCAGATTCGGCGCGAGCCCGAGTCGATGCGGCTGCCGATGGGCGGGACCTACCACTACGTCACGGACGACCTCGGGAACGAGACCGAGGTTCGGGACGATGCCGACAACCTGGTGCGATACAAGACACCCACTTCCCGCGGCCCGCGCTGAACACTGCGACGCACGCGGATCGGAGCTTCGAGGAGAGGAGCCGCCAAGGCAACAACGTCCCTGTCTTGGAGACGAGGTTGGCCACGGGAAGGCACGAATCAACGGAATCCTGGCGTCAGGATGTTTCGTCTCAGCGCAGCGGTGCCGGGTTTTGGTGATGAAGACGTCGAGATCGCGCGCGTGTGGCTCCAGTCGGGCATCGACGCGGCGGAGGCGGAGAGCTGAGTGAAGCGGCCGCGGCGAGCACCTACGTCCTTCCCGTCACTCGACGCGGTCGTCGTAGGTCGCTGGCGTGAGGCTGATGGCCGTTCGCTCCGCGACTCCGTCCCGGATCTCCACCCGCTCGAGCAGGCTGGCCACTTCGTCGCGCAGCAGCCCATAGCTCTCGACCGGGACCGCCGACTCTGGCGCGTCGACGGCGTCGACCTCAAAGACCGTCACGATCCGCGGCATCACCCCTGCGTCGCAGTCGAACGGATCCTGGACCACCACCATGGGGATCTCTCCGTCGACCTCCCCCACGTCCACCAGTCGCGACCGAGCGTTGTCGCGGTAGGCGTCGAGTTCCGGCGCGCCGTCGTCGAGGCGCGCGCCGATCACCACGGCCGCTTCCGTCAACCGGGTGCACCCGCGCGCCTCGTAGTGCGCCGCGAGGAGCACCGCGTCGGGCGCTTGCTCCGCCATCGCCGCGTACCGCGCCACCAGCGGGCCATCGAGCGGCACCAAGGTGTCGAGGTTCGCAGCCGCGCGGCTCGGCGACTCCATCTCCGGTGAGACGACCGCGGGCGAGGCGCACGCAGCGAGCGAGGCGATCAAGGGCAAGAGAAGGGCGTTTGAGGTGAGGTGGGTCATGCAGGCTCCGTGCGCGGGTTCACCCCGGTTCTTTGCGCGGGGCGTGCCAACGCCGGCGCGGGTACGGAACTTCTGCTTGCGGCCGGACCCGCGTCCCGGCAGGACGCGTCGCGCTCCCTCGGGACGCTCTCGCCGCGCGGGGCGCAGATCGCCCCTTCATGAAGAAGGCGATGTGGGGCGTGGGCGTCCCCCGGCTCGTGGTTCCCCCGCCGCGCGGCGTGTGAGACGCTTCCGGAGGGAGGTCTCTCATGACGCGGAGATCCAGCTACGAAGTTCGCACGGGGAACTCCACCACGCGAATGCGTATTCTGCTTCGGCGGAGGGCACGGTGGGCTCTCCTCATCGCATGCTTCGCCGCGAGCGGCTGTGACGGCGCCTCCGGCGACCCGGACTCCGGGGTGGGCCCGCGCAGCGACGCGGGCGCGAGCCAGGACGCGAGCACGAGCGCAGACGCCAGCCCCGTCGTGGACGGCGGGGCCGGATCGGACGGCGGCGCGAGCGACGGCGGTACCGCTCCCTCAGGCCCGAGCCTTCCCCCTGCATGCCCCGACACGGGCGTCGAGCACACGACCGCGGACCTGGGTTGGACCGAGGGCCAGGAGGTTCGTGACGCGCTGCGGGCGCTGCTCGAGACGGTCGACCCTGGAGACACGATCGTGCTGAGCCACCTCTATCAGCTCTCGTCCGGGGGCGTCGAGGTGCCCGACGGAGTGCACTTCTCAGCCGCGCCCGGGGCTGGATTTCAGCTCGTGGGGATCGCGGACGCGAGCGGCCCGTACATCGACCTCAGCTCGTGCACCCGCTGGCACAACCTCAGCATCGTCGACGACCAGCCACGAGGCACGGAGGAGTTCGTGCGCACCAACAACAAGACCGCCGTGCGCGCGCGGGGAGAGAACCTTCTCTTCGACCAGTGCCTGTTCGACGCCAATACCAAGACCCAGCTCGAACTCCGTGACGTCTCCAACGCGCGCATTCACTCCACCCACTTCGACAACGGCTACTTCACCCTGCTGATCCGGCCACAGACGCAGGACGTCGAGATCACCGACTCGCTGTTCAGCAACTCGTTTGGCGACGGCATCAAGACCGTGGGCAGCGGCGCCTCGGACGTCCGACGCATGGTGGTCCGTCGCACGGTGTTCGAGGACAACCTCCGCGACGGGATCGACACCACGGGCGGCTGGCGCGCGTCGCGCGTTGAGTCCTGCATCTTTCGCCGGAACGGCGTCAGCGGGATGGACATCAAGAACGTCTACAACACCGGTGCCGCCCTCCACCCGGAAGGCTCGCCGAACTCCGAGATGGACGTCATCGACTCGGAGTTCATCGACAACCCCAACGGGATCGTCCTGACGACCAACGACATCGCGCAAGCGTTGACCGAGGCGAGCGATGCAGCGCACCTCGTGCGCGACCTCAGGGTCGTGCGCTGCATCTTCGAGCGTAACGAAGGGAGCGGCCGCGGGTTCCTCATCAAGGATGCCCACAGCATCTCGTGGGACGGGGTCGAACTGCTCGGCGACACGACTCTGCACCGCATCTTCGGGCCCGACGAGAACCGCATGTTTGGCGGCCAGCTCGTCCGACCGCCCATCCCGATGACGAACTACGACATCGACGGCGACGGGGTCACGACCGGACCGGCCCGTGGGTCCAACGACATCATGCCGTTCACCGCCGTCGGCCCGCGCTGAACGCGCTGCGGCCCACGCGGGTCGAAGCTCGGAAAGCGGGGGGATGCGAAGCCACCACGGTCCCTGCGCGGAGACCGGGGAGCACGCTTCGATCTGAGGTTGGCCACTGCAAGCCACAGATCGACGGTATCCTGGCGCAAGGATGATTCGCTTCAGCGCAGCGGTGCCGGCTCTCGGCGTGGGACTGTCCCTGCTTCTTGCTTGGGTCTCCGTGGGGTACGCGCAGGTGCCCTCGGACGAAGATGTCGAGGTCGCCCGCGAGTTATTCCGCTCGGGCATCGACGCCGCGGAGGCGGAGCGCTGGAGTGAAGCGCGCATCGACTTCGAACGCGCCTATGAGCTGGCCCCGCGGCCCAGCACGCTGTTCAACCTGGCCAACGCGCAGATCGAGCTGGGCGACCTTGTGGGCGCAGCGACGAGCTACCGCCTGTTCCTCGACACCGCCACGTCCGGCCCGGCACAGGCCTATCGGGAGGACGCCGAAACGGCGCTCTCGGAGATCGAGCCTCGCATCGCCGACGTGACCGTCTCGCTGTCTCGGACCGTGGAGGGCGACGCCTTGGAGGTGGATGGCGCGCCCGCTCCCGTCGACGTGCTCATCCCGATGAACCCGGGCTCTCACCATCTCTCTGTGCGACGCGGCAGCGAGGTCGTCGGGGAGCTGGATCTCGTGCTCGTCGAAGGGGAGGAGCGAGGCGTGACGATGCCGGTCCGCGCCCCCGAGACGGTGCTCGATGTGACGCCGCCCCCGCCGGCCGAGCCCGCAGAGGACATCGCCGCCTCGCCGTGGTTGTGGGTGGGAATCGGAGCCGGCCTCGCGGTCATCGCCGCGGTGGTGATCGGCGTGGTCTTCGCAACCTCAGGGGCCGAACCCCCGTACGAAGGGAACTTCGGCCCTGGGACGGTGAGCTTCGAATGAAGGCACGCGTCGGCGCTCTCTCGAGCACAGCCTTGCTCTTGGTCCTCGGTAGCTGCACGAGCCCGGTGACGCAGCTCGTGGTCGCCGTCGACACCCCCATGGCGATCCCCGGCGAGCTCGACGCGATCGAGATCGTGGTCGCTGGCCCGTCCGGCATCCAGACGAGCAGCACCGAAGATCTGACCGCCGCAGACGCGCCGACGCTCCCCCTGACGCTCGGGGTGACGCCCGCAACGGAGGCGCTCGGCCCTTTGAACATCATCGCGATCGGACGGCGATCCGGCATCGAGGTCGTGCGTACGGCGGCGCGCGTGACCCTGACCGAAGGGGAGACCCGGCTGTTGACCCTCACGCTCGTGCTCGGCTGCGCGGGACGGCCCTGCGACGCGGGGGAGACCTGCGGGCCAGGAGGATGCACCCCGCTCGAGCGCGGCGCGCTGCCGGCATTCACCGGAGAGGTCCCGCGATACAGGATGGAGGACGCATGCGACGCGCTCCCCTGGGACGAGGACGGCGACGGAGAGGCGAGCGAGATGTGCGGCGGGCTGGACTGCGCAGACCAAGACCCCACCCGTGGCCCCGGCGTCCCCGAACAATGCGACAACATCGACAACGACTGCGACGGGGAGGTCGACCCGGACTGCGAGTGCGCGCCCGATGGGGTCAGCGAGGGCTGCACGACGGAGTGCGGGAGCACAAGCGAGCGCTTCTGCGCGGCCGGCGTGTTTGGCGACTGCGCGCCTCCCGAGGAGATCTGCAACGGCGTCGACGACGATTGCGACGGGCTCATCGACGAGGGTCACGACTATGTGGGCCGCGACGAGCAGCGCATCAGCGCGGAGGGCGCGGAGGCGGTGAACCCGCGGATCCTCAGCATCGATGGCGGCTGGCGCGTCGTCTACAGCGTCCCGGGGTTGGGGGCGTTTGGCGGCGGGCAGTTCGTGACGCGACGCGACGACCCGACCTCCGCGTGGTCGGTCCCGGTTTCGGCGGCGGGGTCCGGACTCGAGCCGGACTTCGCGGCCTCCGAGGATGGGCTGATGTTGACCTGGACGCGGAGATTCACCTCCTCGTCCGGTTCGGTGGATCGCCTGTTCGCGCGCCCTCTGAATCGGGACGGAACGTCCAGCGGGCCGCAGGTCCAGCTCGAAGCCGACGTGTCCATGCCCGCGCGACCGCGTGTCGTGTGGGACGGGTTGGCGTTCCGCATCGCCTACCACGATGCCGACCTCCAGGTACGCTCGGTCGACGCCTCGGGAAGCCCGATCGACGCGCCCCAGACCGTGAGCTCGGACCGCGGCAATCCCGCGGACTTCGTGTTCCGTGGCGGGCTCTACGCGGGAGCCTGGGCGCGGGGCAGCGAGGTCTACTTCAGCAGCGCCGACCTGAGCCGCATCCCCACCCAGATCGTGATTCGCGACGTCGAGCACGCAGAGCACGGTTCGCTCGATGGGTCGGGCACGGGGTTCTTGGTGGCCTGGTACGAGGATGTCCGGGAGGACGGTCTGCCCCAGACGCAGTCCCTTCGAATTCTCCACCTCGACGGCACCACCCCGACCGAAACCGATGCTGTTGTCACGACGAGCATCTCCGGCGACGGCTTTGTGGTCGACGACGTCGAGCCTGCGACTGTGCGCTTCGGCGGAGGCCAGTACCTGCTCACGTGGGCGGACCAACGGGACGACGACCAGGAGATCTACTTCGCCCGCGTCAGCGAGGACGGAGAGGTCGTTCAAGCGGCGACACGGCTGACCGTCGCGCCCGGACGCGCCGACAGCACCAGCGCTGCGTTCCTAGACGACCGGTTCGGCGTCGTCTGGGCGGACGAGCGCGCTGGAGACCCTGAGGTGCGCTTCGCTGAGGTCGCCTGCCCGGCCGAGTAGGGACGGTTCGGCGCAGTCGACTCAGCGCAGTCGACTCAGCGCAGTCGACTCAGCGCAGTCGACTCAGCGCAGTCGACTCAGCGCAGTCGACTCAGCGCAGTCGACTCAGCGCAGTCGGTTCAGCGCGCCCGAGAGCGCCTCGGACCAGGAGCCGCCGCTCGCTTCGACGGCGTCG
>JBGCFC010000232.1:0-17052 GCA_045106715.1 Sandaracinaceae bacterium
TGGTTCGCGACGCCCAAGGGCGCGGCGATGTTCTGGGCGTTTCGGGCGCTCGGGGAAGGACTCGGCACGCTCCACCCGCGGGTGCCCTCGATGACGCAGTACCTCGAGATGCGGCACCGGGCGATCGAGCTCGCGACGCGACGGTGGGATCCGGACGTCGTCGTGGAGATCGGCGCGGGCCTGTCGAGGCGGGGCGTGACCTTCGCAGCGGAGGGAGTCCGCTACATCGAGGTCGACCTGCCGCCCATGATCGCCGCCAAGAAGAGGCAGCTCGCGGCGCTGCCGAGCGCGCTCAGGAGCCAGATTCCGAGCCTCTCGCTGGAGTCGGTCGACGTGTTGTCCGACGCGTTCGAGCCCTGGTTGCGCGAGACACTGAGAGACGCAGCCCGCCCGGTGATCATCGCGGAGGGGGTCCTGGGCTACTTCGCCATGGCCGACCGGATCCGTCTGGCCGAGGTGCTCGCACGTGTGCTCGACGGCCGGGGCACCTTCCTCTCGGAGCTCCGCCATCAGTCCGGAGGCAACGCTACTGCGGTCGGGTTCCTGAAGGCCGGCATCCGGCTCGCCACCCGCGGGCGTGGAGCGAGAGAGGACTTCGAGAGCTTGTCGGACGTGCGCTCCTTCTTCCTCGACGCGGGGTTTCGCGACGCGCGAACGCTGCCCCCGCCACCCCATCTTTCGCACCTTCAGAGGCCGGCGCGGGTGTGGGAAGCCACGTGAGGCTTGATCCCAGCGCGAGAATGTCGCTCCATGCGAGCCATGTCGGACGAGAACGGATCGGGCGAGGCGCGTGAGCTCCTCATCATGGCGGGCGCAGGCTGGGTGCAGGCGCTCGACGCGGGCAGCGGCGAGGCGGCGTGGACGGTGGAGCTTCGCTCGCCCAAGCCCACCACCCCGAGCATCGGCGTGACCGAAGGCCGCGTGGTCATCGCCACGAGCGGTCAGATTTACTGCGTCGACTACGACAGCGGGAAGCAGCTTTGGCAGCGCCCCTGCCTTGGCGCGACGAGCCGCCCGACTCTGTTGGTCGAGGGTGGCAAGATCTTCATCGCCGGCACCAGCCGCACCGAGTGCTTCGACACCGAGGGCAAGCAGCTCTGGGCAGGCAACGCGCCGGCCGTCACGGGCTACATCGCGCTCTCGACCAAGACGTCCACGGCGCAGGCCGACGTCGGCAGCTGAGGTAAAGACGGTCGACAACGTCGAAGATGGGGAGCTCGGGGGGCTCGCCCCTCGACGCGGCGTGCAGGCGCCACCTTGGACTCAGTCTTCGTTTGTGCGTCGCACGGCGTGCGGCCGTAGCACAAACGAGAACGGACAGTGCTGGCTGGCGTGCGGCTTCGCCGCCGCGAAGTCCGGATGGTTGCGGGACCTTCAGCCCTCGAGTTCGCTTCGCACCCACGCGAGGGCGGGCTCGGGGTGTTCGAAAAGCCGGTACGGGTAGACCGGCGGCGCGACCCAGAAGACCGCCGTGACCAGGCCGCGCGTGAGCGCGTTGGGCGCCACGATGCCGCACGCCCGGACGTACTGACGGTCGTGCTCGACGAGACGCTTCTCGAGCGCGGCCAGTTTGCGCCTCTGCGTCGCGGTTCCTCCGAGCGCGGAGTGCAGGACCACGACCACGCCCTTGTCGACGGGGTTGTCGTAGGACCAGCTCACCAGCGCCTCTGCATGCGCGTCGAGATCGGCGTCGGAGGGGTCGAGCCCGAAGTCCATCCACGCCAGCGTGGGCGTCACCAGATGGATGAACGGGCCCACGGTCCCGACGCTGCTGGGCGGCTCCACTGGACAAGGATACGCGCGGCTGCGCCGTTGAGTGGGCGCTATCGTTGTGTGACAGGACCCCTTGGCGGGGGTCCTAGCGCGTGGATCGACGGACGGTCCGCGATGACTTCCCGGAGGGCCTGACGACGCGCAAGTGCTGCTCGGAGCGCCTCGCGAAACGCGACGTCAGTGTCGTAGCAACACGCCGAGTCGCAGATCTGCAGGTGGGGGCGGCCGGCATGGCGAACCACTTCGCGGGCGGAGGTTCGGCTCGGGCACGTTGGAAAGAGAGTCCGACGTCCGAGAGCGCGTCGTTCGAAGAAGTCGGGGCTCTCCTCGGCAAGCTCGACGCGTCTTCCCGTCCCACCGACCTCCAGCCAGCCGAGTCCGTCGGGACACCCCCTGTGGAGCGGGTTGCCCGCGGTCCCTCCGGCGAAGCGCCGCAGCGAAATCAGAACGTCCTCCGAGTCCAACGGGAACGCCACCCGCGCCTCGCACCAGGGCGCCGGGCCGCCGGGTCGAGGCGTCTTGACCACGATCGCATAGTCGGTCCCGGGTGCCTCGATGCCCTCGAAGAGCGAGCCATCGGCCTCTTCGGTGCCCTCCAGGAACGCGGCGAGACGATCACGACCGGGGGCGATGCCTGATCGTCAAGATCCCCTCGTCGCCCGACACCTCCCGCAGCGCCTGCGCGTGAACCCAGAATCTCGTGGTGCGCGGCTCCGGTCCGTTCCCGTCCACCAGCGCCAGAGGCCGACGGACATGGCGAGGGCGGCCGGTCGGGCGCCGGAGATGGGCATCGTGGACCTCGCGGTCACGGCCCCCTCGGGCGGTGCCACGCACCCACGGGCTTCCTTCGAGGCGCCTCAGCACGAGCCAAGCGCTCGGTCCTCCTGAACGCAACTCGTCGCGCCCATCCTGCCGCAGCATCTCGGGCCAACGCGGTGGCGGGTCCGAAGCCACCGCCACGGGGGACTCTGGAGCCTCACTGAGCCCGGCCTCGGTCGGCTCCCCACACGCGCACGCCAGGGCGAGAATCGCGAGCTGGACGGGCGTCCGAACCATGCTCCGGAGCTTGCCCCGCGGTGTGCGCTCGGTCCAGAGCCGAGCCCGGACGGATGGCTACCGGAGCTGCGAGAGCGCCCGCTGCACCGCCGCGCGGTCGAACTCCCCCGCGCCGGACAGCGCGCGCTCGTAGTAGCGGCGCGCGTCCGCGCTTTGGCGGCGAGCCCGCATCACGTCGCCCATCAGCGCCAGGGCCGGCGCGTGGTTGGCGTGCTGGCCGAGCACTCGCTGGAGATAGCCGACCGCGAGCACCGGGCGCTCCTGGGCGAGCGCCAGCCGGGCAGCCTCGACCAACGGGCGGGGGTTTCGGGGGTTCAGATCCGCGGCGTGCCGGTATTGCTCGTACGCCTGCTCCACCCGGCTCGTCTGGGCGAACACCTGCGCGAGCGCCATCACGCTGCCGGCGTCGTTCGGGACCTGCTCGATGGCCTCCGTCAGCGCCGCCTCGGCCGCCTCGTGTTGTCCGGCGGCGAGCAGCGCGCGCCCGAGCCCCGCGCGCGGGCCGGTCAGCTCTCCATCGTGGCCCATCGCCGCGCGGTACGCCGCCGCCGCCTCCTCGTGCTGCCCCGCCTCGAGCAGCGCGTCACCCAGCGCCGACTCGGCCAAGGCCCATCCCGGACGGTTGGCGGCCGCCTCTTGCAGGTGCGGCACGGCCTCCGCCCCCGAGAGGAGCCGGCCGAGCTCGAAGTCCACGTCGGGGTCGTCCCCGTCGAGCGCGTGCGCCCGCTGGAGCGCCGCCCGGGCGTCGTCGATTCGGTTGGCGTTGCTGTAGAGCTGACCGAGGCCGACGTGCGGGTCGGCCGCCTGGGGGTTGGCCTGCGCGGCACGTCGGTACGCGCCCTCCGCTTCTGACACCGCCCCCCGCAGCCGGTGTGCGTCGCCCAACGCCAGCAGCGCCTCGTAGTGGTTCGGGTCAGCACCGAGCGCCGTCTCCAGCTCCTCGAACGCGCGCGCGCTTCGGTTTCGCGCGATGAACGCACGAGCGAGGCAGACGTGCGCGATGACGCTCTCGCGGTTCGCCCGCTGCATCGCCATGCACGTGGACCGCGCCCGGCTGTAGTTCCGCTCGGCAAACGCGACCCGCGCCACCTCGAGCTGGGCCTCTTCGGCGCCCCGACGGATGCGAGACGCGCGCCGCAGGACGGAGCGCGCCTCGTTGAAGCGTCCGGCCTCGATGAGCGCGTGCCCGAGCGCCAGCTGGGCGTCGTAGTCGCGGGGGGCCGAGCGCGCGGCGGCCCGGAGGCCGTCGACAGCGCTGACCTGGGCGGAGGCCGCGACCGGGACGAGGGTGGCGAAGGTGAGCGCGGAGATGAACAGGGCTCGCGACATGGGTTCCTCGGTGGCGTCCGACGATGGCGGCCGGAGGTTTGTTCATAGCAGCGTGATTGCCCGGCGGATAGAGACAGGTTAGACAGCGGCAACCCCGGGTCGATCCAAGCCCGGACGAGGAACCATGCGCCCGCGTCACTTCATCCTGTCGGCCCTCCTGTTGAGCGCGCTGCCCGCGTGCGGCGCGAACAACACGCCGCGCGCGCTGAGCTACGGCGAGAACGCCCGGCGCTCGTACGAAAACGCGTTCCAAGCCTTCGAAGACCACGACTGCCTGACCGCCGACCCGCTGTTCCGCCGGATCCGCCGCGAGTACCCGTACAGCCGGTATGCCGCGCTCGCCGAGCTCCGCATCGCGGACTGCCACGTGCTGGAGAGCCAGTACACCGAGGCCGTTCGCGCCTACCGCTCCTTCGTTCGGCACCGCCCCGCGCACCCGGACGTCCCGTACGCCCAGTTCAAGATCGCCGAGGCCTACTTCCGGCAGATCCCCGGCGACTTTTTCCTCTCGCCGCCCCCGCACGAGCGCGACCAGGGAGCGACCCGCAACGCGCTCCGCCAGCTGCGCCGGTTCATCCTCGACTACCCCGAAGACGAGCGCATTCCGCGCGCCCGGGAGATGGTCGTCGAATCGCTGGCGGGCCTCGCGCGCCACGAGCTCTACGTCGCGCAGTTCTACCTGAGCCGCGACCGCACCCGCGCCGCCGTGCTCCGCCTCCGGCATCTCCTCGACGTCTACTCCGGGAGCGGCATCGAGCCCGAGGCGCTGATGTTGCTCGGTCGCGTGTTTCTGCACATGCAGCAGGTCCGGGACGCGCAGCAGACGTTCGAAGAGCTGGTCGCGCGCTACCCGGACAGCGGCTACGCCGAGCAAGCCCGCGAGTTCCTGCGTCGCTTCGAGACGTGAGGCGCGCATTCCCTGAGCGATTCGCGTCGGCCAGGCGGGGGTCCGTCGGAGCATTCGTCATGGCGAGCGCCTTGCTCGGTGGCTGCACCGACGAGGTCGTCGAGGCCAACGACTTCAGCGGCACCGTGTCGATCCCCGTGATCTGGGGCTCCAGCGCGTTGATTCTGCTCTTTGTCCTCTATTGCATGCAGCGGCGTCGGCATTGGCTGCGGCTCAGCGCAGCGGCCGACGCGAAGGTTCAGTCCGGGCTGAGGGAAGGACCGGCCGTCCGGGCGGGTCGCCCCCGAAGAGCCGAGCGCCGTGGCTCGGGTGGACATCCTTCAGGAGGGCACAGAAGACAGCGACAGCTCCGGTGGCTGGAGTCACCGTTGGACGGAGAAGAATCGGCGCATCTGGGTGCGCCCGTTCGAGATGGAGCTCGATGCATCGTCAAACGACGCAGCACCGACGCGGATCCGGGTCGAACCGACGAAGCAGGTGGTGTTGGCCGACGACTTGGACGGCGTCGTGCGCGTCAACGTGGCGGAGCGCGTCCTCCGTGCGCAACTCGTGCCGGGCGAGCGGCTGATCGCGTGCGGACACCTGGAGCGGCGCGCGGCCCCCAGTGGCTACCGCGGCGCCACTGCGACGTGGGTGATGGTCTCGCCAAAGACGGCGGGGGTCCCGTTCCTGCTCAGCACGCAGCCGTTGGGCGCGCGCATGCGGAAGCGAGCCAGCAACGCCGGCGCGGCGGCCGTGCTCGTGTCCCTCGGTTTGCTCGGGCTCCAGGTGCCCGCAGTCGGATTCCATGCGCGCACCTGGTCGGGTCGAACGGTGCACGGTGAGTACGTGGGCCGGCAAGACTGGCAGACGCGGAACGGCGAGGGGGATCTCCGCGACCACCATAGCCACACCGTCCGTCTCCCCGATGGCAGCACGTTCACCAGCGTCGACGGGTACGTCCCCTCCTCCGGCGCCGATGTCCGCGTCGTTCCCTGGGCGCCGATGTTCAACGCGCTGGGCCACGGCCCGTCGGCACACATGGGGCTCCTCTTCCTCTTCCCCGCTGCTGTTGTGTTTTCTCTGCTCGCGGGCGGCGTGCTTCTCGTGACGGGAGAGCGGCGCTGGTACGAAGGCGAGGCGGTGGTCCACCGTGGAAGCGGCCGCCTGAAATGACCCTTCAGCCCGCTTGATCTCACGGGTTCTTGCCGCCCGTGCGGCCGCCCCGATACCATGGGGGAGCATGGAAGAGCGGACCAAGCAGCTCCTCTCCCTCGGGCGAGAGCACTACGACAAGCGCGAGTTCGAGAAGGCGGAGCACTACCTCCGTCAGGTGCTCGAGCGGGACGAGACGCGCTTCGCCGACGTCCTCAACATGCTGGGCGTGATCCATCACGACCGGGGGCGGTTCGAGGAAGCGCAGGGCTGCTTCGAGGAGGCGCTCTCCATCAACCCGAACTACACCGAGGCCGCGCTCAACCTCGCCGTCACGTACAACGACCTCGGGCGCTACGACGAGGCGAAGAAGATCTACCGCGCGGCGCTGTCCCGCGGCGAAGAGTCCCCCGGCCAGCTCGATCCATTCGTGAAGGGCAAGATCGCCAACCTTCACGCGGAGGTGGCACAGGCCTACGCGGACGCGGGCATGCCGTCCGACGCGATGCACGAGCTGCGCAAAGCCATCCTGCTCTGCCCGACCTTCGCTGACCTCCGGCTCCGACTCGCGAACCTGTACCGCCAGACGGGCGACCTGGACGCGGCGCGCTTCGAGCTCGACGAGGCCATCAAGTCCAAGCCGAGCTTCGTGCCGGCGCACGTGGCGCTCGGCGTCACGCTGCTGGCGATGGGCCACAAGGAGGCCGCCATCGACCGATGGAAGGCCGCGCTCGAGATCGACCCCGACAACAAGGCTGGCGCGATGTACCTCCGGATGGCGGAGAACATGCAAGACGGCAGCTCGATGGCGCCGCCCGCTCCCAAAGAGGAGTGAAAGCCGTCTACGAAACCTGCTGCGCGCGCGCGTCCTCGAGCCCTTCCACCAGCCTGCGTAGGTCGTCCTCGGTCGTGCGCGGGTTGAGCGTGCAGGCGCGGAGGTAGCGCGCCCCGCGGAGCGTGGTGCCGCTGACCATGGCAGCACCCGTCTCGAGCAGCGCCTCCCTCACCGCGACGTGGTCTGCGTCGTCGAGCGTGGGGTGACGGAACGCGCAGATGCCGAGAGACGGGGGCGCGGCCAGCTCCCAACCGCGCGCCGTGAGCACCTCCCCGAGGAACGAAGCGTGCCGAACCCCGCGGTCGATCGCGTCCGCGATCGCGTCGGCGCCAAACGCCTGGAACGTGGCCCAGACCTTGAGCGCGCGGAGCGAGCGTGTGAGCTGGATGCCTTGGTCTTGAAAGTCCGGCTCGTCGCTGAGCGTCTCCTCGAGGTAGGTCTGGGACGTCGCGAAGGTCCGTGACAGCGACGCGCCGTCCCGGACGAGCAGACACGCGCATTCATACGGCGTGAACAGCCACTTGTGCGGGTCGAGCGAGACCGAATCCGCGCGTGTGAGGCCCACCACCGACGCGGCCGCATCCCGGCCGAACGCCGCCGCCGCCCCGTAGGCTCCGTCGACGTGCAGGTGCAGGCCCTCGGCCGACGCGAGGTCCGCGATGGCACTGAGCGGGTCCACCGCGCCCGTGCTGGTGGTGCCGGCCGTCGCGACCACGCAGTAAGGAGTGCACCCGGCCTCACGATCCTCACGGATGGCCTCACGGAGAGCCTCGACGCGCATCTGAAAGCGCGCGTCGCTCGGGACCACCCGAACAGACGCCGCGTCCAGACCCAACACCCTTAGCCCCTTGGCCACCGAGCCGTGCGTCTGATCGGAGACGTACACACGCCCGCGCACGCCGGGCCGGTGCGTCTGTCGGGCGACGACCATCGCCGTCAGATTCGCCATCGAACCGCCGCTCACGAACAGCCCGGAGGCACCCTGAGGAAACCCGATCGCGTCGGTGACCCAGCGGATCACGCGCCGCTCGAGTTCATGCGGGCCAGGCGCCTCAACGTAGTTGCCGCCGAACGGGTTGAACCCCGCGACGAGTGCATCCGCGAGCACGGCGACGAAGTTGCTCGGGGACGGGATGAAGCCGAAGAAGCGCGGGTGGCCGGTCGGCGCCGCGTTCTGGAGAACCGAGACCGCCCGGTCGATCACGCGCTCAGGATCCGACGGCGCGCGCGGGAGCGGCTCGTCGAGTGTGGCACGCACTTCGGGCCGCGGGGGCGTCACGGGGATGGGCTGGTGTTCGAGTCCCGTCCACCGTTCGACGAGGTGATCAACGACGCGGTAGCCGAGCGCCCGCATCGTCTCTGGGTCGAGCCAAAGTCGCGAATCCATGGGCCCAGTCTCCGCCGGGGATGCCCTGACGTCACGCGCTCCCCGAGTCGTGGCATCATGAAACCATGACGCGGTGGATCGCAGTAGGGCTCCTGACTCTCTTGGCCGTCGGCTGCGACTGCGCTGGGCCTCACATGGACGACGGTCCCTGCGCGGGGGACGACCCTCCAGCGAGCTGCGGACTGGAGTGCGACGCCGAGAGCCTTTGCGCCGACGGCTTCTACTGCAGCGACGGGGTCTGCACGGCCGACTGCGTGCCGGGCGGCGTGGGTTGCGCCGACGGGACGTGCCTCGCCGACGGACGCTGCCAGCGGGACGACGCCTCGGTCATGGACGGCAGCCAGCCGGGCGACGCCAGCACCTTCGACGGGAGCACACGGCGAGACGCGACGACGATGGACACCGGGTTCGTGTGTGCGGACGTCACCGTGTCGGCACGCCGTGTCACCCCCAACGTCATTCTCATCGTCGACCAGTCTGGCTCGATGACCGCCGACTTCGGCGACAGCAACCGGTGGGACGCGCTCCGGGACTCGCTGATGGATCGACCGGATGGCCTCGTCGCGTCGCTGGCCGACCAGGTCCGGTTCGGACTTGCGCTCTACACCGCCGAAGCCCCGGGGGAGGACCCCGTGCCGGGCGAGTGCCCGTTGATCTCTTGGGTGCCGCCCGCCATCGACAACTACGCTGCGCTCGCTGCGGTGTACGGCCCGGCGATGCCCAACGACGAGACACCCACCGGCGCCAGCATCGACGACGTGCTGCGGCGGCTCACCATGACGCCGGACCCGAGCACCGACCCGACGATCTTCATCCTCGCGACGGACGGAGAGCCCGACACCTGCGAGCAGCCGAACCCGCAGAACGGGCAGGACGACGCGCTGGCCGCCGCTGAGCGCGCGAACATGGCAGGCATCCGGACCTTCATCATCAGCGTGGGCGAGGACATCTCGACCGAACACCTTCAGGACATGGCGAACGCGGGCATCGGTCGCACCAGCGGGCCTGACGCCGAGTTCTGGGTCGCGGGAGACGACGACGGCCTCCGGACGGCGCTCACCGACATCATCGGCGGCGAGCTGAGCTGCGAGGTCACGCTGGAGGGCGCGATTCAGAACCTCGACGACGCGTGCTCGGGCACCGTGCGACTCAACGGAATGGATCTGCCGTGCGACGACCCCAACGGGTGGCGCGCGCTCGACGCGACGCGCATCGAGCTTCAGGGCGACGCGTGCGAGACGCTGCAGAGCGGACCGGGCGTCACGCTGACGGCGTCGTTCCCGTGCGACCTCATTCTGATCTGACGAGCTTCGGCTCGCTCGACAGCACCGCGAGCAGCGAGGCCAGCGCGGGCAGCGCGAGCGCTGCGAGAAGCGCGGGGCGGTAGGACTGAAGCCGGTCTTCGGAGGCCGCGAGCAGCGTGGGCCCGATCGCGCTTCCGATGACCAGGCACATCGAGACCGTGCCCGAGATGGCCCCGAGGTGCGTGCGCCCGAAGAAGCGCGGCAGCGCCACCAGCGAGATGGGCGCGAAGAGCCCTCCGCTCAGCCCGAGGCCGACGACAAAGGCGCCGTATCCGGGCGTGGTGGACAGCCCCGTCGCCCCGACGACACCGAGCGCCTGCGCGCTCATCATGAACACGAGCATCCATTTGATCGGCAGCCGGTCCGCCGCCCACCCCCCGAGCAATCCGGCGACCGTCGAGACCACCGCGATCGGCAGGAACACCGCCACCGCCGCGTCCTCGTCGAGCCCCGCCTGCGCCCCGATGTCGACGATGTGGAACGTGACGCCGGTGATGACGAGCGCCTGGCTCGAGAGCGCCGCGGTGACCGCCCAGAACCCGCGCGTGCGAAGTGCCTCTGAACGGGTGAACTCCGCGCGCGGTGCGTGCTTCTCCGCCGTGGCCTGCCCCTCGTCCGCGGGCGCCCCATCCATGCGGAGGCCGCACGCTTCCGGCGTGTCGCGGAACAACAGCAGCGCGACGAGCCCCATCGAGAGACCGGACACCAGCGCCATCATGCGCCAGGCGCCCCGCCAGGTGAACGCGTCGATCGCCTCGTTGAGCACGACGGGTGCGTATGCGAAGGCGAACGCGACGAACACGCCGGAGAGCCCGGTGACGAGCCCGCGTCGACGATCGAACCACTTGCCGACCATCGTGCGGCTCGTGAGCGTGAGCATGCCCTGACCGCTGAACCGCAGCGTGAAGAACAGCGCGGCCGTGATGGCAAACGCCAAGCTCGCGTGGGTGTGCTCGATGATCCCGTCGACCGCGCTGAGCAAGAGGAGCGTCACGCCGAGCAACGAACACGCGAAGAACGCCGTGCCGCGCGCCCCCCAGCGGTCGAGCAGGGTCCCGCCCCGGGGCAGCAGGAGGCCGCTGCAGACGGTGCCGACGAGATAGGCGTTGCTGAGCGAAAGGCGCGACAGCCCCGTGGCCCCGAGCAGCGGGTCGGTGAAGACGCTGACGCCCATCGTCTGACCCGGGATGCTCGCGGCGATGCCGAGCGTGGCCGCACCGGCGATCACCCATCCGTAGAAGAACGGAACGGACGCAGGACGAAACGGGCGGTCGGGGTCGAGCCAAGCCAAAGCGGCGGGAGCCTAGACGTTTGCCAGGATCAGGCCAGTACCTTGAGGGTCTCCAGCAGGATTCGATAGCCGCGCTGGTTCACGGACCACTCGTGGAAGTGCGACTCGCGCGAGGGGCTGAGCATCCAGAGCCTGAGCGCCGCGCCGCGAACCTGCGCGAGCGTGATCCAGACAGACTGAAGCGCGTCGCCGCTCTTCGCGTTCACCTTCAATGACTTGGTCACCTGGAGGGGTCCCTCGCCGGGCACGAGCGCGAGCTCCTGCGTCGACTCGGACAGCTGCACACCACGATGCTGGAGGTGGGCCGCCACGTACGCCAGCTCCTCGTCCACGGAGCGACCGACGGCCTCGAGGTCACAGTCCACCCGGATGAGGCCCGTGGTCTCCCCTTCGGGGCTTCGCTGGACGAGGTCTCGCACCTCGTGGGTCCGCGTCGTTCCCGGCACCGACATCGATCGAAACGAACGCGGTGTGTCGAACTCGACTCGTTGAAGCAGCGTCCGCCGAACGCGGGGCTCAACGAAGGGAGAAGCCGGCCGCTCGAGCACCTCGAGCGAGGCCATGGTGACGCCGAAGTCTTCGTTGTGGGCGTCGCAATCGCGCGCGTGGGCGATGCCCGAGGCCACGTAGGCACGGTCCCCGATGAGCGCGGTCGCCATGCGGACCGAAAACGGCTGGCCCTCGATCTCCCGCAGGAACAGCGCCTCACAGAGGTACGGGCTGACCTCGCGCATCGCCTCGAGGGGCATCCGATGCCGGACCCCGTGGCCGCGATTGAAATCCGCCGCCGTCACCGCGCGGAGCAGCTGAATGGCCTGCACGTGAAAAACAACGGGCGTGCCCTCTTTGTCGACATGCCAGGCCGCGAGCGGCGTCAGCTGTTGGGCGTCCACCGGTCGCGCCTGGACGGCGTCCTCGATCCAGTCTCGAGGAAGCAGCGCCCGGAACGCGAACTCAGGGTTGGCCGGGGGACGGACCTCGGTGCGGACGAAGCGCCGCTCGATCTGTTCCGGCGAGAGCGCGTGGCCGTTCGGAAATGTGCCGAAGTCGCTCATGCGTGACGGGCGCTATCCGTCCTCTCGCATGCAGACCTCGGCCACACGAATCGGCGCGGCTTCGGGGACCCGGAGCCGGTAGGTGAACAGCACCTTGTCGGACGGGAGATCCACCACGCACGTGTCGAGGCAGGTGGGGTGCGTCTCGATGACGCCGTTCCGGTAGCGGATCCGGATGTCGACCTGCCAGCGCGGTACCGTGAACTCGACCGAGCCACCCGGGCTCATGTGCGAGGCGCGGAACGGCTCGCCGCCGCGAAGATACCCGTCGAGCTGAAGGTCTGGATGCGCCCCGTTGTTGTGCGCGTCGTCCCAGTCCAGCGGGCTCAGCGGCCACTGGTTCTCTTTCCAGGCGTCGTCGTAGGTCCCGGCCAGCTCGAGCCGCGGCGTCCAGGACCGCCCGATGAACCCGAAGCCCGCGGGCGTGTACTCCTTGCCGAAGTCCTCGATCGGCTGGAGCGCGTCCTCGACCTGAGGCGCGGCGATCTCCGACTCGGGTGGGGTCTCGGGGGCCCAACCTCGGCCTACCGGGTTCTGACGGAAGGCGTCGACCTTCTCCTCGTCGCGCCGGAAGAGCCCGCCAAACGCGTTCTCGTAGCGCACCGGGACCGTCGTCACGGGCTCCGGGTCACTCAAGTTCCAGAACATCCGAAGGTTTCGACGCCAACGGCGCGGTCCGGTGACCCGAATCGCCTTGCGCACCTCGCCCATCCGGACTTCTGCGATCCACGACGCGGTGGGGCGTCCGCCGGGGGCGTGCGCGTCCCCCACGACCACGAGATCCGTGCGCGGCTTGAAGGGCGCCAGATCGCTCTCCCGGGACACGCTCGTGACGTTGACCTCGCCGAAGTAGTCGTCCGCCATCGTCAGCGGCTCCTGCTCCTGCGAAATCTTGATGCGACGCCCTTCCACGATGTCGTATGTCGCCTTGACGACAAAAACATCGTGGGGGGTTCCGTGTTTGTCCTTCGATTTGAAAACCTGAGGTACAAACGGCGAGTGGCAACGGACTTCCATCGTTTCAGTCCCAATCGGGGTGAGACGGTTTTCAGTTGAGGTGGATCATCGAGCCACCCACCTTGACCTCGCCCGAAGCCACGAACTCGAACTCTGTGCCCGTGATCGTGACCTTGCCGCCGCTCTCCATCTTGAAGCTGGATTCGCCGCAGACGATCTCGAAGGACTGCCCGGCAGTCATTTTGTGAATCGCCCCGACGGTGACCTGACGCGCGACGCCCACGTTGATGGACTGGTTCACGGCGACCATGATGTTCTCGAGCCCGCCGACGGTGCGCGTACGGTTGGAACCGACCGACTCACTGAAGTTGGAACCGAGGTTGGCCGAGACGTCATCGCCCACACTCGTGGAGGACGCCCCGCCCACCTTGAGCGTGCGTGAGCCCACGATCTCGAGCACGTCGTCGGCCCCGATCTGGGTGGTGCGGTTCGCGCCGATCCCGGTCGTCTGGTTGTCCCCAACCGTGACGTTCCTCGACGCTCCAACCGTCAGGGTCTGCATCGCGCCCACGGTCACGGTCTCGGCCACGCCCACCATCCGCGTTCGGTTGAGGGCCACCGTGAGCGTCTCGTTCATCCCGACCGTCTTCGTCCGGTTCTGACCGACCGTGACCGTCTCGTTGCTGCCGACCTGCCTCACCCGGTCGTTGCCGACGGTGAGTGTCTCGTCGACCCCCACGGTGCGCGTGCGGTTGTTGCCGACGTTCTGAACCTCGTCGTGCAGCACGTCGCGCGTCAGGTCGTTGAGGATGAGCGTGTTCCAGTCCTTCTGGCCGTGAAGCCAGATCTCCTCCGCGTCCTTGCTGTCATCGAGCCGGAGCTCGTTGAACCCGCCGCCGCCGGGGTAGGTGTTGGTCTTGAAGACCGAACACATCTTCTTCTCGGGCATCGGGTACGGGTTCGGGTTGTCCCCGTTGAAGACCGTGCCGGTCACGATTGGACGGTCCGGGTCGCCGTCGATGAACGAGACCACCACCTCCATGCCTACGCGCGGCAGCACGAAGGCACCGAACCCGGCGCCGGCGCTCGTCTGCATGCAGCGGATCCAGACCGTCGTGCGGTCGTCCATCTGCCCGACGCGGTCCCATGGGAACTGGACCTTGACCCGCCCGTGCTCGTCACAGTGGATCTCCTCGCCGGCCGGGCCGGTGACGATCGCCGTCTGGATGCCGTGCACGCGAGGACGCGCCCGTGTGCGGCGCGGTCGGTAGCAGACCTCGGTCGGCACCGTCGTGAACCGGTTGAGGTAGTGCATCTGCGCGTCGGACGCGACGCCGCTGGACCGCGCGTGGTTGCCCACGAAGTGCTGGACGGCGATGGTCGTATAGGCCGTGTTCAGCCCGACGCTCGGATGCCCTTGGAGGTCGAACCGAAGTCCGGCGCGCATCGCCACGACCGTGCCGTGGCCTTGGAACCGACGCGAGTCCCGCAGCTGCGTCTCCCGCATGGTCAGCACCTGGCCCTCGGCGTCGTTCGCCGCGTACGTCCCGCCGTAGGCATGCAGCGTGAGCGGCTCGTCGTGCTGGTAAGACTCCCGCTTCGGCCCGACCGAGCTGCCGTCCGGCCCGTCACCGGGCCCTGCGCCGCCGGTCGCCGTGCCGGTGATCATCTGCGACGGGTGCGTCCAGTTGAAGTGGCGGGTCGCGATGTCCGAGCCCACGACCGTGGACAGCGCCTCGAGCGAACGCACGTACTCGGTGTCCTGGAGCCCCGCGTCGCCGGTCGCGGCGGAGTAGTTCAGCAGGCCGCCGGGGATCGGCGGATGGGATGCCGCCATGTCGGTGAGCGTCATCACCTCGAGCGGCCCGTCCTGCTCGAAGTAGTAGACGATGCCCTCCTCCTCCATCAGACGATGCACGAAGTCGAAGTGGCTCTCCTGGTACTGGACGGTGTACTCGCGCGCGGGGTAGCTGCGCTGCAGGCTTTGCGTAGCCGAGCGGCCGTACGGGCCGAGCGTCTCCCCGAGCACGATCTCGAGAATCTCGGGCACGGTTTTGCCCTGGAAGATGCGCGTGTCGCGGGTGTGCCGCAGCGCGCTCAGGGCGGGCTCGAGCGTCACGCTTGCGCGGATCTCCGTACCGTGGTGGTGGAGGGCACGGACCGTGGAGACGATCCCTCCGTATCCGTTCGTGTTCTCCCCGTGCTGCATCGTCAGCTCGGCCGCGGAGCCGAGCATCTCCAGCGGATCCGCGTCGGCGGCCTCGGCCTGCACCTCGAGCCGGACCATGAACGGCTCGTTGAGCTTCGAGACGATCGTCGCGCCTTCGACGTTCCACTGAACGCCAGCGGTCGCCTCGGCGGTAAAGGTGGTCACTACGGGGGTTGTCATGCTCTCGCCTCCGGCGATGCGTATCGCCTCACTGCACGGGGTTCGCGGGCCCACCTTATCATGGGCCTACCGTGGCTAGGCCCTACGCCTGTGCAAGCGAGAGGCCATGCTTGTGGCCTAGATCCGCTCCGCTCGAGTGAGGAGTGCCGTTCACGATCCTGGGGTCCGTTGTCCCCGGCTGTGGGTCCCCGGTGCCGGCTCCGGCGAGGCCTACTCCGCGCACTCGCTCCACGGCGGAGGCCACTGCAAACAGAACTGGCAGTGCCCTTCGGTCGAGTCGCCGCAGGCGTCGCAGATCGGATCGTCGCAGCACCCCGCCCCCTCGCAGGCGACGGTCGGCGGGATCGAGTCGGCCTCCACCAGGTCGGACGTCCACTCCGCGAGCCCGACCCCGTTGACCTCACGCGTTTCGAAGAAGTCGTAGATCGTCACGCAGTGCACCGAGCCCGGCGGCACGTAGGCCGTGAAGTTGTCGAGCTCGTCGTCGATGCGCGAGAGCGAGTCGCGGTAGAGGCCTGGCCAATCGGCGGAGTCGCCGCCCATCGCAGTGAAGAAGAAGATCTGGTCCTGGTCGAACTGCGTCCCCGTCTGCGCGAGCCGCATCTCCGGGAAGTGCTGCCCAATCTGGATGTAGAGGTCGGTCAGGCTGAGCTCGGCGAGCGGGCGCTGCAGCCCCGGGATGAACGGAGGCAGCGCACCCTCCGCGTTCCAGTTCGGCAGGCTCTCCTCCAGGAAGTCGTCGGTGATGATGCCGGCGCCCGAGTCGGCGAGCACCGAGACCTGTGCCTCGGGGTACTGCTGCTGGATGTATGCCGAGTGAAGTGCCGCGCCGTACGCCCCTGCGCTGCAGCCGCTGACGAGGATCTGACCCGCCTCCGGGTAGCGGGTGTAGACCCAGTCGAGCGCGGCCTGCGCGTTGACGTAACCGCGGTGCTCGATGGTCACGCCGTCCCCGTAGTCGACCGACGCGTTGCCCCAGTGAATGTCTCCGGTGCAGTACGGCACGTGCACGATCGTCCAGTCGCCGAACTCGCCGTCCGGGTCGAACAACCCGCCGAGCGTCCCCCCGGCGATGGCGCCTTCGAACTGCTCCGCCGTAAAGGTCTCGTCGCTGAACAGCGCGGCCGCAAACCCGCACGTCGTGGAGTTCCAGCACGCACCGCCGCCCTGAAAGTCGATGATGACCTTGTTCGGGTCCCCGCCGCGCGTGATGAACCGATACTCGCCCCCGCGCGCACACATCGTGTCCCCGCCCGGCAAGACATCCATCCACTGCCCTGCCTCGGGGCGCCCCGGCAACGCGTCGTCGTAGGTCGGCTCCGCATCACACGAGGTGACCAGAGCCAGGGAGGCGACAAGGAACGGAACGACCAGCCTGCGTCGGTGCATCATCTTGAATACGACGCTATGGGCAAGTCGGGTCGGAAGCCAGTCAGTCGGCGATGCGCGCGACATAGCCGCTAAGCGTTCCGGATGAGCGTATGCCAGATCCGAAGTCGACCACCCCGAAAGAGAGGCCCCCCAGAGTGAGAGAGCCGCCTGGGCCCGCGGCGAGAGCCGACAGGGACTGGCTTCCCTCGCTGCCGTAGCTCCGATCTCGAAGGTGCGTGCCGGAAAGCGAGTAGACCACGACGA
>JBGCFC010000233.1:0-27431 GCA_045106715.1 Sandaracinaceae bacterium
GTGAGCCCGAGGTTGCGGAGCGCACCGACGATGCGCGTGTAGCCCCAGCGTGGGTTGTCTCGGGCGGCGCGGATCACGAGCAGGCGAATCTGCTCGGCGACCCGAGGCCTTCCCGGTCCTCGCTTCGGGCTCCCGTCGTACTTCTTGGCGATCAGCTTCTGGTACCAGCGCAGGATCGTCTGCGGGGTCACGATCGAAGCCAGCGCCTTGAGGCGCTTCGCGCCGATGCGCGTTCCCTTCTCCGCCAGGCGTCGACGTTGTGCGTCGGTGAAGCGAAGTCGCTTCTTGCCGAGATGCTCCCGCAGCACGCGGTTCTCCTCGAGCAGGTACTCGATGGCATCGCTCTGCCGACGGTTCATCCAACCGGCCACCGTGAGGACCAGGAAATGCAGGGCCGTCGGTTCCACGTTTCGGTTCTATCACCGGCGTGTTGCTATGCCGTCGGTTGAGCCCGACGCGCTGGGAGATCGAGCCAGGATCGGCCGGGCGGAGTTTTGGAACGGTACGCGGACAGCGCAGCGCGATGTCCATCGCTCAGCCTGATTGGAACGCCATCAACCAGGCTGCGCGGCAACACCTCGGCCATGCCATGCGTCGCCCCCGGCCTCTACCCGAACCCGAAAGCCAATCTCACTGAGCTCGATCGCGGAGCGAGAGCCGAGGCCGACCTCGAGCGTCTCGACCGGTCCCCCGTCGAGCACCGACGCTCCCCCTCGGTTTCGGTGCACCACGAGAAGACGGGGCTGCACCGCTTCGATGAGGAGGTCAGGAACGACGATGCCCGGCCGCAGAACGACCAGCACTTCGCTTCGCAACTCCGAGTGGGGGGAGCGCGACAAGGCCCGCAGCTCGGTCGCATCGGCTTCTCCGGCGATGAGGATGCGTGTTCCCCACGCGTCGAGCCGCGTGACGAGGTTGGGAGCCTCCTGGGGGCCCGTCGTGGCCACCGCAGTGAGCACCAGGTGGCCTCCGGTTGTCGCCACACGGTCACCGGGCATGAAGCGCCGCACTTCAAGGGGGGCACCGACCGGTGAGCCGAGCAGACGCATCACGTCGGGTGAGACGTCGCGGGTCGAGAACCGAGGTGCGAGCGGCAGGAATCGTTCGTCTCGATCTCTCGACAGGTTCTCTTCGAGACGTACCAAGCTCGCGAGACCGAGCGGACGCCCACGAAGAGTGGTCGCGTCGCTTCCGCACGGACTCCGAACCCCGAACTCGAGCACCCGTCGATTCGAGGACGGAGCTCGCCCGTGTCCGCGGATCTGTGAACGGCGTGAGGCACGTGCGCTCAGGCAGCGCGTCGGCTGTAGCGGTGGTGGAGCCCGCCGACCATCGGCAACGCGATCACCTCGCCGCCGTCGTCAGCTTCGACGACGCGCCGCGTCGGCGTGTCCTTCGCGAGCGAGAGGTGAGTGCGCGCGTTCGTGTAGTAGTCGAAGTACTCGCGGAGAATCCGTCGCAGGTGCTGCTCGTTGAGGACGATGACGTGGTCGAGGCACTCACGACGGATGCTCCCGATTACGCGCTCGACGTACAGATTCTGCCAGGGCGAGCGCGGGGCGCTGAGCACCTGCTCGATGCCCATCGAGCATACCCGGCCGCCGAACTCGCGACCGTAGATCGCGTCCCTATCTCGAAGCAGGAGTCGCGGGGCCTCGTTGTAAGGGAACGCGTGGATGATCTGCTGCCCCGTAAAACGCGCCGGTGGCCCGTCGGTCACGTTGAAGTGCACCACGAGACGGCGCTCATGGGTGAGCACCACGAAGACGTACAGCAGCCGAAACGTCGCGGTGGGCACGACGAGGAAGTCGCACGAGGCGAAGTCCCGTGTGTGGTTCAGCAGGAACGTCCGCCAGCCCTGCGAGGGCGGCTTCCGTCAGCGAGGCATGTACCGCGACACCGTCGCCTCGCTCACGTCGAAGCCGAGCTTCATGAGCTCGCCGTGAATGCGAGGTGCGCCCCAGGTCGAGTTCTCTCGGGCCATCCTGCGGATCAAGTCGATGACCTCGCGCCGAACGCGCGGCCTGCCATCTCGGCGGCGACTCTTCCATGTCCAGAAGAGGGCGAAGCCCTTGCGATGCCACCGAATGACCGTCTCCGGCTTCACGAAGACGAGCGAGTCGGTCCACCGGTCCCAGAGCCGAGAGAGCATGACCCAGAACGCCCGGTCCGTTCGCGTGGGCCGCGCACGCGTCACCTGATGACGCAGGACCGCGAGCTGCTGGCGGAGGGCCAGGTTCTCGAGCGCCAGGTCACGCCGCGCCTTGAACGCGGACCTGGCACTCATGACGACGGCGACGAAGAGACGGAGCATGTGCGATCAGCTTGCCGGCCCGGCCGACAAGTTCAACGATCACGGCTCGGACGGGGTTTTGAGGAGGCACAGCGCCTCGAGCGATCCAGGACCGACGAGTCGAGTCGGGGATGGCGAGCCCGGGGAACAGGTCGGGGTCTACGGCCTTCACGATCGCGTGGCGAATGCGATGGTCGTACTGCTTTCGGGCCGGCGCGGACATCGCCAGGGTCATGCGCAGCCGACGGCGCCGTGCAACCCGGGACCGGTGCAGCAGTGGCCGCGCAAATGCGCAGCCTGAGAGCTGGGAAGCTCTCGGACAGCGCAGCGCGCATGAGCGTCACTCTGCACTCGACGACGCGCCGCCGTGCACCGTTCCGGGACATCTCACCTGCAACGAGCGGGGGCGCAACCGGTGCGGGCGCTACGAAGACGCTCCTGACAATGCCGTCCGTTCGGCCGTCACGAATGACGAACGATGAGCGGAGTCTCCGACCTCTCGCGCCATGCATCGTCGACGTGAGGGGGGCGTGTCGCGTAGAACCAGCGCAACGAAAACGGCCAGAGGGCGTTCTTGCGGGCTATCCTCCCGCAAATGCGAATTGCGTATGTAACGGTCGGTTCGGTGATGTTGCTTCTCGCGGGTTGCGACTCTGCGCCGGACGGGGACGCAGGTTTGGTGTTGGACGGCGGCGGCTCCGACGCGGGCAGCTCCGACGCGGGCAACTCCGATGGGGGCAACTCCGATGGGGGCAACTCCGACGCGGGCAACTCGGACGCGGGCAACTCGGACGCGGGGGGCGACTCCGATGGCGGGAGCGACGCCGGAACCGATGCGGGGATCGTCTGCGCGGGCTGCGCGATCGACGGCGCTTGTTTTGTCGACGGGGATGCCGACCCGGCCAATCCTTGCCAGAGCTGCCAGCCCGGGGTTTCGACCTCCGAGTGGTCGGCCAACGACGGCGCGGCGTGTGACGACGGCGAATACTGCAACGGCGCCGACACGTGCCTTGCCGGCGTGTGCACTCACGCGGGTACACCGTGCGCGGCCGGGGAAGGATGCACCGAGGCGACCGAGGCCTGCACGCCCTACAACGTCGCGTTCCTCGCCAACGACCGGACGTCGGGGCGGTTCGGCGCCGCGAACGGCATCGACATCGCGGACGCCCGCTGCGCCGTTCAGGCAAGCGTCGCGGGGCTGTCCGGCACGTTCGTAGCTCTCCTCTCGACAGCATCGCGCGACGCTGCCACCCGCGTCAGCGCCTCGCGCGGCTGGGTGCGAATCGATGGAGAACCGATCGCCGACGCCGCGGCCGACCTCTTCGATGGCGATTTGCTCTCGCCGCTGCGGCTCGATGCCAACGGCGCCGACGCCGGGAGCGTCCGGGTCTGGAGTGCATCCGGCAACGACGGTCAGTTGACGACGCTGGGCGGAACTGGAGACTGCGAGGGGTGGACCGACGAGAGCGACGCCCTGACCGCCCGCGTGGGCCTCTCCGACTCGCAGTCCGAGTGGCTCGACAGCGGCGCGGTCGCCCCCTGCGACGACAGCGAGCTGTCCTACTACTGCGTTCAGACCGACCACATCTCGCCGCTCCGGGTCGACGAGTTCTCGGAAACCGGTCGACTGATCTTCGTATCGACTGATGGCTTCGATACGAGCACGGGCCGCGCAGGAGCAGACGCACTCTGCGCCGCAGACGCCGCGATGTTCCCCGGCCGAACCTTCCGCGCGGTGCTCGCCACGACGAGCGAGTCGGCGCTCGAACGCTTCACCGCGGACGCTCGGCCCTTGGTGCGCCCCGACGGGCTGCGGGTGGTGGAGGACATTGCCACGGCCGGGACCGAGAATCTCTTCCGCGCCGTAACGCGGCGCGCCGATGGCTCTCCTTACGCCGGGCGGGCGGTGACCGGCGCGGCCAACCCGACCTCCGTTGGATCGGAGAGCGAGACGTGTTCCAACTGGACCAACTCGACAAGTGGCACGACGGGGCGGGTCGGCTTCGCCTCGGGGACCGCGCGCGCGAACCCCTCCAGTCGACAGTGGTTCGGGGAGGCCGTCGAGGGTTGTGAGAGGGTCTCGGGGCAGCCGGTGTACTGCCTCGAAGACTGAGGCTTGGCGGCCTTACGATCACGCTGCCTTTGCTTGCTCGAACCTCGTCCGAGTCGTGTCGTTGAACGTTTCGGAGGGGCCAGCCGGCTAGCCGCCCAGCGAGCCCGTGCGAGAATGACGGCGGTCTGATCTAGAGCGTCGGTGGCCCGCCTCAAAAGGCGAACACGAGCTGACCCAGGATGAGCAAGACGAGTTGGAGCGTCTTGGCCGACGCCCCAGATCGAACCGGCACGTCGCACTGCGCGCGAAGATGCTCCTGGCGGGCGTTTCCAGCATGTCGGACGTTCCCCCACTCTCAGGCCGAGGCCACTGCGCCCTCCCATCTGAGGCGCGACCCCCTTCCCGACGATGTTCCTCTCCCGCGGAGGGAGCGGCTGTGGCAGGGTGGGGCACGTTCCAACGCGGACGGAACCGTCACCGGAGGCAAGATGGAGGAGTCGCAGATGGCGCCGGCGGATGACGCGCCCCCGGAGAGCGAGCTCTCGAACCTGCCGTGGCTGGCGGACACGGCGGAGCTGGACCGGTTCGTCGCGAACGCCGGACCCAACGTCATGCTGGAGGAGCTGCTCGCTTGCCTCCCCGACGACGAACGGATCGAGATTCACCGGCATCTGCCCCCCAGCCTCGAGGCCGCCCAGGACTGGGACATCCGACCGCTGCTCGGCTACGGACGAGGCGCGCTGTGGTGTGTCGGGCGCTGGGCCATCTCGGCGTTCCCGGGCGCGATCAAGCAGGCGCCGCACGCGGCGCACGAGCGCTGGGACGTGATCGTCGAGCAACACCACCGGCACCCCGAGGCCGCCTGGATCGTCGGGGGGCTCCTCCGTGAGCTGGGGCCCGAGCAAGGCCCACTGGTCAGGCGCATCCTCGTCGGTGTGGAACGCCGCTTCGGCGAGCGAGGGCGAGACATCGCCCGTCTGGCGCTGGGCAGCGGGCCGCACGCCAAGCTGGTCGAGGAGTAGCGAGAGCCGCGATCCGCTGAGAGCCGGAAGGAAGTGCCGCTCTAGGCGCTCAGCTGTTTCTTTGCGGCGGGGAACGTCCCCTTCTTCCAGTTCTTGCGAGGTTCAACGAGCTTCCACGTGCGCTCGTAGGAGCCGACCCATTTCAGGCTGGCTTTGACCTTGGCTTTCACGCCCTCGCCGTGCAGCGCCCAGTCGATGTGGAAGGGGTCGGAGCTGCTCATCTTGGCCTTGGCTTCGAACTTGATGCCGACGGTCAGTTTGCCTTCGCACTTGACCCACGAGTCCCCGAGCACGGCGCGAATCCCGAGCTCGCCCTGGGGGCCGCCTTCGACCCCAACTTCAAACGGCTTGCTCGAGTTCGGCGTGCTCTCGTAGCTCGCACCGAGCTTCGCCTCGACTTTCACGTTCCCGAAGATCAGCGCCGTGATCTCCCAGCGCCAAACCTTGAGGCTCGCCCCGAAGCTCACCTCGAGCTTCAGCATGAAGAGCGTCATCTCGACTTGGAACTTCCACGCCGAGTAGACCGTGTGGTCGACCCATTCCTTGTAGCCCCACTCAGCCGCGAGTTCGCCCGCGAACAGCTCCATCTCGAAGGTGAACTTCCAGCCGACCTGCGGCTGAAAGTCCTTGATGAAGTCCGCGATCGACTGAACCGTCTTCTTCAGATCGGCGATGGTGTTGATGATCTCGCCGAGCTTGGCGGCCTCCTCGATGTCGGCCCCGTTTCGGGTGAAGGAGATGCCTTTGACGATGGCCTTGCCGACCCCATCGAGCCCGTCGCCCTCGCCATCCTCGCGGGTCTGCCCCTCTCCGGTGACGGTGGTGACCTTCTCGCTCAGCGCTCCATCCCGGGTCTTGTACTCGTACGAGTCGACCGACTCGTAGCCGCCGGGACCGCTCTTCTCGGTCCGGCTCTCGCTGACCTTCTCTCCCTTGGTGAAGCTCTCGCTCTCCAACTTGCGGGAGACCGCGAGAGTCCCGTCCGGGTGCTTCATGCGTGCGCGCTCGAAGGACGTCTTCTTCATCGGCGGGATCGCGACCTTGAGCGCGTACCGGTCGTCCGAGTAGCACTTCACCTGGTGCTGACTCCGCCCGAAGCCGTACTCGCCCGCGTCGAGGCGCCCGCAGGACTCGACGTCCAAGGTGTACGTGTTCGTGAGGTCCGGGAAGTAGTGGAAGAGCACCACCGCCCATGGCGCGCCCAACGCGACCGCTGGGGGCACCTCCAGCCGCCTGGTCTTGGCCTTGAACTTCACGGTGGTCTCGCCCTTGTGCACCTCCGACCAGCCGGTCTTGTCCTTGATGGTGATCTTCGGGTGGTTGCGGGAGCACCCGTACCCGGGCCCGCCCTCGAGCTTGACCGTGATGTCGTCCGCGGCGCGTTCGGCATCGTTCCCCGTGACCGAAAGGACCTTGGTGGGGCTGTAGTTCCCCGTCGGAGCGGGGAGGTTGTCCTGGGTCAGGCTGCCTTCTTTCCAGAAGCGCGCGTCAGTCATGGTGCGGTCTTCACCGCCCATGTGCTTGCAGGTCAGGACGACGACTTCGAAGTCGCACGGACGGAATTGGTCGACGATCTCCCCGACGGTGAGGTGGTCCTCACCCTCGCCGGTGGGCACCAGCTCACGCACGCCGTAGCGGCGCTCCCGCTCGGCGGGGACGATGGCGATGTGTCCCGCGCGCAGGCGGGCAAGCAAGAGAGCGAGCAGCTGCTCGTCCGGGAGGTTGGCGTCGAGCGGCGCGCCCCCGGCCCGCGCGGCGATCCGGCGAAGCTGAGTCCGTTGGGGTTCGCGCCGCAGCCACCGCGCGAGCACCGCCCGGGCCTTGACGTCACTCCAAGCGGGTCCGAGGCCACCGTGCGCGCCGGCCGAGAGCCGGAACGCTTCACCACCATCGAAGATTCGGTCGTCAGGCATCGCGCGTCCTCCCCGGGTGTGTTCCCCGTCTTCTCTCTTGGTTCAAGCTCACCCGGTCGACGCGAGGGGCGGCGAGCTGTGCGGTCGCCCACCCCATCGCGGGGGTGCGGCGCAGTCGACCGGTTCGTGGCGATCGGGGTACGATTCGGCAGTGGACACCGCCGACGCGTGCAGCGCTTGTGGCCGGGCTCTCCGGGACGACGACGTCCTCTGCGGCGCCTGCGGCGAGCGCCGGGGAAAGTCGGAGCGCACTGAGCCGAAGCGCACTGATCTGGATCCCCCGAAGTCGAGCGCCGCGGCGGCGAGTCCGCGCTGGCACATCATCCCTGCGCTGATCTTGCTGGTCGGGATCGTGCCCGCGGGGTGCTTCTTGCTGTTCTTCCTCGGCAACGACGCGGAGGGCACCGTCGAGGTCAGGGGCCCATCCGGGGCGTACAGCGTGGAGCCGACCGAGTGCGTGGCCCAACACCCGTACTTCGGTGTGCGGCTCGGTACCGAATCGGACGGAGCCCTCTTCCTCCGGGGGCGCGAAGATGGGCCGGCCGAGGTTCAGCTCACCGCGCCAGGATGCGACGACTTCGAGCGCTGTCCGAGGCGCGCGCTCTCGCCGGAGGCGTGCAGTCAGCTGGACGCGCTCGTCGAGCCTGGCTCGTACGAGGTCAATCGGCGGCCCGTCGCGGACGGACACGTCGCGCTCCGCTGCCAGCTGGACGACGGCACGACCGTGGCAGGGCGAATCGACTTCTCCGGCTGTGAGTGAGCGGCTCAACTGACTTCCGGGCCGGAACGCAGGCGCATCGCCCCGGCTTTGATCTTCGCCCCCATCGTCTTGAGCACCGAGCCGGACATGTTCACGGTGATGCCGACGAACCCCTCGATCATGGCCACGCCATGGCCGGACCCGATGTTGAGGATGTTGATGCCGAAGGCTTCGGTCTTCATGCCGCAGATGCTTCGGGCGAACGCGCCGTCGGTCTTGATGGTGCCGGCGAGAATCGACCGAATGGAGTCGATCTGCACGACGCCGCCGGGCGCGCCGATGCTGTAGCCCCCGGCGGAGACCAGGTTGAATCCACCGGGCAGGATGGCCGTGTAGCCGCCCGTGGCCGTCACGTCCCAGTTTGCTGGCGTCTTGATCGTGATTCCACCGACCACCGTCTGGGTGAGGTCGGCTCCGATGTTCACGCCGGAGTCCCCCTCGATCGTGATCGCACGATTGCCCGTGACGGTCTCCGTCTGTGAGGTGCCGAGTGTGCGCGTCTCGCTCGCCTCGAACGTCTCGGTGAGGTTGCCTCCCACGCTGCGGGTCTCGTTCGCCCCGAACGTCTCTGCGACGTCCCCCACCACGTGGCGTGTCTCCGTGCCGTCGACGGTCTCGTCGAAGTCTCCCTCGATGTGCAGGCTTCGGTTGGCGCCGACGGAGAGGTCTTGGTCGACGTCGACCCGTTCCGTTTGGTTGTTGTGAACGGTCTGCGTCTGGTCGTTGTCGACTTCATTCCGCTGGTCGTGGTGGACCAGGGTGGTGTGGTCGTTCTCGACGACTTCGTTGTAGTCCTTTTGGGCGTGGGTGAAGATCTCCTCCTCGCCCGCGAGGTCCTCGAAGCGCAGCTCGTTGAAGCCCCCGCCGCCGGGTGACGAGTTGGACTTGATGGTGCTCTTGGTCTTGTCGCCAGGGAGTGTGTACGGGGTGCCGTTGGTGCCGTTGTAGACGGAGCCGGTGACGAGCGGTCGGTCCGGGTCGCCATCGATGAACTGGACCACGACCTCCATGCCGATGCGCGGCAGCCACCAGAAGCCCCAGCCGTCTCCCGCCCACTTCTGCTGGACGCGGACCCAGCACGAGCTGGTCTCGTCCGCCGCGTTCTCCCGGTCCCAGTGGAACTGCACCTTCACGCGTCCGTACTCGTCGGTGTGGATCTCCTCGCCGGCGGGCCCGGTCACCACACCGGTTTGCACCGAGGTGATGGCCGGCGGGTTCAGGTCGCGCTGGGGGCGCCAAGGCACGTCGAGCGGGATGCACTCGAATCGGTTGTGGTAGGGCTCGGGCGAGCCGTCGAGCGCGGTGTCCAGGTGCTGGACGGCGGTCAGCAGGTACTCGCCGTCGACGCCGACCGTGGGGTGCCCGCTGACCTCGAATGTCATCCCGGCGGTGAATCCGAGCACCCGCCCCAGGCCGCGCCCCGTGAGCGCGAGCGACGCGTGCTCCTCCAGGCGTGTGTCCTTGAGCGTCGCGATGTCGTTCGCTCCGTACCGATTCGGGCTGTAGTCGAACAGGGAGACCGAGCGCCCCCAGCCATGCTCGTAGCTCTCGCGGGTGACCCCGAGGTTGTCCGCGTCGCCCGTCTCGCCCTCCTGCGGGGACTGGGGGGCGGTGAAGTCGTGCTCCCGCAGGGTCACCTTGGTCACCGTCCGCTGGAGCACGCGCTCGAAGCGCACGAGAGCTTCGGTCCCCAGCGCCGCGCGTCGATCGGTGGAGAGGGGCAGGGGGGACTCCGCCCCGGCCGCACGCACGTAGGACGTGTTGGCGTCCCGGAGCACCATCTCCTCGACCGCGCCAGCGTGGTCGAAGGCGTACGAGATCCCCTCCTCGCGGAGGAGCCGATGCACGAAGTCGAGGTCGGTCTCCTGGTACTGAAGGCAGTACTCGCGGGGCGCATAGTCCGCGTTCAGCTCGAGTCGGACCGCTCGGCCATAGGGGCCCAGCCCCTCGGTGAGCACCGTCTCGAGGATCTCGGGCACGCTCTTTTCCTGGAACATGCGGGTGTCGCGCCGCAGGGAGAGCATCCACAGCGCCGGAACGACTTCCACCCGGAGGGCGCCGCTCTCCTCGACGTGCGCGGTCTCCCGCAGCGTGGAGGTCGCCCGCGCGATCCCCACCACGCGCCGCTCGAAGCCATCTCGGGTTACATCGATGGCGACGTCTCCACCGAGCACGAGGCTGGGGTCCGGGTCGACGTGATCGAGCCGCAGCGCGCAGGTGGCCAAGTAGGGCTCGTCGAGTCGCTCTTCGAGCGAGAACTGTTCGACGACGAGATCCGCGCCCAGGCCACACTCGGCGCGCATCGTCAGCGGTGCGCTCACCATCAGGCCCCCCCCGTTTTCACTTCTTGGGCGTGCTCGACATCGATGCCGCCGGAGTCGCTCTTGACGCCATACTTCTTCATCCAGGCACCCTTTACGGCGGTCGCTGCACCCTTGATGAGGTTCTCGGAGAGCTTGTCGTTGTAGCGCATGATCGCGACGGAGGCCTCGAACGACAGGTTCAGGCCCACCTTTGTGACGAACATCTCGAAGTCCACCACGGCGGCGTAGTCCGCCATGCCCGTGGCCGTCAGCTGCCACGATTTATCGATGCGCTGCACCCCGCCCGGCGCGATGATCTTGATGCCGGCCGGGGCGATGATCGTGACCCCCCCGTCCGCGCTGAGCGACCAGTTGCCTCCCACGATGACGTCCACCCCCGCTGGCGTCACCGTCGTGATCCCGGCCGACACGTCCTGATTCAGCGCCCCAGTCACCGTCAGGTCCTGGTTGCCCAGCACCGTGAGGGAGTGGGCTGCGCCGATGGTCTCCGTCTGGTCGGCGGAGATGTCCCGCGTCTCGTTCCCGGCGATGTCCTCGGTGATCGACGCGGCGATCGAGCGCGTCTCGGTGGCGTCGAACGTCTCTTCGACGTCTCCGGTGGTCTGCCTCGTCTCGGTGCCGTCCACGGTCTCGTCGTAGTCGCCCTCCACGTGCACGGTGCGGTTGCCGCCCACGCTCATCTGTTGGTCGACGTCCACGCGCTCCATCTGGTTGTTGTGGATGATCTGCGTCTGGTCGTTGTCGACCTCGTTGGACTGGTCGTGATGGACGAGCGTGTTGTGGTCGTTCTCGACGACCTCGTTGTAGTCCTTCTCCGCGTGCGTGAAGACTTGCTCGGAGCCCGCCTTGTCCTCGAACCGGAACTCGTTGAAGCCAGTCCCCGCGAAGCCCGTGTGGCCGAGTGAGCTGTCCGATTTGATGGTGCTCTTGGTCTTCTCGTCCGGCAGACTGTACGGCGTCGGGTTGTTGCCGTTGTACAAGGCGCCTGTGACGAGCGGTCGGTCGGGGTCGCCGTCGACGAAGTGCACGGTCACTTCCATGCCCATGCGCGGCACCCACCAGGAGCCCCAGTTCGGACCGGCCCATTCCTGCTTGACCCGAACCCAGCAGGAGCTGGTGTCGTCCTCTGGGTTCTCGCGGTCCCAGTGGAATCGCACCTTGATGCGCCCGTGCTCATCGACGTGGATCTCTTCGCCAGCGGCGCCCGTGACCACCGCGGTCTGCGACCCCGGGATGCTCGGCTTGGGCGTGACGCGGCGCGGCCGAAACACGGTCTCGATGGGCGTGCATACGAAGCGGTTGTGGTAGTTGTCGCGGCCGTCGGAGCCTTCAACCCCGGCGTCGAAGTGCTCGACGCGCATGACCAGGTATTCGCCGTCCGCCCCCGGCGTGGGGTGGCCGGTGAGCTGGATCGTCGTGCCCGCGGAGATCCCGATCGCGGTGCCGATCCCGTGCCCGAGCGCGACGTCGCGGATCGCTTC
Organism: Sandaracinaceae bacterium; assembly: GCA_045106715.1. Taxonomy (GTDB): domain Bacteria; phylum Myxococcota_A; class Polyangia; order Polyangiales; family Sandaracinaceae. The sequence continues at coordinate 11,847 of JBGCFC010000233.1, forward strand.
TTCGTGCCGAACTCCCGCGAGCCGTGCCATGTCGTGGGCTTGGTAGCGCCGCGCGCCTTCGTCGTAAGAGCCGATTCGGCTGGTGCGCCCCTCGCCGTGCTCGTAGCTCTCGCGCACCCGACCGAGTTCGTCCTCGCCCTCGACGGCCTCGGTGAACGGCATGGTCGCGAGCGTCCAGTCCCAGTCGTTGAGCGTCACGGCCGTCGTGGTGTGGCGGCCCTCCATGCGGAAGCGGAAGATGCAATCGGACGCGTCGCCCGCCGTCGCGTCGTCCGGGACGTAGGGGAGTGCGCCGTTGACCGTGGGCGCCGCGGGGAACGCCTGGTTGGCGTCGGTCAGCCGAAGTACCTCGATGTCGCCGACATGGTCGAACGAGTACGCAATGCCCTCCTCCTCCATGAGACGCTGGACAAACGCCAGGTCCGTCTCCGCGTATTGCAGACAGTATTCGCGCGGCTCGTAGGCCTCGTTCAGGCTGAGCTCGATGCTGCGCCCGTAGGCGCCGAGGGCCTCCTCGAGCACGGTCGTCAGGATCTCATCGACCGCCATCTCCTGGAACATGCGGGTATTGCGACGCAGGGACAGCAGGTACATCGCGGGCGCAAGGGTCACCCGAGCCTCGTTGAGCACCTTGCGGCCACCGGTGTCGAGCTCGGTGAGCGCCACGACCAGCCCCCGCACGGTGCGGACCTCCGAGGCGCGCGTGATCGTCAGCGTCGCGTCCTGCCCGAGCATGAGCGCCATGTCGGAGTCCGGCTCGGGCGTGGTCACCAGGACCTCGGCGAGGTACGGCTGGTTCAGCGCCTCCGTCAGGTGCATGGAGTGCACGTGGAGGCGCTCCCCCATCGCCGCGGACTCGAAGGCGTAGCTCATCTCCGGCACGGCCTGCTCCTCACGGTGCGAGCGTGACCACGCGCACCTGGCTCGGTACGGCGCGGACCCCTGGGCAGTTCGTGCTGTTGTGGATCCCGACGCTCGTCAGCCGGGTGTTGGGCATGCCGCCCACGAGAATGGTGAAGGCGGCCAGGAGATGGCGGCGCGGACCCATCACGCAACCCGAGGCGACCCCGGTCGCGACGCCGGCGTTGTCGCCGTTGCTCAGCGGCGCGACGGTCGCCAGGTTGTGGGCGGGCGTGAACATGTGCATCACCTTCACCTGGGAAGGCACCGCCGTCGGCCCGGGCGCGACGTTCGGGTAGGGGATGGGCACGGGGCCCGCGGGCGTTGGCGTGAGGCAGACATCGGGGAACCCCACGTCGACGCCCATCATTTGTGTATTGGAGAACATCGTCGATCCTTCAGCCCAGGTGAACTTGTTCGCCGTCGATCTTGGCGAGGTCTTCAGCGGTGAGGAACGTGTTCTTTCCTCGGAGGTGCATGGTGTGTTCGGCCCGCGTGTCGACCTGCTCGGCGCGGGTGACGTCCATCTCTTCGATGAAGCGATATGAGCGCTTGGCATGAAGGGTGACCCGGTCGGCGATGCTGTCGACGACGTTCCACACCGACTTCAGCGTCTCCGCCTGGGCGCTGACCGTCCGGCCCACCACGCTCAGTTGTTCGGTGCTCAGGGCGGCGTCGATCGCCATCACGGCGAGCTTCCTCGCGCCCACCTTGAACCGTCCTGGGGTGGCGAACTCAATGCCGGACGAGGCACGGACCCGAACGTGCTCCGACGCGTCGAGCTCCAGGTCACCCTCCACACGAAGAACGTGCGGGGCGTCTTCGTCCTGGCGTTCGAGGATCGCGAGGACCCAGAGCGGCCCAGCTGCGGGGACGGCGACGATCACGCTGTCGCCGGTTCGGGGCGCGAGCAGGCAGCTGGCCGCGCGCCGCGCGTCGTGGGTCTGCTGGTCGACCTCGACGGTGAGGCGCGGCCCGACAACCGCACGCACGGTGGCCTGCTTCTGGAGGATCTCGGAGGTGAGCTTCGCCGCGGTGTCCATCTAGTCGTCTCGCTTTGGTCAGTAGTGGGGCTCGAAGTTCTCACCTTGCGCGCGCCGCTCGTCCGTGCCGAGGGCGAGCGTGCGACCGGGGCCGAAGACGGTCTGGTCCTCGGTGGTGCAGTGAAAACGAGTGCGGAAGAGGTTGGCGCCGGCGAAGTTCGCCTTCGTGAGGTCGGCGTGGGAGAGGTCCGCCTCGTAGAGGGACGCGCCGGCGAAGAGCGTGCCGTTGCACGTCGCCTCGGTGAAGACGGTGTGCTTGAGGTTCGCGCCGGCGAAGTCCGCGCGGCTGCAGTCCGCTTGGGTGAAGACGGCGGCCTCGAGGTTGGCGTTGCGGAACACGACGTCGGTGATCGTGGCCTCGACGAAGAGCGTGTTCGTCGCCAACGCGCCTTCGAACTGGGCGCCGACGAGAACGGCGCGCATGAAGTTGCACTGCCGCAGGTCGCACTCGGAGAGCACGCAGCCCGTCATCTCGGCCGCGATGAACGAGCAGATCTCGAAGGTGCGCCCCCGGAGGTCGAGGCCTGTGAGGAGGGCCTCGTGGAAGACGACTTTGTCGAACCGGGTGCCGTCCATCCGCGCCGTCTTCATGTCGGCCTGGTAGAAGATGGTCTTGTCCAAGTAGGCGCCGCTCAAGTCGATCTCCGCCGTCCGGCAGGTGGCGAAGGTGACGCGCTCGCAGTGCGCGGAGCCGATGCGCATTCCGCGCACATCGGCCTCGACGAATGCGCACATGTAGAGGTCGGTGCCATCGAAGTCAGCGCCGGCGTACGAGCCGCGCACGAGCTGGCCGGAGCGGAAGTCGGCGCGACGGATCGAGGCCCGCTCGAACACGCACGCGTGCACCTGCGCGAGCATGAACACGGTTTCGTCCATCATGCAGCCGCTGAAGTCGCAGCCCTTCAGGATCGCTTCTTTGAAGGTCGCTCCGGTGAGATTGGCACCGGTGAAGCGCACGTCATCGAGGACTGCGCCCGACAGATCGATCCCGCTCAAGTCCTGGCCAGAGAGGTCGATCTCGCGCAACCGACCGGTGCGATCGAGCTCGTCCAGGGCCTGCTCACGGTTCATGCGTGACCTCCTCTGGCGGCTCGCGAAGGGGGAGCACCCGGACGCGGTCCTGAAGCGCGTCCTCCACCCGTGTCGCCTCGTCCGAGTGGATGAGGGAGAAGTTAGCGCCGTAGAGGTTCGCCCCCCGGAGGTCCGCCCCCCGGAGGTCGGCCTTGTCGAGCACGGCTTCGAACAGGTTGGCCGACACCAGCGAAGCCCGCTGGAGCGTCGTCCGCTGCCAGAGCGACCGCTTGGCCACGGCGCGGTAGAGCCGCGAATCGCTCAGGTCCGCGGTGCTCAGGTCCGCGTCGTCGAGCCGCGCCCCGGAGAGGTCGCACTGCGTCATCTTCGTGCCTCGCAGGTTCGCCCGCGAGAGGTCTGCGCCCTTGAGGTCGCTGCGGCTCATTACGCAGTCCATCACGGTGCGGATGCCGACCATCTTAGCGTTGACGAAGCGGCACTCGCGCATCGAGCACTCCACGAAGGTGGCCTCCCGCATCTGTGCGCCGCTGAAGTCGAGCTGGTCGAGCTTGACCTTGTAGAACAGGGTCTGAACCAGCTCGGCGCCCTGGAAGTCGACCCCGCTGAGGCTCACCTCCATGAACTTGGCGCCGCCGAGCGCCGCTCCCCGCAGGATCGCCCCTTCGAGCTTGCCGCTGGTGACCGCGATCTGCCGCAGATTGGCCCCGCTGAGGTCGGCGCCGTGCAGATCGGCTTTGTCGAGCGTCGTCGCCGAGAGGTCCGCACCGACGAGCCGCGCACCGCGAAGCACGGCCGAGCCGAGGTTCGCATGGCTGAATCGCGCGCCTTCGAAGTTGGCGCCCGAGAGGTCGGCGTGGGCCAGTACGGCGCCCTGGAAGTTCGCGCCTTTCGCGGTCGTCCCGCTAAAGCGGACGGACTCGAGGAACGCCTTCCGGAAGTCGGCGCCGCTCAGATCCATCTGCGACAGGTCGACTCCGGTCAGGTCCCACCCCGCGAGCGACTCCCCACGCTGCAGCGCCGTTTGGACCTTCGCGCGGCGCGCGGCGCTGACCTCCTCGGGCGAGGCAAACGCCGGTCGCTGCGTGTGGGCGGTCCGCTGGTAGTTCTCCCGCTCCTGCTTCTCGCGCTCCTTCATGAGCGCGTAGAACTCGGGGTCGGTCCCCATGTGCCGGAGCTCGTCGACGGGCTGACCGGCCGCCTCGGCTCGATCCGCGAGCGTGTTGAACTCCGCCTGCTGCACTTCGGCCCGGTAGGTCGGCGGGCCGCGCGGCGTGTCCACCATCTCCTCTTCGACCTCGGCCCAATCGAGCCCCACGGACTCGTAGAAGGCCTTCGCTTTGGCCCTCGCCTCGGATCTCGCCTCCGCTGCCTGCGCCAGCGCCTTCTGGGCTTCCTTCTTCTTCTCCTCGATGACGTCGTTGAGCTCGTCCATGGACGGAGCGGCCGGCAGCGGATCGGGGATCTTCGGCCCGTGTTCGTCGGGGTCGAGGCCCGCCTCCGCGATGCGGGCGCGGGCCTCCATCACCTCGTGCACCATCGCCTTGTGCTGCCTTTGCATAGGCAGGTTCTCGGGGGTGCACGCCTCGGTCTGCTTTCCCACCTCGGGGCTCATGCCGCAGAGGTCCGCGGGGAACAGGTCCTCGTCCTTGAGGATCTCGAGCGCGCGATCGGGGCCGGAGCGGCGCTCGTACACGGCTCGGTAGTGCTCGAACGGGCGCGTCTGCCCGAGCCTCTCCCCCGCGATCATGAGGCACTCGATGTCCTCCCCGTCGTCCTCGACCACGGGCTGCGCGCCCTGCCAAATCAGGATGACCCGGCCGATCGGCGGCAGGACGTAGACCGTGGTCAGCCGGAGCCCGACCTCCTCGAACGCGAGGTCCTCACCTCGGCGTTGGGAAACGAACGCCCGCGCGCCCAGGCCCGGCAGGCGTCCCTCGAGACGCGTCTCGGTCGGGTGCAGGTGGTCGCACTCGATCCGCTCATCGCCCCGCCAAGGCGCCTCCTGCTGCTGGTCCTCCGCCGCGAGGTTCCACATCTGCCACTGCATGTCCTCGGCGAAGCCGGGGAAGCGTGTATCGAGCCAGGCCTTGTCGTAGGTGCCGGCCCGGCCGATGCGCTGAGGCCAAGTGAAGTCCACGACACCGAAGCTCGCCGGGGTGGGGCGGTCCTTGGGCGACGTCACCATGTTGCCGATCTGCTCGACGTTGGGGAGCGGATGCAGCGTCTGTCCGTCGTCGTTCGTGATCGGAGCGAATCCCTTGCCGCGGGGGTTGTGCTCGAAGCCTTCGCCGCCGAAGGCGTGTTCCCAGTCCAGCGGCATGGAGACGAAGGGCAGTGGTTCGGTCGGCACGTCCCGGTTCCAGAAACGATCGCCGATGACGTTGAGCGACTTCTCGAGCGCGCCGACCTTCACACGCACGCGTCGCAGCGTGCCGGGGACTCCGTCTGGCTGGTACGCCGAGCCCATCACGATGAACTCCGACCGGGACTTCGGGATGCCCTCGTCGATCGCGACGTCCTTGCCCATCACCTCCGGCACCTCGGTCCACATCTCCGCGTCGGTGTAGACGTCCGGCTCGGGAGCGAGCTGCGCGTAGGCGATGACGCTCACGCCGAGCTGGTGGGACTGCCCCCACGAAAAGGGGCGCGTCATGAAGCTGAGCTTGAACGGCTTGATCCCGCGCATGCCTACCCCTCGAAGGTCACGCCGATGAAGTTCAGCTTGGTTCCTGTGTCTGCATCGAGCGGCGTGCCGGCGATGAACGCGCCATCGTTCTCTTCGAAGCTCGCGTGCAGGTTCAAGCACATCCAATGCGCTTCGGCCTTGAACGTGACGAATCCGGTCGCCGTCCCGCCGATTTCGATCTTCGCCCCGATCACGGCCTTGTCCCACGGGGTGAACTTGACGAGGTACTGGCCCATCCAGTCGTTCGAGTTGTCGATGAACGTAAAGCCACCGGGGGCGATGAAGGTCACCCCTGCCTGCGCAGACCAGGTCGTCGCGCCGGCGACCGCGACGTTCATCCCGGCCACCGCGATCAGGGTCTCGGCCGCCGGGGTGTTGCTGGTGATCCCACCGGTCACGGTCTGCGTCATCGAACCCGTCACGGTGAGCGCCGAGGAAGCCGCGATGTCCCAGGCGTGCGTTCCACCGATGGTCTCGGTCTGGTTGCCGCCGACCGTGCGGGTCTCGCTCGTGCCGATGTCTTCGGTCACGTCGGCCGCCACGGTGCGGGTCTCGTTGGCGGAGAAGGTCTCCGTCACGTCGCCCCCGACGTTCCTCGTCTCGGTCCCGTCGACGGTCTCGTCGAAGTTTCCCTCGACGTGAACCGAGCGGTTGTTCCCGATGCTCATCGTCTGGTCGACGTCGACGCGCTCGGTCTGGTTGTTGTGCACCGTCTGGACCTGGTCGTTGTCGACCTCGTTGGTCTGATCGTGGTGTACGAGCGTGCTGTGATCGTTCTCGACGACCTCGTCGTAGTCCTTCTGCGCGTGGGCGTAGATCTCCTCTTCGCCGGCCTTGTCCTCGAAGCGCAGTTCATTCGAGCCGCCGCCGCCGATCGAGGAGTTGGACTTGATGGTCGACTTCGTCTTTTCGTCCGGCATCGGGTACGGGAGCGCGTTGGCGCCGTTGTAAACGCATCCCGTGACCACCGGGCGATCGGGGTCTCCGTCGACGAACTGGACGACGACCTCCATGCCGATCCGCGGCACCCACCAGAAGCCCCAGCCGGGTCCGGCCCAGTCTTGCTCACACCGCACCCAACAGCTGCTCGTCTCGTCGGCCGGGTTCTCGCGGTCCCAGAAGAACTGCACCTTGATGCGCCCATGCTCGTCGACGTGGATCTCCTCGCCCGCGGGTCCGGTGACCGTCGCGGTCTGGATGCCGCGCACACGAGGTTTCGGAGTGAGCCGCGGTGGACGGTAGGCGGTCTTCAGCGGGATCGCCTCGAACTCGTTGTGGTAGGGCTCGGCCGCGCCGGCGTCGTCTCCAACGCCCTCCGCGGGCGCGCTCTCGTGCACGCTGCGCGTCAGAATGTACTCGTCGTCGAACCCGATGAGCGGGTGGTTGATGAGCTCGAAGGTCGCCCCTGGCTGGAAGCCGAGAACCCGTCCGATGCCTTCGATGACGACGTTCTCGGCCGCATGCGCTTCGAGCCTCGAGGCGGGCTGGGCGTCCGCGGCGTTCGCCTGGTATCGGCGCGCTCCGGCGTCGTAGTCGACGATCTGCAGGGAGCGCCCGACGCCGTGCTCGTAGCTCTCTCGTACGAAGCCGTTGAGGTCCTCGCCCTCCTCTGCGCCGTCGACCCGCATGTCCCCGGCCGCGGTCCAGTCCCAGTCGTGGGTCGCGACGGAGGTCGCGCTGTGTCGATGGCTGCGGTCGACGACGTGCACCACCTCGCGGTCATCGCGCGCGAGCAGGTTTTGCGGGTTGTGCTCGATCGGGTCCGACGGGCTCTCGACGCGCGGACAGCTCGACCCCCGGTCGTAGAGCACCATCGTCTCGACGTCGCCTGCGTGGTCGAACGCGTAGAAGATGCCCTCCTCTTCCATGAGGCGGTGCGCGAAGTCGTAGTCCGTCTCCTGGTACTGAAGGCAGTACTCGCGCGTCAGATAGGTGCCGTCCAGGGCGTTCGAGACCTTGCGCCCGTAGGCGCCCAGCGACTCGGAGAGCAAGTCCTCGAGGATCTCGGGGGCGGACATCTCCTGAAACATGCGCGTGTTTCGGCGCAGGTGGATCAGCTTGAAGGCCGGCACGACGCGCACTCGCGCCGCTTGGGACTGCGTCTCGCCGCGCCCCTCGTGACCGTGCCCCTCCCAGACCTCGCAGATGACCCCCCGCACGCGGCGCACGGCCGGCGCCCGCTCGATGGTCAGGCCGGCATTCTCGCCGAGCATGACAGTCACGTCCGCGTCGGGGTCCTCCAGCTCGAGCTCGATGGTGGCTTCGAAGGGCTGGCTCAGCGATTCGACCACACGGAAGAAAGTCACCTGCGCGGCGCCCGCCGCCTCGCACTCGAACTCGCTCCGAATCGGCTCCAACTCGCCCCCCGAGGCCGAGTGTAGGGAGCGTTCGGCACCAAGTCCACAGGTTCCCCGAAGCCCAGGACTCTGCTCTTGGAGGGCTCCCAGGCGAAGACGGCGCATCATGCAAGCCCAACGGTCAGGACGGGGTTGAGGAAGGACAGCCGTGAGCACGTCGCCCGATCGTCGCGCCCGCGAACCGCGCGCACCACCCATCGATAGGGCTCTCGAAACTGGGACTCGGCGCAGACTCCTCGCTGATGCCCGATTCTTCAACCGCCTGTTAGGCGTTCGTCGGCATCGCCCGCGGCGGCGCGCCGACATACCGCACATCCGCGGCGTCGATGCGCCGCAGTCCGGGCGAAGGCCCGCCAGCTTCTTCGAAGGCGTTCGCCAGGGTGAGGTGCTGCAGGAGAGCCGCCACCATCGCGGTCACCGCCGCTGCAGGCACCGCGGCGTCGAGCAGGCAGGCCGCCATGCCGAGGGCGATGTTGGGCGCGATCCGCCGCGCTTCGCTCACGCGCCGCGCCACGCGTTCCGAGAGGCGCCAATGCGGAAGGTCATGGCGCTCACTCGCCCGGATTTGGCGGGAGAGCGACGAGAGCCGCGCGTCTTCCTCGCGGAACGGCACACCGAACCCGGGCAGTCGGTGCTCCGGCCCGAGCCACAGCGCCTCGATGGCGGCGTCCACCGCCCCGAGTTCCTCCGCCTTCTCGCGGGTGGCCACGAGCGCCTCGGCCGCGAGGCCGGCGATGCGCGGCCCGATCCGCGCGCTGCCGAACATCAACGGACCGCTCGCGAGGCCGGCAAAGAGATCACCGTAGGTGGCGCCGAGGCGCGCGGCCTTCATCGGCCAGACCCTCGGGTCACCCGCGCTCGCGGCGGTGGCCAGATCGTCCAAGACCCGGGCCTCGGCGTCGCTCGGCACCCGGTGGACGAGCGCCAGATAGACCAGGTGCGAGAGGGAGACCCGTCCTTCGAGGCGCGCGAAGACAGGCTGGCCGCAGAAGTGGTGCTCAGCCAAGGCGGCGAGCGCGACGCGGGTTCGAATCGGGTCCGTCACTCCACGTACTCCAGCGGTGGCACGTTCAGCGGGATCTGGGAAAGGTCCCCGCACGGCGCCGCCCAGGTCTCCGCCAACACCGATGGCGCGCGCCCGAGCAGCAGCAGGCTCAGCGCCGGACCGTCCCCGCGCAGCCCTGCGAGACCCGAGAGCGCGAGCGCCCAGCCGACCCGACACAGGCGTGCGTCGCGGAGCGGACGGGCGGGGCCATCGTCCGGCAACAGCCCGTCGAGCGAGGCCACGATCGCGGCCGGCACACCATCCCCGTGCTCACACGTCGGGGGCGCGCCGCTGGGCGCCTCGCTCCAACGAAGTAGCGCTCGATGCGCCGCCACGTCGGCACCGGCCCGCTGGCACAGGACCACCATGGCAGTCGAGGCGGCCGCCATCGGTTCGGCTCCGCACGCCGTCGCCAGCAACCCCGCGTGGGTTGGCGGCTCGTCGACGCCAAACGCCGCCAGCATCGACCAAGCCCGCGCGAAGCGACGCCGGGCCACGGGGTCGGGCAACTCGCCCGTCAGGGTGAGCAGCGCCAACTCGCTGGGCGAGAGTGCCGGACTGAGCTCCCCGTCGAGGTCGTAGCCGTGCACCCTCGGCCGATCCCCGAAGACGTCGACGACACGCGCCGTCAACTGGGTCGCCGGCCCTGCGCCGTCTAGGAACGACGCTGGCGGCTTCGTCTTGGTTGAGTTCATCGTTGCCCCTTCACGCTGCGCGCCCGTCCCTTGAGGGGCGGCGGCAGCTCCCCGTCGACCCGCACCTCGATGAGGCAGGGGCGCCGCATCGACAAGCCGCGCGTCACCGCTTCGGCGAGCTGGCCGGGTCGATCCACCACGTACGAATCGATGCCCATGGCGCGCGCGATCGCGGCCACCTCGATGTTTCGCCGGTAGCGCACCGCGGTCAGCGGGCTGTCCCCGACCAGCTTGCTCCCGTGGTAGGTGATGCCGTGCATGTGGTTGTTTTCCACGATCCACAGCACCGGGACGTCGAGCTCCGCCGCCGTGAGCAGATCCATCCCGTTCATGGCGAAACACGCGTCCCCGACGATCGCGATCACCGGGTCATCGGTGGCAAACGCGGCGCCGATCGGCGCGTTGGTCCCATGGCCCATCGACGCGAAGCCCATGTTCACCAGGAAACGCTGATCCCCTCCGATGCACAGGTGGTGGATGTTGAAGAGCATATGGCCACCGATGTCGCTGAAGACCACCGCGCCGTCGGGAAGCACCTCGGCCAGCTCTTTGCGCCATCGCTGCGGTGCGAGCGGGATCTGGTCTGACTGGCGCAGCTCCGCGTCGAGGTACCAACTGTCGGGCCGCGGGCCGCGCAACCGATCGTCCGCCTCGAACACCGACCGCGGTGCGTGCCCGTCGCGCATCTCGCGATGAAGGTGATAGACGAGCTCGACGAGAACCGTCTGCGCGTCGCCCAACAAGGGCACGTCGACGGGGTACGTACGGCCGATCCGATCGACGTCGACGTCGAGGTGAATCAGCGCGCCGCTCGGACGGATGGCGGGGTTCCAGCTCGTCGTCGTCTCGTTCAACGACGAGCCGGCGACGAGCAGCACATCGCAATCGGTACCCAGGACGGCCCGCTCGGCGGCGCGGTGCCCGGCGTACCCCAACACACCGAGGGAAAGCGGGTGGTCCTCAGGGAACAGCCCCTTGGCGCGGGGGGTCGTGGCGACCTTGGCAGGCAACAGCTCCGCCAACGTCATGAGGTGCTCGCGCGCCCCGGCGACCCCCACCCCGCTGCCGCAGAGGATCACCGGCCGCTCCGCCTCCAAGAGCGCGTCCGCCGCGCGCTGCACCGCCGCGCGGTCGAACACCGACGTTCTCGGGCGATAGCCTTCCGGCTCGAGCCAGTCTTCCGCCAGCGGCATGGACCAGAGGTCCACCGGTACATTGAGGTGAACGGGGCCGGGCCGGTTGCTCAGCGCGAGGCGCAGCGCGCGCCGGAGGTGATGCGTCGCGTCCCCTGGTCCAGTGATCATGGCGGAGTACTTCGTCACGGGCTGAAACATCGCGACGATGTCCATGTCCTCTCGCCCGGACTCCTGCGCCGCGCCACGGCCAATCGCGTTGCTCGGCACCTGCCCTGTCAGGACCAGCATCGGAACACCGTCGGCGTAGGCGACCGAGACGCCCGTCAGCATGTTGGTCGCCCCCGGTCCTGCCGTGCTCGCACACACCGCGAGCCGATTCCCGACGCGCGCGTAGCCGTCTGCCATGAACGCCGCGCCGCCCTCGTGTTTGGTCACGACGAGGGTCAGGTCCTCGCTGTTCTGAGCGGCCTCGAAGAACGGATGCAGCAACCCGCCCGGGACTCCAAAAACGTACTCGACCTGCTCGGCCGCGAGGTACCGAAGCACCGTGTCCAAGACTGTCGGCGAGTCGCTCATGAGGCGAGGAGGCTTCTCGATACTGCTTGCATCCCATCACCCGCGCTTCAGTTGACCCGTCGAATGTGAACGACCCGCCGGATGAGCTGCTCGACGCCCTCGCTCGGGTCGACGCTCTTGTTGCGCCCCTTGTCATCCACGGCGCTCATGTCCACCGGGACGTGCACCCAGAACGTGGTGCCCTCCCCGGGCTTGCTCATGACCTCGAGCCTACCGCCGACCTGTGCGAGCAGCTGCACCACGACCGAGAGGCCCACTCCGAACCCGTCCACCCGCTCGTCTGTCGTCGACCCGCTGGGCCGGAAGACGCGCGCGATGCGCTCGGACGCGATGCCGGGCCCGGTGTCGGAGATCTTCACCGTAAGGAAACCGGGCGTGCCGCCGACCTCCACCACGATGCTGCCGCTTTCGGTGTACTTGGCCGCGTTGCCGAGCAGGTTGTCGAGCACGCGGTCGAGCAGGAGCGGGTCCGTGGTGATCTGCTTGGGCGCCTCCCGACTCGTGAACACCGAGACCCGGATGTCCTTGCCATGCGCGAATGCACGCAGACGCCGACGCAGCCCCTCGCTCAGCGGACGCACGTCGAACGGCTTCGGCTCGAGCGCGACGAGCACGCGGCCTGGCTCCGTGTTCTCCATCGTCTGCTGCAGGATGCGCTGGATCCGATCCGTAGATTCCATCGCGTCCGCGAGTGACGAGGCGGCGCGCGGGCTGAGCGACTCCTTCTTCACGACGTCCATGGCGTAGCTCACGACCATCAGCAAGTTCCGCAGGTCGTGCACCTGGCCGCGCATGACGCGAACCCGCTTCTCCTGGATGCCCTCGACCCGGCCCCCGAGGTCCGCGAGCTCCTGGGTTCGATGCTCGAGTTCCTGCTCGACCCTGCGAAGCCACGAGTCCTGGCGATCCTTGAGCGCAACGAGCTCTCGGCGGATCTCCTCTTCCTCCGTCGCGAGCGCACCGAGCGCCTGCTGCGCCCGTGCGGCGTACTCGATGTTGAGGGTGTTGGCCTTCCGCTGCTCGAGCGCGAGCGCGTAGAGCCCGGCCGTCGAGGTCGTCAGCAGCCCAAACCAAGGGGCGGCGTCGAACCCCAACGTGTGCGCCAACACCCCCACCGCGGCCCCGCCGATCGCAGCCCCCGCGACCGGCAGCCAACGCCGAGACGCGTGCCACCGCAAGTCGTACTCGCACGCGTCGTCCCCCCAGCCGATGCACGACTTCTCGGTCAACGTCGCTGGCGGCAGTCCCCAGAGGGTCGGCAGCGAGGTCGCTTGGCCCTGACGAGACAGACACATGAGCCGGCTCTCCGGGTATCGGCTCCGGTAGTGAAACCGGATGCTCGTCCGGCTCAGCACCTCGACGCGGGCATCGCTGATGGTCGAGATGGTGGGGAAGCTGCGCGCCGCCTGGCCAAACACCATCGCGGGGCTCGACGCCTTGAGCAGGAGCAGCAGCGGCCCGTAGCTCTCGGCCAGCCTGTGGGCGCAGGCGCGCCGGAAAGTGTCCTCCGTTGGCACGTGTTCGGCGGCCGCGGCGAGGATCCGCTCGAAGCGCTCCCACGAGACCCACAGGCTGCGGCCGTCGAGCTGACTCGGCTGCACGTCTCCGGCCTCGGCAACCGCCTTCAGCACGTCCGCCCCACAGTGGTCCGCCACGTAGAGCGCGAGCCCCTGCAGGATTCGCAGGTTCAACTCGGCGACGGAGGCGTCCACCTCCTCGTCGCTCGTCGGGGAGAGTCGAGCGGTCTCGGCCGTCATGTCGTCCCCGTGTGTGCCACGCGGCCGAGTCTACACGGTCGGCGAGGTCCCCAGGCACGGACTGGCAGATTTTTGACGCACGCTCCCAGGCTCGAACGCGCACTCGAGCCCCAATGTGTGGGACGGCGCCGCTGCGTTGGAGGACGCGTAGAACACTCCGTCGACCCCTCTGGTGACCGCGCGCTCCGGCAGGAACCAGGCGCTCGCAGAGAGCCCAAAACCCAGGTGTCGCGTCTGCCCTATGCCGGCGATGTTCGTCTCCGAAGTGGGCTGACCGAAGGGCTCGTGGAGCGGGAGGTGCGCCTCGACCTGCAGCCACGAACCCGACCGTGAGGCCCAAATGCAGCGTGCGGCTGAGGTCGCTGATCACGACGTACTTCGCAGACCACAACACGCTGACCCTGCGCGCCGTGCGCGGAGGCTGAACGCCTGACCAGGCCTACTTCGGTCGTGAGGCTGACCTCGCGGAGCGCCTCGCGGCCGGTGACGTCGAAGCTCGCACCCAGCGAGTCGCCACCAACCGAGCGGTGAGCTGTCGCCGATGCGCACCGCCCATGCTGGCTCCGCCCACCTCCTATCTCAGCATCGCGCGGTAGGCCATCGCGACCCCTTTCCTGGGCTGCGCTGTCCGAGAGCTTGCCAACTCTCATGCCGCGCTTTTTCGCGGCCACTGCTGGCACCGGTCCCGGGTTGCGTTGCGTCGTCGGGCGCGCATGCGGGGGCGATGTCTGCGCCGGCCCGAAAGCAGTACGATCACCGTATCCGGAACGCGATCGTGGAGGCCGGAAACCGACCTGTTCCCGGGGCTGGCCATCCCCGATTCGACTCGCCGATCGTGTCTCGCTCGAGGTGTGTCCGAAGTCGTCACCCTGGACGCCCGGGACACCCAGATTGTCGCGCTCTACGCCGAGGTGGCGTGCCTCGAGAAGCGCGTCGCGGTCTTGACTACCGTGGTCCGCTTGCTCGTGACCCTGGTGCGCGTGAGCGGAGCAACGCTCGCTGGAGTCCGCGTTCCGAGCGCATCGGGCAAGCGTGACCATCATCCCCTCGTCGTCCACCAGGACGCGGAGCTCGCCGCCGTTGAGGAGCACGTCATGGCCCAGGTCGACGTCGTCCAGTCGAACTCGATGTGGAGTCGCTCTGGAACCAGCTCCGCCACCGCTGGCACTACCTCCACCAGCTCGACTCCTTCTCCGGGCTCGAGTCGCTGAACACGAAGTACTTCGCCGATCACAACACGCTCATCCCTCGAGTCGCGCTCGGAGGGCGAACGCCGGACGAGGTGTACTCTGGCCGCGAGGTCGGTATCGTAGAGCGACTCAAGGCTGGTCATGCCGAGGCTCGCGCCGAGAGAGTTGCGATGAACCGAGCGGTGAGCTGCCGCCGATGTGCACCGCCCACGTCGGCTCCGCCCACCTCCCACCTCAGCGTCGTGCGGTGAGCCACAGCGACCCCGTACCGTTCCAAAACTGTCCTCACGGTCGCCGGCTGGATGTCTCGGCGGCAGGCCGATGCCATCGAGTACCTGCTCGAAGAGAACCGCGTGCTGCGGGAGCGTCTCGGCAAGAAGCGACTTCGCTTCACCGACGCACAACGTCGACGCCTGGCGGAGAAGGGAAAGCGCATCGGTGCGAAGCGCCTCGAGGCGCTGGCTTCGATCGTGACCCCGCAGACGATTCTGCGCTGGTACCGGAAGCTGATCGCCAAGAAGTACGACGGGAGCCCGAAGCGAGGGCCAGGAAGACCGCGGGTCGACGAGCAGACTCGCCAGCTCGTGATCCGCGCCGCCCGAGACAACCCGCGCTGGGGCTACACGCGCATCGTGGGCGCGCTCCGGAATCTCGGGCTCACGGTAAGCCGTTCCACCGTCAAGCGCACACTCGACGAGCAGGGCATCCTGCCCGCCCCAGAGCGCAGCAAGACGACGCCCTGGGGCACCTTCTTGCGCAGCCATTGGGAGGGCATCGCAGCGGCCGACTTCTTCACCGTCGAAGTGCTCAGCCTCGTCGGCCTCGTTCGCTACCACGTCTTCTTCGTGATCGAACTCGCCACACGTCGTGTCCATCTCGCGGGCATCGTCCACGAGCCGGGTGAGCGATGGATGATGCAGGCGGGGCGCAACCTCACCGACGTCGTCGACGGCTTCCTCTCGGCAAACGCTTCCTCATCGTCGACCGCGATCCGCTCTTCACCGCCGCCTTCCGTAGACTCCTCGCCGATGCCGGGGTCGAGGTCGTCCGCCTTCCGGCCCGGAGTCCGAATCTCAACGCGTACGCCGAGCGGTTTGTGCGCTCCATTCGCGAGGACTGCCTGAACCACGTCGTCCCCCTCAGCGAGCCGCACCTCCGACGGGTGCTC
>JBGCFC010000234.1:0-11157 GCA_045106715.1 Sandaracinaceae bacterium
CTCGTCGGGCTCGTCCGCAGGCGCCTCTTCCTGAGACGGACGGGCCTCGGCGATCTCGACCGGCTCGAGCTCTTCCTGGTGTTCATCACACGCCACCAACACCCAGGTCAGGAGCACGGTGGTCAGGAGCGGGGCGAGTCTCATCACCTCCCATTGATGCCAAGAACCGGGGCGAAGTCCACCGCTCGAACCCCACCGCTCGAACCCCTGTGTGTTCGATGCGCCCGTCCGCGCTCACTCGGGGCCGTGAGGCTGGCGCGGTCCTTCTCGATCGCGCGGGCGCCCAGCTCCACGAGGCGGGGATCAACCGGGGACCCGATGCGCGTCGCTTCATCGACCGCCCACGTGATCGCCTCGTCAAGACTCCCGTGCGCCTCCATCGGCCATGCTCTCCAGAAACGAGCGCATGTTCTCCTCGGTCATCTGGCCGACCTGGATCTGCGCCTGGACCGCACCGCAGGTGAGGATCTCGAAGGGGGCGCTCATTGAGACTTCATTTCGGGTGAAATTATCCCCTATGCCGAGACGCGCTTGCGGCGGCATCCCGTGTCTTCCGCCTCACGGTCGTCGCCGGCATTGGCGTCAGATGCTGCTAGCCTCCGCGCCATGGGGAATCGGCCTTTCGACCGCGCCTGGCTCCCGCGAACGGCGGTGACGTTGGCGGTCGCGTTGGTCGCGGCCGCCTCGGCTCCCCGGGCGGTCCACGCCATCGGAGAGTCGTCTCTGTTCGAGGTGCGCACGGTGGACTACGACGGTGGAGACGCTCGCCCGCGCCCCACCGCGCCGTACAGGTTGGGCTGGGAGGTCCGTAAGCGGACGAGCATCGATGTGCCGGCGCAGCACGGTTCGGCCCGACTCGATGACCCGGCCATCTTCGACAACCCCTTCCTCTACTGGACCGGGTCTCGGAGCTTCGCGGAGCTGTCCGAGGAGGAGATCGCGGGGCTGAGGCGCTTCGTGCGCTTCGGCGGCTTCGTGCTGATCGACGATGCGGCGCCCGAACACGACGGCTTCGACCGGTCGATTCGTCGGGAACTCGCGCGCGCGTTTCCGGACCGCCCGCTTCGCCCACTGGAGAACACGCACACGCTCTTCCGCTCGTTCTACCTCCTGCGCCGCCCCGAGGGGCGTGTGCGTGGGCCCGACCAGCTCGAGGCCATCGATCTGGGTGACCGGGTAGCGGTGGTGTACTCCCGGCACGACCTCGGCGGCGCGTGGGCGCGGGACAACCTGGGCTCGTGGCAGCATCCGGTGTCGCCGGGCGGCGACGAGCAGCGTGAGCGTGCCATCCGGCTGGGCGTGAACCTCGTGATGTACGCCCTGTGCCTGGACTACAAGGACGACCAGGTGCACGCGCCGTTCATCATGCGTCGTCGCGGCGGTCCCTGAACTCGATGTCCGGTCTCTTTTCGTTCGGTGTCCCCGGCGGGGCGATCACCGCGGTCGTGTTGGCGGTGTTGTTTGCCGCCGCGGTCGCCGCCGCGGTGTGGGAGTTGCGCGACGAGCGCCGCCCTCTGCGCCGACGCGGGCTGATCGCGGCGCGCGTGGCCAGCGCGCTGCTCGTCTGGTTCGTGGCGAGCCAGCCGACCTGGGCCAGCGAGCGGTTCGACGAGAGCGAGGGGGGCTTGGCGCTGCTGGTGGACGCGTCGCGGTCGATGTCCTTGCCGCGCGGCGAGGGGAGCCGCGCGCGTCGGGCCGCGAGCCTGCTCTCACGTTGGGCCTCGGAGACCGACCGGCCGCTTTCGGCGTTCACGTTCGGGGAGCAGCTCAGCGCCTCGCGGCTCGGCGAGCTCGGAACGTCGGTGCCAGCAACCGAAGACCAGAGCCAGCTCGGCGGGGCGCTGTCGTCGGTCCTCGAAGGAGCGCGCGGAGGGGACCTCGGCGCCGTGGTGGTGGTCAGCGACGGAGCCGTGTCCCCGCTCGACCTCGACGGACTGGCCCGGCGTGGGGTGCGGGTGCATGCGGTGGCGCTGGCCGAGGAAGACCTCCGTGACGACGCCATCGCGGAGGTCGAAGCGGATCCGGTGGGGTTCTTGCGCCGCACGGCGCGGGTCCGGGTGGTGGTGAGGTCCCTCGGGGGGCGGGGCGGCCCCATCCCCGTGACGCTGCGTCGAGGGGACGAGGTGGAGCGCGAGGTCATCGCCGAGGTCCCCGAGGACGGGGAGGTGTCGGTCGAGATCCCGTTCACCCCGCAGCGGCTCGGTCGCGAAGTCTACCGCGTGTCCATTCCGGCCGTGTCCGACGACGCAGTGCCGGAGAACAACGAGCGCGCCTTTCTCGTCCGCGTAACGCGCGACAAACTTCGCGTGTTGCTCGTGGCCGGGCAGCCGAGCTGGGACCAGCGCTTCCTTCGGGCGTTTCTCAAACGCGATCCGGCGACCGACCTCATCTCGTTCTTCATCCTGCGCAACACCTCGGACATGACCATGGCCGGGCCCGAGGAACTCGCGCTGATCCCGTTCCCGACGGACGAGCTCTTCAACGAGCATCTGGGCAGCTTCGATCTCGTGGTGTTCCAGAACTTCGAGTACGGCCCGTACCAAATGGCCGGCTACCTTCCACGCATCCGCGACTACGTCATGCGGGGTGGGTCGTTCGCGATGGTCGGCGGTCCCATCTCGTTCCACAGCGGAGGCTACGCCGGCACGCCCATCGCGGAGATCCTCCCGGTCGAGCTGCCGCCGTCCGGCGCGCCCGAGTCCGAGACGATCGTGACCGACCGGTTCGCACCGCGACTCACGCCGGGCGTCGAGCGCCACCCGCTGCTGGGTCTCGCGCCCGATCCGGCTCAGAACGCGGCGGCGTGGGCGGGTCTGGCGCGGCTGCAGGGCGCCAATGTCGTCACGCGGGTGCGCCCGGACAGCATGGTGTTGCTCGAACATCCGACGCACGAGATGGAGACCGGCGGCGGCCTGCCCCTGTTGGTGGTCGGCCAGGCGGGGCGCGGCCGCGTGCTGGCGTTGACCACGGACACCACCTGGCGGTGGGGGATCACGACGGGCGGCGAGACGGGGGACGCGAGCGCGTACGAGCGCTTTTGGGATCGCGCCGTGCGGTGGCTCGCACGTGATCCGGTGCTGGAGCCTGCGCGTCTCACGACGGATCGCGAACGCTACGGCCCAGGGGCGCGGGCCCGGATCGACGCCGTGCTTCGGGAGGCGTCGTACGCGCCCCACGCCGAGCGCGCCGTGCGGTTCCTGCTGCGCGATGGGGCGGATGCCGAGGTGGCTCAGACGACGGGGCGAACGGATCGGGAGGGGCACGCCGAGGTGAGTCTGGCCCTGCCCGATGCGCCCGGTGCGTACCGGGTCGAGGCTCGATTCGAAGGCGAGGACGAGCCGGTCGCGGAGGAGTGGCTCGTCGTCGAGGCGGGGGGAGACGAGCTGGCGGATCCCCGCGCTCACCCAGACCGCCTCGCCGCCCTCGCTGAAGCCACGGGCGGAACGTTCGCGGAGGGGGTCGACGACGCGCCGGCGCTCGACGGCCTCGACACGACGCGACGGCGCTCGCTGGGGGTGATCGAACGTGCTCCCTTCGCGAGCGGGTGGGCGTTCGCTGCAATGCTCGTCGCGCTTCTGGCCGAGTGGGTGCTGCGCCGTCGCTGGGGGCGACGCTGACGCCTGCTACGCTGGCCGAATGGCGCGTCGGCTGGGTCTTGTCGTACTCCTGGGTCTCGTGGTGCTCCTCGTTCTCGTGGGCTGTGGCTCGGGACCGATCGTGATCGACGGCCGGAGCGACGCGGGGCGTTCGGATGCGGGCACCGCGCGCGACAGCGGCCCAGGGCCGATGGACGCGGGACTGCGGGATGCTGGACGGATCGATGGGGGCACGGACGCGGGCACGCCGGACGGCGGAGCCGACGGCGGTTGCATCTCACCCACGCTCCCCACCTGGTCGCCGAGCGACACCGGCGGACCCGCCGACGAGGGCGTCCTGGCCTGCATCGGGCGCATCGGGAGCATGACGGACGACCGCCTCCCAGCCGACCAGCGCTACGACCTGACGACCTTCGGAGGCCCCGGCGACGAACAGCCTGTCGCGTGCGGCGGCTCGCCGGACGCGGACGGGACTTGGTACTACGCGGCCAACCGGCAGCGCTTCCGCTGCGGACAGCGGGTTCGGCTCGTCAACGCCGCCCGGACGGCGTGCGTCGTGGTCGAGGTGGCCGACATCGGACCGAACATCTGTGTCGAAGAGGCGGGGGAGCGCCCGATCTGGGATGTGTCTCCGCTCGTCGGCCAGGCGCTCTACGCGCAGTCGGCCATCGGCTGGTCCGAGCACCTCGAGGCCTACGGCGCGCCGGTCGACTCCGACAACCCGCTCGGCCCGTGCAACGCGCACCTCGCGGGCATGGCGGCGGGGTTCGTGGGCAGTGGCTGCACCAGCGCCGGGGATTGCGGGCTGCTCTCGGAAGCGCAGTGCCTGACCGCGGCTCAAGGCTATCCGGGCGGGGTGTGCACCCGGCCTTGCGAGACGTCTTGCCCCGACCAGGATGGCGCGTTCTCCTACACAGCCTGCGCGGACCCGGGCGACGGCGTGAACAGGTGCTTCGCGCGCTGTGACTTCACGCTCTCGGCCACCGGGTGCCGGGACGGGTATGCGTGCACGATGCGACCGGCGCCCGGTGGAGGAGACCCGCGCTGGGTGTGCTTGCCCGAACCGTGCGACTGACGCGGGGCGCTGTCAGAACGCCGCGCGGAGTCCAAACGGGGATACCGACAGCGACGCGGCGGGCGCGCTCGGAACCGGCTCCTCGCCGAACGCCGCGCCTTCGTCGGCCTCCTCGGCGAGGCGGTCGCGGAGCGCCTCGTACGCGGCCCAGCGCTGCTCGGCGCCCGACGGGGTGGCGAGGTTGATGACGGCCGAGAGCACCGAGACGCCCGCTCCGATGAGCACGAAGTAGTCGAGCGGGTTGCCGACCGAGAAGTCGTTGGGGACGAGGTAGATCGGCACGACCGCGACGCCGGCCGCGAGGTTGAGCGACGCGTCGACGACGCGCGCGATCATGGCTTGCTCCGCCAACCCCGAGAGCGCGGCTTCGCCGAAGCGAACGCGCGCGCGGACCTGCTCGTTCGTGGTGATGGGCATGTGCTGGTAACGGATGGCCTGGCCGCTCGCGTCGGGCGCGAGCAACAGCTCCAGCCCGCCGCGCGCCGCCGCGGCGCCGCCGTAGACGTAGAGGTACGCGGAGAGCCAGTCGTCATTGGGGTCCCGCAGCACGCCGAGCGTGATCGAGAGCCCGCCCGTCAGCATCGACAGGACGGCGTTGACGACGTTCGAGCCCGAGGCGCCGAGCGCACGAAGGCTCGCGTCGAGGGATCGCATCCGGGTGGTGACGCGGCTCGGGATCCGCAGGCTCGGCTCGTCCTCGTCGTCCGACGCATAGGCATCGGTGGGCAGGGGGTAGCGCGCCTGATCCAAAGGGGCTTCGTCCGCGGGCGGGGCGCCGGGCGGAGGCGGGACATCGACCTGGTTGAGGGGCGTCGGGCCGGGCGCCTCCAGCGAACGGGCGAGGCCGGCGGAGGTGCCATCGTCGTCCTGCGCCTGTGTTTTCGACGCCAGGGTGAGCGAAGCCAGCGCGACCAGCGAACTCAGAACGATGGCTGCGTGTGCTCTCACCCCCCAAGGGTAGCGTCGCTCACGGATTGTCGCGAGAGTCTGGCGTCGCGGCCAGGGCGTCGAGGCCGCGGCGCGCGCGCACATTCCCCGCGTCCCGGCGAAGCGCTTCCTCGTACGCACCCGCGGCGGCGGGACCGCGGCCGCGGGCCACCAGGGCATCGCCGAGCGCCGTCCAGCCTCGCGGGTCGTCGCCCGCGAGTTGTGCGATTGCCGCGCGCGAAGCGGCTTCGGCGACGGCCGCCTGCCCGGCATCGAGCGCCGCGCGGGCGAGCTCGAGCCGGATTTCGGTCTCCTCAGGGTGTGCGTCGAGGCAGCGCTGGAGTTGACCGACGGCGTCCGTGGCGTGTCCTGCGGCGACCAGGGCGCCGGCGAGGTCCCGGCGCGCGCTGAGGTCTTCGGGCCGTCGACCGAGCACGCGCTCGAAGCGCGACACGGCGTCCTCCGGCAGGCCGAGCGCCAACTCCACCGCCCCGAGATCCGACAGGATGGAGGAGTCCTGCGGCATGGCGCGGTGCGCGGCCCGAAGCGCGTCGCGGGCCACGTGAAGCGACTCGGCGCGGACAGCCAGGAGTGCGATGCGCTGCAGCCACGTGCGGGCCGCGTCGTCCTGGAGACCCACCGAGCGGGCCGCCACGTCGACGGCGGGCCTCAGCTCGCCGGCAAGCGCGTGGGACCAGGCGAGCCAATGCTGCATCTGTGGCGGTGCGCCCGACCCTGCGGCGAGGATGGCCTCCCGCACGGCGGTGGCGCGCTCCCGGGTCGTCTCGTCGACGGGCCAGCTCACCTCGGTCGGAAGGGCCGCTGCCATCGCCATCACGGCCCGGTGGTCCTCGGGCGCGCGGGCGACGGCGCGCCGGTTGAGGGCCCACGCCGCGTCGGTGCGACCTCGCTCTCGCAGCGCCTCTGCGCGGGCGATCAGGCGGGCGATCCGGTCCGACGGCGGGCGCGCCTGCGCGGACGCGCGGTTCGGGACACCGGGTGGGCTGGACACGCAGAGCACAGCCCCTATGACTGTCGCGACCGCGCTCAGCCGCACCGTCCGCCGCCCGTATTTTCGGCGGCGGACATTCTCGCGAGCCTGCCTGCGCACGACGGGAAACGTAACACTCATGCGCCCGATCCGCCTGCGCGGTGCCCGCACCCACAACCTCCGCGGACTCGACCTCGACCTCGACCCCGGCACGATGGTCGCCATCGCGGGGCCGTCCGGCGCGGGCAAGTCGTCGCTCGCGTTCGGGACGCTCTACGCCGAGGGGCAGCGCCGCTACGTCGAGAGCTTCAGCGCCTACGCGAGGCAGTTCCTCGAGCGCCTCGCCCGACCTCCGGTCGACGAACTCGACCCCGTCGCCGCGGGGGTCGCCGTCGACCGCCAGGCTCCGGTGCGCACGAGCCGCTCGACGGTCGGCACGATGACCGAGGTCGCGGACTACGCGAAGAGCCTGTGGGCGCGCGCGGCGACCCTCACCTGCGCTTCGTGCGGCCAGCCGGTTGGCCGGGACGAGCCCGAAGGCGTGGCGGAGTCACTCCTGGCCGCGCACCCCGGCGAAAAAGCGGTCGTCGCGTATCCGTCGCCGGTGGGCGACGACGTCGAGACCTTCCTCGGTGTGCGGGAGTCGCTGGTGGCGGACGGATATCGCCGCATCGCGATCGACGGATCGTTCGCCGACCTCGACGACCTGCCGCCGAGTCGGGTGGTCGGGTCCCAGGCCGAGATGGACGTGGTGGTCGACCGGCTGGTGCTGCGCGCACGGGATCGCGCACGGCTCGTCGAATCGCTCGAGGCCGCGATGCGGCTCGGCGGCGGGCGTGCCCACATTCTGGTCGGGGACGCGACGCACCGCGTGTCCCGCGGCTTGCACTGCGCAGACTGCGACCGTGCGTTCCGCGACGCGACCCCGGGCATGTTCTCGTTCAACAGCGCGGTCGGCGCGTGCGAGCTCTGCCGCGGCTTCGGGCGGACCATCGGGGTGGACTGGGAGAAGGTCTTTCCCGAGCCGCACAAGACGCTCAAGGGCGGCGCGATCCGGCCGTGGCGCGGGAAGTCGCGGGCGTGGGAGCGGCGCTATCTGAGGCAGCACGCCCCCGCCGGCGGAGTGCCGCTGGACGTCCCGGTGCGCGAGCTGTCCGATGCGCAGCGCGCGTGGCTGATCGAGGGCGACGGCTCGGAGTGGCCCGAAGGCTGGGTCGGCATCCGAGGGTGGTTCGACTGGCTCAAGGGGCGCGCCTACAAGATGCACGTCCGGGTGCTGCTCGCGCGCTACCGGAGCTATGACCCATGTGAAGACTGCCGAGGCGCGCGGCTCAAGCCCGAGTCGCTCCTCTGGCGCGTGGGCGGCCGCAGCGTGGCGGACTTTCTGGCCATGCCCGCAGGTGAGGCGCTGTCCTTCGTCCGCGCAGAGAAGGGGCCCGAGACCGACGGCGCGACAGCGCTGCTCTATCGCGAACTCGAGGCGCGCCTCGCCACGCTGTCGGACGTCGGGCTGGAGTACCTCGCGCTCAACCGTGCGAGCCGGACACTCAGCGGAGGGGAGGCCCAGAGAGTGGCCCTCACCAGCGCGCTCGGCGCCTCGCTGACCGGGGCGATGTTCGTGCTCGACGAGCCGACGGTCGGGTTGCACCCCGCGGACGTGGAGCGTCTCGCGGCGGTGGTCGGCCGCCTGCGTGACGGAGACAACACCGTCCTGGTGGTGGAGCACGACGCGACGATGATCCGGGCGGCCGACCGCGTCATCGAGCTTGGGCCCGGTGCGGGAGAAGACGGAGGGAGGCTCGTCTTCGATGGCACCCCGGCGGCGCTGCTCGAGGCGTCGACCGCCACCGGGCGGGCGCTCTCGGCTCCGTCCCCCGCGCCACGGCAGAGACGTCGCTCGGCGGACGCGCTGGTGCTCACGGGCGCGTCGGGCAACAACCTTCAGGGGGTCGATCTCCGGGTGCCGCTCGGCGCGCTGACCGTCATCACCGGGGTCAGCGGGTCGGGCAAGAGCAGCCTCGTGCTGAAAACACTGGTGCCGGCCGTGCGCCGGGCCCGCAAGGAAAAGAGCGACGCCGCCCCGCTCCCGTTCATTTCGGTCGAGGGCGTCGAGGTGCTCAGCGGCGTCGTCGAGGTGGACCAGAGCCCGCTGGGCAGGACGTCGCGCGGCAACCCGGCGACCTATCTGAAAGTGTGGAACGTGATCCGGACGGCCTTCGCGGACCGGCCGCTGTCGAAGGAGCGGGGCTACGTGCCGAGCACGTTCTCGTTCAACACCGCGGGTGGTCGCTGCGAGGCATGCGCAGGGGAGGGCGCCGAGACGGTCGAGATGCAGTTCCTCGCCGACGTGACGTTCTCCTGCCCGGAGTGCGCGGGCCGCCGTTTCGTGGGGCCGGTGCTCGACGTGGAGGTGGGCGGCAAGAGCGTCGCGGACGTACTCGAGATGACGGCCGCCGCCGCGCTCGCGCACTTCGAGGGGCAACGCGCGATCCACAAGCGGCTGGCTCCGCTCGTGGACGTCGGCCTCGGCTACCTCACGATCGGGCAGCCGCTCAACACGCTCAGCGGGGGCGAGGCGCAGCGCCTGAAGCTGGCCGCGACGCTCGGCACCGCCAAATCCGGCTCACTCGTCGTGCTCGACGAACCCACGGCCGGGCTGCACCACGACGACGTCAGCCCTCTGCTCGAGACGCTCGACCGCCTTCGGCAGCGCGGCGACACGGTGGTGATCGTCGAACACGACATGCGCGTGGCGGCGTTTGCGGACCACGTCGTGGACCTCGGCCCTGGAGCGGGCGCAAACGGTGGCTGGGTCGTGGCCGAGGGGACTCCCGAGGAGGTCGCGGCCGAGTCGTCGTCGCTGACCGCACCCTACCTGGCATTGGCGCTGGGCCAAGCGCGCCAGACGACGACGCGACCGCGCGAGCAGACGCCGGCCGAGCCGGTCTCGAGTCACATCGAGGTCGTGCGTGCGCGCGAGCACAACCTTCGTGAAGTGTCGGTCTCGATCCCACGCGAGAAGCTCGTTGTGGTGGCCGGGCCGAGCGGGAGTGGCAAAAGTTCACTCGCGTTCGATGTCGTGTACGCCGAGGGGCAGCGCCGCTACCTCGAGACGCTGAGCCCCTACGCCCGGCAGTACATGCCGCAGCTCCCGCGTCCCGACGTGGATCGAGTCAGCGGTGTCCCGCCGACGGTCAGCCTCGAGCAACGCATGACGCGCGGCGGCGCGAACTCGACCGTCGCGACGGTGACGGAGGTGGCGCACTACCTCCGCCTGCTCTGGGCTCGCGTCGGCCTACCGCATTGCCCCGAGCACGGCGAGCCGATCCACACCCGCACGCCGGAAGCCATCGCCGAAGCCCTGGCGGCCCGGCACGGCAAGAAGGAGCTGGTCGTGCTCGCGCCCGTGGTCGAGGGCCGCAAGGGCCTTCACCGCGAGCGGCTGGAGCGCGCGCAGCGCGACGGCTTCGAGGAGGCGCGCATCGACGGCAAGTGGGTGAGCCTGACGCCGAACATGGCGCTCGCTCGCTACAAGGAGCACGACATCGACCTCGTCGTCGCTCGGCTTCGCGCCGACGATCCCGCGCTTCCCACAAAGGTCGCGCGCGCCGCGGAGCTCGGGACGGGCCAGCTGTCGGTGCGCATCGGGCGCAAAGAAGAGGTGCTGAGCACCGACCGGGCGTGCCCGCGCTGCGGTCGTGGTTTCCCCGATCTGGATCCGCGCTTCTTCTCGTTCAACACGCGGCAAGGCGCCTGCGAGGGGTGCGACGGACGCGGTGAGGTCACGCGCACGGTCGGCCGCGGCAAGAAGAAGCGAGAGGTCTCCGAGCCGTGTGGCGCCTGTGGGGGGACCCGGCTGTCGGAGCTCGCGCGAGCCGTCACGGTCTCCGACGCCCCCATCACCGACATCCTCTCGCTGGACGTGACGGAGGCCCGCCGCCGCTTGGCCGCGTTCGCGCTGACCGGCCGCAACGCCGAGATTGCGCGCGCGCCGATGAGCGAGCTCGACCGGCGTCTGGCGTTCCTGGAGGAGGTCGGCGTGGGCTATCTCGGTCTCGGGCGTCCGGCCAACACGCTCAGCGGAGGGGAGACCCAGCGGGTGCGTCTCGCGGCGCAGCTCGGCGCCGGACTCACCGGGCTTCTCTACGTGCTCGACGAGCCCACCATCGGACTTCACCCGCGCGACACCGACCGTCTCTTGCGCGCGCTCCGCGGACTGGTCGACCGCGGCAACACCGTGCTCGTCGTGGAGCACGACGACGAGACCATCCTCGCCGCCGACCACCTCATCGACGTCGGGCCGGGCGGGGGCGTGCGAGGTGGGACGATCCTGGCCGAGGGAACACCCAAGGCGCTGCTGTTGGACCCGCGCTCGGTCACCGGTCAAGCGTTGAGCCGCCGCGCCGAGACCCCGTCGAGCGACCGCAAGACGCCCCGCAACGCGCCGAAGTTGGTCATCGAGAAGGCCGCGATGCACAACCTCCAGAAGGCCACGGCGCGCTTCCCGCTCGGGCGGCTCAGTGTCGTCACGGGCGTCAGCGGGTCCGGCAAGAGCACCTTGGTGCGGG
>JBGCFC010000235.1:0-16814 GCA_045106715.1 Sandaracinaceae bacterium
CCGGCGCCGGCGACTCGGGCGGCGGCGGCGGCGGCGGCGGCGGTCCGGGCGGCGACGGAGCCATCGGGCCCGTCGCCAGCACGGCGGCCCTGCGCGCCCGCCCGGGCGCGGGATACCAGCTGACCGAGCGCATTTTCCTCGGAGGCGGAGGGGGCTCCGGCTCTCTCGATGACCTGACGACCCGGGATGCGGTCAGTGGGCAGGCCGGCGGCGGAATCATCTTCCTTCGCGCGGTCGCCATCGTGGGCGCCGGAGTGGTGGTGTCCGACGGTGATGGCGGAGCGATGCAGCCTCAGGAGGGCGGCGGCGGCGGCGGTGGCGGCGGCAACCTGTTCATCCGCACCGACTCGAACGACCTCTCTTCACTGACGTTGCGTGCCCGGGGCGGCGACGGCGCCGACACCGTGCTGAACAACGACGGTGCCGGCGGCGGCGGCGGCGGCGGCTACGTGCTCCTCGCCAACCCGGCCGGCATGGTCGCCGCGACGCCCGACGTCGCTGGTGGCGCAGGCGGCACCGGTGGCGGCGGCAGCGGCGGCTCGGGCAACGGCGGCTTCCAGCTCCTGCAAGCGCAGCCGCTGGCCAGCGCGTGCCCGGGAGACGACCTCGATGAGGACGCGCTCGTGGATCGTCTCGACCTCGATGACGACAACGACGGCATCTTGGACAGCGTCGAGACGGCTGGCCTCTTCGGCGCCGCGGACCCGAGTGGCGACACCGACGACGACGACGTCCCGAACTACTTGGACGCCGACACCTGGGCGGCGATCGGCATGGCGGCAGCCTGCATTGATGCGGCGCCTCCGGCCGGCGTGTGTGACGAGACCCCCTCGATCATCGATGCGGACGGCGACGGGAACCCGAACCACCTCGACCGCGACGCAGACGGCGACGGCATCACGGACGTGTTCGAGTCGGGCGGCACCGACGCGGACGGCGACGGAGTACCGGACGCCTGCGTCACGGTGAGCGTGACGGGCGTCTGCCAGACCGCGGCGGGCGCGTCGCTTGCGGTCGGCACCCCCACCTCCACCGACACTGACGGGATCGCCGACTACCTCGACCCGGACTCCGATGGAGATGGCCTGACCGATCTGATCGAGTCCCGGGACGACAACGGCAACGGTTCGCTCTCGGGCGCCGAGACCGAGCCCGATGGCGCGGACGCGGACGGCGACGGAATCGACGATGCGTTCGACCCCGACGCGGGCGGCTCCGATCCACTCACGCCCCCGTTTGCGTCCGGTTCGACTCAGGACGAAAACGGCGACGGAACGCCCGACTGGTTGCAGGTCTGCGGCGACGCGTACGTGACCGGAGCCGAGGCCTGCGACGACGGCAACCTCAACGACGGCGACGCCTGCGCGAACGTCTGCCTGTTCAACGACGGCGAGAGCTGCACCGCGTCGACGGAGTGCGTGAACCTCTGTGACGCAAGCGACGGCGTCTGCCAGCCCTGCGTCGACGACATGGCCAGCGGCACCGACACCGGCTGCACGGCGGGCGCGGGGCTCTGCGACGACAGCGGCGCGATCAACGTCTGTGAGCCGTGCCTCGACACGTCGGCGACGGGCCTGGACGAAGGCTGCGCCGGCGGCGTGCCGGTCTGTCAGGTGCTCGGCGGCGCGAACCGCTGCGTCCCCTGCCTCGTGTTGCCGGCGGCCGTCGACAACGGCTGCGGCGGCGCGACCCCGATCTGCGATCAGAGCGCGCCCGGCGGGGCGACCACCAACGTCTGTCAGGCGTGCGTCGATGACGCGACGACGGGAGCGGACACGGGCTGCAGCGGCACGTCCGACATCTGTGACGTCTCCGGCAGCGCCAACGTGTGCGTGGACTGCCTCGACACGGGCGCGGCCACCACGGGCAGCCCGGACGACGGCTGCGCGGGCGGCGCGCCAGTGTGTGTGGGCACCGGCGGCGCGCAGACGTGCGAAGCCTGCGGCGACACCGACAGCGGAGACGGCACCGACGAAGGGTGCCCGGCTTCCATGATGTTCTGTGACACCACGGGTTCCGCGCCCCTGTGCGAGGAGTGCCGGACCACGGCGGACTGCGGCACCGACGAGTTCTGCAACCCGTCGGGCATGTGCGTGCCGGGCTGCGATGGCGACGCCGACTGCGCGGACCCGACGCCTCGCTGCGACACCGCCGCCATGGTGTGCGTGGGCTGTCTCTCCGACGCCGACTGCATGGGCGGCGATGTCTGCACGCCCGCCCAGGTCTGCGCACCCTGCGAGGACAACATGGCTGGCGCCGCGACGGACCGGGGCTGCGGCATGACCGAGCCCGTCTGCGATGAGGGGGCGGCCGGCGGCCCGATGTGCGTCGAGTGCACCGAGGACAGTCACTGCCCCGGCGTGGCGACCTGCGATGTGGCGAGCAACACCTGCGACGAGCCCGACACGGACGGCGACGGGGTGCCCGACGTCGAAGACGACGACGACGACAACGACGGAGTGCTCGACACGCAGGAGCTCGGCGGCGCCGACCTGTCGGACGACGACGACATGGATGGCGTGCCCGACTGGCTCGACCCCGACTCGGTGACCTGCACGGATGCCGACGACGACGGCGCCTGCGAAGTGGCGCCCATCGAAGTCGACCTCGACCGCGACGGCGTGCCGAACCACCTCGACCTCGACGCCGACGGTGACGGAGTGCCGGACTTCATCGAGGGCCGTGACGCGGACCAAGACGGCGTGGCGGACTTGCTCGCGATGGGCGTCGACATGGACATGGACGGCGTGGACGACGCGTTCGACGCCAGCACGGGCGGCACGACGGCGCCCACGCAGGACACGGACGGGGACGGCCGGCCCGACTTCCTCGACGGCGACTCTGACGACGACGGACACCCGGATCAGGTGGAGGCCTTCGACGCGAACGCGGACGGCATCGCGGACGTCTTCGCGAGCGGGGTCGACAGCAACATGGACGGCCTCGACGATGCGTTCGACGCGGACCTCGGCGGGACGGCTGCCCCGGCGCCGGACCACGATGGAGACGGTCGTCCCGGCTACCTCGACGTCGACACGGACGGCGACGGGATCCGAGACGACGAAGAGTGCCGCGACCCGACGGTCTGCCCCGACATTGATGGGGACGGAACCCCGGACTACCTCGACGTGGACACCGATGGGGACGGCGTGCCCGACGCGACCGAGGGCCACGACGAGGACGCGGATGGAGATTCCGACCGCACCCCGTCGGGCATGGACACCGACCTCGACGGACTCGACGACGCGTTCGACCCGGACGACGGCGGCACGCTCGCGCCGCTCCCCGACACCGACATGGACGGAACACCCGATTGGCGGGACACCGACGACGACGACGACACACGGCCGACGCTGGCCGAGTGCCCCGCTGGCTCCGCGTCGTGCCCGGACACCGACATGGACGGAACGCCGGACTACCTCGACCCCGACAGCGGGCCGAGCGACATGGACATGGATGGCCTGCCCGACGACGTCGAGTGCATGGGCGACGTGGCGAGCTGCCCTGACTCTGACGGCGACGGCAACCCCGATCACCTCGACGACGACGACGACGACGACGGTGTGCCCACGCGGAACGAGTGCAGCTTGTTTGGCGACTGCGACAGCGACATGGACGGCCGCGACGATCATCTGGACATCGACTCCGACAACGACGGCATCCGCGATGGCGTCGAGTGCGACGGCGCCACCTGCCCGGACACCGACGGCGACGGGACCGAGGACCGCCTCGACCCCGACGCAGACGGCGACGGGGTCCCCGACTCCATCGAAGGCCACGACGCGGACTTCGATGGCGAGGCGGACGCCACGCCGAGCGGCGACGACACGGACATGGACGGGCTCGACGATGCGTTCGACGCCGACGACGGCGGAACGGACGCCCCGGTTCAGGACACGGACATGGACGGCACGCCCGACTGGCGCGACGCGGACGACGACGACGACGGAGTCGCGACGCGTTTCGAGTGCCCCAACCCCTCAGCGGGCTGCCCTGACACGGACGGCGATGACCGACCGGACTACCTCGACGGGGACGACACCCCCATCGACACGGACGGCGACGGCATCCCCGACACGGTGGAGTGCCCGGCGCCCGGTGATCCGGTCAGCGCGCCCGAGCGCTGCCGCGACAGCGACGGGGACGGCAACCCCGACTTCGACGACCCCGACGACGACAACGACGGAATCCCCACCGCCGACGAGAGCTACGACGACGACGGAGACCCGACGGACGACGACACGGACCGCGACGGGCGGCCCGACTACCTCGACCCGGACGACGACGACGACACCATCCCGACCGCCGACGAGTGCACGAGCTTCTCGGCCGGCTGCGAGGACACGGACATGGACGGCGTGCCCGACTACCTTGACGTGTGCGGTGACGGAACCCGGACGGTGCTCGTCCCCGGCGTGACCGCCTGGGAGGAGTGCGACGACGGCAACGCCGTGGACGGCGACGGCTGCGACATGACCTGCCGCCTCGAGCCGGTGAACCCGGACGGCGACGACGACATGGACGGCTTGCTCAACTCGTTCGAGTGCCCTCCGCCCGGCGACGTGAACGACCCGATGACCTGTCAGGACAGCGACGGCGACGGCGACCCCGACTTCCGCGACCCCGATGACGACAACGACAGCCTGCCCACCGCCGACGAGGTCGGGATGGGCGGCATGGGTGACCCGGCGGACTTCGACATGGACGGAACGCCGGACTACCTCGACGAAGACGACGACAACGACACCATCCCAACGCGCACCGAGGTCACCGACGGCCGCGCGCTGGACATGCCGAGCGACGACGTCGACGGCGACGGGAACCCGAACTGGCTCGACCGCGACGCGGACGGCGACGGCATCGAGGATGGCGACGAGCCGAACGACGCCGATGGCAACGGCGTGCCCGACTACCTCGAGACTCCCGAGGACACCATGGATCCGGGCGGTCTTGCGGGCGGCGCGCTCTGCCGGACGTCACCTGGCAACGGCAACCCCGGCGCGTTCTTCTTGCTCTTGCTGGCCGGCCTCGCGCTGGGCCTTCGGCGGCGGAAGCTCGGCTCCAAGGGAAAGGGGGCGATGCTCGCGGTCGCGGCGCTGTCCACCTTTCTGCTCACGTCGCAGGCAGACGCGCAGCAGCCGAGTGCCGTGCTCAACCGCTACTCGGCCGCCGAGACGGTGGAGGACGACTGGTCGCTGAGCCGTCCGACCGACTTCGGTCATCTCCGCTTCGGTGCGCAGCTCCAGCTCGACTACGCGCTCAACCCCCTCATCTTCGAGGGAACGTTGGGCATGACGGGGACCGAGCTGTTTCCCGTGGTCGAGCACCAGCTCACCGGCACCGTGAACGTGGCGTTGGGCCTGTTCGACCGGCTCGTCCTGTTTGCCGGTCTGCCCATCACGCTGGTGATGGACGGCGACGACACACAGGCGACCGCGCGCGGCATCTCCCCCGCTGACGGCGCTGGGCTATCCGACATGGTGGTCGGCGCACGTGGGCGTCTCGTCGGCGAAGAGGACGACATCGGCGCGCTCGCCCTTCAGCTGAGCGCGACGTTGCCGACGGCCGTCCCCTCTCCCGCCATCTACCGCGGGGAAGACCACGTGACCTTCCTGGCGGAGCTCCTCGGAGAGCTGCGGCCGGGCCTCGGCTCGCGGGTGGTCCTGAACGTGGGCGTGCGCCTGCGGGACGAAGACACGCCCGGCACCCAGAACATCGAGTTCCGTCACGAGCTGACGTACGGGCTCGGGTTTGCGATCCCGGTCTGGACCGACGAGGGCAACGAGGACACGCACCTCGACCTCGGGGCGCAGCTGTATGGCTCCACCGCCCTCGCGTACGCGTTCGAGCGCGAGCACACGCCGCTCGAGGCCATCGGCGGGGCGAAGTTCTTCCACGAGAGCGGCATCGTCGCCGGCCTCTCGGGCGGGCTCGGACTCATCCGCGGGTTCGGGAGCCCCGACCTCCGGCTCGTCGCGATGGTCGGGTGGGCGATGCCCGACGGCAACCCGGATGCGCTGCCCGGGGACCGGGACGGCGATGGCATCCCAGACGAGACCGACGAGTGCCGAGACGAGCCCGAGGACGTCGACACGTTTGAGGACGAGAACGGCTGCCCGGACCCCGACAACGACGGTGACGGCATCCTCGACGAGGCCGATGAGTGCCCGCTCGAGCCCGAAAACCGGAACGACTGGCAGGACGCCGACGGGTGCCCCGACGAGATTGGCGACGAGGACAACGACGGCCTGTTGGACAACGTCGACCAGTGTCCCAGCGAGCCTGAGGACATCGACGAGCACGAAGACGACAACGGCTGCCCCGACCCGGACAACGACGGCGACGGTGTGCTCGACACCGTGGACGAGTGTCGCGACGAGCCGGGCGTCATCGAGAACCGTGGCTGCCCCGACGCCGACCGAGATGGCGACACCGTGGTCGACCGCATCGACAACTGCCCAGACGAGC
The DNA here is from genome assembly GCA_045106715.1 of Sandaracinaceae bacterium. Taxonomy (GTDB): domain Bacteria; phylum Myxococcota_A; class Polyangia; order Polyangiales; family Sandaracinaceae. The sequence goes on from JBGCFC010000235.1 coordinate 6,469, forward strand.
CCGGCACCGTCGAGAACCACGGCTGCGCCGAAGCGCAGCAAGTCGTGCTCCAGGAAGGGCGGCTCGAGATCCTCGACCACGTCTACTTCCGGACGAACCGCGCCACCATTCAGAGCCGCTCCAACGCGCTGCTCATGAACGTCGCGCGGGTGCTCAACGCGCACCCCGAGATCGAGCGTGTGGTGGTCGAGGGGCACACCGACAGCCGCGGCCGGGCGGAGTACAACCGTCGGCTGAGTCAGCAGCGTGCCGAAGCGGTGGTTCGCTTCCTGACCCGTCGCGGGAGCGTCGCGGCCGGCCGTCTCGAGGCGCAGGGCTTCGGCCCCGATCGCCTCATCGTGGAGGACGCCACCACGCCGGAACAGCACGCGGAGAACCGGCGCGTCGAGTTCCGGATTCCGGAGGGCAGCGGGATCCAGCAGCAGTCGGGCGGGCCTGGGACGGACACGATCGACCGGTGACGCCTTCGGAGTTCTCGCGGATTCGCAATGTTCGAAGCGTTGCTGCGAAACTTCGTGATGGACGAATCGAGGTCGCGGTCCGAAGACTAGAGCCATGAAGTCCCGCTTCTTTGCGCTGTGCTGCGTCTTCGCCGCGTCCATCACGACGGGGTGCGGGGAGTCGGCGCCGCCGACGGAGGCGGAGCGGCGGATGCAGCGCATGGACCGGACCTCGGTTCATGTGCACGTCACGCTGCGCGACCAGTTGGACTCGGATGGCGCGACCGCGGTGGCGGGCCGGCTCGCGCGCGCGGGGTCGAACCGGACCGTTGCCGATCAGCTCGGGCAGTCCTTGTTCGAAGAGCGGGAGACGGGGGCGAACCGCCTCCGGGCTCGCAACGCCGGGTTCGCTCCTGTGGCGCGGCTTCGCGTGCCGTCCTCCACCGTGAGCGGCGCGTCGGACACGGCGGGGTACTTTCTCGCGCTGGTGGAAGCCGGAGCAGAGGACGAGCGCCGGATCCCCAAGCAGGTGTTGGTCTACGAAGCGCAGCACCTCGAACTCGATGCGGTCTCCGACGCGGGTCTCCGCAGCATGGCCCGTGCCGCCGCGGCCTTGGTCTTCTCGCGGGCGGGGTACTGCGAGCGGGTGGACGCGCTGAGCACCCAATCGAACGAGGGCGCGGGCCGGGCCGGGCTCGCGGCGGCGGTGATCATGGGCGGAGCCGTGGCCTGCTGCACGATGCGGCGCCACCGTCTCGAAGATGCCGCGGACGTCATCGACGGCTGGCTCGACGAGGCGGAGGAGCTGGGGCTGCACGCGGCGAGCCTCGAGCTCCTGCGCGTCTGGACGGAGCTCGCGCGGAACGACGCGGCGCAAGCCCGGACGCACCTGGAAGCAGCGCGCGAGGCGGGCGTGCAGGCGCCGGACCGCGGTCACTACGAGATGCTCCGTGACGCGGTTGCCCGCACCGATCGGGAGGGCAGCTTCGAACCGAGCGAGGGCACCCTCGACCGCCGGTGGCTCAGCGCTCTGGTGCTGGCCTTCGCCCACCGCGCACTCGGCGAGGACGGCTGGATGGGCGAGGAGATGGGCGGACGGCCGGAGGCGAGGGCGCTGCGTGAGTTGGCCGAGGGGGAGGCCGCGGTCATCGCAGCCGCGCGCGCGCGCTACCCGATGTTCGACCTCGCGCAGGAGGCCGACCGGTCCACGAGCCAGCGCCTGGCCGACCTGTTTCGCTGAGGCGTTCGGTTAACTGTCCGTCCCGCGCGCCTGTGCGGTGAGCACGAGGTACGGCGGGGCGAACGCGAACGCGTAGGCCATGAGTGCGGGCTCCTCGCGGGCGTGCAGCGCCAGCAACACGAAGAAGAAGCCGGCCGCAGGCACGCGGAGCAGCAGCTCGTGGCGCGGGATGTTCTTGCCGGCGCCGCTGCGGAGCGCGAACCCTGCGAGCACGAGGGAGAGCACCCACGCCACGCCGACGACGGGCCATGGCGGAACGGTGTCGTTCAGCCAGCGAAAGAACCCCCACCAGCACACGAGCAGCAGCGGGTGAACGAGCGCGGGCGCGAACGGGAGGGTCCATGCCTTGTGCAGCCGGCGGTGCTCGAACACGAAGAAGCAGCCCCAGGCAAACAGTGCCCAGCCGAGGATGCCGATCGGGGGCACCTCGAACAGCCCGGGCTCGTTCCACCACCAGAGACCCGCCTTGACTGCGATCGGCTCGATCAGGGAGGCGTCCGCGAGCACGAGCGCAGACGCCACAAACACCACACGGCTCGGCCGGTCGGTGAGTCGCTTGGCCAGGTCCCAGGCGCTGTGGATCACCACGGGCCAGATCGTGATGACGAGCAGCGGGACCTGGTCGACGAACACGCTCCAACGTGGTGAGTAGGCGTAGAAGTGGTACGCGTGGATGACGCTGTTCTCGCCGATCCAGCTCGCCGCCATGAGCAGGACGAGCCGGCCGAGGAACGCCTTCGGAGACGGGTCGATGCGCGCGCGGACCCCCACGTAGAGGGCGATGATCGCCACGCAGCTGAGCTCGAGCGCGATCATGTGACCCCCGGAAGGCCGGCGACCACCCAGAGGTGATAGCAGACGAGCAGAGCCGCCCCGACCCAGGTGAGGTTCACGCAGTCGGCGGAGGTGATGCCGCGCCTCATCGCGCGTTTGTACGCCACCAAGTTGAGCACCGGGGCGAGCGCCATCACGACGATGCGCCACGGCACGACCCCCGCGGCGTAGCCCGCGATCAGCACCGTCGTGCTCACCAAGATGAGCGCGTCGATGATGCGCATGGCGCCGGCCTGTCCGTGCACGACCGGGTAGGTCTTGACGCCGGCGACGCGGTCGCCCTCCTCGTCACGAAGGTCGTAGATGACCTCGTACGAGAGCTCGAACAGGACGAAGAACGCGCCGCTCACCCAGAGGGTCGCGGGGGTGATCCCGGCGGCGAGCTGACTGGGGTCGGTGCCCCAGTCGACAAGGGCCAGCGGGAACAAGAACACCGTGATGATGAACCCGAGCGCGCTCGCGCTGTTCTTGAAGAAGTAGAGTTCTTTGATGCGGCGTTTGCCGGGAAGGACCGGCCAATTGTAGGCCAACCCGAGCGCGTGATACGCGACACGCAGCCACGTGAGCTCCGGGTACACGAACGCGACGCCGATGAGCGAGCCGATGAGCAGCGCGAAGCCGGCGACGACGATCGCGCGCCGGTTCTCGTCCACAAACGCGACGCCCGTGATCTTGTTGACGCGATCTTCCTCGAGGTCGACCACCCGGTTGAGCAGGTTCACGACGAACCAGTCGAGCGCGCAGATGGCGGCGAGCCAGCCGAGATAGCGGCCGGTGAACAGCCAGCCGAACGTGAACGTGCCCAGCGTAGCGATGGCCACGATGTGCAGTCGACTGATGCTGGCCAGGAGGCGGAGCGAACCCATCACGCAGGGCTTATCGCACAGTGCGCCGGGCGCTTCATCCGGCGCGAACGCCGCTCGGGACCCTCAGCCCGGTGGCAGCGCCTTGGGGCCGCCGAGCACGGCCCGCTTGATCCGGTCCCAGACCCGCGTCCAGAACGGCACGCGCGGGCCGAGCACGTCCGCGAGCACCGCGAGGATGGCCTCTTCGTCGAGGCCGGTGCCGGTGGCGCGAGGGGAGCCGCCGATGTCACCCGAGCCGCCCCAGACGTTCGGACTGTCGCCGCCCCGGCGTGCTTTGGGGTCCGCCTTGTTGAGCGCCTTGTACACAGCCTCGAGGTTCTTGGGGAGGAATGCGTCGACGAGTCGCAGCGTGTAGCGATCGTCGTCGATGCGGAGCGCGATCACGCCGAGCGATGCCCCATAGCGTTGCTTGAGGCGCTCCTCGACCTCGTAGATCCCGAGGTCCGACTCGAGCAACACCGCGATGCGCTCGTTGGCGAGGATGGCGCGCCCCCCTTCCTGGATCTCGAGGAGTTCCTCGAGCGCGCCCTCGGGCAAGAGCTCGCGGTCCATGCGCTCGAGCTGGTCGCAGGCGTACTCGGCCCAATCGGCCGTCATCCAGGCGCGCGCCTTCTTCAGCCGCCGCTCCGCGGCCATGAGAGCGTCAACCTTGGCTTTCGCTTCGTCGAGCGCCTCGCCGCTCAGACCGACGAGCATCTGCCGGTCCGTTCCGTGGGCGTCGATGGTCCCCTCGAGCCGGATGGTTGGCATGGCCAGGCGGAGCAGATGCCGGTCGTCGCGCAACAGCTCCACGTGGTTGATCAACACCCAAGCCGCGAGCATCGAATCGAGATCGGGGTCGTTGACCAGCAGCGTCCATGTCCCCGCCGAGAGCGGCAGCCCCTGGAGCAGCATGACAGCGGCCTGCTCGCACGTCGCGAGCGTGAACGCGCGCACCACCCCGGCATGGTGGTCGAGGGAGTAGTGGCGCGCCTCGTTGTCGCAAAACGGAGCGCCCGCATAGACCCCGTCGAGGAACACCGTCTGCGGCCCGAAGCGCTTGCGTCCCGAAGCGTCGACGGTCAGACCGCGCTCGACGCGGAGCTCGATGTTCGGGGCGTTGCCGGACACGACCCGCTTGTTGCCGTCCGCCTCGAGGACCCGGTAGCGCCGGCGCTTCACCCGCGCCTGGGGAGGCCGCGAGTCGAGTGTGGTCTGCGCGGCCGCGTCCACTTCGTTGGAAGGGGCTTCGCTCGGAGCCTCGCTCGGCCCGGACGCGGATCCCTCCATGCTTCGCTCGTCCGAGGCGACGGTGGGCTCAGGCTGGGCGGAAGCCTCCATGCGCCGTGAGCGTACCCCGTCCCTCCTCGAATGTCGCCGGCCGGGGTGGGAACGCAGGTGAGGCGGGCGAGAAGTAGAGTTTCACTGGGTGGGCGCGTGACGGCCGACAGCGAGCGGCACTCGACCAGACGCCTGGTCACCCTACGTCGATGGGCTCTTCGTTTGGGGTCTGGGGTGACTCCGCGGCGCGCGGTGCGATCGCGGTCATGACCATCATCGCGAGGAACCCGAGGACAAACACCGTTACAAAGAGCATCGCGCCTTGCTTGAACGCCTGCCCCTTCTTCGTGAGCGTGCGGTCATCGAGAGGCAGGGCGCCCTTGGGCGGGGGTGTATCGAGCTGGTTCCGCGCCGCCAACACGAGGCAGAGCGCCATCCCCAACACGCTCCCGAACATGAGTAGCCCGACGACGTTCTGCAGCAGTTCCAATGTTCACCCCTCGGGAAGCATACGCGCTCCCCGCTACAAACGAACCCCCTGCACGACGCGCGGGATCTCGCCTCCAAAGAGCGCGCGCAGCGCCTCGGGGGCGTCGTCGTCGTGTCGCGCCAGCGCCTGTTGCAGCAGCTCCTCCTCGACCGGGGCGTGGCACACCTCGCGGAGATAGCGGGTCAACGAGGAGGGCGATTCCCTCGCCGGAGTCGGTGCGGTGCATCGGCGAGAAGGGATGGACCGCAGAGACGCCCGTTCCCGCCGCCGAGGCGCGTTGCGACCTCCGCCGAGGGCATCGAGCTGGCGCTCGAGACGCTGGAGCTGGGAGGCGAAGCCGATGTTGGGCAGCACGCCCGGCCGACCCGCCCTGAGCTTCATGAACGCGTCGAAGAAGGAGCGACCCTCCCGACGCATCAGAAGCCCCGCGGTCAGGGTCGCGGAGCGGCTCACCCCAGCCTCGCAATGCACGAGGATCCGAGCACCCGAAGGCGCCTCGGCATCGAAGTCGAACACCCTGGGGAACCACGCCGCGATGTCTTGGTCCATCGCGTCGCGCACGGGGACCGCGAGGGTGGTGACGTGGTCCTTCAGGAACCGGACCTTGCGTAGTTCGTGCTCCCCCAGGCAGCTCACCACATGACTCACACCCGCGTCACGCAGCGTCGGGATGTCCTCCTCGGTGGGGCGCGCGCCGACCACGAACCGCCCGTCGATCGTGCTCAGCGCATCTCCGCGGAGTTGCACATCGAAGTCGAAGTCGAGCCCGAGCAGCGCGCGGAGTCGGGAGCCGAACGTCACGGCCCACTTCCGGCGGGCGGATTCATGAACGACATGAGACGGACTCCCGGGAGCGACGGCACGCAGGGGAGGGCGGGTGAGGGGGCCACGCACACATCGTAGATCACCACGCCGGTTCGTGGTTCATGTGCGCCAGAGGAGCGCGTCGCTGCTGTCCGTGATGGTAGAGTGCGAGAGTGAACGGGAGTTTGTTTCGGGGCTTGATGCTCGTCTTCGTGGTGTCTATGAGCGCATGCGCCAGTGGACTGGGTGATCCCTGCAGCACGAGCGAGGATTGCATGGGTGACCTGTACTGCCGGGACTCGCCGCGCGGGGCGACTTGTACGACGCGTTGCAACAACCATGGGGAGTGCAGTCGTCTCCACGAGAACGGGATCTGCACGGGTCCGAACTCCTTCACCTCGGAGCCGGGGTATTGCTACGTAACGTGCGATGTCGACGCCCATTGCCCGACGGGCACGGTGTGCGAGGGCACCTCCTGCGCGCCTGCCGAGAGGTGAGCGGGGAAGGCTGAGTCGCTTGGCCTGGCCCTTGCTCTTTCTGGGCATGTGCCCCACCCAACTCGACTCCTGTCCGCCCTGACGCTCGGCCTGGTCAGCGCCGCAGTCACGGCTCCGGCCCTCGCAGACGGGGCCTTTTTGAACCTCTTCTCGCACGGCGCCGAGCCGGTGGAGGTCGGGCCCGTGCCTGAAGGGATTCCGTCAGGACGGGGCGGCGTGGACACGGAGACGTGTGCGGGGTGCCACGTTGAGATCGCCGCAGAGTGGAGGGACTCGTTTCATCGCCAGGCGTGGACCGATCCGATGTTTCAGGCCGCGTTTGCTCAGGAGCCGCTCGAGTCCTGCCAGAACTGCCACGCCCCACGGCGCGCCCCCGGACAGGCGCCTTCGGGGCTCGCCGCTCAGGACGGGGTCGACTGCGCGACCTGCCACGTCCGGGAGGGGCGCGTGCTCGCCGTGGGCGACGGGCGGGGGGCGCCGCATGCCGTCGAACAGGTCCCTTTTCTGTCGACCAGTGCCTACTGCGCCGGGTGCCATCAGTTCGACTTTCCGGCGGAGCGGGGGGCCGCGCGAGGGCATCCGCCGACACAGGAGCCGATGCAGGACACGTACGAAGAATGGGCGCTCAGTGACGCCGCCGCCGCCGGCACCGAGTGCCAGGACTGCCACATGCCGGAGGAGAACGGGCATCGGAGTCACCGCTTCCTCGGCAGCCACGACACGGACTTCATGGTGCGCGCCGTGCGCGTGGAGGCCGACGTCACGCGAGATGGGGACGAGCAGGTCGTGTCGATCCGCATCGCGCCGGCCGCCATCGGGCACGCGTTCCCCACGGGCGACCTCTTCCGCCGGGCCGAGCTGCAGGTCCAAGTGGAAGGGCAAGACCCCGAGGTCGTGGCGTTCGTGCGCGACTTTCACGACGTACCCGAGCGCATGCCCAGCGGCGAGGTCGCGTTTGTCCGCCGGGAGCGGGCCGACTCGCGTATCCCCCCGCCGGGCTTCGGTGCGCCGCGCGCTCACGTCTTTCGATTCCCCGCCGACCGAGGACCTGTGCGCTGGTCCCTCGCCCACTTGCTCATGCCGTCGCCCCTGGCGGCGTCGCAAGGCTTCGCGGACGCGCGTGTCCGACGTGTCTTGCACCGAGGAACCCTGACCCTGGAGCCCGAACGATGCGACGCCTCTTCACCCTGATGACCTGCGCCCTTCTCAGCGCGGTGACCGTCCCTGCCGCCGCCCAAACGTTGCCCGAGCTGCCGGCCGTCACCGGCCGCCAGGCCCGTACGGTGCGCCATGTCGAGCGTGTCGCGCGCCGGACACTGCGTTGCGTGATGGTGCCGGGCGAGCGCGGTGGGGAGGAATACGAGAACCCCGCCTGCTGGGACTGGTACGACGGATTGGCCCAGGCCGGACGCCTCGGCGCGCTCGGCGTGGGACGTGTCTTGCTCGCCGAGTTGGAGAGCGACGAAGCGGCGAGCAGCCCGCCAGCCGAACTCCCCGTGGGGCAGTCGCGGCTCATCCAACTGCTGGGAGATTCCGGCTCCCCGCGCGCCGTCGTCTATCTCACGCACGCGCTCCGCCACGCCGGCGGGACGCAGCCGCGGCACGTCCAGCTCGCCGTCGAAACCCTCGACGCGCTCGGCCGTCTCGCGGGACAGGACGTGACCCCGCTCCCCGCGTGGCAGAGCCCATACGAGGCCCTCGCCGAGCCCGGGGCCCGCGTCCAGCTCGCCCACCGATGGGCGGCTTGGTACGCGGCGCACGAGGGCCAGCGACGGCGCGCGTGGCGCGAGGAGGGCCTGAGCCTCGCCCGCGCGCAGATCGACGCCGCCGATCCGGTGGCCCGCTTCGCCGCCATCCGCCGCCTCGACGAACGAGGCCGGGCTCACCACGCGCTGCGCGACGCGTTGAGCGCGATGATCCGTGACCCTTCTTTGAGCCCGGAGGCGAAGCGGTATGTGTCCCGGTACGCCACCCGCCACGGACTGCTCCAGCGTGGCGAGGTGCGGGTGTTGCTGATGGAGGCGCGCAGCTGAGGGCGTGGCCTCACGTGCGCATCGCCTTTCTCTGCGAGCCGCTCGCTCGGTCGCTCGCCTCGCGACACCGCGGCGCCGATGCGAATTGAGGCGCGACCGTCTCGGGGAACAGGACGTGGAATCGGTCAGAACTTCCCGCCCCAAGCGCGGGATGGCACGCACGGGAGGTCCAGATGGCGTCCCGCACCTCGATCCCCCGCAGAAGAAAATCGACTTAGAGGGCAACCCTTTGGTACCCCGTCCGATGGCAGGCGGCGCGAATGACGCGCCTTGGGAGGGACGATGTTCAAGTTTCGTTTGATGTTGAGCTGTGTGGTCGGTCTTGGAAGCCTCGCGCTGGTGGCCTGTGACGAGACCCCCGGCGCCGACGGCGGGGTCGAGGACGGCTCGGTCACGATGATGGACTCCGGTGGCGGAGGGACCGACGCGGGCGAAGACGCCGGCGGCAGTGAGGACGCCGGAGGCGGCGAAGACGCGGGCGGCGAGGACGCGGGCGGCGAAGACGGCGGGGGCCTGACTGGCTGTGCCGCGGAAGCGGAGGCCTTCTGTGCCCAGCTCGAGACGTGCAACCCTACGGGCCTCTTGGCGGGGTTCGAGAACGGCGACATTTGTCGGCGCGTACGCGCGGCGAGCTGCGAGGACCCGGTGAGCATCCCCATGAGCGGCGGCGTGGCCGACGAAGACGCCTGCGAGGCGGAGGGGGTCGCGGACTGCGACGGACTCCTCGGCGGTGGGCCGACCTCGGCTGCGTGCACCGTGCAGCCGGGCGAGATCACGGAGTCCATGGGAGCCTGCTTCTCGGACGTCCAGTGCGGCGAGCGAACGATTCCGTCGGGAGACACCCGCCGCCAGTACTGCCGGCCGCTCCTCAGCGGCAGCGCAACGGACTACGGCACGGCAGAGTGTCCGCGCGGCCAGTGCATCGTCGCGCGTGCCCTGGGCGCGAGCTGCAACCCCACCACCCAGGCCACGGGGCGCGAGTTCTGTGACCGTTTCGCGGGTCAGTTCTGCACGCAGGGCTTCGACGCGGACGACGGCACCGACGGGATGAACCAGTGCCGAGAGATCCAGTACGGCGGCGCCGGCGCGTCGTGCTTCCCCGGCACGGAGATGCAGTGCGGCGCGGGCTTCGAGTGCGACCCCGAGGGGAAGGTTTGCATGGCTGCGTTGACGGCGGGCCAGACGTGCATCCCCGACCGGAACCTGTGTGACAGCCGCCTCCGGCTGACCTGCACCGACGGTGGAGCGGGTGACGTCTGCACCCTCCCTCGGTTCGTGAACGTCGGCGCGCAGTGCGGCACGGTCACGGTTGGGGAAACCACCGAGATGCGGGAATGCAGCGACTACGCGCGATGTGACACCGAAGCGAGCCCCAGCGTTTGCGTTGCGCTTGTCCCTCTCGGCGAGATCTGCACGGTCGACCCCGACAACTGCGAGCCTGGCCTCGAGTGCAACGGCGACACCAACCGCTGTGTCGTGCCCACGCCCGACACCACCTGTGACTGACGCGTAGGGAGTCGAACCACCGCCGAGCGTGGTCGTAGAGCAAGCATCCCACCCCGCGTTTCCGGAAGGAGCGCGGGAGGACGCCCTCAAGACCGGCAGCCGTCCTGGCGGCCCGAGCTCGAATCCTGCCGCGCTTCAACAGAGCCAGCAAGCCGTCGACGGCCCGCCAATCCGCCTCCGTGCGCCGACGGTATCGAGGCCACTGCAGTCGGAGGGGGCGGTCCGGGCTCCGAGAAGCTGCTGATGCACCGGGCCCCGAGAGAAGTTCGGTATGAGCGGCGGTACAATCTTCTCGAGGGCCTCGATTGTCTGCGCAGTGCCCCCCGCGAACGCGCCGCGGGGGGCCGACAATGATGCTATGGGCCGCGGGCTTGCT
>JBGCFC010000236.1:0-3667 GCA_045106715.1 Sandaracinaceae bacterium
GCTGCGGTCACCGACCTGGCACAGCGCCACGACCTCCGCCTTGAACTCCGGCGTGAACGTCCTTCTCTTCCTTCGAGCCATGAACACCTCCTACCCCATGAGGGGCTTGTTGGGGTGTCCACGAAACCGGGGGAGCCTCAAAACAATTTCGGTGTCCCGGGCGTCCAAGGTGACGACGTCGGGCGCGCCTCGAGCGAGCCAGGATCGACGAGTCGAATCGGGGATGGCCAGCCCCGGGAACAGGTCGGGGTTTTCGGCCTTCACGATCGCGTGGCGGATGCGATGGTCGTGCTGCTTTCGGGCCGGCGCGGACATCGCCCGGGTCATGCGCGAGCGAGGGCGCCGCGCAACCCGGGCCCGGTGCCCAGAGTGGCCGCGCAAATGCGCGGCCAGATAGTTGGCAAGCTCTCGGACAGCGCACCGCACCTGACCTCCACGAGGTCATCGTCGGCTCCCGGTCCCGTCAGCCGCGAATCAGGTGCGCTCAGCTGAGCCGGGGTGGGTCACTTTTGGCGAGCACACCCGGGTCATTTCTGGATAGCGCTGAAGGAATCGTCCTGGAAGAGAATTTCGAGCGGCTGCATCGGCTCCCGCCTAGCGGGCCGCAGGCTGCGCTGTCGCGCGGCTGCGGCTCTTGCCGCGCCTTCAGTCGAAGGATACCGCCGCGAGCAAGAAGCAGGCGGCCGCGCCGACGGACCCGAGGGTTCGGACGTGATTGTACCAAGTCCAGAGCCGCCCGTAGGTCGTGGACCAGTACGTCTGGCCTTCCGGCGTGGTGGCCCCAAGAGTGTCGAGCTGCTCGTTGAGGGGGACGTTGCCCGCCGCGGTCACGGCGAAGACGAAGACCACATAGATGACCGCGCCAGCGAGGATGAGGGCCCGACCGGTGCCGCTCAGCCGAACCCACGCGTAGACAGCGAAGGCCAGCGTCGCGGGAACCAGCGCCAGAAACGTCGTCAGGAACACCGATCGGAACACCGTCCGATTGAGCTGCTGCATCGACTCCATGCCGCCCGAGGGCTCCGCGAGGAGCAGCCCGCGCATCACGAAGTCGGAGAACGACTGGAAGACCCCTCCCACCAGCGCGCTCGAGAGGCCGCACGCGAGGCAGGCGTACACCACCCAGTTGGTGCTCACGACCACACACCGGCGGCCGCGGTCTCCCGCGCGTACTCGGCGAAGTCCTTCGGTTCGCGGCCGAGCGCGCGCTGCACCCCGTCCGTGAGGTGAGCGTTCCGTCCGTCGAGCACCGTCGAGAAGAGGTAGTCGAGCATCCAGACGACCTCCTTCGGCGCTCCGGATTGCGCCGCTCCCGAGACGAACGCGTCGTGCGGAACTGAGACGTACGCGATGTCCCGTCCGGTGGCCTTGGCGAGCTCGGAGGTGACCTCGGCGAAGGTCATCACGCGGGGGCCCGTGACCTCGTAGACCTCACCCTCGTGGCCGTCCTCGGTGAGCGCCGCGAGGGCGACCTCGGCGATGTCGTCCACGTCGACGAAGGGCTCGGGGACTTCACCCGCGGGCAAGGTGATCTGCCCCGCCATGACCATGTCGAGGAACGCCCCCTCGGAGAAGTTCTGGTTGAACCAGCTGGCGCGCACGACCGTGGAGGGAATCGAGCTCGCCTGGACGATGCGCTCGCAGGCCTGCGCCTCGGCTTCGCCGCGCCCGGAGAGCAGCACCAGGCGCTCGAGGCCGTGCCGCTCCGCCTTCGCGACGAAGGCCGCGATCGCGTCGGCCGCGCCGGGCATCGCGAGGTCCGGCGCGTAGGTGATGTAGGCCGCGGTGGCCCCGTCCAGGCATGCGTCCCACCCCGCTTCGTGGGCCCAGTCGAACGCGGGGGTCGCCGAACGGGAGCCGCGCCGAACGGGCACGTTCTTCGTTTCGAGGCCGGCCACGATGCGACGGCCCGTCTTGCCGGTCGCGCCGATGACGAGGGTGAGGTTCGTGTTGTTCTCTTGCGTCATGAGCTGTCTCCTTTGTGTGGGGCCCCGAGGGCCAGCTCATGAATGGCGCATCGGGCGCGTGCTTTCTTGGCCGACTCTGCCAACCGTTTGGCCGATCACGCCAATCCCGTCAGCGGCTCGACCGAACGCGCCATCCCTCGCCCGATCGCGCCATCCCTCGCCCGATCGCGCCGGCTATCGCCCGGGGCGGGCGAGGCGATAGGAGCGGGGGGGTTGGCCGGCCCATCGCTTGAACGCGCGCGTGAAGGCGCTCTGATCGGAGAATCCCGTGAGGAAGGCGACCTCGTGCAGGGAGTACTCGGTTTCCCGAAGAAGACGCCCGGCGAGCTGCCGGCGCGCTTCGTCGATGAGCTTCTGAAAGGAGTGGCCGCTGGCCGCGAGCCGTCGCTGCAGCGTCCGGCCGCTCATCCCGAGCTGCTTCGCGATGTCCGAGACCGTGGGCACCCCCTCGCTCAGCGCCTGGGAGACCTGGAGGTGCACCCGTCGCTCGAGCGAGTGGTCCTCGTCCAGCTTGTCGAGCTCTCGCTCGAGGTGCGTCTCGAAGAAACTCGCCAGGCCCGGGTCACCGAGACGGTTCGGCGCATCGAGGCTCTCTTGCTCCAGCAGGATGGCGTCGTCGGCCGCGCCGAAGTGCACGGGGCAGCCGAAGTGACGCGCGTGGGTGTCGGTGCGCACCGGCGCGTCGTGTTCGAAGGTCACCTCGAGGAGGCGTGGCTCTTGGGTGGAGACCTGACGGGCGATGGCCAGGTGGGCCGCGAGGCTCGCCTCGTTGGAGAGCCGCAAACCCAGGCGCCGCTCGCCGTTGCGGTGGAGCACGAGCCAAGCGCCACGCTTGGCTTCCCGGACCTCGTAGGTCGTCACGCTGGTCAGGACCTTCGCGTAGCGCGCCGCCCGGTCCCACGAGCCCCGCAGGGTCAGAGCCGATTTCATGGCCAGTCCGAGCGCCCCGTACTCGTCGAGGCGCATCGAGGCGCCGACGCGCAGCGGGAGGTCGAGCGCGTGCGGGTCTTGCGCCGCGATCGCTTCGAGGAAGGCGTAGTAATCGTCAGCTTCGACCATCGCGCTCGGGTCGACGGATGCGTCCGGGTCGACGCCCACGCGGCGCAGCAGTCCCGGTCGGTCGAGGCTCGGGTCGACCTCGCTGATGACTTTGTGGACGAAGAGCGCAGTCACGCGGGGCATGCGTCGATGTTACACGGCACAACGCGCGCAGAAGGGCACGGTGCTCAAGCCGGGCTACCGTGTTGTCGCGGCCTCGCCGTCACGCCAGCATGCACCCCATGGCAGAGCGTCAGGCATTCCGAGGGTCATTTCGATTTCGGACCGCCGAGTCCTTCGAGGGCGCGTGCCAGCGCGTGGAGGCAACACCGGGCACGCTCGTGGACTACGGCCGCGGCTGCTGGCTCGAGATGCAACGGCCGCGCATTCAGGTGTCTGCGCATGCCCCGTTCTCGGTCTACGACGACACCCTCGCGCTTCTCTGGGACATCGCCGCGTTCGCGGGCTCGGGTGAGGTCGAGGTCCAGCTCTTCCAAGGTACCTCCCTCGCGCAGGAGGACTACGTCACCGTAGAGGGTTCCAGCAGATAGGCCACACCGAGCCTTCCGGCCTGGCATGCCCCGCTCGCGAACGCGCTCGTGACCGGGAAGCCTGTTCCCCTGACGCGGGTCTGGGCCTCTGGCGGCCGCTTCTTACAACGG
>JBGCFC010000237.1:0-12963 GCA_045106715.1 Sandaracinaceae bacterium
AGGGGGACCGCCGCAAGGCGCTCAAGAGGTTCGACAAGGCCCTCGAGGAGGACGGGCAGCACCGTCAGACTCGCGAGGCGATGGGGGGGGTCTACGAGTCCAGCAAGGACTGGGAACAGGTCATCCACTACAAGAAGCAGATCCTCGACGTCGCTGGCATTGAGGAACGCTTCGGGATGCTCGACCAGATCGGCGACCTCTGGAACGACAAGGCCAAGAACTCCCAGAAGGCCATCGAGTGTTTCGCCGAGGCGAGCGCGCTCGAGCCCGAGAACCACAAGCTGCTTCACAAGCTCCTGATGCTCTATCAGGCGACGAAGCAGTGGGACGAGGCCATCGACATCATCCAGGCCATCTCCGACCTGGACACGCGCCCGAAGGCCAAGGCCAAGTACGCGTACACCATCGCCGTCATCCTTCGTGACGAGATCAAGGACGTGGAGCGGGCGATCGAGCAGTTCAACGCCGCGCTCGACCACGATCCGAAGCAGCTCAAGCCCTTCGAGGCCATCAACCGGGTCCTGACGCAGAAGAAGGACTGGAAGCAACTGGAGCGCGCGTTCCGGAAGATGCTGCACCGCGTGAGCGGCTCTGATGGCGACAAGGACCTCGAGTACAACCTCTGGCACAACCTCGGCGTCATCTACCGCGACCGGCTCAAGCAGTTCGAGAACGCGGTTGAGGCGTTCAAGGTTGCGAGCACGATCAACACCGAGACGGACCGCGAGCACGTCATCCTGGCGGAGCTCTACACACTGCTCGGTCCCGACCAGGTCCAGTACGCGATCGAAGAGCACCAGTGGCTCCTCCAGCGGGACCCCTACCGGGTCGACAGCTACCAGGCGCTCTACAAGCTCTACTTCGATGCGCGTGCGTACGACAAGGCGTGGTGCTTGGCGGCGACGCTGACCTTCCTCAAGAAGGCCGACGCGGAGCAGCAGCAGTTCTACGCAGACAACAAGCCGAGCGGTCCCATTCGGCCGCAGAACCGGCTGAACGCGGAGCGCTGGCTCAAGGATCTCGTGCACACCGAGCAGGACCTGCTCGTGTCCAAGATCTTCGAGCAGGTGTGGCCGGCGGTCCTGTCCCTTCGGATCCAGCGGGACAAGGACGCGGGCCTCAACGCCAAGCACCAGCACGACCCGGCCAACAGCACGGTGACCTTCGCGCGTACCTTTGGCTTCGTGGCCAACGTGCTCGGGCTGCCGCCGCCGCGCCTGTTCCTGCGGACGGACGTGCCGGGCGGGCTCACCCACATGCCGGTGTACCCGCTGGCCTCGCTCTGCGGCGCGACGTTGCTGAGCGGCTTCCAGCCGGCGGACCTCATGTTCGTCGCCGGACGCCACCTCAGCGACTACCGGGGCGAGCACTTCATCCGCACGATGCTCAAATCGAACTCGGAGCTGAAGACCGTGCTCATGGCCAGCCTGCGCATCGCGGGCGTGGTTCCGGCGGGCGAGGCGGCCATCGAGAACGTCGCGCAGCAGCTCGCGGGCAAGATGCAGCCGGCGCAGCGGGATGCACTCAAGTCCCTCGCCAAGCGCTTCGTCGACGCGGGCGCGCAGACCAACATCAAGCGCTGGCTTCAGGCGGTCGAGCTCACCAGCTGTCGCTCGGGCTTCCTCGTCTGCAACGACCTGGAGACGGCCGCCCGGATGGTCACCCAGCTCGGTGCGGCCGGCCCGGTGGACCTCGCCCCGAAGGACAAGGTCAAGGAGCTGGTGCTGTTCAGCGTGAGCGAGGAGTACTTCAACCTCCGCGAGTTCCTCGGCATCCGCATCGCGCTGGCCTGATGAACGAGAGCTCGGAGACCCGCCGCGGGGCGCCTCGGCGCCCGGTGGCGGCTCGACTTCGAGCACTCACGCAAGCTCACCGTCGGCTTGCGGTGCTCCTGCTTTTGCTCAGCGGTTGCGGCTCCGAACCCGGAGCGGCGGGAGCGGATGGCGAATCGGCGGAGAGTCCGGCCGCGGAGTCGCGCGCCATCGAGCAGAACGAGACCCGCGAGGCGCCCGACAACGAGCTCGTCGGAGGCACGAGCTCACCTGTCTGTGCGGGCGAGCCCGGTGCGGGATGCGCGGTTCCGGGCTGGCCGAACCTGACCGCCCGCGCGTGCAACCGCCATGAGCAGACCGGTCCCATGGGGAGCGGCGGGGTGCTCTACGATCTCGAGCTGTCGACGGGCCGACGGAGCTACGCGATTGCGGGGGGGAGGCTGGTCGGGACGGTGCCGATGCCCGGCGACGCAGAGCCGGCGCTCGCGGTCCTCCAGCAGCGGTTCGCGATTCGCCCCTGCCATGGCGGCCAGCCCTGCGTGGAGATTCGCGGCACGCTTCTCGTCCTGCGGCCGACGGCTGAGGGCCGCCTCCAGCTGCTCGAGAGCCACGACACACTGCGGGGCGGGGCTCCGCGGAGCGGGGCGCTTCTCGCCAGGCGCGTCGGAGAGCTCCTCGTCGTCCAGAGCGGGGCCGAGGAGTCTTGCGAGGTGATCGGCCTCAACGGCGAAGTGGTCCCCGACATCGCGTGCGCGGGGGACGACGTGCAACAGCCCTCGGGCGTTTGCATGCAGGCCGGGACCATCGAGTTTGAGAGGACGGAGGCCACGCGGGCGGCCGGCACCGACCCGCTCGCCGGACTCGAGGGCCTGTAGGGCCGTCAGCTAGGCTTCTTCTTCGCAAAGTAGGCAGCGAGGGCGGCGCGATGGTCGGGCCCGCCCCACAGCGTGGCGAAGGTGGCCCACTCGGTTTGCGCCGAGGTGTGTGCGTCCGTGTCGTAGGCGACGGCGAGGGTCTGTTTGAACGCCGAAACGGCCGCGGGCGGGTTTTCCGCCATGGCCGCGGCCAGCTCCACGGCGCGGCGCAGGGGGTGAGGCGTGACCTCCTCGATCAGTCCGAGCGCGTGTGCGTCGTTCGCCTCGAGCACCTCCGCGGTCATCAGAAGGCGTGCCGCCACCCCGCGCGGGACACGCTGGGCCAGCCGGGTGCAGGCGCCCCACCCGGTGGTCAGACCCATGGCCGCCTGTCGAAACGAAAACCGCGCGGCGGGGGCCGAGACCCGGTAGTCGCACGCCAGCATGACTTCGCACCCCCCGCCGTAGGCGTACCCTTCGATGGCGGCGAGGATCGGCACGGGGCAGGCTTCGAAGCGTGCGAGGAGGTCGGTCATGCGACGGCTCAGAACGAGCGTCTCCTCGAACGGACGGGCGCGAATCAGGCGAAGGTCGCCGCCGCTGATGAACGTGCCACCGCCGCCGGTGAGCACGACGGCGCGCACTTGCCCGAGGTCGTCCAGGGCGGAGGACAAAGCCTCGGCCACCGCAGTGTCCACGGCGTTCCGGGTGTCCGGCCGGTGGACGGTCCAGACCGCCACGTCCCCCTCGCGCTCAACTCGAACGACGCTCATCGACTTCCTCTCCCTCGGGCCCTGCGCCCGTCGACCTGGTGAAGGCCGGGGCGCGCGCGGAATGAAGTGCCGCATCGCGGCCGTCTTCGTCGGCGTGGCCGAACAAGACCCGGAGCAACCGCCCGTCGCTGATCGCGGCCGCCTCCGAGCCGAGAATGTCCTCAGCCTCCGCGCGCTCGTCGGCGACCTGCTCGGGTTCGGTCTGCGCGAGGCAGGCCGCTTCGACCACCGGGCAAAGCGCCGCGTCGAGGCTCTGCCCGCCGGCCTTGTGGGCGAGCGCAGCCTTCAAGACGAGCTCGTAGTCCAGCTCGACGCGGTCGTCGGCCGCGGTCAGCACCACGAGCCCCGGCTCACGTTCGACGCCGATCGCCCCGGGCACGATGCGACGCAGGGACGCGAGCCCGCGATCGCGGGCCTGGCTGACACCGCTCGTGACGCGAAGCACCCAGCGAACGCACACCCACACGACGAGGGCGCCCACGGCCAACAGGATCCAGCGCACGGCGAACGGCGTGGCACGCGCCGCCTCGGTGCGCAACGGTGCTCGACCCGAAGATGCGCTCCCGCGTGGCGACCTGGCTTGGCGCGGCGAGAAGGAGCGCGATCGCCGCGCGCGAGCCCCACTCGAAGCGGCCCTGGCCGACGGAGACCAGCTCTCCATGGGCGAGACGCTCGGCGTGTCCTTTGGCGGGTCTTCGACGCGGGCCGACGCCAGCCCCATTCGTTGCTCTCCCGCGAGATTCTTGCCGGACCTCCAGCGCTTGGTCAGGCGTTGCCCTCCCAACGCGCAACGGACCTGACTTCCTTCTCGGCGGGTCGACAACGGGGCGGCAGGCGATACATCGGTACGATGCTCGCGCTGCGTTTGGAAAGCCGTCGAGCGACCCGTCATCTAGCGGCGGCGGTCGCCACGACCCTGTCCGCGGGGGACGTCGTATGGCTCGAGGGTGAGCTCGGCGCCGGCAAGACCTTCTTCACGCGGGGGCTCCTGCGTGCGTTGGGGGTGCCGAGCGTGATCCCAGTGACGAGCCCAACGTTCGCGCTCATGCATGAGCACGAGGGGAGGGCGCAGATCCGCCATCTCGACCTCTATCGCTTGAGCGACACCGACGAGCTGACCGAGCTCGGACTCGGCGAGGCGATGGACTCGGCGATCGTGGTGATCGAATGGGGCGCGCGCTTTCGGGATGCGATCGGCGCGCGCGGCATCGAGGTCACGCTGGAGCCGCTCGAGGGGCCCAAGGGCCGGGCCGCTGCGGTGCGGGCGCTCGATTCCCGCGGGGAGGCCCAGCTCGTGAAGATCGCCGAGGATCCCCACGTGGCCCGACGCGCCTTGCACGGCCCCCAAGGCTGACGTATCCCCGCGCCACCATGCCCAGGCGCGATGACCTGTCGAAGATTCTGCTTTTGGGCTCGGGACCGATCGTGATCGGCCAGGCCTGCGAGTTCGATTACTCCGGGACTCAGGGTGCAAAAGCCCTGAAAGAAGAGGGGTACGAGGTCATCCTCGTCAACTCCAACCCGGCCACGATCATGACCGACCCGCAGTTCGCGGATCGCACGTACGTGGAGCCCCTCACTGTCGAGATGGTCACCCAGATCATCGATCGGGAGCGCCCCGACGCGGTGCTTCCGACGCTCGGCGGTCAGACGGCGCTCAACCTGGGCCTCGCCTTGGACCGGACGGGCGTCCTAGAGAAGTACGGCGTCGAGCTGATCGGCGCGAGCCCGGACGCAATCGAGAAGGCCGAGGACCGGGACCTCTTCAAGGCGGCGATGATCAAGATCGGCCTGAACGTGGCGAACGCGTTCACGGCCAAGAGCATCGACGGCGCGATCGAACAGGTCGAGGGGCTCGGCGGCTTCCCCGTCGTCTTGCGTCCGAGCTTCACGATGGGCGGCTCCGGCGGCGGCATCGCCTACAACCGGCAGGAACTCGAGTCGAAGCTGCAGTGGGCGTTCGCGCAGAGCCCCACGCACGAGTGCCTCGTCGAGGAGTCGATCCTCGGGTGGAAGGAGTTCGAGCTCGAGGTCATCCGCGACCACGCCGACAACTTCGCGGTCATCTGCACCATCGAGAACATCGACCCGATGGGCGTGCACACGGGGGATTCCGTGACGGTCGCCCCCGCGATGACACTGACCGATCGCGAATACCAGCGTCTCCGCGACGGCGCGCGCGCGGTCATGAGCGAGATCGGGGTCGAGACGGGCGGAAGCAATGTCCAGTTCGCGGTCAACCCCGAAGACGGGCGCGTCATCGTCATCGAGATGAATCCCCGGGTCAGCCGCTCGAGCGCGCTGGCAAGCAAGGCGACAGGCTATCCGATCGCGAAGATCGCGGCGAAGCTCGCGGTCGGCTACCGGCTGGATGAGCTCCGGAACGACATCACGGGCACGAGCGCCGCTTTCGAGCCGACCATCGACTACGTCGTCACGAAGTGGCCGCGGTTCGCGTTCGAGAAGTTCCGCGGGGCCGACCCGCGGCTGACGACCCAGATGAAGTCAGTCGGCGAAGCGATGAGCATCGGTCGCACGTTCAAGCAGTCCGTGCAGAAGGCGGCGCGCTCGCTTGAGATTGGTCGTGAAGGGCTGGTCCCGCTGCGTGAGCGGGTCGACTACCGAAAACTCGTCGCCGAGGCGCGTGCGCTCAAGGGCGCAGACGCCAGCCGCGACCTACCGCCGGCGCCGCCCGGCCGCGAGCTCGAACTCCCGGAGCCCACCGACGACGAGCTTCGCGACGCGCTGCTCGAGCTGATCCGCACGCCGCTCTCGGATCGTCTCTGGTACTTGCTCGACGCCTTCCGGCTTGGGCTGAGCGTCGAGGATCTGTTCGAGGCGACCCAGATCGACCCGTGGTTCCTCACTCAGTTTGAGGAACTCGTCGCGATGGAGCGGCAGCTGGCGGCCGACACCTCGGTCGAGACGCTGCGCCGGGCGAAGGAGCTCGGCTTCTCGGACCCACAGATCGCGGCCCTTCGCGGCGTGGAAGCGTCCGTGATCCGAAAGGAGCGCATCGCCGAAGGGCTCACTCCGGTCTACGCCCGGGTCGACACCTGCGCGGCGGAGTTCGAGGCCATCACGCCGTACCTCTACTCGACCTGGGGCGAGCACAGCGAGGCGCCGCCCACCGACAAAGAAAAGATCATGATCCTCGGCGGCGGTCCCAACCGCATCGGCCAGGGGATCGAGTTCGACTATTGCTGTGTGCACGCGGCCTACGCGCTCTCCGAGCTCGGGTACGAGACCGTGATGGTCAACTGCAACCCGGAGACGGTGAGCACCGACTTCGACACCTCGGACCGTTTGTACTTCGAGCCGCTGACGTACGAAGACGTCATGGCCATCGTCGACCGCGAAAAGCCCAAGGGCCTGATCGTCCAGTTCGGCGGGCAGACGCCGCTCCGGCTCTCGGTGGCGCTCAGCGAGGCGGGCGTGCCGATCCTGGGCACCTCGGCGGACGCCATCGACCGAGCCGAAGACCGCGAACGCTTCGAGGCGCTGCTCGAGCTGCTGAACCTGCGGCGCCCTCGCGGAGGCATCGCGCGCGGCGCGGCCGAAGCCATGGAAGTGGCGGACAGCATCGGCTACCCGGTCGTCGTCCGGCCCAGCTACGTGCTCGGCGGCCGCGCCATGGAGGTCGTCTACTCACGCACGGATCTCGCGCGCTACATGGCGGTGGCGCTGGCCGCCGTCGAAGGCGCGTCGGCCCAGACCATCCTGATCGACGAATTCCTCCGGGACGCCATCGAAGTGGATGTCGACTGCGTGGCGGACGGCAAGACCGTGGTGATCGGGGGCCTGATGCAGCACATCGAGGAGGCCGGCGTTCACTCGGGCGACTCGTCGATGGTCCTGCCCGCGCACGCCTTGCCGCCCGAGGTGCTCGCGACCATCCGCAGCTCCACCCGCGCGCTCGCGCTCGAGCTGGGCGTCGTCGGGCTCATGAACGTGCAGTTCGCAGTCCGAGGAAGCGCCGTCTACGTCATCGAGGTCAATCCGCGCGCGTCCCGCACGATCCCCTTTGTGAGCAAGGCCATCGGGGTTCCGCTCGCCAAGATCGCCGCGAAGGTGATGGCCGGCGAAACGCTCGAGGCGCTCGGGGTCGACTCCGAGGTCGTGCCCCAGCACGTCGCGGTGAAGGAATCGGTCTTCCCGTTCCACAAGTTCCCCGGCGTCGACACGTTGCTCGGCCCCGAGATGCGCTCGACCGGCGAAGTCATGGGCATCGCCGAGGACTTCCCCAGCGCGTTCCTCAAGGCGCAGATGGCCAGCGGCAGCGACCTGCCCTCGAGCGGCAACGTCTTCATCAGCGTGCGCAACGACGACAAGCCCGCGGCCACCGAGCTCGCGGCCCGGCTGAGCAAGCTCGGGTTCCGGGTGCTCGCCACCGGGGGCACCGTGGCGAGCTTCGAGCGCGCGGGTGTCGATGCCGAACGGGTGCACAAGGTCTACGAGGGGCGCCCCCACTGCGTCGACCGCATCCAGGACGGCGACATCGCGATGGTCATCAACACCACCGCGGGCGACAAAGCCATCCGCGACAGCTACTCGCTTCGGCGGGCCACGCTCGTCTCGGGCATTCCGTACTTCACGACCATCGCGGCGGCGACGGCGGCCGTGACCGGCATCGAGTCTCGGCTCACCCGACCCCTGTCGGTGCGTTCGCTGCAGGAATACCACGCCGACCTCGCTCCGAAGGGGTGAGAGCCCGGGCGGAAGTGTGCGAGCATCGGCCCCGTGGAGGGGCGAGGAACACGGCTGCGGTGGGGCATGGAGAAGGCGTTTGCGCTCTGTTCCGGCGTGGCGCTGTGCGTGGCGCTGGTGGTGCAGCCCACCGTCGCCCAGCCGCCCAGTGACTGGGTTCAGTACCGCCGTGTGGATGTCGACACGCCCTGGGGGCCGCAGCGTGTGCTGCTCTCGTTTCCGCGGCGGCCCGACCACCGACTGAGCCCGCCTGGGCGCCGCTATCCGATGGTCATCGCGCTTCACGGGCGGGGCGAGGCGCTGGTCGGACCGGAGCGTGGCTACCTCGCCTGGGCGGTGCGGTATCTGATGCCCAACGCGTTCGAGGCGCTCGCGCGCAATCGCCTCTCGCAAGGGGACTACCGCACCTTGGTTCGTCCGGAGCACCTCCGCTCCGTGAACGCGCGCTTGCGCAGCCAGCCCTACCGGGGGGTCGTCGTCGTCACGCCGTATGTACCGGACCTCAGCGGCGAGGAACTCGGTGCCTGGGACGTGACGGAGTACGCGGATTGGCTCGCTGGGCCGCTCGTAGACGCGATCCGCGCGCGCTTCGATGGGGTGGCACAAACGCGCGAGGGCCTCGGGATCGACGGGGTGTCGCTCGGAGGGCGCGTGGCGCTGGAGGCCGGGTTCCGCCACCCGACGATCTTCGGTGCGGTCGGGGCCAGCCAGCCTGCCATCCGAGGCATGGAGCCCGAGCTGGCCGCGCTCGCCTCGACGTCAGTTCCGCCGCAACACATCCGGCTCCTGACCAGCGACGACGACCCGTTCCTCTGGGCCACGCGTCGCCTGAGCCTGGGGCTGCGTGAACACCACGTGAATCACACGCTGACGACCGTGCCCGGGCCGCACGACTACATCTTCAACCGCGGCCCGGGCGTGCTCGAGATGCTTCTTTTCCACGACCGGGCGCTGGTCCGGGAGACCGTCGAGGAGTAGCCAGCGCGCCCGCGCCGCGTGTGCTACGTGCCACGCTCGCAACCCCGAGGAATGACGATGGACAAGGAACCGATGACGCCCGAGGGGCAGGCCGCACTCAAGGCCGAGCTCAAGCTCAAGAAATCCGAAATCCACGAGCTGGCGCGCGCGATCGGCGAGGCGGCCGAGGAGGGCGACCTCAAGGAGAACGCCGAGTACCACGCGGCGCGCGAGCGGCAGGGCATGGTGAAGGCGCGGGTCGACATCATCGAGGACAAGCTCGCGCGGGCGGAGGTCATCGACACCTCGAAGCTCAGCGGGGAGCGCATCCGATTCGGCGCGTGGGTCACGCTCGAGGACATCGACAACGGTGACGAGGTCACCTACCGCATCGTCGGCTCCGAAGAGGCTGACCTCAAGCACGGCACGATCAGCGTCACAGCGCCGATGGCGCGCGCGCTCATCAATCGCGAGGTCGGCGACGAGATCAAGGTCAAGGCGCCCGGTGGCATTCGGAACTACGAGGTCGTCGACGTGAACTGGAGCAAGCCGTGAGTCAGGCCCGCGTCCTCTTGGAAGAGAGCTTCGCGGTTCCGCCGGAGGCGCTGTTCGCCGCGCTTGCCGACTTCGGCTCCATGGACCAGTGGATGAAGGCGAAGGTCTCGGTCATCGCGGGACCGCCCGAGGGTGCGGTCGGAACGACCCGGCGTCTTCATCTCCCGGGCGGGCTCGAAGTCGATGAGCGCATCACCTATTTCGACCCGCCGCGCCGGCTCGTCTATCGGGTCGTCTCGAAGACACCCGGGTTGCGGTTCCATCGTGGAGAGATCCTGGTCGAGCCGTGGGGCCAGACAGGAAGCCAGCTCTCTTGGGACATCCTGCTCGAGTCGCCTCTGCCGGGCGTGGCGCGGCTGATTGCGGCGGGCCTGCGGCCGGCGGTGCAAGAGGGTCTGACCCATCTTCGGCTCTACCTCGACGCGCGCGCCGCCGCCTAGCAAGATGGCCGAGGCGGGAGTCGTGTTGCGGATCGACGAGCGCGACCGGGTCCAGCTCGGAAGCGCCGAAGCGAGGCCCGCTCCCGCCGCCGAGGCGCGTTGCGACCTCCGCCGAGGACACCTGGGCCCGTGGTCGGCGCTAGCGTCCTGCTTGCTGGTCAGTTGACTGATTAGAAGCGGCCGGACACGCGCACGGACGCGGCTTCGGGCTGCGCCGATACGTCGACTTCGACGGGCTCATCTCCGCCGAAGGGCTGAATCACGAGGAGGGTCACGCCGACCCCCAGCGCGATCGCGCTCACCCCGAGAAGCACGCCGCTGACGGCGCCGAACTGAACCTCGGTTCGGCACACGCCGCCCATGGTCTGTTCGTGGCATTCGCCGAGCCGGGCCAGCGTATGGACCGGAGCGATCGCCGCTCCCACGCTCCCCGCGACCAGCCCGATCCCCGCAACCCAGTTGAGCCAGCCGAGGTCTGCCTCGCCGCTGGATGGGGCGTTGACGGGGAGTTCCTCCATCACCGGGACGAGCGCAAACGCCACCGGGTGACTCTGGGTGGGGGCGACCTCGATGCGCTGCTCCTCGCTGGTGTGGCCTTGCAGTGAGACCGAGACGGTCCGCTCGCCCTGCATCACAAGCCGGCGCAGCGGGGTCTCGCCGACAGGGCGACCGTCGATGCGCACGTCCGCGCCTGGGGGTGTGCTGGAGACCTCGACGAAGCCCATCTGAGAGGCCTGCCAGCGTTGGTACGCGATGGTGAGCGCACGAAGGGCGGCCGACACGACGTTGCCGTCTTCGATCGGCGCCTCGCCGCCGAGGGAGTCGTCGGCCCCTATGAGCGCGATTGATACGCTGCTGGGCTCCCCGCTGGGCGCCCAGACCGTCACGAGCACGGCGAAGTCGACCCCGAGACTGCGGACGACAGCGCCGCCGCAACCGATCTCCGTGCACTCGGCGTGCAACTCGTCCACGAGCCGTCGACGCGCCTCTTCGGCCGGAAGGACGGTTACGGCGTCCTCCGTCAGCTGACGCGAGACCGCGGCGCTCGCCGCCTCGCGGGCGGACTCGGGAGCGGGTGTGCCTTCTGCGGGGACGCCCGGTGCCAGCATCGCGCAAGACTGGGCGTCGGCGCGGGAGGCCGCGAGAAGGACGGGCAGCGTGGCGAGCAGCCCGAGGAACAGGAACCAAGGTCGACGGGTCACGCCGGCTTTGTATCACTGCACTCCGCCACCCGCCGCTTTGTCGTGAGCGCGGCGCCGGGGGCCGTTGTGAACAACTGTAATTCGATCCAGCGGACGCGTGCGCACAGGCTGGACTCGCTCACTCGGCCGTCGCCCCGGATTCCCCGTGGCAACCGTCCATCGCGGCTCTCGGAGGTCTCATCATGCGCGCTCCCCTGGCTCTCTTTCTGTCTGCCCTCACCGGTCTTCTTGCGTCGCCCGCGTTGGCCGACGACGGCTGGACCGACCTCGAACTGACGCTCCCGGCGACGCTCTCCGAAAGAACGGCAACGGGAAGTGGAGAGGCGCTCGGCGGGTATGGCTACGACGCGCAGTCGGGGCTCTCGGCCGGGGCCGACGCGCGGCTCTACTACGGGTTCAACCGCTACTTCGCCGTCGGCCCGATGGTCGCGGGCGCCCACCAAGCGGGCGCCATGATGGGCGCCGTCGACGGTCACGCGTTTCGCCTCACGACCATGGACGCCGGGCTGGCGGCACGCACGCTCTTCCCCTGCATGAGCGGAGGGGACATTCGGGTGCACATGAGTGGAATCCTGGCGGTCTCCGGCGTGCACGCCGACGCCGGGCTCGGCAACGGAGGGCAAGACAACGGCCCCGACCTCGCCGTCCGACGGGACGCGAGCGAGTCGCTCGATCACGCGGGCTTGGGCTGGCGCTTTGGCCTGGATCTGGCGGTTCACGTTCAGAACTTCGTGATCGGCGGCGGACTCGGCGTGCGCCAGTACTTCGGTATCGACAGCCCGGTCGCGCGCGGCTGGACTATGGACGTCGGAATGCGTGTCGGAGGGCGGATCGACTTCGAGGGTCGGCAGCCCGTCGGGCTCTGATCGGCCGGAGTCAAAGCCAGTCGATGAATCGGAGAGGAGGACTCGACGGGCTTGCCCCTCGTCCGTGGCGCGCACGCGCCACCAGAGCATGGTGAGTTTTCGAATGAGCAAAAACGCGCGAAGCGCGCACATTCGAGAACTCAAAGACTATCGATGAATCGGAGACGGGGAGCTCGAGGGGCTTGCCCCTCGTCCGTGGCGCGCACGCGCCACCAGAACATGGTGAGTTTTCGAATGTGCGAGAATGCGCGAAGCGCGCACATTCGAAAACTCAGTCCTCGACCTGCTCCGTGGTGTCGCCCTCGGGATCGTCCGAGAAGCCTCCCGCGATCCCGATGATGACCCCGACGCTGACCACCAAGATCAAGAGGACCACGACCCCGAGCCCGATGTAGAGCGGGAGGTCCGACTTCGGCGCCGGCGGGGGCATCGGCAGGCCACCTCGCGCCGCGGGACGTCGAGCGGAGGTGTTTGAGCTGGCGGCCGACGACGAACTCGCTGCGGCAGCGGGCGCGGCGACCGCCGCCGATGTGCTCGGGCCGCTGTTCCACCCGCCGGACGGGGGTTCCTTGACGTCGAAGTCGAACGCCGGTTTGTCGAGCGCGGTCGAGGCGTTGGCATCTCCGCCGCTGGCCCAGGGAGGCGAGTCGCCCGCCGGCGGAGGCGTGTAAGGCGTCGCAGACGCACCCCCACCGCCACTGGCCCACGGCGGGGCAGCCGCGGGAGCGGCCGCTGGCAGGCAAGTGGCCTGGGCCCACGCTCAGCAGCGGGTACCTCAGCGACGTGCTAGGCGACGCCGGCGACGTCATCATCGCCGCCGGCCAGAGCGAGAAGCTG
>JBGCFC010000238.1:0-3654 GCA_045106715.1 Sandaracinaceae bacterium
TTGAGGCTCCCCCGGTTTCGTGGACACCCCAACAAGCCCCTCATGGGGTAGGAGGTGTTCATGGCTCGAAGGAAGAGAAGGACGTTCACGCCGGAGTTCAAGGCGGAGGTCGTGGCGCTGTGCCAGGTCGGTGACCGCAGCATCGGCCAAGTCTCGAAGGACCTGGGGCTGACGACAACGGCCGTTCGTGAGTGGGTGCGCCGCGCCGAGGTGGACGCCGGTCGCGGCAAGCCAGGCGAGCTGACCACCGTGGAGCGCGACGAGCTGACACGTCTACGCCGCGAGAACAAGCGTCTGCGAACGGAGCGCGAGATTCTAAAAGCGGCGGCCACCTTCTTCGCGAAGGAGAACGCGTGAAGTACGCGTTCATCCTGTCGAGGGCGGTGGCCTTTCCCGTGGCCTTGATGTGCGAACTACTCGGGGTCTCGAGGAGTGGATTCTACGCGTGGCGCAACCGGCCTGCTCCGGCGCGGACGCGGGAGGACGCGCGGTTGGCGGTCGAGGTCGCTGCCGTCCATCGGCGCAGCCGCGGCCGCTATGGGAGCCCACGGGTTCACGCCGAGCTTCGTGCCCGAGGCATCGCGGTGAGCCGAAAGCGAGTCGAGCGGCTGATGCGCGAGCAGGGCCTGTCTGCCCGGCGCCGGCGTCGCTTTCGCAAGACAACGGACTCGAAGCACGAGAGCCCGATTGCCCCGAACCTCCTTCAGCGAGATTTCGAGGCCGACGCTCCCAACGAGGTCTGGGTGACCGATGTCACCTGCGTCTGGACCCAGGAAGGTTGGCTGTTCCTCGCCGTGATCCTCGAACTGTACGCTCGACGCGTCGTCGGCTGGGCAACGAGCGGCACCAACGACACTCACCTCGCGCTGGCCGCCCTGGAAATGGCCGTGACCGCCCGAAAGCCGGCTCCAGGGCTCGTGCACCACTCGGACCGCGGGAGCCCCTACGCGAGCGCCGACTACCGCCGCGCGCTCGCCGAGAACGGCATCATCGCGAGCATGAGCCGCAAGGGGGATTGCTGTGACAATGCTGTCGCCGAGAGCTTCTTCAGTACCCTCAAGGGCGAGCGCATTCACCGAGAGCGCTACGAGACCTGCGCCCGGGCGCTCGCCTCCATCGGCGAGTTCATCGAGTCCTTCTACAACCCCGAGCGGCGCCACTCCAAGCTCAGCTACCTCAGTCCCATCGAGTTCGAAATCAGGTCTCAAGTCGCCGCGCTTGCGGCATAGTCAAACTGTCCGCGAAATCGGGGGAAGCCCACCATGGACTCTCGTGGGTCTACGGACGCCTCGTTGATCTGACACATGGTGACGCGACCATAACGATGCAGGCGGCAAGGCTCATTAGAGGAGGAGCCGCCTTCGGCGTGACTCGTCCAGATAGTGAAGGCTGGGTCGATCCGAGAGGATCATTCCGATACACTCGCATGCCGAGTCCAGTTACGAGCGTTGACATTATCGTCGCTACACACCGCCTCAACCGCGAAGGTCCCGTTACGGAGCGCTCGCTTCTAGGCTTGGGAGAGACACTCGTTCATGAACTCGTGGTCCACGCGTGGCGGGATACGAGCTACTTCGCCCGCGGCAGTCGGCAGAACTCGATCCATCAGTCGCCGCCCCATACCCGCGGGCCATTGACTCAGCACACCTTCGCGGACGCAGAGGCCGACTTGCTCGCGTTCTACATGGATCTCGAGAGCCCCACCCCACAGAATTCCCAGGGTCGCGCTCAGGTACGCCATGCCAGACACTTCGCAGGAGAGATGGGCGGGGCGATGGGAACTCGAGTCATTCGTTGGCAAGAGAGCACTGCCAGTATTCGACGAGACGCAGCAGAAATCCGAAGGGAGAGACTTCGGTTCCTGGAACAGCGCGCACGGTATGAGAGCACCGCGAGAGCCGCCCGTCGCCAAGACCAGCAAGCGCAACGCGAACGCCGACGTACCCAGTGAGGTTCAATCGATCACCGCTCCTCGGCCTGGCCACCCTGTTGGCCTGCGGAGCACCTGTCAATCAAGTACCGCCCGCGGTGCATTCCGCGCCAACGTGTAATGAATCCCCGTTCACATATCGCTGGACGAACAACGTGAGTGAGGCCTCGTTCGAGGATCCTCCTGAGTGCCAGGGGGTCAGCTTTCAACAGCGCGCGAGGGGACGGTTTGTGCTGCACGTGGATGGCCTGCCTACGGAGGAGGTGTTGGCCGGCGCCGCCGTGGCCTTCCGAGACATCGACGGCGTTGGCTGGGCTGGCGTGGACAGCCAAGGGCACTTCTACCTCAAGGCGGCGAGCGCTTCGGCTCGAATGCTCGTCGGAGAAGTTCCGGACAGCGCCCTGCAATTCGGGATTTCGGGAGCACGGGCCGGGCCCACTGGCTGGTGGATTATCGGTTTTGCGTCGTGGGTAGGCGCCCACTTCTCCTCTCGACCGTCCGAGGATGTCGTCTTTTTCGTGTCGCGCGATTCGATGCAGCCCACTCAGGTTCGGTGGCCCCGGTACGACCCATCACCCAGGAGGATGCGCGTACGAGATGGGGGGCTCGAAGTTGTCCTCGATAGAGGGCAACGAGGGATTCGGTCGTTCGAAGTTATACGACGCCCCGAATGCGCACTCGCTGACGCATCAATCCTACCACCCGCACCCGAGACGTGCGCTACGTGGTCGAGTGGAAGGTGGGCATGTTTCGGGCGCTGCTGAGTGGCGAAGAGTGCTGCGCCACCCGCGCAGAACACATCGACGCCGCGGTGTGTCAGTTGCCTTCTCTCGAGATCAATGGCCCAAGCTGTGCGTGCCCGTCCGGCGGCTCCACGCGCCGCAGGGTCTCGAGCAACTCCTCTGTGCGGCCGATCCGGCTGCCACGGAGCTAGAGCAGCCTGTGGCCTTCTGAGTAGACGAGGTTCACGAACGTGAATCCCTTGCTAATCAGGAACGGCGCTGCGCTGTCCGAGAGCTTGCCAACTCTCATGACGCGCATTTGCGCGGCCACTGCTGGCACCGGTCCCGGGTTGCGCTGCGCCGTCGGCCGCGCATGACCCTGGCGATGTCCGCGCCGGCCCGAAAGCAGTACGATCACCGTATCCGGAACGCGATCGTGGAGGCCGGAAACCCCGACCTGTTCCCGGGACTGGCGATCCCCGATTCGACTGGCCGATCGTGGCTCGCTCGAGGTGTGTCCGAAGTCGTCACCCTGGACGCCCGGGACACCGAGATTGTCGCGCTCTACGCCGAGGTGGCGCGCCTCGAGAAGCGCGCCGCGGTCCTGGCTACCGTGGTCCGCTTGCTCGTGACCCTGGTCCGCGTGAGCGGAGCAACGCTCGCTGGAGTCCGCGTTCCGGGCGCATCGGGCAAGAGGCGAGTTCTCCATGCGGTTGCGCGAGCCGAGGCAGCAATCGGCCGCAGCGCCGCGTTGCGCATCGTCGGTCTGACACCCGCTCGCGCCGGTGCATGGAGTCGGCGCGAGCGTGCTTGCGCGCTCGACGACGCGCCGCCGTGTCCTCCGACCGTCTCCGGCCGCCTCACCCGCGACGAGCGCGGCGCCATCCGCGACCTGGTCGAGGCCGAGCAGTACAAGCACCTCTCGCTGCGTTCGCTGGCGCTCCTCGGAAAGCGCGCTGGGAAGGTGTTCGCGTCCTACGAGACGTGGTCCCGACTCGTCCG